>NZ_BLVP01000001.1 GCF_013340305.1 Desulfovibrio psychrotolerans
GAACTCGGAAGTTAAGCCCGCCATCGCCGATGATACTGCCAGGGAGCTGGTGGGAAAGTAGGCCGCCGCCAAGACGTATTTCAATCATAAAAAACTCCGGTACCGATGAGGGCCGGAGTTTTTTGCGTTTGCAGGAGGGGCGTGGGCGCACTAACAAGGCAGCACTTGCCGTGCTTCATCTTGCAGCATCCCATTCGCTACTACCCCGATCAGACTAAGCCTCCGGCGGGGAGAGGGGGCCGCCGGCGCGCTGCCCCCTCTCCACTCCCCCCGCGCTTTTTTGCTCCTGACAGGCCTTCCGCTGCCTCACGTCTCGCGCTGTCTGCCAGCCCGTTGCCTGCGCCCTTTGCACTCGGATGCGGCTTTGTTGCGCGTCTGTATGCCGTACCCTCGGCGGCAAAGGGCTGCGGCGCGGAGTTTTGGTGGGATGGGCGGGGAAATTGATGAGGTGATGGTGCGTCGTTAGAGCAGATTGCGCAGCACGGTAAGCAGTTCATCCATATCCAGAGGTTTTCTGACCACGGTGGTCATGCCTGCCTCCATGCAGGGGGCAAGTTCTTCTTTGTGCATAAAGGCCGTGAGAGCGATAACGGGGATGGCGGCGTGATGTTTGCCTGCTTCTCCGTGTCTGATGGCTTTTGTTGCTTGAATGCCGTCCAGTTTAGGCATCTGCACATCCATAAGCACGGCATCGCATGGATGCTGGCGTAAACGTTGCAGTGCCTGTTCTCCATCTTCCGCAAGCAGAACCCTGAAGCCCGATTTTTCCAGCAGTCGCTTGGTGATCAGACGGTTAACGGGTTCATCATCGGCAATAAGTATTGTGGCACAATGCCAGAGCTGGTCTGGAATAGGACTGGAAAGAGGTTCTGGCATGTCTGCCTGCCGGGCAGCGGGAAGGTGCACGGTGACTGTGGTTCCTGCCGTTTCCGATGTGTGCATGGCGATGTTTCCGTGCAGTGTGTTGGCAATGAGTCGCGCAGAGTATGTTCCCAGACCTGTTCCATGCGTCTTGCCTGCTGTGGCGTATTTATCAAAAAAACGGGCCCGGACAGCATGCGGTACGGCCCCGTTGTTGTGAATGTCTGTGCGTACACGTCCATCGTTTCCGGAATGCAGAGATATGAGGACCGTGTCTCCCGGTTGCGACGCTTCCATGCTGTTGAGCACCAGATTGGAAAAAAGAGAGTAGCAGAGCATGGGCTGTGCTGAGACATAGAGTTTTTCGTCCACACAGGCGTGGCGGTTATCCACATGCAGGGCTACTTCGACTTGCCGGGAGAGCATGTTCTGGGACTGGTCGGCAAGAATGTCATGGAATGTTTCTAGAAGATCCACAGGTTCAGGGGAAAACTCAAAGCGGCCCGTCTCCATTTTATGCAGATCCAGCGAAAGGCGTATCATGTGCAGCATGCGGACGCCCGCTCGTGAGATCGTGCGCAGCATGTTTTTTTGCTCACGGGTAAGGTTGTTGTCTTTTTGGAGTAATTCCGGAATGTTGACAATGGGATTGAGCGGAGAGATGAGGTCGTGCTGGGCAATGCGCTGCACGTCTTCCTTCATCTGCTCCACCTGCTTGCGTTCAGTTATATCCCGCAGGGAGATAAGACGCGCAGGCTGGTTATTCCACTGAATCTCTGTGCTGCGGACTTCCACACATATATGGTTGCCACTTGAGGAAAAACAGAGTTCGGGCGAACTGTTGAAATCCAGCAGGCAGGGGATGCCCACGGAATCTTCGTTGCGTCTGGCGAGAATGGCTTCCGCCGCCGGGTTAAGGAAAAGGAAGGTGTTGTCCGCAGCAAGGACAATCTGCGGATCAGGGGTGGCTGTTGCCAGACTTCTGAACCGTTTTTCCTGTTCCTGCAGTAAGCTGTTCTTTTTCGCGATCTGCCTCTGCATGTTGGCGAGTTCGTTGTTCAGTTCCATCAGCTCCTGCAGGAAGTCGATGTTTCTGTCCGGTGATCGCGCAGCCTGCGGTTCTGTTACCGAGCGGCGTTGCGTCTCGCGCAGCATTTGGCTTTGCTCGTTGATCATCTTCATCAGGTCTTCATACAAGGGGAAGATATGCTGCGGCGACTGTACGGCGATGACGAAAACGTGATCGATGCGCTTGATACCAAAGAGAGAGAACCTTTCGCAGCGTCCATTTTCTCTGGGCAACATCACTTGGTCGCAAAGGGAGAAGCCTGATTCTGCAGCTTCAAGCAACAGTTTGCCGAACTGTTTGCGGGCGAGGTCGTCCGGCATGGACATGGTGGAAAAAGCGCTTTCCCTGTCTGAAAAGTATCCCTTTTTGTCCAGCACAAGGGTGCAGTTGCCTCCCTGCCCGTCGCAGGCAAAGGCAAAGGCGTGCCCCTGATTGCTTTTGTTAAGCATGTGCGGTTTTTCCGATTCCGAGAAGCGCGCCTGCCGTTGCCACGGCTTGTGGGGCATTGCGGGCGGTGCCGTCCGCACCAACGACGCGCCAGAGGTTCGGGTTTACCATAAAGGCAAGTCCGCCAGCCATGACTTTGGGGGCGCGGTCTTTCATCCGCTGCCGCAGCGCGTGAACAACATCGCGCACCTGAGGCATACCGGTGAACATGGTGGCTGAAAGGCAGACGAGGTCCGGTTCGCGGGAGGCAATGGCGCGCACGATGTCGTCGCCGGGGGTTACGGCACCGGTGAAGTAAGTGTCCCAGCCGGAAAATTCGAAAAAGTCGCATACCATACGCATGCCCATTTCGTGGAGTTCGCTCCCCAGGCAGCAGCCGATCATGCTTAGCCCGTTGCGGGGCTGCACCAGCGCATAGGGGAAGAGTTGGGCCATGAGGAGTTGTGTAGCGGCGGTGCAGTAGTGTTCCGTGGTAATATCAATTTCATTATTCTGCCACATGCTGCCAACCGTATACATGGCGGGCTGGATGACGCGCAGATAGGCGGCAGAAATGGGAAATCCGGCCTCCACCTCCTGCAAGACAGCGGCGCAGGCGGTTCTTCTGCGTGCTTCAAGGAGGTGCTCCAGATAGATTTCTTTGAGCCCGGACGCCCGTTGCTGTTGCTCTTGGGTGAGATGTTCCACTGCTTATTCTCCCGGCACTGTGCCCAGCGACTCGAAGAACGACGGGGTTTTTTCGCTCAGCTCGGCGAAGTGGTGCATGTGGTCTATGAGCCATTGGTATATGGGTAAAACTTCAGCCGCGTGCTCCGGGGGCAGATCTTCGCGGAGTATCTGCATGGCTTGCGGGAGCATCCGGTCCCAGTAGGCGAGGCGAAAACCTTGAGCGCGGTAGGTGCGGAGCACCCAGACGACAGCCTCCACCAAGGAAACCGGGTCGAATACGGAGGCAAGGGAGGCCATGTACCGGAAGTGGTTCAGGTGATTGGAGCGCGCCAGATTCTCGTTGCCCGGGCCGATCAGTTCGGCGAAATCCGGCATAGCCGTCATCGCCGCGTTCAGTGCTGCCGCATGATGATCTGCCCTGTCTGTCAGAGTCAGTGCAACGGATTCCGAAACGGACGGAAGACTCGTTGCGGAAAGGATAAGTTGTGATTTCTCCATGGCTCCTCTCTCCCCCAATGCCTGCGGAAGACTGAACTGTCATAGGCGTTGCGCAGCACATTGCTGAACAGGATTCTCTGTGTCTTCGCCTGCTACCTGATACTGCTTAGGGTCTAATCTACGAGTCGGTGCATGAGCTCGACCAGTTGCTCCGTTTCAAACGGTTTTGCGATGTAGCTGTTCATGCCCGCTTCAATGAACGTGTCCTTGTCGCCCGCCATGGCGTAGGCTGTCATGGCAATTATGGCGATTTCTGCGGCACGCTTTCCTGCTTCTCCCGCGCGGATGGCCCGCGTGGTTTCAAGCCCGTCCATGTAGGGCATCTGTATGTCCATGAGCACAACATCAAACGTGTCTTTTTGCAATTCTCTCAGCACTTCCAGTCCGTTAACCGCCAGCGTTACTGTAAATCCTGCCCGCTCAAGCTGCCGTTGGGCGGAAAGGCGGCTTACGGCATCATCTTCCGCGAGGAGTATCCGCATGGAGCGGGGCTGCGGCATGGGCAGAGCGCATGTGTCCTCGCGCGTGCCGCACTCACACTGGGTGAATGTGCAGCAGAAAAGGACCGTTGTGCCTTCTCCCGGCTCACTTTCCATGTAGATGTCGCCTCCCATGAGTGCGACCAGATGCTTGCAAATGGAAAGCCCCAATCCGGCTCCCTGATACTGTTTGTTATACCCGTTTGTTACCTGTGTGAAGGGTTGGAAGAGTGTGTCGATCTTTTCCCGGGGCACGCCGATGCCGGTATCCGTTATGGCAAAGAAGACACGGACTGTTCCCGTATTGCCGGAAGGCAGCGGGTGAACCTCCACCAGAATCCGGCCCGCCGTGGTGAATTTGAAAGCGTTGCCGACGAGGTTGTTCAGAACCTGCAGCAGGCGGATGGGATCACCGACGAGCATGGACGGGATGGCAGGAGAAACGTGTGTTTCCAGAATGACACCGGATTTGATGACACTGGGGCGGAACAGGTCACCCACGTGATCCATGATTTCCCTAAGGGTGAAGGGTTGCTGTTGAATGGTCAGTTTGCCCGCCTCCACCCGGGAGAGATCCAGAATATCTGTAAGCAGGTGGGTGAGCCGCTTGCACGCCTGCAGTGCGATTTCGGCATACTCTCTCTGCTCCGCGTTCGCCGCGCCATCCAGCACCAGTTGGAGCATGCCGTGGATGCCATTAAGCGGGGTACGCACCTCGTGGCTCATGTTGGCAAGGAATTCGCTTTTGGACTTGCTGGCCTTTTCGGCGTTCAGCCGGGCCAGTTCCAGATCTGCCAAAGCCTGCTTACGCTCGCTGATGTCATAGCAGTAGCCTATGTAGCCCATGAATGCACCGTCCAGCCCCTGAATGGGGCAGCCGAAGTCTACAATCCAGCGGAATTCGCCGTCATGTCTGCGCAGGCGGTATTCCATTTCAAAGGGAGCGTGCCTGGCAAAGGCTTCGGTGTAGGTGGTGAGGCAGTGTTGCATGTCGTCCGGGTGCACGCCGTCTGCCCAGCCGTTGCCCATTTCCTGTTCCATGGACCTGCCGGTAAAATCTAGCCAGGTGGCATTGAACCAGTTGCACAGGCCGTCCTGACCGGCGCGCCAGATGAGGGCCGGGGCTTTGTTCAGTATTGAGAGATAGAACTCCGCCGCTTTGGCAAGGTTGGCCTCGGCCAGTTTGCGTGGCGTGATGTCTATGGAGACCCCGTTCCATATGGTGGTGCCGTCTGATATTCTGACAGAGGTGCCGCGCGTGTGCAGCCATACGCAGCCGTTGTCTGTCTGGCAGCGGTGCTCAAACTCCATGGTGGTTCCGTTTTTCAGTGCGGCGGCCAATGCTTCCCGGAAGACGTGAAGGTCATCTGCATGCACGAGAGCGGCCATGGAGGTTGCCGCGCTGAGCATGCGGGTGGTCTGCTGCCCAAGCATGGCCCGGGCATAGTCGCTGACGAAAGTGTAGCCTCCTTCGGCATCCGGGGGCTGTTGGAACTGGAAGACAAGTCCGGGAACGCTGGAGGCGAGGGCCTTGATGAAATCCAGTTGCCTGCGTTCCTCTTCGGCAATCTTCACGCTGGTAATGTCCAGGAAGGTGAGCACCACACCGTTGGTGTTTCCCTCGCTGTCCTTGAAAGGGAGAACCCGTCTGAGCAGCCAGTTGCCTTCTGCATCTCTTATCTCTTCTTCTGCGGAATCGCCTGATTGCAGCACCTCTTCAAGCGATCTTAGCATATGCTCGCGGCCCGGATGCTGGTAGGCAATGTGATCTACCGGTCTGCCTATGTCATGCGGCAGAAGGCGGAAGGAGCGCATGATGGCGGGGTTGAATTTTCGTATACACAGGGCAGCGTCCAGAAACAGGGTGCCCACCTCAGTGCTGCGGAGCAGGTTATCCAGATCGTCGTTAAGTTCTTTCAGTTCCCTGTTTTTCTTTTCGAATTCCGCGTTTACCGTGAAGAGTTCCTCGTTTACCGAGTGCAGTTCTTCATTGGTGCTTTGCAGCTCCTCGTTAGCGGCGAGCAGTTCTTCGTTCGTGCTCTGTAATTCTTCGTTGGTGGTTTGCAGTTCTTCTATGGTTGCCTGAAGATTCTCTCTTGTGGTCTGCAGGTCGCCCTCCAGTTCCGATACGCGTTGCCATGCCGCTTCGCTGTCGGTGTAGAGGCTGCCGTCTGCGGCTGCAGCGGCTTTTTTATCCACTGCGGGATGGCCGGGTTGGCTGGCGGAAAACGACACATGGAAGTGCTGCTGGCCAGGTCTGTCGTCGTGCAGGCTTTCTACCGTGAGGTCCATGCTTTCTGTTTTGCTGCCCAGCGCAACTTTGATGTTGCTGAAGACTATCTTGCGTTCTTCTTGAGCGGCCCGATGCAGGGCGGCTCCCAGAGCGAGCTTGAGGTCGCCTTCGGTCATATCGAGAATATCGCGATCCATGCGGCCTGACATGCGAACCAGATAGCGGGAAGCATCACCGAAAATGTGTATGATTTCTCTATTCTCATTCACGATGATTCCCGGGGGAAGATGCCGTTCCAGCAGCAGGTCGTAGTCGCGCAGAAGGCTGCGGTCCAGCGTGGCCATGGCGCGCATGGGAGCCACGAGCCTGCGGGGTTTGTCCGCCGGATTTACCCGCATATCAATATTCAGTTTGACGTCCCTGTTTTTCCTGTAGAGCTTGGCCTTGGCGTCTATGGTATCGAACTCCGGAGCCAGAGCCCCCGGCGTTTCGCTGGAGCCGAGGAACAGGACGCCCCCTACCCGCAGCGCAAAATGGAACATGGAAATGGCCTTTTCCTGCGCAATGGGCATGAGGTAGATGAGCATGTTGCGGCAGGTGACGAGATCCATTTTGGTGAAAGGCGGATCGCTGATGACGTTGTGCGGTGCAAAGACTACCATGCCGCGCAGTTCAGAACTGACACGGAACGAGTTATCTGATTCCTGCCTGAAAAAGCGCTGCATGCGGTTGCGGGAGACCACTTCCAGCCGGTTTGCCTCGTAGATGCCTGCAGAGGCTATGTCCAGAGATTCACGGTGCACGTCTGTAGCGAAAATAGTGATTTTTCCTGAAAAGTTACGCCGCTCTGCCTCTTCTGTGAGAAGGATGGCGAGGGAGTATACCTCCTCGCCGGTGGCGCAGCCGGCAACCCAGCAGCGGATGTCTTTCTGGTCCGGCTGTTCCGCGGCCCGTTCGAACAGGGCCGGGATGACCTGCTGCTCAAGCCGTTCAAAGGACTCTTTATCACGAAAGAAACTGGTCACGCCGATGAGAAGATCTTTATACAGCGCGTTCAGTTCTTCTGCATTCTCCCGGATGTAGGTGAGATAGGCGGAAAGAGACGGAATCTGGCTGAGGGCCATGCGCCGTTCCAGGCGGCGGCCTACGGTGGTGGGTTTGTAGTAAGCGAAGTCTATGCCGTAGTGCTTTTTCAGCAGGGCCAGTGCCGCATCTCCTTCATCTTCATCAATACCGCATTTGCTTGAATGGACGGTTTTTTCGCCCAACGAGTTCGGGTCTGCGACGTGTTTGAGAAGAGATTCCGGCATTTCTTCCGGTGAGAGCACAAGGTTAACCGTGCCGCTTTCCAGAGCGCTACGCGGCATGCCGTCGAATTTTGCTGTTTCCGGTGCCTGAACCAGTACCAGCCCCCCCGCACGGCGGATGGAGGCAATGCCGCGAGAACCGTCGGTACCCGTACCGGAAAGGATAATGCCTATGGCGCGTTTTCCTGCATCCTCCGCAAGGGAATGGAAAAAAATATCTATGGGCATTTCCAGCGAGCGGGTGGTGTCGCGGTCGGTGAGGTAGAGGTGCCCGTTGCGGACGGTCATCGCCTTTTTGGCCGGGATGAGATAGATATTTCCGCCAAGGATTTTCATGCCATCATCTACTCGGTGGATGGGCATGGAGGTCTGGCGGGCGAGAATTTCGTCCATGAGGCTTTTAAAATCAGGCGACAGGTGCTGAATGACAACAAATGCCATCCTGCTGTCTACAGGCGCGTTGTTGAAGAAATGCTCAAGTGCTTCCAACCCCCCGGCAGAAGCACCTATGCCTGCGATGTATAGCTCATTATCCGCTGGATCGGCAGCGCCCTCATTGCTCTTGAGCGTATTTATACCGGAAGTCTGCGTATTGGGTTGTGCATTGTTGTATAGGTTTTTGTCGTCTCTATTTACATTGTCCTGCATGAAAGCCCCCCGCTATAATGTGTACACTTTTGTAAAATTGTAGTCACAGTACCTTTCCGGGGTTGTTCGGTCAATACAGACGAGTGTTAATCAAGTGCTGCATTTGCTTTTCCACTATAATTCCAAAGGCTAAAAGGGATTGCTGGCCTGTTTGTGCGTGCACGGACTGGATGCCTGCATGATTTTGTATGGCGTTCTCAGTTTTGCAAGCAGTCTGTACCCGCACAAAAGGGGTGCATGCTATCATTTCTAAAGTGGAGACCTCTCCTTGTGCGGTTGGAGTGTGCAGACGCTCTTGTTACAGTTCCGGGTCTGTGCAATCGGTCCCATGGTACCTATATACTTGAAGTGTGGTTTTTCTCGCAATGGGTTTTCACTGTTTCGGGCGAAGGACGGCTTTTGGGGTTCTTCACGGAATTCCGGGAAAGGCTGCCCTGATTTTCAGGAAGAAATACTCGTCATCTCGGAACCCGTAGGCCATTCTTTTTATCACTTTGATTTTGTTGTTGATACCTTCCAGAAGGCTTGTGTGCAGCCGATGGCGACAGTGGGCCAGCAATCCCGGAAGATATGGGCGAAGTCTCCGGGCAAATATGCGTAACGGCTCAATCTTGCTCCGCATAGCTCTGCGATACCACCCTTGCCAAAATCGCAAGGCGGCCTTGGGATAGCGGTACTGCCATAACCGTTTCAGATCATCTTTGAGTACGTAAACCACCATCAAGTTCCGATCGGCTTGCAGTAGTTCGTCCAGCCGTACCCGGTCATCCGTGCGGAGGATGTTTTCCTTGTTCTTCAGCAACAACCAGCGCGAGCCTTTGATGACTTTTCGAGCTTTATTGTCGTGAGCCACACGTTTGGCCTCATGAAACAATCAAACCGATGACCGTAACATGATATGCGCCACCGTCTCAATCTCCAGATGCAGGTCCGCTATGGTCTCATTCAGCATCTGTGTATCAAGCCCAAGAGCGGTCCATGACAGACCGGAAATTTTGGGAACATAGTAGTCCCCACTGGCATAGTAGCCCAGCGCCTTGGCCATGGCGTCCGCTAGGTGGATGACATGATGGTCGTCATACGGATTGCCGGGCTCGTCCTCCGGCGTGTGGTGTAACCTGATGGCGGAGGTAGTGGCTTCGCTCAAATTCCACATTTCCAGAATGCGCGCCCCTATGTCCACATGGCTGAAGCCGAATACGGCAAGCTCCGCCTGATGCAGAGAAATGCCGCGCGAAACGGCGTATTTGTATACAGTCTCTGCCTCATCAGGGAAGGCGCCCAGCATGAAAAGCCGGCCAATGTCATGGAGCAGGCCGCCCACGAAGTAGCGTTCCGGTTCAGGCTTGTTGCACTGCTCCGCAAAGCGCTTGGCAATGGAAGCACAGGCGATGCTGTGCAACCAGAATTCCTCCATGGCACTACCGGTCTTCTGCTTATTGAGATTGCTGATGAGCGTAGCCCCTATGGCAAGGCTGGTGAGAGGCCGTAAGCCGATGATGGCAACTGCCCGTGATATCGTTTCAATCCTGTTTACAAGCCCATACAACGGGCTGTTCACCAGCCTGAGCAGAGACGCGGTCAGCTTCACATCGTTGCTGATGATTTTGGCGATGTCTTCTACTGAAGCCTTAGGCGAATTGATGGCCCCCTGCAACTGTACCACAAGTTGCGGTAGAGAAACGAGATTGATGCGGTGCCTGAGAAGCTCCTCCATGGAAAAGACCTTGCCGAAATGTGGTGCGGGCTGGCGCTCTGATGGGAGAGTCAAGGGGGGCGAATCACCGCTCTCTATGCCCTGTGCTATGCGTTCCAGAAGTTCGCTGTATGCAAAGCGCACCAACTGAGCCACGAACGGGTGGTCGTGATTGGTGAAGCGAAAGCGCATACGCAGCGTGGCCTTGGCCTTTTCCCGCGCTTCCGGGGCAATGGATTCAAGCTCTTCGTTTGATATCATTCCGGGTACCGATGCGGGCGCTACTTCGCGCGCATCCATTCTATGGTTTTCGTGAGTCCTTGCCGGTAAGGCACGGAGGGTGAAAACATGGTTGTCTGTGCGAACTTGGTTACGCCTGCCTGCGAGTGCAGGCTCGTGGCGTGGGGGGCTGGGCTCCGGCTTCCGCAACGGTCTGCTGCGCTAGTTCGTTGATGGAAAGGCGCGAGCCTATGTCCACATTATAAATGCCGGACATGGGGGCAACCTTTCCGGTTACCGGATTTGGAATAAGACCTGCCGCCAGCAGGTAGGCCTGCACCACATCGGAAGCGTAGCTGAAGTCGTGCGTCTAACCCGGCGCAGCCGGTGACAAGGCAGGCGGCCCTTCTGGTAATACGCATGTTCCCACCTCCCTAGCCGATGGGTTGTCTGGCAAAGGTGATGTATTCAAGGTTACGGATGTTCCAGTCCAGTATCCAGTATGCGGCTAACAGCGCCGTGAAACAGGAATAGCAGTAACCGTATCCGTAGAAAGCGACGTCCATGCGGGTCGAAAGCCAACTGAAGATGCCGTTGGTGACTAGAAACAGGGCGGATACGATGAGAACATCCCTTCGCAGATCAAAGTAAAACAATATGATGATAACAACAGAGAGCAGGACCTGCAAGAAGGCACCCACAAGGGCCACGCGGTAGATAGGGATCTGGATGGGGGTCATTTGGGCAAGGGCAATGATCTCCGGCGCAAAGGCGATGCACAGGCAGGTTATGGCCCCCTGGATGATGAGTATTTCACGTAGGGAAGCGTGCAGCGATTCCACAAGCCTGTCTTTTTCTTCCAGAATGGTTCCTAGCGGCAGGTTGTCCATGATCTTGGCGTAGTACAATCTGTAATGGTCGTAGAAAGATGTTTCCACCTTCATCAAAAAGATGGCCAGCGTGGGCACGATGGTGAGGTAAGCAAAGAATATGGGACCTTCGTAAAAATCATGCGTCCGGAAGTGGGGAACGATTGTTCTAGCGTCCGGAGCCAGCCAGAATACAATTTTGTCTATCCATATTGCCAGATTGTATATCACGCCGACCAGCGCCAGTTCCCAGTACTTGCGGAAATAGGTGAAGAGGCGCGCATCCCAGATGGAGCTGGTGGGAAATTCAGCGATAAGGCGTGCCACAAGCCAGAAGAAGATCACCGCCTGCCCGGCGAGGTAGCCCAGCATGTGGCCTTCAGCTCCGAGGTTCCGGCTGAGCAGCAGGGCCCCGCCAATGCTGATGAAGGTACCTGCGGCAAAGGCGATGACAATGTGAATGTAGTCCTTCACTGCGGAGATGAAGATCATGGCCAGCCAGATGAGGCAAACCACGATGAAAAGCATGACCGCGAGCAATGTGTATATGGCCGATATCTCGAACTGCCAGTAAGCAAAGGCTGCAAGGGGCGTACCTGTGACAAGCACAACGGCGGATGTGGTCCAGAAGGCGCGCATGGAGGATTCCAGATTGCCCAAATAGAATTCGTCCGCAAGATAACGGGTGGCCACAAGCTGGAAAAAGCCCACGTACACCAGTGAGAACGCGTAGGTGTAGATAATGGTGGATCGGAAAATCTCGTGGTCAATGTTGGAGAGGGTCCGCTCCCTGAACAGCCCGAGCACGGAGAGCGTGAAAATGCTCATGAGCCACGGGCCTGAGGATATGAGTGCGGCGTACAGATAGGCCCCAAGCTCGTCCAGATAGGAGCCCTTGCCCAGAATGCGGCGCAGTTCAAATCCTATACCTGCCATGTGCCCTCCTCGTCGTCATCGTGATCGGTGCCTCCCGGCCCGTGCCACTGAGGCATTTCCATCAGCTCCTTATACAGGGCGTCGTAGCGCGCGTTCAGCGATGCCTCACTGTAATAACGGGCGATGCGCTCCCTGCCCGCGCGGGTCATGCGTTTGCGCAAGGGGTAGTTGGTGAGGATGCCGAGCATTCCGGCGGCTGTGTCCGCCGGGTTTGCAACGCGCGTGATCACGCCGGAAGGTCCGAGTGCCTTGTCTTCCGGCAGGCGGCCCTCCAGCAGTTCGCGGCATGCTCCCACATCGGAGGCTACAACGGGAATGCCGGCGCAGTTTGCTTCCATGACCACCAGCGGCTGCGCCTCGCTTATGGAGGTGAGCACCACCATGTCCAGCTTGGGATAGTATTCGCGTACGTTGATGCGACCGAGGAACAATATTTTGTCTTGCATTTGCAGTATCTTGACCAGGTCAATGCACTCTTCGTAATACTCCTCGTCTTCTTCCGTGGGGCCCATGATCCAGAACTGCACGTTGGCAAACTTGAGCGAAACGGCTTTGCATGCGCGGATGAAGGTCTTCACATCTTTGATAGGTACGACGCGGCCCACAAATCCGACGATGAAGCTGTCCTGCTCCTCTGGAGGATAGTCTGCAGGCTTCAGGTTCTGGAATCCTTCCAGATCGATGCCGTTGGGTATGACCTCGGTGCGCCATTGGTCGGCCCCGTCCTTGATTTGCATCTGGCGGTTACCTTCGTACAGGGTGACAATACGTTCCGCATAGCGGTAGGTGATGCGCCCGAGCGTATAAAATAACCTGACCCAGAGCTGCTGGTACAGGCCCAGATCCTTGCTTATACGCATGCGGTCTTCATCGTTCTGCTGTAGAGCCTCGGACTGGGCGATTTCTATCTTGCGCTCCTTTGTGTAGATGCCGTGCTCGGTCAGCAGGAGCGGGCGTCCGGTGCGGATGCGTGCCACGGTGCCGATAAGGCCCGCATAGCCGGTGGAGATGGCATGGTAGGCTTTGGCTTCCGGCAGGCGCACACCCATGGCTTTGAACATAGGCAGGTGCGTGAACCGGAACGTCCAGAAATAGTTCATGAACGGGGCATCGGGCACGCGTTCCTGTATCTGCTCAATAAGCAGGTCCCATGCGGGTTTGCCGTGCATAAGGTCCCACAGAGGATAGCGGCCCTGCCGGAAGGCATCTATCATAGTAACGAGGTCGTTATGGGACAATGATGCCAGCCCCTTGTGAAAGGCGCGAATTTCCTCAACATGCCTGCTGCTGAAGCGGCGGAACAGGGAGCGGCGGGGCTTGTCCACATCGTGGATATAGAGCACCTCCGGAGGGATGAAGTTGGGAGGCAACTCGTATTTATAGGGATGCGGTTCCCGCGCTGAGGGCAGAATACACACCGCTGTGAAGGTGAGGTGCGGCAACCCCTTAATGATATTGTGAACCCATGAGGACACCCCTCCCGCCACAAAGGGGTATGATCCCTCCAGTATCAGGCAGATGTCTGCGCTCATGCCGTTGCCCCCGGCATGTCGCATGCCCTGGTTCGTGCTTGCAGGGCGTGCGGGGCTGTGGTCCCATCCGTGGTGTGTTGAGCCCAGAACACATACAGTGCGCGGCTGAACTCGTCCGCTTCGTCCGCTTCTGGCATGGCAGAGCGCATTATCGCCATCTCGCGGGAAAGGCGAACCCAGTCGCGTTGCTCGAAAAAGGCCCAGCAGCGTCCAAGCCTGCCTGCCAGACGGGTATCGGGGTAGTCCAGTGCTGTGGTGAACATGCGCAGGGCCGACTCGTAGTCCTTGAGTTCAAGGCTGACATGACCAAGCTCCACACAAGCCATATGGTCTCGCCGCTCAATGGACATGTAGCGCAGATACTGCTTGCGTGATTCCGCAAGGTAATAGGAGCGCATGGTGTCTTCCGGCAGGCCGCTGCGCGCGTATTCCCGGCAGGCTTCAGCAAAGGCCCGCACCAGTGCGGCATCGCCCGATGCGGCAAGCTCTTCGGCCTTATCCAACCGCTCCACGGCATCCTCCTCCAGTTGTGTCAGGGCCGTGTGGGCGAAAAAGCGCACCTCGGCGGAGGCATCGGATAAGCTCTCCTTCAGCAGTGTGACGGCGCGCGGGCTTTTCATGCGTTTCAGCAGCATGATGGCACCGCGTTTCAGGTCGTCGTCCGAGCCGAGTAGGATGTCCACAATGGGTTGAGTGGCCAGTTCTTCGCGCAGCATGTCGTCCATGGTGCGTGTGATGGTGCCAGCATCCAAATGGGTGAGGTGCATTTTTTCCTGTTCGAATTCGTGCGCAAGGCCCTTGGGGCGGATGAGGAGCTTGGTCAGGTTCACGGTCAGGAACATGCCGGAAATGCCCACTACGGGCAGGAACAGGGTGATAAGGCCGGTAAGCTTGGGCAGGTACCAGCCCGCTGAGGGAAACCGCGCGGGGCGGTAGCGGTAGAGCAGCGGTACGGCGGCGGCCAACAGGTGCAGCGCGGTTGCCTGCAGCCATTGCTGCTGCCCAGCGGGGCGGGGCGGGGATAACAGCAGGTACAGGCCGCCCGCTTCCAGCAGCAGGGAGGCGGCGAACATGCACTGCAGATAGATGACCGCCTTGAGATGCGGTGCGACCCTACGCGGAGGTGACTGTGTCATGGATATCCTCCGTCATGGCGGCGAGCAGTTCCTCCATGTCGTTCATCTCGGGCGTGAGCGCGGCTACTCCTACATGCAGCGACATGAGGTGGGCATCCAGTTCAAAGCTCATGATCACAAGGGCCTGATATGCGCGGGCAATGTTGTTCACCACCACGCGCGCGCCCTGCATGGGGGTGGTGGGCAGCAGTATTACAAATGCGCCTGGGGTTTCGTGCAGAAAGACAAGGTCTATGTTGCGCAGGTGTGACTGGATGACCGAGGCAAAGGCGATGCGCGTGGCTTGCTGTTCTTCGGGCAGGCGTTCCTGAAAACCGGGAATCTCCAGATAGATGACAGAAAGTTCTAGGCCGTAGCGTTTGGCGCGGGCGAACTCCTCTCCCAGCCTGCGGCGCAGGTACCGCGCATTGTACACGTCCGCAATATCATCGGTGATGAGTTTCTCGCGAGTGTTTTTATGCAGCAGGGCGTTTTCAAGGCTGGAGCCGCACCAGTCGGAAATGAGCTCCACCATGCGGATGGAGGTGGGGTTGAATTTGAGAAAGGGCATGCGTTCCACAACCAGCACGCCCATGGCTTCCATGCCGCTGGAGGTGAGCACTGGGGCCGCAATGAGTATACCCGTGGTCTGCTGTTCCCTGCGAAGGGCGGCATCCAGCGTGTGTGTCCGCCGTTCACGGTATACGGACCAGAGCGGTTCCGATTCCAGCGCGATGGTGGCGCGTGGCTTGGGCGAGACGGTTCGTTTGAAGGCCTTGAGCTGAAAGACGTTGTTCTCCAGCATGTAGATGGAGCATTCCTCCACGCCAAGATACTGACGCAGCAGGTCCAGTATGGCCATGTAGATGGATTCCGAATCCAGCGTGCGCAGGGCTTGCGCTGCCTCGTAGATGGTGGAGAGGGTATGCTCCTGCGAGAAGATGCGAGTATCCATCTCCACCTTGGCCTGTTCCAGTGCCCGCAGTTCCTTTTGCTGGGTCTCGCAAACGGTCATGTTGTCCCGCAGCTTGGTAAGCGTGGCAGTGTGTTCTCTAATATGTCCCTGACGGATTTCTCCAAGAGCCATGCCGGTGGTCCAGAACAGCAGGGGGGTGCCCCACAGTTCCATGGAGCGCAGCTCCAGCAGTGAGATGTCCGGAATGGTGGCGGCTCGGAAGAGAAGGAACAGCAGACCGGAACTCAACCCCGCAAGGAATCCCGGCAAGAAACCGTAGCGGACGGAGATGAGCAGCACCACGATCCAGTAGGGATGCGGCTGCACGTTCAGGAATCCCACATCGTTGCGGAACAGCAGCATGTTGAGCACGGTGATGAGCATGAGGCCGAGGATGATCTCCACGAGAAAGGTCAGCCTGCCCTTGCTGGGATTGAGACGAGTGACTGCCATGCTTTCCTAGAAATGGTAGATGATGGACGTGGTGAAGGCCTTGGATTCGCCGCCTCCGGGCTGTCCCGTGTCATTGTTGTATTCCGCGCCGATATCAAGATCCAGCCGCTGGCCGAGGCGCAGCCGTACCCCGCCCCCCGTGCCCAGCAGGGGAGAGAGGCGGAACACATCGTACCCGGCGGAACCGAATGTCCTGAGCGCGATGTACTCGTTGTACCAGTGCAGCATCTCCACACGCAGGGTGTGGATGTCTTCCTTGTCCACAAGGTCCACGGGTCTTTCACCCGGATTGTTCTGGCGGTAGTTCATGCGCGTGCGCGTGAAGATGTAGCTGGCAGTCACGTCCGGCATGAAGTGCAGTCGGCGGGTGAGTGCCAACTCCTCACGCTCCTGCCACGCGTAGCCGGAAAGCCCCTCCAGCGAGTAGCGCTGCGCCCCTGCGGACGCCGCAAGGTACCAGTTGTCGGTGAGCGGTTTTTCCAAGGTCAGGGTGAAGGTGTCTGTTGTGCCGTCGCGGTTAGCGGCATCCAGTGTGGTGTACCATGGCGCCTCAAGTTGCGTATTCAGGCGTACCAGACCGCTGACGTTGAGCCGGTGCTCCAAGGAAAGGCTGGGGGCAACGCCTTCGCCGACACCTTCATAATACTGGATGCCCGCACCGAGCAGCCAGCGGCGGCTGGGCTCATAGGTAACGCCCGCCTCATGCAGACGCAGTTCGCGGGCAATGCTTGCGGTGCCGTCTTCATCGCTGCGCCTGTCCAGACGGCTGCGGGTATGAGCGACATGCGCCCGCCACATCGAGGACAGTTGCTGGCTGTAGTCCACCGTGAACGTGTTTATGGAAACATCGCCCGCCTGTACTTCCGAACGATAGTCCGCAGCAAGTTGCGGCCCGCGTTCTCGCAGAATGGTCTGTATGTTTTCCGCCGCGTTTTCATCGTCAGGGTTGGCATCGTACACGGCGCTGAAAAGGCGAAGTGCTTCCTCCCAGTCTCCGGCGTTACGCCGTGCATAGGCGTAGTCCATGATCGCCCAGGTGTCCTCCGGCGCGTGCTCCATGAGCTGTTCCAGCCATGGAAAGCTGGCCTCGTAGTTGCCAGTTTCCTCTGCCATGGTAAGATGCAGGCGTGCCGTCTGCCGGATCGCGCTGATGCTGTGCGGCATTGCGGCGCGCCATGCCACCAGTTCCGCATCCGCTTCGGCCCAGCGCCTGCCATCCATTAGCGTTTCGGTGTACCCTTCCAGAATGGTTTCGTCCTGGCCGTGACGCAGCAGCAACTGGCGGTACACCTCGCGAGCTCCCTCAAGGTCGCCCTGCCGGTAGAGGCTGCGGGCAAGGATGATTTCGGCTTGCTTTGTATCCAAGGTGAAGGGGGTGGCTGCCTCTGCCTCGGGCGTCTTTCCGGTGCTTTCCTCCGTAATACCCAGCGGGGAGCGTTCATCGGGATTCCGGCGAAGCGGGACTTCAGCGAGTGCGGGGGTGCCGTTTCCGACATTACTTGCAGGCCGGGGAAGGGCCATTTGCGGGGAGAGTGTCATTGCGGATTTTACCATGCGTTCCGGCGCAGGGGCGATGTCGGTGTTCGTGACCAATGTATCGGGATGGGTGATGTCAGTTACCGCGTCCGACCCTGAAGCTGGGGAGGAAATCGTGCCGGGGGCCGGTTCGGATGCTGTAGCGATGTCCGCAGCGTCCGCTGTGGCAGCTGGCGTGGCGGGGTCGGTGTCCGGGGCGACAGGGGGGAGGATCAGCTCGCTGTTGCGCAGCCCCTCTCCGGAAACGCGCCGCGTGGCGTGCAGAGCCGCATCCATGCTGCGGATGAGGCACCGGGTGCCCGTTTCGGCCGTGAAGGTGTCTGCAATCCGCCGGGCATCTTCCCTGTTGTCCGTGTGGGCAATTTCCACCACATACCACAGGGTCCCGGCATCATCGAACAGCATTAGCATACCCGCATCAGGCATGCCCGCTGCGTGGAGTCGCCGCACGGCATCTACGGCACCGGTGGCCTTGCGCGACGAACTGGCGCGCACGGACCAGAGCGTGGTGGCCTCTGCCCGGACCGCGTTCGGGGTTTCTTCCGCCACGGAATGCAGCGGAGCCCCCACCCCCTGCAGGGTGGCGGTCAGGATGAGAAGAAGTATGGCGATGCGGCGTGTCATTTGTGTCATACGTGGCGTGCGGTTGGTGCAAGTTTGAAAACGGTCTTCCTATTAGTTCGTTGCGGAGTCCAGAGCGTTTTTGCGGTTCTGTCGCTTCCGGAGGGCGGCATCTGGAGCGGGAGGAGAGCGCAGCTTTTCCTTGAGCAATCGTGTTGCCTCGCGGTATTCCCGTTGGGCCGGACCTTCCTTGCCGAGGATGGTGTACAGTTCCGCCAGACGGAAGTGGGCGTCGCCGTCGCCGGGATAACGCCTGATGTACTCTCTGAAAAAGTCGATGGCGGAACGGACGTTGCTGTTTTCCGCATGCACGAGTGCCGACCCCTTGAGTGCCGTTGCATCATCCGGTTTACTCTCAAGAACTTTGCTGAAAAGCGCAAGCGCCGGGGCAGAATGCTCCGCAAAAAACGCCTCCGCACCCAGCCGGGCCACAAAGGCCGGGTCATCGCCATAGGCGTTGCCCAGTTTGGGATACAGGGCTGCTGCTTTGGCGCGCTGCTCCGCCGCGTTGTATAGCTGCGTGATGAGAATGGCTCTCTCCTTGGGCAGCGGGTCCTTGTTCAGTAGGGGGCCGAACAGGGCGAGCGCCTCTCTGGCCTTGCCCGTGTTGCCGTATGCTTCCGCCAGCAGGATGCGGTCGTTCTCTTCCAGCGAGGCCGTTCCGAGCCGCTCGAATGCCTGCACGGCCCGACTGTAGCGCCCGGAGTATGCGGCGTTTCGGGCAAACTCAAGCATGGCGGGCCTGTTATCGGGACGCAGGGCAAGGGCCTTTTCAAAGTAGACAAAGGCTTTTTCCACGTTTCCGGCTGCTGCCCATGCGCTGCCTGCGGCAAAGGCCGGATCGAAGGCTGCGGGAGAGTTGTCCGCAATCCGTGACCACAGGTCTGCGGATATGCTGTAGCGTCCTGTGTTGAAGGCAAGTCGGGCCACCTTTTCCCGTAAATCGGAGTCATGTGGGCTCGCCTTGTGAACCTGATACCACAGCCGGAAGGCCTGTTCCGAAAGGCCCGCGTTCTCCGCAATGGCAGCCCATTTGCGGATGAGGTTCACGTTGCTGCCGGAGCGCATGAAGCGTTCCAGCAGCGCCTCGAACGCCGCCCCCTCGCCTCCTGCCGCCAGTGCCTGCGCCGAGGCGAGGGCGATTTCCTCGTCATCGGGGCGCAGCTTGCCGGCCAGCATGAGAGCTTTGCGGAATCGTTCACCATCACCCGTATAGGAGGCCACCTCTACCATACGCAGGGTTAAAGCCCTGTCCCCTCGTGAGAGACGGGCGGCCTTTTCAGCATACGGTAGGGACTTGAGCGGCGATTCCAGCCACAGATACACCTCGGTTATCCGGTCCATGACCGTGGCGGAGGTCGGGTGCAGGGAGTGGGCAATGTCCGCCGCTTCATCAACGAGTGCCGTTGATGCGGTGAATCCCGCTGTTTCCAGCATTGCCAGCGCGTCCGCAGTGTTGCGGCTTATGCGGGCAAGCCTCTTGAGCAGGGTGAACGCCTCGCCCGGCCGTTCCGTGGCGAGCAGGGCATCCGAGCCCTGCCGCAGAAAATCGATGTTCTCCGGTTCATGCCTGAGGGCAAAGTCAACGGCGTCCAATATGGTGGGCGCATCGCCGGTGAACTGCGCGATCTCCATGAGGCGCAGCAGTTGTGCGTGGTCCGGGGTGCCATCCTTCAGAATATCCCGCAGCAGCGTGTAAGCCTTGCCCGTCTGGTCCAGCGCCAGATGCAGCTCAATGCGGGATTCAAGAATGTCTTTTCTGTCCGTGGGATAGGATTCGGCCTTTTCCAGCACCACCCGCATCACCTCCGGCTCGCCGGAGAACAGTGCCGCCGTGAGCATGCGTCCGAGCACGCGGAAGGTGTCTACGGCGGATTGGAGCAGCGCATCGAACATCTCAATGGCCTTGGCGATCTTGTTGCCCTCCAGGTACACCTCCGCCAATTGTTCCGTATACTCCCGGTTTTCCGGCGCGCTACGGGTGAGGGCTTCCAGCGCGAATTCAACGGTTTCCAGATCGTCAGCATTCCGTGCCGCGCTGCTCAACGCAATCAGCACCGCCTCGTTGCCCGGAACCTGCCTGTGCACCTGCCGCAGGTAGGCTACGGCTTCTCCAAGCAGGTTGTTCCACTGCATGATGGTGGCGAAATGCAGGCGTATGTCCACGCCGCCGCGTCGGGAATCCATGGCCTGCGCGAAGACAGCACCTTTCGGCAGATGGCCTGTTTTAAGGTAGTCTTCAAGGCAGTAGGTGGCATACTGTTTCTCGTCAGCCTGCTCGCCTTCCTGCACGGCTGCGGCGAACTGGTCGCCGATGATGAACAGTTGCTGCATGAGCAGATCACGCAGCGGGGTATATTCCCCGGCAAGGCGTTGCTGTGCCAGTGCGGTGAGTTCGCTGCGCAGCACCACGAGCAGGGGTATGCCGCGCAGGGGTTCCGCATAGGCATCCTGCATCAGCAGGCGCGCCAGTGCGTGGCTTTCCCTGTCGGGCATGCCAAAATAGCGGTAGTGCGAAACAAGGGTGCGCAGCACATCGGTGCGGTCCGGTGCGGAGGCCGCAATCTCCTCGTAGATGGGCAGGGCATCGCGCGGGCGCATGTCCCATTCCAGATACCGGGCAAGGCGGGTGAGCATGGCCACGTTGCGCGGCTTGAGTTCCCGGGCCCGTATGAGCATGTCTATGGCGCGCTCCGGCCTGCCCAAAAGGTGATAAATCTCTGAGGCGGTTATGTGCAGGGCATAGTCGTCCGTCCGCTCCGGCAGCACCTTTTCCAGAATATCCCAGGCCCGCTGGATGCTGCCGCTGTCGAGATACAGCTGCGCCATGTCCCGCTGGCTGGGATAGATGAGCAGCGTCAGCAGAAGCATGGACGCGAAAAAGGTCAGCACATAGAGCGGATGAATCCTCACTTCAGGTGTATCCCCAGCGTGCCCGAGCGCACGGGGCCAATGGTGAGCGTGCCTGTGAGAGAAGTTATGAGGCTGCGCGCCGTGCCGTTGTGTGACACAATTGCCGCCCTTCCTGCGGGCAGTCCCGCAAGGGTGACTGTTCCGTTGCCAAACCCCTCGTATCGCAAGCGGATGGTGTCTGCGCTATGCGAAAAGTCGTCCACCCAGCCCGTGGCACTTTGCAGATAGGGCTGTCTGTTGTCCGGAGAGGCGGCACGCACGATGCGCGCCTGACCTGCGCCGCGTTTCAGGTGGACGAACAGGCCCTGCGGCTGCACCTCGTACCCGAGCACGTTGGTGCAGCGGGCAAGGTCGGGCAGGGTTGAGGTGTCCTCATAGCGCACGCTGAGGCAGGTGCCGTAACCGGAAATCACATCTGCCGCGCCATCGCGTTCGACAGTTGCCTGCGTGAAATCCATGACCATGGGAATGTAGGCGGAGGTGAACACTTTTGCGACATCTTGTGTGGCTATCCATGCGTACACATCCTTCACCGCTTGAAGCGAGGCATCGTACTCCGCGCTGTAAAAGTGGTAGTAGGCGTCAATGGGCATGAGCCTGCGAGGCGAGCCAGTACGTTCCATGGTGCGGGTGATGTAGCGGTAGGCGTGGTACGGGCCCGTCCACAGATTAGTCAGTATGTTTTCGTTGGCCTGTCCCGTGAAGACCTGCACGTACGGCCCCACGAACTTGAACAGGGGGGATACACCGGTCAGCGAGTCGTTGTGCTGGTCGTATATGGTGTCGCCGCCGTTTATGTTCAGCAGGCCCGCATCATAAACGTGCTTCATGACAAAAGGCTTGGGGTCGCATGAGCCGGACCAGAGCATCATGCGGCAGGGCTTGTCCGCCGGGGTGAGGTGGTCGGTTATCCATTGGCAGGAATCTACGGTTTCCCGCTTGGGGTCGAAGCTGTACCCCGCAACGGGAATGCCGTACTGCTCAAGCCCGAGCTTGTCCCGGAAGAGCGCTATCTTCTGCTTATCATTCGCATCCCAGTAAAAGGGATGGGTAAAGCTGTGCGAGGCCGGTTCCACATTGGGCAGGGCAAATATGGCGCGGGCGGTCTCCATAAGGCGTACGTTGCCGGAAAGCTCGGGATCCACCTCAGCCTGAATGACGGAGGCGGTGACGGGGAAATCAATCTTTTTCAGCACCTCTTCCATCATCACTGTGGCGCAGTTGCTTTTTTTGTCCACATTGGTGAAGCCGCTGAACCCGTCGGCATCGATGTGCGACATGGCAATGCGCTTTCCGTTCAGCGTGGTTGGGGTAAGGGCGGGCATTCCCTCAAGCCCGAGTGAGGCGGAAAGGAAGGCGAAGGGGTCCAGATACCATTTGTGCCGGTAGTCCGCTGGGTCTATCCAATATACGTACTCCGGCAGTGCCAGCCCGCCCGCCGGGGAAACGGCAACCGCAATCCCTTCCGCATTGCCGGATGGGCTGGATGTGTTGCGTACGGTGAGCCATGGAGTGTGGCGTTGCGGTTTGGTGGGCACGTATCCGTCGAAGAGCGGGGGAACAGCAGGCAGGGGGCGTTCATACTGCATGTGCGGCCCGGTGGTGCCGTAGGCCAGCAGATTGCCCGCCGTGGTCTGTTCCTGTGTGTAGGCAAGGCCGAAGCGTTCCAGTATCATGTCCACGCGGGTGCGCACGGCAGGGGGCGCACCTGCTGAAACAGCATGGGGCGGCGTGAGGAAGATGACCCGGATGTCACGGTTCATTGAGGCGAGCAGCCAATCCATGTAGGCCTGTGGGTCCTCCATATTCGGGGCGGCATAGGCACAGACAATGGCGCGCCACTCGCGCGGGTCAAGCGGTTCCGGAACGGGCTGCTCCACGGCGCGGTATTCGGAGAGCAGGCCGTGGTAATTGGCCGCCATGTCGAACCCCCTGCGCCAGATGTTCTGGTCGGGAGTCTGGTCAGCGGTTTCACTGTAGAGGACAAGTACCCTGCGGGCGACCTCAGACGCTTCCGCCTTCTGGCAGCACAGGGTAAGGACCAGAACGGCAAGCACGCCCGCAAGCCAGAGGACACGGTGCGGCTGCCGGTCTGGCAGGGTATGGCGACGTGGCATATTCCCCCCGGACCGTCACGGGTATGACGGCAAATGGCGTTATTGTCCGGCAGCGATGGTCGCGCCGACGGATTTCACTGCCTCGTGGCATATCTGCTGCGTGAGCAGGTTGAGCGAGGTGTCGCAGCCGTAGAAGCAGCCCCCGGATTGCGTGAGGGAGGCGGCCCAGACCACCGTGCCGGTTCTCACGTCGAGCATGCGGATGTTGATGCCGACAACCGGGCTCTGGTCCAGCCCGCGCTTGTAGCGGAACTCGCTGACCGAGCCGTAGAACACGGTATCCACGCCAAGGGAGTTGCCTACGCGTTGGGCCACGGTTTTATCCAGTATGTACTCAAGGTCTTCTTCGCCACCTTTCAGGGATTCCAGCATGGCAGTGGACTCAAGGAAGGTGTACCCGGGCAGACCGTAGAGCTCGGTGGAAAGAACGTCTCCCACAATGCGCCCCGCATTGGGGTGCGTGGTCAGGTTGACAAAGGGCAGAACAGCGGCCGTGCGATCCCCCGAAGGCATGGCTTCCGTATTCAGGTAGTGCTGCTGGCGTGTGGCGTTGCAGGCGCTCAGCAACAGGACAAGGCTCATGATGATGAGCAAGTTGGAAATGGATTTCACTGCGTTCCCCCTGATATTGCAGGTTTGATTCTGTATACAGGCCGATGGGGCAAATGACAATCATCAAGGGCGCTAACGCCACTTGAATAATTGTAACCTGCGCAGCAATGCGCTACTATACCGACTATGTATAACATACAGCAAATACGTGCAGGCGCAATACCCATGGCGCTTGCCATGACCCTGATGCTTCTTTGGGGGTGCACGGTGCCTGTGGAAAAACGGACGCAGACGGCAAAGCCCGGTCAGGTGACCACCCGGAACGGAAAGGACGCAGCGGAGCAGAAGCGGATTGTGGCTCCGCCCAAACGGTGGGTGTACTGGTTGCAGGGGGTTGATCCGCAATCCATTGCCAGTTCTGCCTCAGACCTTGCCGTGGTGGATTATTCCGTGGACGGCACGGACGCGGGGGCCTTCACCCGCGCAGATGTGGCGCTCATGCAGCGCGGCGGGCGCAGGGTGCTGTGCTATTTTTCCATCGGCGAGGCGGAAAGCTACCGTTTCTACTGGAACAAGGCGTGGCGTGACGCCCCTCCGCCCTTCATGGGGGCGGAGAATCCTGACTGGCCGGAGAACTACAAGGTGCGCTACTGGCACGAGCAGTGGTGGGACATGGCCCTGCGGCCGTATCTTGACCGCATTGTGGATGCAGGCTTTGACGGGGTGTATCTGGATATTGTGGATGCCTACTGGTTCTGGCATGCGGAAGGTGGACGCGACCTGAGCACCAGCGCCTCCGAAATGATACGCCTTGTCGCGCGCATCGCCACCTACCTGCGCGAGCGGGGCGGGCCGAACAAGATAGTCTGCCCGCAGAATGCGGAGGGCATTTTCAATGATGCCCCTGAGGACGCGGTGGCGCGCTATATGCGCCATATTGACATGATCGGGGTGGAATCGTTGCTCTTCAATGTCACGCCGGAGGACAGTGCCTACCGTAGTGGAATCCTTCACCGCGTATCAGAGGCGGGCAAGCCCGTCCTGAACATCGAATATATCCCCCTGTCCCAAATGGGTGAATACCGGGCGAAAATGGCCGCACTGCCGTTCCCCATCCTGCCGTATCGTGGTGAACCGGATGCCGCGCTGAACAGCCTGGCTGTGCAGTAGCCCTTCCCGCGCGGTGTCGCGTCATGGTTATGTCAGCTGGGCAGATACTGCCGGGCTGACGCCTTTTTTTTAAGAGTACTATCCCTGTATAACTGAATTTTTCTTATTAAGAATGGTTCTTGCATTATTTTGTCTGCCAGCGTCAAAAAGGGGACAAGATTATGCGAAACACAGCTGCACAGATTATCCATGAGCGCCATGAAGCAGGCGTGCCTTCTGTATTGCAGGACAGCTACCAGACCGGTGTGTCGGAATTCTGGGCGGCAATACCATCCACACCTGCAGGGATAGAATCCGGACCGGATGCCGTTCAGGATACCGCCCAGTTGAAGGCGCGACGCATTGTGGGACGGCGTTTCCGCCATGCGCGGAACGTGCCCATGAGCGGGACGGAACGGTCCCTGCTTGAGAAGATGCGGGAACTTGCCCTGGCCAATGCGGAAGTGATGCTGCGTATGGATGAAAGTGCCTTTGCGGACGAAGAGGCGGCAGGTAACGTTCTGCCGCTGGGCAGCCGCCTAGTGTCCGGCAGTCATACTCCGCAGTCTCTCCTGCAGGGGCGGCTGCATATCCCCTCCATGCCCGGTACAATACGATGCCTCACGGATTTTCTCGCGGGCGGCAATACTGAAGAGCAGAACGGCAACGCGAGCGACGAACGGCTCGGGCACATCATCCGGCACGATATCGCTCTGACGCTTTCCTTGCTGCGCCTTGTGAACAGCCCGCTTTATGAAGAACGGCGGGGCGGGCGCAATGTGGCGACCGTGCGTGAAGCTGTTGCCATTGTGGGCGGGCGCCAACTAGCCAGTCTTGCGCTTGCGGCGGCGGAGATAGGAGGCGGCAAGATGGCTATGCACGGGCTTTCGCTGCGAGAATTCTGGCGCCATTCCCTCATGACCGCATGCCTTGCCAGTGCGCTTGCGCGGCAGGCTGGATTTGACGATCCGGAACGATTTTTTACGGCGGGGTTGCTGCATGACGTGGGCCGCCTGCTTCTGGTGGATAGATTGGGGCGGGACGTGGTGGCGCTGTACGGAGATGCCGCCGCACATAATACTCCCTTCCATCTTGCAGAGCGCAGGGTGCTCGGGTTTGAACACGGCCGCGTTGGCGCAGAATTGATGGAGCGCTGGAACCTTGACCGGGCACTGACTGAGGCCGTGCGTGAACACCATGCGCAGGAGCGGAACATGGAGCACCCGGAAGTCGCTGCAGTTGTTGCGGTGGCGGACTGCATGGCGCGGGCGCTTGGCTATGGATACTGGCACGATAGCCATGTGCTGCCGCCTTCCGGTGGGGCATGGATGTTGCTCGGCATCACCATGGCCGACCTTGGTGGCATCGGACGGCAGGCATATGAGGAATTTGAGCGGGCGAGCTTTGTATTCGACCGCGAAGAAGAGCAGGCTGAACGAACCGCCGCATAATGGGGTATGGGCCCGCCGACTTGGGTAGTGCCATTCATACGAAAATTGAAATGGGCGCGAACCACAGGTTCGCGCCCATGCACGCTTTCGATACCCCCCCCGTCACTTGGGTATACCGATGTCTTAGCAAACTACATCTCCGGGACATGCATTTTATGATGGGCTTCAATTTGTGTTGCCCAAGGCCAGAGTCGACCGTTTCGTCGAGGAATGTTGTGATCCGTTTTATGTCTCCCGCAAGGGACGTTCTTTTGCAGAAGAACCGCCCCCCCCGGAACAAGCCAAAATTCTGACTGTATTTGACCATGAAGTGGCGCGTGGGGTTTTATAAAAAAAATCAAGAGCTACTATGCTGTATTGTTTTGAGTAATCGGTTTTTTTAGCAAGAACCCTTCAAAACTCCTGTCCAAACCTCTGCCTTCTCTTCCAAACTTCCTTCAAGCACCTTGGCCTTCCGCCTCAGCCCCTCGGGGGCGAGGTGGCTATACCGCGTGGTCATCTTGAAGTCAGCATGCCCCATGAGCTCTTTTACGCTGTAGAGGTCCACCCCCTTTTGTACCAGCCAGCTCGCATAGGTGTGCCGCAAGGTATGAAAGCAAACACGCTGTCGGGAGTCAGCAACGCCTTCATTAAATAAATCGTCTGCAGTGCGGGAATACGCCTTTGAAATGCGATCAACCTTACCACCGGTGCGACTGGTGAATATCAAGCCGCTTCGCTGTCCAGAATGGCGATTTCGCAGCACCTTTGTTATTTCACTGGTCAAGAATACATAACGGTTTTGCGAGGTCTTCGTATCCCGGATCAAAATACGTCCGTCAGGGAAGTCAATATCTTGCCATTCCAATGAAGCAATCTCGCCAAAGCGCATCCCGGAAAACAATGAAATTACAGCCATGTCGTGAGATGTTGGAGAACGCTCAGCCAACACTTTCAGCAAGAGCATGGCTTCAGCAGGCGTCAAGAAGCGCTGCCGTTGGTTGTCTTTCTGGGGAAGCTTAACTTGAAGACCGGGGAAAGGCGCAGAAACGTACCCATCACGTAGAGCCAAGCCCCACACTTGCGAAACCACCCCCATGGCGTACTTGATTGTCTTAGGGGATTTACCAGCCCTAATCATCTCCTGCTTTACTTTTTCCAGATGAAACGGGACCAGCTTGAGCAAAGAAATCTCTGCCAACTGCGGTGCAATCCAGAGTTTCCATAGAGATGCTTCCGTTGCCCGGGAACGAGCACTCTTCTCGCCTTGCAGAGGAAGGTAGCAATCAGTCCAGAATTCCTGAAACGTTGTGGCGTCACGCTCAGCCTGCTGTTTGGCCACCTCTCTTTCCTTTGCTTCAGCTGCAGCAACTTCCCGCTGCTCAGCAACCGTCCGTAAGCCTTTACCTGTCCTGTGCGCTTCCTTAAGGTCATGAAGGATCTTCGACGCTTTGAGAGGGGTCATGTTTTGGGATGTCCACCCAAGCCCCTCCCATTTCTTTTTTCCATCAAGTCTATAAGTGATTTCAATATATAAATCAGCACGAATTCCGTGCTTGCGTGTCGGGTGTGGTGTGCCATACACACCGGGGTAGTCCGTACGCTCTCTTTTGGACTTACTCATCTTCGCTCCTGCAATCTACTATGTAACAAAAAAGTCAATAATATCAATTTTGCCATCAGAACCAGAGGGTCGCAAAATGGTAAATTCTCCCTACCATCTCCCTACCAAAATAGTTGAATGGATGGTGATTTTCAATGAAAATCTGTGAAACATGCAATTTATATTTCACTGAAATTTAATAATAAATAAAAAAGTATGACAACCTGTGAAACATAAGAATCTGGTTTGGGACCAGAGGGTCGCAGGTTCGAATCCTGTCTCTCCGACCATACGACAATCAAGAGCTTGCAGATACTGTCTGTAAGCTCTTTTTGTTTTCTGTATCAGGGAGCCTGGTGCCTCGAATGGCATGGACAGCGGAGCAATCGCCTTTAAGCATTCATTTGCAGCGTGACGTTGGCGGGCAGGTTATCAGGCAAGAAGCAGGGATCCGGCAGTCTGGTGGTGATGCGGTCCCCGGGTGCGGGCAATTAGAATGGAAGCGGAAATGTGCGGATGCGCTCCAGTTCTTCGCTGATGGTGTTCAGCATGGCGAGAAAGGTTTGCCCTTCATGCCCGGCAAAAAGGGGTGGGCGCGTGGCATCCGGCAGGACTTGGGCGTCTGTTCTTTCCTTCTGATGATGGTTCCGGGGAGTTTCGGCGGGGGGCATGTATTCCCTGAGCAGTTTTTCCAGAGATTGAGCCAGTTGGGCAATGCGCTCTGCTCCCACAGTGGCTGCGGCACCTTTCAGCCCATGGGCTTCCGTGGAGGCGTGAAAGGCGTCTCCTGCTTCTGCATAGGTTTGGATGCGCTGCACCTTGCCGGGAGCGTCTTCCAGAAAGGTGTCCAGGAGCAGGCGGAGCAGTTCCGTGTTGCCGCACATGCGGTGCAGCGCAGCTTCTGTATTCAGCACCGGCACCATGGGATCCATTAGAATTCAATGCCTCTTTGCGCGGGAATGCCCTGCGCGTAGTGATGCTTAATTTCCGTCATCTCCGTCACCGTGTCCGCCGCGTCCGTCAGCCACTGCGGGCAATCTCTGCCGGAGAGCACAAGATGGGCCTCCTGAGTCCGGGCTTGATCGACCAGGCTCCGCAGTTCCTCTTCATGGAGAAGGCCTGTTTTCAAGGCGTAAAGCGCCTCATCCAGCACGAGCATGTCCACGTCTTCCAGTTGATGCGTAGCCCAGAGGAGCAGTTGAAGCGAGGCTTCTCTGTGCTCGGCGAACTGGTCGGGGCGCGTGAGGAAGCCTTTGCCTTCGGCATGAAAGCGTTCCTTCAGCAGCGAAGACAGAATCTTCTGCTCTCCCGCTTGGTCTGCCCGTTTCATGAACTGTCCAAAGGCTACGACAAAGCCCTGTCCGAGGGCGCGAATGGTCTGCCCCACAGACGCTGATGTCTTTCCCTTGCCGTTGCCGGTGTATACGAGAATCATGCCTTACCGCTCCCAGGAGGAGAATTCCATATGCCGGGTATGAGCACGCCGCATTTGCTGCATGCCGGAATGCCCGAAACGGTTGTTTTGTAGCCGGTTCGACGGACTACAATGTTTCCGCATGAAGGGCAAGACGTGTGCTCGGAAGGGTGCCCGTGCAGGTTGCCGATGTATACATAGTGAAGGCCTGTGTCTTTACCTATCTGCCATGCCTGTTCCAGTTGAACCGCCGTGGTGGGCGGTGTGGAAAGCATTTTGTGGGCAGGATGGAAGCGCGATATGTGCCAGGGCACATCGCTGCCCAGTTCATCATGGATGAAGGTTGCCATGGCACGTATTTCAGCATCCGTGTCGTTTGCATCCGGGATAAGCAGTGTGGTTACTTCCAGCCACCACCCCATGCGGCGTATGTGGCGCAGGTTTTCCAGAACAGGCAGGAGGCGCGCGCCGCATCGCTCCTTGTAGAAGACGTCGGAAAACGCTTTAAGGTCAATGTTGCAGGCGTGGATGAGGCCGTTTAGGGCATTAAGACAGTCCGTGCTCTGAAATCCGTTGGAGACCATTATGTTGAGCAGGCCGTTATCTGCGGCAAGGCGGGCTGTATCCTGCATGAGTTCAAAAAAAACCGTTGGCTCTGAGTAGGTGTAGGAGATGGATTTTGCCCCGCACCGTAAGGCTTCCGCCACCAGCATGGCGGGAGGAATGGATTGTCCGGTAATCGGCTTGCCTGTGCGTGGAGGAGCAGAAAGGGAGTAGTTCTGGCAGAAATCGCAACGCATATTGCAGCCCATGGTCCCCAAAGACAGGGTTGCGCTGCCGGGAAGGAAATGATGCAGCGGTTTTTTTTCCACCGGATCAAGATTAAGGGCTGCGGCAGCATGGTACGTTTCCGTGAAGAGTGCTCCGTCATGGTTGCTGCGTACCCCGCATTGTCCTTTCTTGCCGGGCCTGATGACGCAGGCGTGTGCGCACAGACAGCACTGCACTGTTGCATCCTTCAGCGGTTTCCACATGGCTGCCGGGTACATCATGCCCCTCTCCTGACTTAGGGTTTTGATGGTGCAGGATACTTGAGGCGAGGGGCTATTTCAATGTTGATTGCGGGCTGGTTCATGATATCATCCGTGGCATTGGCATCGTATCTCGGAAGTGGTGCCGTGCGCATTACCGGGTCGCCCGAATTTTCGTCACGGCCAATGAATACTCCTCCAGACGACGTGCCGAGGACCGGGTCCTTTCTGTGCTCGGCAGGGGATTGCTGTCCGGCCGCCAGGTTCAGTGGCAGGAAAGGCAGCAAAAACGCCATGACAAGCAGAAAGCCCCCCAAAGTGCGTACTGTTTTGCTAACATTTTGTATTGTAAGAAAAAATAAGCACATGCGACTTCTCCTTGCTCTTTGGGGCTTAAACGCCTATTAAAGGCTTCCGAAAATCTAGAAGATACGCTGTGTAAGGAGCTATGTACATGCCTGAAGATCGTGCGAGAGCGTACACCGAGGCGGGGGTGGATATCAATGCCGGTAACGCCCTTGTGAACAGAATCAAAAGCATTGTTGCCAACACCCATACCAACGGTGTGCTTTCCGATATCGGAGGGTTTGGCGGTCTGTTCAAGCCTGACCTCTCCGGGATGGAGGACCCCGTGCTCGTTGCCTCCACAGATGGTGTGGGAACCAAGCTCAAGCTGGCCTTTTTGTTTGATAAGCATGATACCGTGGGTATCGACCTAGTGGCCATGAGTGTGAATGATATTCTTGTTCAGGGTGCCAAGCCGCTGTTCTTTTTGGATTACTTCGCAACAGGCAAGCTGGATGTGGACAAGGCGGAACAGGTAGTTGCCGGAGTGGCGGAAGGTTGTCGCCGTGCCCGGTCGGCACTGCTGGGCGGTGAAACCGCAGAAATGCCTTCCATGTATGCAGACGGCGAATACGACCTGGCGGGTTTTTGCGTTGGCATAGCGGATAACTCCCGCATTGTGGACGGCAGCGGAATCCGCGTGCATGATGTCGTCATCGGCCTTGCATCCACTGGCGCGCATTCAAACGGCTTTACGCTTATCCGCAAGATTCTGGAGCAAAGCGGGCTGTCCGGGAATGACATTTTCCCCGGCACGGAGCGCACGGTTGCGGATGTTCTGCTGGAACCCACCGCCATTTATGTGGAAACCGTGCGCAATTTGCAGCGGGATTTCGAGATTAAGGGCATGGTGCATGTTACCGGCGGTGGATTTTATGACAATTTGCCGCGCGTTTTGCCCTCTACTGTACAGGCCAATATCAAGTTTGGCAGTTGGGATATTGCGCCGGTATTCCAATGGCTGAAGGAACAGGATAACCTTTCATGGCCGGAAATGCTGCAGATATTTAACACGGGCATAGGCTATGTTCTTATTGTCAGCCCGGATATTCAGGAAGATGTGATGGCGCGTCTGGAAGCCCTTAACCAGCCAGCCTGGGTCATTGGCTCGATAGATCGTCGTGCTGGTGAAGATGTGGAGCAGGTGCAGGTGGCTTTTCCCGATGAGTGCTCCTGCTAGCCAAATAGAAGGCGGGACGGACATGTTGAGTATGGTTTTCCGCGCCGTAGCGTTGGTGGCTGTAATGTTGTGCGCAGGGGGGGGCTTTGTGTCTCCGCCTGCTGCCCATGCACGCGTGGTGCAGGCAATGTGGTACGAAACGCCTCCGGCTGATGGGCGATTTACCTCTCCGCCGCCAGCAACCAGAGATGCGGCACGTGTTGCTGCCTTTGCGGAAGCTGTTGCCGCTGAGGCTTCAGACCTGACACACGGCGGGATACCCGAAGAGAGACTGGTTCTTCTGCGTGAGCACCTTGTACCCGGAGCGACGTCCTTTGTGGTCAGCTACTCCGAACTGGGAGTGGAGGAAGCACCAGGGGGAAAGGTCCTTTCCGTTGACGTGCAGGTGAACCGCGATGCAGTGAGGCAGGAATTGCGCAGGCTCGGCATTCCCGCCACCCTCTCCGTGCCGGTCGGCTACAAGCCTGTCTACGGTACCTTGCCTTCGGAGGCATGGGAAGCGCTGGGCAGGTTGCATGTGCTCTACGGTGTGCGTCCGGACTCCGGTGCGCGGTTAGAGTTACGTCTGGAGTACGCGAACAAGCTGTGGGCAATTTCTTTGCATGATGGAGCGGGCGCACCCCGCTTTGCGCAGGCAGCTAAGTTGGAAGAGGCATGGAACAAGGCCTGGGGAAGTCTCTTTGCAGCGCAGGCGGCTTCTTCCGTCCAGACGTCCTCTGTGGTACTGGGCGTTGAGGGGTGGTTCACGCCGGACGGAGTTGAGGCCTTTGACACCATGCTGCTGGAATGGACCGACGTGCTGGATGGAGTTTCCCTTCAGGATGTGCGCATGGAATCCGCCGGTATATCCGGCCGCTGGACGGTCACCGTGCTGGACAAGGCGCGTCTGGAATCACGGCTTGCCGAATATGCTGCCAACCGGCGCCTCTCATACTCACTGAAGGACAGATAAGGCGCCAAAAGTCATTGCTTTTTCTCTCGACCCAGACCCTTTGCATGATTGCGAACAGGGGCCTGTGCGGTGTTTTTCGCTATGAAGGGGGCGCACTCCCATGACTTTCCGGTACCGCAATCGTAATAACAAAACCCGAAGAGCGTTGGCCCTTCGGGTTTTCTTATGAGCGTAATCACGAGAATAAGGCGGAACAGATGTCTGTGGACTAGGCTTCGTCGTCATCCTTCTTCTTTTTGGAGGAAGGGGTCACATCGATTTCGTCAGGCTCGGTGGTGGCCTTCTTGAAATTTTTAATCGCGCGGCCAAGTCCGCCGCCGATTTCGGGGAGCTTGTTGGCACCGAAGACGATCAGTACCACAAGGAGTATCAACAGAATTTCTTGCATACCTAATCCGAACATACATTGCCTCCGTGGGATATTGATGCAGGCTATACACAGGGGGAGGGTTAAGGTCAAGGGAAAGTCCCGCTTGCGGCGGGTATTCCTTCCGCTAACTGGCTGTAATTGCAAGCCCGGACTTCGTTAGCAGCAGCTAGCGAGAAATATATTCTCACGCGGCATTGGGCATACAGGGTGTTTTCCTTCACTTGTGCCCGAAGCCATGAGCGTGTAGGGTGCATAACATATTGCAATGACAAGAGTGCTCTCGCTGCAGCCAAGGGTTTTATCGGTGTTCCAGTCACCCTCAAGGTTACCCATGCTGCAGGGATGAAACAAACCATATTTGAGAGGAAGGTTTTCATGCAACGCATAGTCGTAGTCAGTTCCGGTCTTGCGGGTGCCAAGGCGGCCGCACGCATAAAGCGGTTTGCCCCGGAGGTGGAAGTTAACCTCGTCATTCCCGGTGGCGAAGAACGTGCAACGGGCGGTTCCGGACCCTTTGCACGCATTACGGCAGCCCGTCAGGTTTCAGAAACCATGATGGAGGCGCGTCAGGTTGGAGTTATCAAGGCGCGAAACGTACAGATCGATTTTGCCCAAAAAGTTGTGACTGTTCAGGCCTCCCGTGGCCTTATCCAGATACGGTTCAATCAGGTGGTGCTGGAGGTGGATGCCTCGCCACGCCTGCCGCGTGCACTGCATTCGGCGGAAAATGTTGTTCCGTGGCCGTTTGAAGATGGAGGCATGCTGGATGCGTGGATAGCGGAAACCGCTCCGGAAAAGGCCGTCATTGTGGGCGGCGCGACTTCTCTTGGCCTTCTTGCTCCGTTGCTGGAAGCCGGCCTTAACGTCACTTGGGTGCGTACTTCCGATGCCGGATTCGATGCCTACATGTGGGAAGCGATGGACAGGATGGCGGGAGCAGGAAACGGCAGGCTTACCGTCGAAGACTGGTCTGCAGTTCGGCTGGAGTCGCTTATGCCGGTTTTGTCTGAGAGCGGCGCACTTCAGGCAGTTCAGGACGGTCGGGGCGGAGTGGTGGAAGGCGATGTGTTTTTCTGGACGGAACCTCAGCGCGCGCTGCACCCCATTATTGCAGAGCAGGGAGTTGAACTGGATGCTTCCGGCCTTATCGCAGTGGACGAGCATTTTCACTGTGGTCCCGATGGGTTGTATATAATTGGTTCCGGGGTAGCCCTGCCGCGGCTGCCGCTTCAGGTGCCGGGTCAGGCTTCCGGGCAGCCTTTGGGACAGGCGGTTCCTGCCATTGCCTCCGGAGATGAAGCGGTGCTTGCATCGGCACGGGTGGTGGCCAACCATCTCGCCGGATTTGTGAGCGAGAACGGTAGCTGGGGTGGCTGTGCCGGAACATTGCGCTTCTCAGGTGCGGGTGTGTTGGCTTGCAAGGTTGGGTTGACGCATAAGGAAGCTGTGGAGGCTGGGTTTGAGCCGGAGTTTGGCCTGTTGAAATCATCCCCCGGCCTTGCATCGGAACAGGGAGATCCTGTTGTCGTAAAGCTGCTATGCGACAAGCATTCCCATGCGATTCTTGGTGCACAGATTGTTGCCAAGGAAGGGTGTCAATGGGCGGATTCCATCGCCAATGGTGTAGTCACTGCCCTTGCCGCGTCCATGATGGTTGAGCGTCTTGCGACGCTTGATTTCGCCGGAGGAGGCGGTGAGTTGCTGGTCCGTGCGGCTGCAGTTCTTTCCAACAAGCTGCTGTACAGAGTATACGGCGTTTCCGCAGCCGAGCTGCTTGCCTCCAAAGAGGCGGGGGCCAACTTCTTTATGCTGGACCTGCGCGACAATATTGCATGGAAAAACGGACATATACCGGATTCATACAATATTCCGTTCACACAGTTGAAGAAGCGGCTGCAGGATGAAGTGCCCAGATTTACTCCCATTGTGCTTATAAGTCGCACTTCAGATGCCGCCTATTCCGTGGCGTGCCATCTGCGCGGATTGGGTGCTTCTGATCTGTACGTTCTGGATGGCGGCATGGAAATGTGGCCCTTTGCCGTGGCTAAGGGGTAGCGGAGTTCGTGTCTTTATCCTCAAAAAAAACAGCATGTTCCGCCGTGCTGCGCATGCCGGGTGATCGGTGCGCTTTGTATGCTGTCGGGCACTGCCTGCATGCGGAAAGGCTGAATCCCGGTTTGGAAACCAATTGGCACTGCCGTGAGCTTGTGCGCTATGTGGCGGCGTATGATTTGTTGATGGAGCAGGGGGAGCGGTTTTCTCTTTCCATGGACGAACTGGGGGGCATGTGGCAGGGGCGTTGTGCCACGATGCCCGCGCCGGGAGCCGGTTGCACGGCGTTTGCCCCCCGCGGGGGAGGCTGCAAAGGCTGTGGCGGAGGTGGACGAACGCAGGACGAAAAAGGACGTGCGGAAGAAGAGGGCGGTGCAGCGGACCCGCCGGACGGGGCGTTTACGGATTTGGTTGCCGCCATCGGCTGCATGTATTCGATGGACCATGCCTGTGTGCTGCTGATGCCCGTATGTGAGGGGAGGTGCCAGCGGTTTGTACCGCGCGAGTCGGCACCCGGCAGTGCTTGCTGTAAAAAATGACCGCAGAAACCTGAGACAAGAAATGACAATGAACACGACACCCATAATTTTTCATGTTCCGGGGCTGCAACCGCAACTTGCCTGTTCCGGTTTGCCGCAGTGTGTGCAGTTTGTTTCACCGGGGCTGCCCGGGGCAGCGGGGGAGAGGTTTTTTGTATCGCCGGAGCTGGTTTTTTCTCCTGCAGAAGCACGGGCGTATCTGAATGATATGTTGTCGCTCGGTGAAGGGTACCGGAACACCAGAGATTTGGTGACGCTGGCCCTGCAGCCGGATGAGAACCCTTATTCCGGCGACCGGGCGTTGCGCAGTGAGATGGCGGAACTGGAACGGTTTGCGGAAACCGGGGTGCTGGAAGGCTTTGACGATGAGGATATTTTTTCCTCTGAGTCTGCCGGGGGCATTGGTTCCGGCTCGCAGGGAGCTTCGGGCGGGACAGCCGGTTCTGCCAATTCTGCCGGTTCGGGCGGTTCTGCCGGACAGGGAAAGAAGAGGATAGCGGCACCGGCCCCGCGTGACTCTGCGGCGGCAGCGCAGAAGGCATTGATTCTGGCGTGGAGTCTGGAAGCACGGGTGCACGAACTGCGGCAGTTGAAGGATAGGTTTGCCGGGGCTGCTGCATCGTTGCGGACGTCCATAGGCGCTGAGGATGCGGACGAGGAATTTTCTGAACTTTCAGAAGCGGTGGGGCTGGGCACGCCGGTGTCCAAGGGCGCGGACAACGCGGAGGATGTGGCACCCATGGCGTGGCGCACCGTGTTTGACGCCATGCTGCGGTTTGCGCCTGTGCAGGCTGTATTCATCACAGGCGATGCCCGCATAGTGGGTGCCGTGGCGGATGTAGCGGATATTGTTCCGCCGGATGCGGATATTGCTGCCCAGTTGGGAGTGTGCCCCGCTACCGCGAAAGCACTTTCTATGGCGCGCATTCCCGCGTGGCTGCTGCTGGGGCACAGCCGTGTTCCTGAATCCCGCCCGTGGCTGGACCGTGAGGTGCGGTTGCTGTTCTGTTCCCGTGTGCAGGGCGTTGCCGAACTGGTTCCGGGTGAATGACGGAATTTTTTCCTGTTGAATGTCATTTATCAGGTGAATGTCATTTACAGGTGAACGTTGTTTCACAGTGAACGTTGTTTCACAGAAGAGAGTTGTTTCACAGGTGAATGTTGTTTCACAGGCGAGAATTTTTTCACAGGGAAATGTTGTTTTTCGGCTGAACGACATGTTTTACGGGCCGTTCACAAATGATAAGAAACGAGACGCAGCATATGTTCAGGGCTGCCGTATGCCGAGGGGGGCGCGGGTCTGAACAGGGTTTGCCGCAACACAGCAGACTGCCTTGTTCTGCGGTTCGTTAAGGGGCGCGCATTGTGTTTGTTACTCCGCATAATCTTGACGAGGCGTACCCGCTGGGCATAGCCGGAGTCATTTTTGACTGCGACGGCGTGATGTTCGACACCCGCCAGTGCAATGTTGAATACTACAACCGCATTCTTGAGCGCATGGACCTGCCGCCCATGACAACGGCTCAGGAAGACTATGTGCACGTGGCTACGGTGGGGGCATCGCTTGAGCACATCATTCCCCGCAGCCGGTGGCATGAAATTCCGGAAGCGCGCCGGTCCGTGGACTATGTGAAGGAGATTATGCCGCACATGCGCCCGGAGCCGGGACTCTTTGAGTTTTTGCAGACGCTGCGGGCGCTGGGCATACGCATGGCGGTATACACCAACCGAACCAACTCCATGGAACTGGTGCTGGATAGGTGGAGTATTTCCTCGTTCTTTCATCCGGTTATCACGGCGCAGAAGGTGCGGGGCAAGCCGCATCCTGAAGGAGCTTTCAGGATTCTGGAAGCATGGCGCACGGCTCCCGGAGAGGTTGCCTTTATTGGTGACTCCCATGCAGACCAGCAGGCGGCAGCGGGAGCGGGCATACCTTTCTGGGCATTCCGCAACGAAGGGCTCCACGCGCACAGACATGTGACGGATTTCTGGAGTGTGCGGCGTGCGTTCCTGCAGTGGAAGGCGCAGCCGAACTGCCTGTAACTCTTCGGTTTAGGTTTCTTTTTTTCTTTAATCCGCAGCTTTTGCATTTTTTGCTTGATTTCGGCTTGCAGGAAATGGAAATATGCACAGTAAGGGGTGTCATCAGCCTACCGGCAGGCATGCCCCCTCGTTCATACGGAGGATTCATGGAGTTGATAGCAGGAAATTTTCTTATGGGCATCGCCGGGATTCTGGACGCGATTCTGTCGCTGTATTTCTGGATCATCATAGCATCGGCGGTGCTCTCCTGGGTTAATCCGGACCCGTACAATCCCATTGTTCGCATTATCCGTGGCCTTACGGAACCGGCTTTCTACAGAGTGAGAAAGTGGTTGCCTTTTACCTATATCAGCGGGCTGGATCTTTCGCCCGTGGTGCTGCTGCTCGGCATCCAGTTCATCAAGATGTTTGTTGTGCGCTCGCTGTACCAGTTTGCGGGAGCCATGTAAGGAGGGATCATGTCTGTCAGCCGCATTGATATCCTGAACATGAAGTTTCCCCGTTCCGTGGGTGGGTATAATGCCCAGCAGGTGGACCGCTACCTGCTGGAGATTGCCGACACGCTTGGCCGCCTGAGCGAGGAGAGGGCCGGACTTGAGGCTCGTGTGGCCGAGATGGAGGAGCGCCTGCGGGATTACAGGGAGCGGGAAAGCGCCCTGCGGGATACCATGCTCACGGCGCAGCGGGTGACGGACGAGCTTAAGGCCACGGCGCAGCGCGAGGCGCAGCTTATTCTGGATGCAGCCTACGCCAAGGCGGAGAACCTGATGAATCAGGGGCATCAGCGCCTTGCGAAGGTTCATGAGGAGATAAATTCCTTTAAGAAGGTTCGCGCTCAGTTTGAGATGAAGGTGCAGTCGGTTATTGACTCGCACCAGCATCTTCTGGACCTGAGCCGCCGGGAAGAGGAACAGGCGGGCGCAGCCGAGAAGAAGGTGGCCTACCTGAAGACGAACAATAGTTGAGCATGCATGTGCCGGAGTATGTGCTCCCGGAGCCTGACGGCGGCTTTTCGCTGCTGGTGTGGGTGCAGCCGGGAGCGAAAAGGAACGAGGTGGTCGGCGTGCATCAGGGCCGTTTGAAGATTCGTCTCAACGCGCCTGCGGTGGACAACAAGGCCAACAGGGCGCTCCTTGATTTTGTTGCGAAACTTCTGACTGTGAGGCCGAGCCGCCTGGAACTGGTGGCGGGCCAGACAAGCCGTCAGAAGAGGATTCGTATACAGTCAGCAGAAGAACCCGTGTGGAGTTCGCTGTGCATGGGCGGTGCTGAATAACCTCCAAAGGAAGGAGACAGGCTTATGGAAGCAAGAGACATCGAATTGCTTGAAAAGTTTCTTCCGCAAGATGTTGAACTGAAAACCCTTTGGGATGAGCACATCATCTACAAGAAACAGCTTGAAAAACTGGAGAACAAATCCTTCCGTACGCCTGCCGAGGAACTGACCCTGAAGGAAATAAAAAAGCTTAAGCTGGACGGGAAAACCCGTCTTCATATGCTGCTTGAAAAATACCGCAATGCGGAGGCATAAATGGAAATGACTGGGGCCAGAATCCTGTTGGAATGCCTCAAGAAGGAAGGGGTTGATGTTCTTTTCGGCTACCCGGGTGGTGCCGTTATTGACATCTATGACGAGCTTCCGAGGCATGAGAACATAAGGCATGTGCTTGTGCGCCACGAACAGGGCGCGGTGCATGCGGCGGACGGATACGCGCGTGCTTCCGGCAAGGTGGGGGTGTGTCTTGTCACCTCCGGACCGGGTGCCACGAACACCGTGACCGGCATTGCCACGGCATATTGCGATTCCATTCCGCTGGTGGTTCTGACAGGACAGGTACCCACGCCGCTCATCGGCAACGATGCGTTTCAGGAGGTGGACATTGTCGGCATCACCAGACCGTGCACCAAGCACAACTATCTGGTGAAGGATGTGAACAAACTGGCTTCCACCATAAAGGAAGCCTTTTATCTTGCGCGCTCGGGGCGTCCCGGTCCCGTGCTTGTGGATATTCCCAAGGATGTTCAGAACAGGCTGTGCGAGTTCAGTTATCCTGAAGACATAAAGATGCGCAGCTATAACCCCACATACAAGCCCAACCTGAACCAGTTGCGGCGTGCTGCCGAGCATATTCTGCTTGCCCGCAAGCCGCTCATGTTTGTGGGGGGCGGGGTTATTACCTCCAACGCCAGCGCGGAACTGGGTGAAATGGCCCGGTCACTGCGCATGCCGGTGGTTGGCAGCCTTATGGGGCTTGGGGCTTTTCCCTGTGACGACCCCCTGTGGCTGGGCATGCTGGGAATGCATGGCACGTATGCGGCGAACAAGGCTGTGAGCAACGCCGATGTGATTATCGCCGCCGGTGCGCGGTTTGACGACCGGGTGACGGGCAAGCTCTCTTCCTTTGCGCCGGGAGCGAAGATCATCCATATAGACATTGACCCCACCTCTATCCGCAAGAATGTGGAAGTGCATGTGCCTGTGGTGGGCGACTGTAAGCAGGCCCTTGCCGGTATTCAGGAAATTGTGAATGCCCGGTTTGCGGAAAAGGACTGGGCCGGTGTTCATGCGGAGTGGATTGCCCAGGTGGATGAGTGGCGTGCCACACAGCCGCTTACCTACATCAAGAACGGTACGCTTAAGCCGCAGAAGGTGGTGGAAACCATATTCGAGCTTACCGGGGGCGAGGCCATTATCACCACGGAAGTGGGGCAGAACCAGATGTGGACTGCCCAGTTTTATAAGTTCAGAAAGCCGAGGACGTTGCTTACCTCCGGCGGACTGGGGACCATGGGTTACGGACTGCCTGCGGCCATAGGGGCGCAGATGGCGTTTCCTGACAAGCTGGTGATAGACATTGCGGGAGACGGCTCCATACAGATGAACAGTCAGGAGCTGATGACCGCCGTGTGCAACAACCTGCCTGTGAAGATTGTTATCCTGAACAACGGGTATCTGGGCATGGTGCGCCAGTGGCAGGAGCTGTTCTATAAGCGGAACTACTGCAACACCTGCATGGATGCGCAGCCCGACTTTGTGAAGCTGGCGGAAGCCTATGGTGCGCTGGGGTTCAGGGTGACGGAAGAAGCGCAGCTTGTGCCCGTGTTGCAGCAGGCCTTTGCCGCGCCCAATACCTGCATAATTGACGTGCAGGTGGCGCGCGAGGAAAATGTGTACCCCATGGTGCCTGCCGGTGCCTCCCTTGAAGAAATGCTGCTGGTGTAGGAGGTATCCATGCGTCACGTGTTATCTGTGCTTGTAGAGAATGAACCGGGGGTGCTCTCGCGGGTGGCGGGGCTTTTCAGTGGACGCGGATTTAACGTGGATTCCCTGAATGTTGCGCCTACCCTTGAGCAGGGGGTATCCCTTATGACCATAACCACCACCGGGGATGATCAGATTGTGGAGCAGATTGTGAAACAGCTCCGCAAACTGGTGACGGTGATTAAAGTTGTTGACTTTCAGGACCTGGCTGCCGTAGAGCGAGAAATGGCACTTATGAAGGTCTATGCGGAAGACAGCCGCAGGGCGGAGATACTGCGCATTGCCGACATATTCCGATGCAAGGTGGTGGATGTGAGCATGAACGAACTGACCATAGAAGCCACGGGCGACCATGGAAAGATTGAAGCGATCATCGCGCTACTATCGCGTTTCGGCATAAAGGAAATTGCACGGACCGGCACCGTGGCTATGCGCCGTTCCATGCAACCCGAGAGTTAGACAACAACGCCAGGCAACCCGCCTGAGTGCCGGTCGGCTCTCAGGCGGGTTTTTTTATACCCGCAACCTAAACGTGTGCGCCGCGTTTTGCGCGGCAGGGAGTAGTAATGAAGGTTTATTATGAACAGGATGCAAACCTGGAAGTCTTGAAGGACAAGACCGTGGCCATTATCGGCTATGGCAGCCAGGGCCACGCCCATGCGCAGAACCTGCGTGATTCCGGCGTGAACGTCATTGTCGGTCAGCGCCCCGGTGGCGCGAACTATGAGCTTGCCAAGGAACACGGCTTTGCGCCCATGTCCGCGGCTGATGCCGCCGCCAAGGCCGACCTGATCATGATCCTACTCCCCGACCAGTCTCAGGCCGCCGTGTATGAGAATGACGTGAAGCCGCACCTGAACGCAGGCAAGTCGCTTGTGTTTGCGCATGGCTTCAACATCCACTTCAACCAGATTGTTCCCCCCAAGGATGTGGACGTGTTTATGGTCGCACCCAAGGGCCCGGGCCATCTCGTCCGCCGTACCTACACCGAAGGTGGCGGCGTTCCCTGTCTGTTTGCCATCCACCAAGATGCAACTGGCAAGGCACGGGAGAAGGCACTGGCCTATGCCAAGGGTGTGGGCGGCGCGCGTTCCGGCGTTATTGAAACCACGTTCTCGGAAGAGACCGAGACTGACCTCTTCGGCGAACAGGCAGTGCTGTGCGGCGGGATAAGCGCGCTTATCAAGGCCGGATTCGAGACGCTGGTGGAAGCAGGGTATCAGCCCGAAGTGGCTTACTTTGAGTGCCTGCACGAGACCAAGCTTATTGTGGACCTGCTGTATGAAGGCGGCCTTGCCAAGATGCGTCATTCCATATCCGACACCGCCGAGTACGGCGACTATGTGACGGGTTCCCGCATCATTACCGAGGAAACCAAGAAGGAAATGAAGCGCGTGCTGGAAGACATTCAGTACGGCCGTTTTGCCAAGGACTTTATCCTTGAAGCCAAGGCGAACTACCCCACCTTTACCGCCCGCCGTCGCATTGAAGCTGCTCATCCCATTGAGCAGGTAGGCAAGCGTCTGCGCGACATGATGCCCTGGCTTAAGAAGTAGTTCTGAGCCTACGGCAACCGAGTGATTATGAGGCCGCCCCGCAAGGGGCGGCTTTTTTTATGGAATGTCTATTAGGCTTCAAGGAAATGTTGCATAAACTCGAGCATAGATATATCGATATAGAAAATATTTCAAGGAGGCTCAAATGAGCAAATGTGTTGGAACCGATCATGATACTTGGGAGTTGTATAAAGACAGCGCAGGAAAATGGAGATGGCGCAGAACGGCATCGAATGGGCGTATAGTGGGAGCATCCACAGAGGGATATGTCAATAAGTCCGAATGCATTAGCAATGCACAACGCAACGGTTGCGACTGCAGCTTTGAGTAAATGAAAGAAGCCGCCCAACTCGCGATGGGCGGCTTCTTTCATAATCTCTCTAACCAGACGTATTTACACGACAACCCTTGGCCCTGTAGCCGCTGCCTCCAGCGCTTCATCCAACGTGGGATGCGCCCAGATAATGGAATGCACATCTTTTTCTGTCCACTGCTGCGCAACCATGATGGTGGCAGCCGCCACAAGATGCGACACACCATGCCCCACGGCGGCAATACCCGCCATTTTGCCTTCTACCCACAGCACTTTCACAAACCCATGCGTGGTGCCGTATGACTGCGCAATGGGATTGGCGATAAGCTGGGATACAGACACCTCCACGGACTTGCCCGCCGCTTTCAGTTCCGCCACCGTGGTACCTACGCGCATGACCTCTGTATGCCCGTAGATGCAGGCAGGCATGGGGCCGGAAGCATATTCCGCCTGCTCCTTGCCGCACATATGCCGCACCGCGTACCGGGCTTGATGGTCCGCCGCATGGGCCAGCAGGGTGCGGCCGTTTATGTCGCCGATGGCATATACCGTATCTGACGCCCTGAGGCAGCCGTCTGTTTTGATCCAGCCGGACCCGACCGTTGTTCCGCCAGCAGCCTCTATCTGCAAACCCGCGCTTGCGGGCTTGCGGCCTGCGGCCATGAGCGACTTGGCAGCGGTAAGGGTTTCGCCATCTTCAAAGGTCAGCACGGCGGTACCGTTCACTGTCCTGAGCGAGGCAACCTTGCGTCCTGTGTGGATTGTCCAGCCTTCGCGCTTGAGCTGCTTGGTCAGCACATCTGCTATATCCGCATCTTCCGTGGGAGCGAGGCGGTCCATGCCTTCCACGATGGTTATCTTTGTGCCGAGGCGGCTGAAGAAGTCGCCCATTTCCAGCCCGATGGCACCTGCGCCCACGATGATCATGGATTCCGGGGCTTCGGTCAGGGTGAGCACATGGGAGGAGTGCAGCACGCAGTCGCCGTCCGGCTCCAGACCGGGGAAGGCTGCGGGCATGGACCCTGTGGCCACGACACATTGTGCGAATGCGAGTTCGGTTGTGCCTTGCGCATTGGTCACCGCAAGGGTGCCGGGGCCACGGAAGGCGGCTGTTCCGCTGAACACATCCACGCCCAGCGCCTGCAACTGCTTGCCTACGGCTGTGCGGCTGCCCTTGAGGAAGCGGTCTTTGCGCTGCTGCATGGCGGCTAGATCGAACCGCAGGTGGCCTTCTGCCCCTTTCAGCTTCTGCTGGACATGCAGCATGGGGCCTGCCGCCGTCGCACCGAGGAAGAGCTTGGTGGGGATGCACCCCCAGTTCAGGCAGGTGCCGCCCAGATCTTCCTTTTCTACCAGTGCGGTGCTGAGGCCAGCCTGTGCGGCCTGCATGGCGGCTCTCATGCCGCCGGGGCCCGCCCCTATGACGATGCAATCGTAGCTCATGGCGGTATCCTAGGCCGGGTCGATGAGGATCATCGCGCGGGCGGCCTTGGTTTCGTCCAGCCGGCGCACGGGGGTCTTTACCGGTGCCTGCTGCAGTTCCACGGGATCGCGCTTGGCGGTTTCCAGAATCTCTATGAGGTCGTCTACAAAGGCATCCAGCGTTTCCTTGCTCTCTGTTTCCGTGGGCTCATACATCATGCATTCCTTGACGATGAGCGGGAAATAGATGGTGGGCGCATGGTAGCCCTTATCCAGCAGCGCTTTGGCGATATCCAGCGCGCGTACGCCGCAGGCGGCCTGTTGGTCGCAGGCGGAGGCCACGAATTCGTGCATGCAGATGCGGTTGTAGGGAATGTGCATGTGCTCTTCCAGCCGTTTGCGCAGGTAGTTTGCATTGAGCACCGCATATTCGGACACGCGCCGCAAGCCTTCGCCGCCGAGACGCAGGATGTAGGCGTATGCCTTGAGCACCACGCCGAAGTTACCGTAGAAGGGGGCCATGAAGCCGATGGACTTGGGGTAGTCGTAGTTCAGGTAGAAGCGACCGTCGCGCAGCTTGTCTACGCGGGAGATGGGCAGGTAGGGTTCCAGACGTTCGGACACGCCCACGGGACCGGCACCGGGACCGCCGCCGCCGTGCGGGGTGGCGAAGGTTTTGTGCAGGTTGAGGTGCACCACATCGAAGCCCACATCGCCCACGCGCATTTTGCCCATGATGGCGTTGAGGTTGGCACCGTCATAATAGAGCAGGGCATCTACCTTGCGCAGCTTTTCCACGATTTGTGGCAGGTGCTTTTCGAACAGGCCGAGCGTGTTGGGGCAGGTCATCATCAGCGCGGCTACTTCGTCATCGAGCACGGCTTCCAGCGCGGCGGGGTCCAGCATGCCGTCTTTGGAGTCGATATTCACGACTTCGTACCCGGCAAGGGCCGCGGAGGCGGGGTTGGTGCCGTGGGCGGAGTCCGGGCAGATGACCTTGGTCTTCTTGTTGCCCTTGTCCTTGTGATAGGCCGCGATGAGCATGGCACCCGTAAGTTCGCCGTGCGCCCCGGCCATGGGGTGTAGCGTGAAGGCGTGCATGCCTGTGATTTCGCACAGCAGGCGTTCGGCTTCGTACATGACCTCAAGCGCGCCCTGCGTGTACAGACCGGCACTTTTTATCTGCGGAAGCAGAGGATGCAGCGAGGCGAAACCCGGCAGCGCGGCCACATGCTCCGTGAATTTGGGGTTGTATTTCATGGTGCAGGAGCCGAGCGGGTAGAAGTTTGAATCTACGCCGTAGTTCAGGCGGCTGAGGCGCGAAAAATGGCGCACCACATCCAGCTCGCTCATTTCCGGCAGGGCGGGTTTGCGGGCGCGGAGCAGGTTTTTGGGGATAAAGCTTTCCGCACGCTCTTCCGGCATGGGCGGCAGGCAGGCGGAGCGTCCGGGAACGGATTGCGCGAAGACGGTCTTCATTACAGTATTCCTCCCAGCATTTCGGCCAGAATGCCGACCTGTTCAAAGGTGTGCTTCTCTGTGCAGGCCATGAGCAGGACGTTGTCCATGTCTTTGTAGTACCTGCCGAGGGGGAAGCCTGCCACGTAACCGCGCTCCACAAGCTTGTCCACGGCCTCAAAGGCGCTGATGGGCAGGCGCACGGCCACCTCGTTGCCGAAGGGGGCGTCGTTCAGGAGCGAGACGCCGGGAATGGCAGTGAGGCGGTCTGCAAGGTAGTGGGCGCGCTCCATGGAGAGTTCCGCCGTGCGGATGAGGCCTTCCGGCCCGAGCAGGCACAGGTGCATGAGGGCGCGCAGGGCGCACAGGGCCTGGTTTGAGCAGATGTTGGACGTGGCCTTGGCGCGGCGTATGTGCTGCTCGCGGGCCTGCAGGGTGAGCACGTAGCCTTCCTTGCCGTCCACGTCTTCCGTGCGGCCCACGATGCGGCCCGGCATCTGGCGGATGAGCTTTTCCGTGCAGGCCATCATGCCGAGGTAAGGACCGCCGAAGGACAGCGGCTGACCGAGGCTCTGGCCTTCTGCCACGGCGATGTCGGCTCCCATTTCTCCGGGGGTTTTGAGCACCGACTGCATGACCGGGTAGACGGAAACGATGCCCAGCGCCTTTTTGGCATGGGCATGGGCGAAGAGGTCTGTAAAGTCGCTCATGTTGCCGAAGAAGTTGGGGTTTTGCACCACAACGGCGGCGCAGTCTTCGTCTATGGCGGATTTGAGGGCCTCTATGTCTGTCATGCCGTCCACATGGGGGACGGTGACAAAGGCGAGGTTGAGGTTGGACGTATAGGAGGCGAGCATGGTGCGGTAGATGGGGCTTACCGCTTCACAGATGACGAGCTTGCTGCGCTTGGTGGCGCGAACGGCCATCATCATGGCTTCGAATATGGCGGAGCCGCCGTCGTATACCGAGGCGTTGGAGGCATCCATGTCTGTGAGGCGGCATACCGCCGTCTGAAATTCGAAAATCGCCTGCAAGGTGCCTTGGGAGGATTCCGGCTGGTAGGGCGTGTAGGCTGTGTAAAATTCGCCGCGCGAGATGAGGCCTTCTATGGCTTTGGGGATGTGGTGGTCATAAAACCCGGCACCGAGAAAGCTGACGAGGTCTGTGCGGTTTTTGGCGGCGAGGGATTCCAGATGGGAGCAGACTTCCATTTCGCTGACGCCTTCCGGCAGGTCGAAACTTTTGGGGCGCATGGCGGCGGGGATGTCTGCGAACAGGTCTTCCATGGTTCTGACGCCGATGACGTCGAGCATGGTTTTGAGGTCATCCGGTGTGTGCGGAACGAAAGGCATATGGCCTCCTGTGGCCTGCAAGAGCACCTGACGGCGCCGGCAGGGTTGAGGAACGATGGGCGCATCCGGCGGTGAGCCGGGTGACAAGAACACGCGATACGCATGACGCCATGCCGTGCTGTCCACGGACGGCACGGCACAACGGTCAGGGCGATGGCGAAATGTCGTGCAACAGCCGTTTACAAAGGCAATGTGCACAGGTTTTGCGGGAGATGTACGGATAGGGCGTATGGCAACATACACCGTATTTCAGCACATTCTCTGCACCCGGCATTGTACCTTTTTACGCGGCTTGCTGAAACGACTTTTTCAGCCTGTTAATGTTCCTCGCTGGCGGCGAGTTCTGCGTATTCCGTGGCGGAGAGCAGGTTGCCGGGTTCGGAGGAAATGCGCACCTTGATGAGCCAGCCTTCTTCGTAGGGAGATTCGTTTACTTTTTCGGGGGAGTCTTCCAGCGCGGAGTTTACGGCGATGACCTCGCCGCTGACGGGAGCGTAAAGCTCGCTGGCGGCTTTGACGGATTCAATGGACCCCATTTCGGCACCGGCGGCTACGGTATCGCCCACGCCGGGGAGTTCCACGAAGGTGATGTCGCCCAGCAGTTCCTGTGCGAAGTCGGTGATGCCGACGACGGCTATGTCTCCATCGATGTCGGCCCATTCGTGGGTTTTGTTGTACAAAAGATTGTCAGGGGTTTTCATGAGGTTACGCCTCCTGCTTGGTGGGTTGGTGTTGTGGTTGTGTGGTTTGGGGCAGCCTGTGGCTGCCGTTGCTGTTGCATACATTTGCTCACCGGGATGAGCAAGGGTGTATGTGCGTTTTCAGCAAAAAAAGAGGGAAAATATGCCAGAAGCAGCACCGTGACCAAAAAAAGACGGCCAGCACACACATAGGTGGGGCTGGCCGGGGAATACTGTTTTCACAGGCTACTCGGCGGATTTTTCCAAGGTGACACCCATCGACTGGATTTCGTCCAGCAGCGTCTGCTTTCGGATGGGTTTAACCATGTAGCTTATGGCGTGCCCGAGGAAGAATGCGTCGTGCACTTCCTTGGAGTCGTCAAGGCCGGAAATCATGATGACCTTGGCGGCTTTTTCCGCAGGGACGCCCACTTCCTTTTCTATTTCACGGATCTCGCGCAGGGTGTCCTGCCCGTCCATGTTGGGCATCATGATGTCCAGCGTGATGACATCGTACGGTTCGCCATCCTTGAGGGCGGTGCGGAACGCCTCTACGCCTTCCTCACCGTCTGCTGCCACATCAACATACCCATACGGGTGCAATATCTTCTGCACGAGTCTGCGGCTGTCAAAGTCATCATCCACGATCAGAAACTTCATTCCTACCCTCCAGAATAGTCGGGAACATGCCGGGGAAACAGTACTCCCCGGATTCAGAGGCGTCAATACGCTATCCTTTCGCAAGTCCGGGCACAGGGTTTTCCGCAAGCCTGAACGCATCTGCCACTATGGTTCCGGCCTCTTCCTGCAATTGGCGCAGGTGGTCCTGCCCGGCAAAACTTTCTGTGTAAATCTTGTAAACGTCTTCCGTACCGGACGGGCGGGCGGCAAACCAGCCTGCTTCCGTAACCACCTTGAGCCCGCCTATGGCGGCACCGTTTCCCGGTGCGTGGGTGAGCTTGGCGGTTATGGGGTAGCCTGCAAGGTGCTCAGCCCGGACTGCATCGGGCGAAAGGTTTTTGAGTACCTTTTTTTGGCGGGCATTGGCCGGAGCCTGCAGGCGTTCGTAAATGGGCGTGCCGTGGCGTTCTGTCAGGGCGGCGTAGGACTGGTGGGGGTCCTTGCCGGTTACGGCGAGCATTTCGCACGCCAGCAGGTTGAGGAGAATGCCGTCTTTATCCGTGGTCCAGACCGTTCCGTCATGGCGCAGGAAACTCGCTCCCGCGCTTTCCTCCCCGCCGAAGCCGCAGGAGCCGTCCAGCAGTCCGGGCACAAACCATTTGAACCCCACGGGAACCTCGCACACGGGCCTGCCCAGTTCCTTGCCCACCCGGTCTATCATGGAGCTGGAGACAAGGGTTTTACCTATGGCGGCATCTGCACGCCAGCCCTTGCGGTGCGTGAAGAGGTACTGGATGGCGGCGGCAAGATAGTGGTTGGGGTTCATCAGCCCTGAGCGGGTGACGATACCGTGGCGGTCTGCATCTGCGTCGTTGCCGAAGGCGATGTCGTATGCATCGCTCAGGCGGATCATGTTGCGCATGGCCCAGGGAGACGAGCAGTCCATGCGTATCTTCCCGTCCTTGTCCAGCGGCATGAACCGGAAGGTGGGGTCTACTTCCCTGTTCACAAGTGTGATGTCCAGCCCGTACTGCTCCGCGATGGGTTCCCAGTAGGCAAGGGAGGAGCCGCCCAGCGGGTCTGCCCCTATCCTGATACCTGAGGAGCGTATGGCCTGCATGTCCAGAACGGAGGCCAGATCGCGCACATACGGGGTGATGTAGTCGTAGTACTGTGTCGTGTCGGCCTTGCGGGCCTTGTGGTGGGGAATGCGTGCCACATCGTTGTTTCCTGCCTCAAGCAGCGCATTGGCCCGCTGTTCTATCCATGCGGTGGCATCGGTATCGGCAGGACCACCGTGGGGCGGATTGTACTTGAAGCCGCCATCTTCCGGGGGATTGTGCGACGGCGTTATGACAATGCCGTCTGCCTGCGCGGCGGTATCCTTGCGGGTTTTATTGTAGCAGAGGATGGCGTGCGAGATAACGGGGGTGGGGACGTAGCCGTCCTTGTGGTCCACGAGTACGGTGACGCCGTTGGCGGCGAGCACTTCCAGCGCCGTGCAGTGGGCGGGTTCCGACAGGGCGTGGGTATCCTTACCCATGAAAAGCGGGCCGCGTATGCCGCATTTGCGGCGGTAATCGCATGCCGCCTGTGTTACGGCGAGGATGTGCGCTTCGTTAAAGGCGTGGTTAAGCGCGCTGCCGCGATGTCCTGACGTGCCGAAACTTACCCGCTGCGCCGGATCGGTCATGTCCGGCTGCTCCAGATAATAGGCGGATATAAGCTGCGGAATGTTTATCAGAAGCTCGGCCGGGCTGAGTTCTCCCGCCAGAGGATGAGCTGCCATGCGTTATCCTGTTCTACGGTGAAGATGTTGAACGACATTGGAACGGGTTATACCCGTATGGGAAAGACATCTCAAGGGAAATTGCTAAGTTATAACAGGGGTACGCCAAATGGACGGGGTGCGGGGGAAAGCCGGTTAGTCCGGGAGGAGGGCGTGTATGTTTGCAAGGTAGCCGGAAGTTTCCTGCACGGTTTGTTCCACGCCGGTTTTGAGTGCTGCCAGCAGGCGCGGCAGGTCTTCCGGGGCATCGTGGCTTTCTATCTGGTCTGCAATTTTTGCCAGCGGCTCAGCTCCGAGGGTACGCAGCGAGGATTTGAGGGAGTGGGCCATACGGCTGATATCTGCAAAATTGCCGCCTGCCAGTGCGTCTTCCATCTCCTGTATGGCCTGAGGGGCCGCTTGTGAATAGACGGCAAGCAGGGTGGAAATAACCTGCTTTTTTCCGGCAAGTTGTTTGCAGATGAGGGGAAAATCACTCAGTGTATCGTCTGCGGTAACGGAAGAGGGGAATCGCTGTCCGGCTGCGGGAAGGGAGGTATGTATCTTGTCCGGAAACAGGCCGGAGAGAGTGGCGCGCAGTTCTTCCAGTGTGACCGGTTTGGGCAGGCAGGCATTGACTCCTGCTGCTTCATACCGGACGTGGTTTTCCGGCTCTATGTGCGCTGATAAAGCTATGATGATGGCTTGCTGCGCAATGCCGGACCGGGTGCCGGAACGGATGATGCGCGTGGCCTCCATGCCGTCCAGCACGGGCATCTGAATGTCCATGAGCACGGCATCATACCGGTTATGTTCCATGAAGTGCAGCACCTCGTCCCCGTCCTGGGCGACAGTGACGTTGTGGCCGTCGATTTCCAGCATCTGGGTTATGACCATCTGGTTGAAGGTATTGTCTTCCGCCACGAGGAGGTTCAGGCCGGAAACGATCGGGCCGGAAATGATCGGGCCGGAGACGCTCGGACGAGAAAAGCTCGGGCCGGAGACGCTCGGATCATAAATGCTGGGACCGGTAATGACCTGACCGGAAATGACAGGGCCGGGGGCAGACAGGGGGAGGTATTCATGGTCGGCCCCGACATGGCCGGATTTTGCGGCAGCGCCCTCTGCACCGACAGAGCTGTCCGTACAACGGGGAAGCACGTTCCCTGCGGGGGGGCGGAGACTGGCGGGCGGGGCATCCGCTATGAACAGCGGTATATCCACCTGGAATACGGAGCCTTTTCCTAGTGTGCTGTCCACCTCAATGGTGCCGCCCATTTTCTCCACGAGATGGCGGGATATGGCCAGCCCCAATCCTGCGCCGCCGTACCTTCTGGTGACGGAGCCGTCCGCCTGTGCAAAGCTTTGGAAGATGGTGTCCAGTTTGTCTCCGGGGATTCCTATGCCCGTATCCGTGACGGTGAAGCGCAGCCACATGCGGTCATCCAGCATGTTTTTGAGGAACGCCGCGCCTGTGATTGCCTGCGATGCAGAACAGCGCAGGGAGACGGACCCGGAATCCGTGAACTTGATGGAATTGCCCACAAGGTTGATGAGCACCTGCCTGATGCGGGCGGCATCTCCCACGAAATACTCAGGCAATGACGGGTCGGCGGACGTGGTAAGGGATATCTGTTTGTGCCCGGCCTGCACCTGCATGAGTGAGTGGACGTTATCCAGCAGGTCTGCGAGGTCGAACGGATAGGGATCCAGCGAGAAGTTGCCTGATTCCATGCGGGCAAAGTCCAGCAGCTCGTTCATCAGCTTGAGCAGCATGGTGGCAGCATCGCGGAGCACGGTAAGGTTCTTTTTTCTGAGCGGGTCCGTTTCCGTACGCAGGGTGAGATCGGCCATGCCGACGATGGCGTTCATGGGGGTGCGTATCTCATGGCTGATGTTTGCCAGAAACTCGCTTTTGGCCCGGCTTGCCTCTTCTGCCGCCTCTTTGGCTGCGATGAGTTGCTGCTCCGCAAGCCTGCTGGGGGTAATGTCGCGCACGAAGCCTTCCAGCCCGGGTTTGCCGGCATGGGTGCGGATGCGGCGGGCGTTTTCTACCACCCATATGTGCCTGCCAGTTTTTGTCACTGCCTGTGTGACGAAGTTCTGCACGATGCCGTCCTGCCTCATGTGCTCGATGAAGGTGTCGCGTGTGTCGGGAGAGGCATAGAACATCTGCATTCTGTTGTTCAGGGCCTGACACATTTCATCGGCACTGTTGTATTCGAACATGGCAACCATGGCCGGGTTGAGGCTGGTGAATTCTCCGTCCTCGGTGCTCTGATAGATACCGTCCGGCGCATTTTCCACAATGGCACGGTAGTTTTCCTCTGCTTTTGCGAGGGCGGCCAGAGTGTTCTGCTGGTCGGTGATATCCTCAAAACTCCCCACGGCGCCGATGACGTTACCTGCCGTATCCAGCAGCGGTTCCGTATTCTTGATGACCGTGCGTTTTTGCCCGGTACGGGTGCGTATGCTGCACTGTAGACCCCGGCTGGACAGAGGGGTGTTGTGCAGTATGGGGCAATGGGACGCGCAGGGGGTGGACATCATGAACGAACAGTTTTCTCCAATGGCCATGGCTGCCGGATACCCAGTTATTTCCTCCGCCCTGTCATTCCATGCGGTAATAATGCGTTGTTCGTTCACGGTGAACACGGCACTGGGAACCACCCTGTTGAGCTGCTCGGCCTGTCTGCGTGAAAGGACGGCGATACGTTCTGCCTTTTTGCGTTCCTCAATCTCTTCCTGCAGCAGCCTGTTCTGGCGGCTGATGAGATTGCGGTGCAGTCCCGCTTCATCAAGGCGGGCACGCAGGGTGGCGTTGCGCAGTTCCATGCGGGCGGCAACAACCGAGGTTATGAGGGTGACAGCGGCAATGAGCGAGAGGATGAGCAGGTTTTTTTCCGGCAGCATGCCTTCTTTTTCATGTAAGGAGGGGTACAGCGCGATGATGTCGAAATTCGTTCCGCCGACTCTGTTGCGGATGGCGTGCGCTTCTATACGAGTACCCGAACCGTCATGCAGGGAGACAGTTTCGAGGACCCCTGAGCGTATTCTGTGATGATCGGGCAGCGAGATGTTGTTCAGTGCGTCTGGCTTCATAAGCGGCCCGGAATGGGTTTTTCCGTGCACAAGGAAGGAAACGTGGTTTTTCTCCGCTGTTACGAGAGACAGATAGGCGGACAGCGCGGCATGGGGAATTGTGGCAATGATATGGCCGAGGGTACGGTTTTCATACAGGTAGGGCATGATTATGGCCACGCTCCCCTGATTCCAGTCGGCCAGATGCAATGTGGGTGATGTGGTGTCGTGGTAGGCAAGCGTGGAGATGGGGCGGTCCTGTGTTGTGACGAGGATGGCTTCTCTGGCGATGGCCTGCAGCGTCATTTCTCCGTTAGCGTCCACGTAGGTTATCTGATCGTATGCGGGGACGCCGTTCAGACTGTGACCGTTGACGAAGCGTTCCAGCTGCGCCTGAATCTGCGTGATGCTTGCCCCCAGCCCGTATTTCATGGACATGCCGAGTCCCTTGTTTTGGTAATACGAGGCGAACAGCGGTGACTGGGCGAGTCCGTTCAGGGCGTGGAGGTGCTCCTGAAAGAAGTGGGCAAAGGCGCGTGCTTCTCTGTCTGCCTCGGAAATCACGCGTGCATGCTGGGCTTTCTGCAAGGTTTCTTTGGATTCATGCAGCAGGGCGATGAGCAGAAAGAGAAACAGTCCCATGAGGAAAACAGCACAGTAGAGGGCCACGCGGGGCCAGCCTGCGGGGCGACCAGAATTTGTGGCAGGTGGGGGGGGCGTGGATTGTGTGGATAGCGGGGACAGCGCAGATGGCGCAGTGGGGACGGAGGCCTGAGCGTAAGGCATTTCCCCAAGCGTCTCCTGCTCGCCCTGCTTACCCAGATCCCCCCGATCACCCAGACCACCCCGGTCACCCCGATCACCCCGATCACTCAGATCACGAGGTTCGGGTGATGCGTTTGATTCGTGTGGTTCGTGCGCAACGCGAAGCCCACGAGGTTCGCTAGGGGAGCTGGTCATTCAGCAGCTGCCCGAAGTAGGTCTGAAAGTATGCAATAGCATCCGGGTAATACTTTTTCACCAGCATCTCGTAGGTGCCGTCCAGCAGACTGCGACGGAAAAACGCGTTGAAGGACTCCTGCAGAGCTTTTGATTCCGGAGCGAAGGCGACTCCCATGCGTTGTTCGTCCGAAATGGGGCCGATGATCTTGAACTGGCCGGGCCACTTGCTCAGCGCCACCAGAGCATCCGGCACGTCCAGAAGCACGGCGTCTGCTTCGTCCCGCAGAATGGCCGGGGCGAGCATGTTCAGGTTCATTTCACTGATGACGATGCGGGCCCCTTCATCTTCCAGATTATACAGTGTGGGGTCTGTGCAGGTGTGCGCCTTGCCTAGTACGCTTATGCCCTTGAGCAGGGCGCGCACGGACTTGATATCCGCTTCCACGGAGGCTCCGGGAGTAATGGGCGCAAGCGGGGATTGGGCGTTGGTTACCAGCCATACCTGTGTGGGAAAGGTGGGGGTGGAGAAGCGGGCCAGCTTTTCACGCCATGGGAAGATGGTTATGCCGCTGGCGAGAATGTCTCCTCTGGGTTCTGCGGGAGCAGGGCCACCCGGTGACTGAGGTCTGCCCGTGAGGTCGGCGAACATGGTGTCCCACTGGGTTTCCACAAAGACATACTTTGCCCCGAGGTGTTTTGCGAACAGCCGCATGAGGTCGGTATCCAGCCCGTCCTGCTGGCCGGTGACGAAGTTGGCGTAGGGCAGGCCCAAGTGCCTGAGTTCTCCGCGTGCGCTGATTTCCTCAGGCGTGACGGCGCGTGCTGCGGGAGCGAAGGTGATGGCGCAAAGAAAAAAGCCGAGGAAGCACTGGATGAGCAGTCTTCCCCGGCTATGGAATTTATTGTGCATGGCGTTACCCCGTTCCAGCAGGAGTCCGCAGACGGCCAGCGCCTGCGGCTACGGGGTAACCCTACTAGACATTAAAGAGGAAGTGAACCACATCTCCGTCTTTGACGATATATTCCTTGCCTTCTGACCGCAGGACACCGGCAGACCGGCAGGCTGATTCGGTTTTGTGTTTCACGTAGTCGTCATAGGAGATAACTTCCGCACGGATGAAGCCGCGCTCGAAGTCGGAGTGGATGACCCCTGCCGCCTGCGGGCCTGTCCAGCCCTGACGGATGGTCCATGCGCGAACTTCCTTTACGCCTACGGTGAAGTAGCTGATGAGCCCGAGGGTGTGGTAGCCCGTGCGGATGACCTGCACGAGACCGCTTTCTCCTATGCCGTAGGATTCCAGAAGCTCTTTTGCTTCTGCCTCTTCCAGCCCCTGCAGTTCTTCTTCAACCTTGGCGCAAATTTTCACCATGTCGCAGGAGCGGGCTGCGGCAAAGTCGGCCAAACGCCGGACGTGCTCGTTATCTTCCTGCAGGCCGTCTTCATCCACATTTGCGCAGTAGATGATTTTTTTGTCCGTAAGCAGGGCGAGGTCACGGAAGTGGGGGGCAAGGCAGTCCAGCGTGCGCTCCGGGAAGGAGGCGGCGGGGTTTCCGGCGTTCAGAAAGCCGAGCAGCCGCTCCATGGCTTCCACGGCGGGGCGCATGGTTTTGTCGCCCTTGGAGGAACGCTGGAGTTTGTCCAGCCGTTTTTCCACGGCCTGTATGTCTGCGAGGAGCAGTTCGGTTTCTATGGTTTCGATGTCGCGCAGCGGGTCTACGGAGCCTTCCACGTGGGTGATGTTTTCGTCATCAAAGCAGCGCACCACTTCCAGAATGGCGGCAGCCTCGCGGATGTTGCCGAGGAACTGGTTACCCAGTCCTTCGCCCTTGCTTGCGCCCCGGACCAGACCGGCTATGTCGATGAAATCAATAGTGGCGTAGAGTGTGCGCTGCGGATTGGCTATCTGCGTGAGCACGTCCACGCGCGGGTCGGGCACGGGGACTGTGGCCTTGTTTGGCTCTATGGTGCAGAAGGGATAGTTGGCGGATTCCGCATTCTGCGCCTTGGTAAGGGCGTTGAAAAGGGTGGATTTGCCCACGTTGGGCAGGCCTACGATGCCGATGCTCAGTGCCATGTGATCTACTCCGGGAAAAAAGATGGGAACGCACGGTTCCGGGCGGCTAATACGTTCTTTTTGTCCGAAAGACAAAGGAAATCTGCATGTCCTCCCGGAGGGAACAGGGGGGAGGGCGTAGTGTGTCCGCAGTCTGCGGCGGACCTAAGCCCTGTGGGGAAAGATGGAAGCCGGATGACAGGAACGTTTTTTACCATGAACGGGAAGGGCCGGCGGAGTGTTCCGCCGGCCCGTGGTTGTTATACGGATAGCCTGTTACGGCACGACCCGGATGATGTAGGCGGAATCCGGCGTAAGGTATTTGCGGGCCAGAGTACGCAGGTCTTCTGCTGTCAGTTTTTCCGCCATTTCAACGGCTGCCCGGTTCATGTCCAGCGGGAAGCCGGAGGAGGCGAGGCCTGCGGCTTCTGAACTGCGGCTGCCGAGGCTCTGGTGGTTGCGGTAGTAATCGCCGCGCATCAGGTTTTTACCACGGACAAGCTGTTCTTCCGGCAGGAGGTTGGCGTGCAGGTCGGCGATGACCCGGCGGAAGCCTGCGAGGGCTTCTTCTTCCTTTTCCGGGTCTGTGCCTATGTAGAACACCAGAATGCCCGCCAGTTCTGACTGCCACGGGAAGGCGGTGACCGTGTAGCCGAGCCCGTGCTTGTCGCGCAGGTCGCTGAAGAGCAGGCCGCTCTGCCCGGAGAGGATGGTTTGCAGCAGGTCCAGCCCCGGGCCGTCTTCAGTGCCCATGGGAGCCGTTTTGAAGACCATGAGCAGGTGTGCCTGATTGCGGTCTTGCAGGGTCAGGGTTTTGGACGGATCTGTTCCCCATTCCGGCACGGGAAGGGAGAGCTTGTCTGCCTGCGGTACGGGCAGGGCTGCTGCCATGCGGAGAATGGCGTCACGGTCGAACCGGCCACACACAGCGATGGTCCACGGTTGCCGCATCTGCTCGGCCCAGAAGGTAGTGAGGTCCTGCCGGGTGAAGGCATCCAGTACGTCTTCCGTGCCGAGATGGTAATAGCCGTAACTGTGGTTGCGGAACAGGAAGGGGAACATGTGCCGGAAGGCGAGGCCCAGCGGCTGGTCTTCCCGCGATTTGATGGCGGCCTTCTGGTTGGTGACCTCTCTTGTCACTTCCTCGTCAGCGAAGGCAGGTGTGAGCAGCACATCGCGGAAAAGGCCGAGCATGTCGTCGCTGAATCGTTCCGGGAACTTGGTGCGCACGGTGAAGGTTTGCCTGCCTGCACTGGCACCTATGTCCGAGGCGCGGTTGGACTGGAATTCTTCCATGGCTGTGGCGTTGAAGGATGCCGTGCCCTTGGTCAGGGTGCGGGCGGTGAGTTCTGCCAAGCCCTGCCGGGATGATTCGAGCAGGCTGTCGCCGCCCTGAAATACCATGTCCATGGCGACATAAGGCAGAGTGTCGTCCGGAATGAGGATGACGGTTCGGCCGTTGCCCAGTTCCACGATTTCTGTTTCGGTTCCACGGGATTCCGCATCAGCCTTTTTTACGGCAGCCGGGTTGACAGGCCAGATTTTACGGGTGGCTTTTTCCAGAGCCGTGGCGCTTAAGGAGGCTTCTTCCGGCAGCAGGAAGACGGCGTGCATCTTTTCCGGCCGGAGATAGGCGCTGATGGCCTCCTGCAACTGGGCATGTCCTGTCTGGCGCAGTTGCAGGATGTAGTTGGCCTCGCCCTGCTCGCCGTTATTAAAGAACTGGAACATGCCTATCTTGGAGGTGAGCCCGGGCAGGGTTTCCTTGACCCGGAACATGGAATCTTCCAGATTCATGCGGGCCCGCTCAAGCTCCTCATCGGTGAATTGCGAGGCGTTCAGCCCCGCAAGCATGGCCACCAGCTCATTCCAGAAGGTTTCCGTTTTATCGGCGTCGAGCACGGCGGTGAGGTACAGGAAGCCGACCCGTTCGAAGGCGTAGGCTCCCAGTGAGATGCTGTCTACAAGCTGCTTTTCGTACTTGAAGGTGCGGTACAGCAGCGAAGTGGGGTCGCCGCCCATGAGTTGCGCCAGCACCTCCAGAGAGGTGGCGCGCGCATCGTTGAAGCCGTGGATGGGCAGGGCGGCACTCATGTACACCTTGTTCCACTTGCCGTGTTCCACGGTTACGGTGGGGCCGTCCGCAAAGGGGGTGATGTCTATGGAAGCAGGCGGGGTGACGGGGCGTGTGTTTTTAAGGCCGCCGAACATGGATTCCGCCTCGCGCAGCACCTCTGCCTGACGGATATTGCCGCTGACCACCAGCAGCATGGACTGGGGCTGATAGTATTCCGCGATGTAATTCTTTATGTCTTCACGCGTGATGGCGTTGACCGTTTCGTGGTAGCCGATGATGGGATGGGCATAGGGCGTGCCCGGCAGGGTTTTGGCCGAAATGCGCTTGAACAGCAGCTGGCTGGGGTTGTCTTCGCCGCGCTCCAGTTCGGATATGACCACCTTTTTTTCCGATTCCAGTTCGGCGGGGTCTATGATGGCATGGAAGGCCATATCTTTGAGCACGTCCATGGCGGTGCGCCAGTGGGCGTCCGGGACATCGGCAAGGTAGACCGTGTAGTCGAAGCTGGTGGCCGCGTTTATGTAGCCTCCGGCTCCTTCAATGGCTTCTGCCATGCCGCCCTTGGGCCGCTTTTCCGTGCCCTTGAAGACCATGTGCTCCAGCAGGTGACTTATGCCCGCCAGCTTGGGAGTTTCATAGGCGGAGCCCGCATGGACGTACAGTCTTACGGAGACGAGGGGAAAGCGCGCGTCTTCCAGAGTAAGCACGGTGAGGCCGTTGGGAAGGCGGGTGACGTTTGCGCCCCAAGACGGAATGTCTGCGGCAGAAGCGGAGGCAACGGATGCGGCGGATGTCCGGGGGGCCGTTGCAGGAGACGATTCCATCGGGGAAACGGGAGTATTTGCAGTGGGCAACATGGCCTCGCTGGTGAGTTCAGAGGGTTTATCCACAAAGTGGAACAGGGATATCATGACGATCATGATGACCAGACCTGACAGGAAGCCGGAAAATCGTTGAAACATTGTGAAGCTCCTGTGTATTCGGGCAGTGCGGCTCAGGGGCTGGCAAAAATGGGAACCACCAGATTCAGGCCGGTGCGGGCATGTATCAGTCCGGCAGGCCCGAAGATGACGTGCGTGAGAGCTTGTACCATTTTTGGCCGCCCTGCGGAATGGTGTTTTCCGCAGTCAGCTGCATGCACCGTTTGCATACCCTAACGCCGGGGCAGGCGGTTCGCAACGTGTCTGTGCGGGTTTGATACAGATAATCGCCAAACACCTCAAGGCAAGGTTTTTCTATGAATACTTTGCCTGCGCGGAGGAAAGGTGCATATTGTCCTTGTTCCTGTAAAAAGGTATGGAGTTTAATGCTGCCCTGTACGCAGGGCGGAGCGTGTTGCGCCCATTAAGGGGAAAACTGCAGGCATTAGCGGATGGAGTGTTGCATGGCACAGTCGTTACGGGAAGTTTTTTGGGAACAGGCGGAGGCGGCTCTGCAGGGGTTGGAGCCGTATCTTCTGGAACTGGAAGTGACAGAAGGCGAGGCGGATGCCGAACTGCTCGGACGGGTTATTCGCACTGTGCACGGACTGCGCGGCGGGGCGGAGCTTTTGGGCATGGAACGCGCTGTTCGCTTGGCCCGTATGGTGGAGTGCGTGTTCAGCATGGCCCGGGACGGTGCGCTGGTTTTGACGCAGGACATTGTGCGGGCTTCCCTGAAGGCGTGGCGTCTTTTTGAAGAAATGGTGCGCCTTGGCATGGACGGACAGGAGGATATGGAAGATTCTTTGGCGTATCATCAGACATATGACACGCTTGCCGTGCTTGCCAAGTCCGGTTCCGAACTGGCTGAGGAGCTGGAGACACAGTATGCCGTTCCTCTGCCTGACGGGACACCCGCCTTGCGTGTGGGAAGGTATGAACTGGAAAAATGCCTGCGGGACGGTTCCTATCTGTATCTTATCGAGTTCCATGCGGGGGAGGATATTGTTGCCAAGGACAACTCGCCCCTTAGTCTTCTGGAATATTTGCAGAAGAGCGGACATGTGCTTGCCACGCACTGCGCGGTGAACGCTGATGTGCCTGTGGACTCCTGTCTGGTGGGTGGGGGCAGGTTGCATGTGCTTTTTTCCACCATTCTGGAACCTGACCTTGTGGATGCGGTGTTCATGATGGACAGAGGGCGCATACACACGGTGGATGTGCAGGCTGTGCTGGACGGAAACGGTTCGTGGCGGAATCTCACAGAGGGGGGATATCTTTCCGGCGATGCGGAAGAGGGGCATGACGAACCCATGGAAGGCGTGGATGAACTGGTGCAGGCGTATAATCTTGCCATGGCGGATTTGCAGGAGGGAGGGCGTATTCCCTTTGAGCCGTGGGATGACTATGCGACGGCACAGACCGTTCCTCTGCTGGAACTGGGCATGCCTGTGCAGGGGGGCGGAAGTGATGAAGGGGGGAATGGCGGGACGGATGAGCTTGTCGGTATGGAAAAGGAATGGCTGCTGCCGGAACCTGTTTTCGGGGGTGCCGGACAGGATGTGGGGGCGATGGCTGGCTTGGAGGAGAGGGTGGGCAAAGGGGTGTTTGCAGACCTTGCTCCGGTGGACGACCTGATGGGTGACCTTGTGGATAACCCGTTGGGCGATTTGGCGGGCGACTTGGCATATGACGTTACGGATAAAGTTACGGATGACGTGGCGGACAGTTTTGCCGACAGCGGGGACTTTGCAGCGGCTGCTGACGGGGTTGGCGATGCATCCATGATGCCGGAGGATGCCGGAAGCGGGGCAGCGGAAGACTATTCAGCGATATTGCTTGAAGCCGCGTACGATGAATTGGCGGGGGGCATAGGGGATATGCCGGACGAATTTTCTTCTGAGGATGCGGTGAGCGGAACATTTGAACAGGACCTGCAGGTGCTGGCGGAGCCCGATGCCGACCTGTTCATGGATTCCGGAAGGGTGCCGGATCTTTCCTATCTGGACGCAGGCAGGGAGGATGCGGATTCCGGCGGGATTCTGCTTATGCTTGATGATGAGGCGCAGAACGAATGGCAGGTGGATGCGCAGACGACAGGAGACAGACCCGATATGACGGGCACTGAGAAGATCCAGGCGACGCTGCACGGGTTTGCCGTTTCCGCCGATGGAGAGGGGGCTGTTCTTCTGCTGGACGGCGACATTACCGTTGCCCATGCCGGACGTTTACGTGAAGCCCTGCTGGACCTTATGCAGGAGCACGCCAGCGTGCAGGTGGACGCCCGCGCCGCAGAAGGTGCGGACCTGACCTTTGTTCAGGTGATGCTTGCCGCGCGCAAAACGGCGGAAACCCGCGGCGTGGCCCTTGCCCTGAAAGAGCCGGTGGGCCAGGCCGTGGCGGAAGTGTTCCGGCAGTGCGGGCTGGATGTGTCCATGCAGCGGGTGGGGGCCTGAGTAGGGAACATCCCCTGTATTAGCAGCGAGGGGCTTTACCGCATGGCTCAATCCATATGCTGTTCCGTTTTGGTGAGACGGAAATCCAGCAACCCGAAGCCGGGCAGTGCCGCCAGCACGAGCTTGAGCGGCGAGACGTAGGTGGATGACCAGTCCAGCGTGAGCATGGTGCCTTCTTCCGTTTCTTCCGATATCTTGTGAAAGATCGGGCGGATATCTACGGTGCGTTCCCCTTTTTTGGTTTCCCGGGTCCATATCTGGGATTCCGACTGGCGGAACGCTGCAAGCGCTTCCTGAAATTCCTGACGGCGTTCGGCCGGACCTGTGTATTCCAGCAGAAAATCTTCGGCAATGGCCTGTGACTGGCGTTTGCCCATATCCAGCCGCTGGATGCGCGTGGGAACCATGCCCCGGGGAAATCCGGTGGCGATGGCGTGAAACAGGTTCTGGGCGGGCATGTCTTCGCGCAGGAAGATGTTCACCCATTCCGCCCTGCTGGCAACGCCCACGGGCAGCGCCTTGCCGAAGGAAATGAGCGGCAGGGGATGGAAGCCCTGCGAGAAGGTCATGGGCAGGCGGGCACGGCGGAATATGCGTTCGAACACCGCCTGCAACTCCAACTGGGAGAGGAAGGTTGCCGGTCCTTCCTTACTGTACCATATGCGGTAATGCGCAGCCTTGTGGCCCAATTCGGCGGCTAGTTGCGGAGGCTTGCCGCTCTCTCCCGCCGTTTGTCGCACGTTGCCCCTCTCGTCCGTTTCCGGCTGATGGGCCTGCTGGTCGCGTTCAGGAAAATTCAGGACGTTGGCGTATGTGGTCTGCGGAGTAAGGCGGTCCAGCAGGGACGGCTGTTTGCCCACATCGCACACGCCGCACAGGCGGCACCCGGCATAGCGGCAGTCATCCGTCACAGCCATTTCGTAGGCGCGTTCCCGTTCTTTCTGTAAAAACTCACGGGATATGCCGCTGTTGATATGGTCCCACGGCAGGGGGGCCTGTATGTCGCGTTCCGCGATATATTCTTCATGGCTAAGGCCGTGTTCCGCAAGGGCTTCCAGATACGGGGCAAGGGCGAAGTGCTCCATCCAGCTGCTGAAAACCGCGCCCTTGCGGTAGGCGGTTTCCACCACATCTGCAAGACGCCGGTCGCCGCGCGAGAAAATGCCTTCCAGCGCGCTGGAGTCCGGTTCATGCCAGCGCATGCGCATGCTTTTTTCCTTGGCGAACGCGTTGCGCAGGTAGGTGATGCGGCGGCGGATTTCCGTAAGGGGAATCTGTGCCTCCCATTGGAACGGCGTATGCGCCTTGGGTACGAAGGGGGAAATGGAGGCGGTGACGTTGAGCCTTTTCACGTAGCCCGCAGCCCCGCGTACCTTGCGGCACAGGTCTACTATGGCGTCCAGATCGGCATCTGTTTCCGTGGGCAGGCCGATCATGAAGTAAAGCTTTACCTGCTGCCAGCCGTGCTGGAAGAGTTTGCGCACATGGAGCAACAGCTGTTCTTCGGTTACGCCCTTGTTTATCACGTCGCGCAGGCGCTGGCTGCCTGCCTCCGGGGCGAGGGTGGCTCCTGTACGGCGTATGCCCGCCATGCGTGCCATGATGTCGTCATCTATGGAGCCTACGCGCAGGGAGGGCAGGGAGACGGAAATCTGTTCTTCACTGCACCGGTCTACCGTGCGGGTGAACAGGGTTTTCAGCGCGGAAAAATCGCCCGTGGACAGGGAGAGGAAGGAAAGCTCGTCGTAGCCCGTGGCGCTGAGCGCCTTATGCAGGATGCCTTCCAGTTCTTCCACTGAGCGTTCCCGCGCCGGACGGTAGATGATGCCCGCCTGACAGAAGCGGCAGCCGCGGGTGCAGCCGCGGCCAATTTCCAGCGCGAGACGGCTGTGCACGGCACCGAACGGAACCGGCTGGATAACCGGGAAGGGCGCGGTGTTCATGTTCGGAACCACGCGCCGTGCCGGAACCGGGATGTCCGGGCGGACGGGGACGAGCGGTTTATCGCTGTCTTCCGGTTGGAAAAATGAAGGCACGTACACACCGGAAATGGCGGCGGCGCGGAGCAGGAAATCCTGCCGGGAGGTGCCCTGTTCCCTGCATTGCCGGAGAAGCTCCAGCAGTTCCACCATGAGTTCTTCGCCCTCGCCAAGTGCCATGAGATCCATGAACGGGGCAAGGGGTTCCGCAGCCAGCGTGCAGCCGCCGCCCGCCATGACCACGGGAATATCCAGCGTGTTTCCCCTGTCCTTGCTGCGCAGGGGGATGCCGCCGAGGTCGAGCATGTAGAGCACGTTGGTGTAGCACAGCTCATGCGTTACATGAAAGCCCAGCAGGTGCATGCTGTGCAGCGGGGTATCCGACTCCAACGTGGAGAGGGGCGCGCCGTGTTGCCGCAGTACTGTGGCGGTTTCCACACAGGGAGTGAAAACCCGTTCCGCCCACCAGTCTTCCCGCTCGTTGATGATGCCGTACAGGATTTTTTGTCCGAGGTAGGACATGCCCACCTCGTACATATCGGGAAACGCGAGGGCCACATGCAGGGAGACTGCGCTTAGCTGTTTGTGTACGGCACCTTCTTCTATGCCCAGGTATCGCGTGGGCTTGGGAACAAGCGGGAGCAGTTCGCGCATGGAGTGTTTCCTTGATGGTTGGGGAACGGCGTTGGCCGTGATTATGCAATCCGGAAGTATTCTGAAAAAAGCTGAAAAGGGGCGGTGTGTGCCACCGCCCCGGGAAACCGTTTGAGATGACAGCCGGGAAGCTACTTGAGCAGCTTGGAGATATCGGAAACCTTTCCGCCGCCCTGCAGGTTCATGCCGCCGAGACCGCCCGTGCTGAGGGTGAGGTTGGAGATGGATTCCATGTATTTGGTCTTCAGTTCCTCAGGGCAGTTTTTGTATTCGTACAGCACGTGGGAAAGGCTGATGCTGCCGTCGAAGTCCTGCTCAAAGGGATAACCGAAGGGCAGCATCATCATCTGCACGCCCTGCTGGGTGGGCACGGTCTGCAACGCGGCGACTTCGGTCATCTTGCCTTCTTCCACGCCGGTCTTGCCGATGACCATGTCGCCGCTTATCAGCTTAACCAGCTTAACTACGTATGCCATGAATATTCTCCTTGGGGTTTTCTTCCGCGCAATAGGTATGGCGCAGGGGCTTTGCTGTCAAGCCGCTTGCCGCGCACCGAAGCGGTATACGACCGGAAGGCACAGGAATCCGGTAACGCCGAGCAGGAAAAAGCCGATGCCGAAGCTGCCCAGGTCGCCGCATAGCCCTATCATGGCCGGGATGAGACCGGCAGCCAGCAGCGAAACTATGGGCATGGTCATGGAGAGCGCCAGAGAGCGTTCCCTGGGTTCGAAGCATACGGCAAACTGCTTGAAAATGGCCGGAAACATGAGCGGAGGCAACGCGGCCTGAACGAACAGGACCATTGCCAGCAGCGTTCCGTGTGCAAAGGCAAGAGCCATGATGGAAAGGGAGCACCCCACAAAGGAATACGTGAGGATGCGCTTTTCGCCGAGTACGTCTGTCAGCCAGCCCCCGGCAAGAGCAAACAGGGGGGTGGGCAGCCTGGTCAGGGCGATGAGGGTGTTGGCATCTGCACGGGACATGCCCTCGCTGTTGACCAGAAACAGGGTCATGACGCTGAACGGGGCCCATTCCATAGCAACGGCGACACCGATGAGGGCAAGGAACATCCACGTTTCACCACGCCGGAACAGGGCGGGAAGGGTATTTTTGCCGGGTGGTTCACCACAGAAACTTCCGCCCCTGCCGAACAGCAGGAACAGGAGCGCGCCGGTAAGGGAAAGGGCGGCCATGGCTTGCAGCGCACCACGCCAGTCAGTGAACAGAAAAGCCACTTCTGCCATTGAGGGGGCAAGGATGAAGGCGAGGTTGGGGGCAAGTTCGTGCACGGCGATGCTTTTTCCCCAGTGTTTCCGGTCGGCAACGGCACCCAGGGCCGCCATGCCTGAAGGGAAGTAGAGTCCGCCTGCGATGCCGCACAGCGTGAAGCCTATCTGCAGATGGGTGGCCGTTGCAGCTTGCGAGAGCATGAGGAGGGCAAGTCCGTAACAACCCACGGAAAGGGGGATGACGCGTCTGTGGTGCATGCGGCTTGAAACGAAGCCGCTGCAGAAAATACTGAGAGCGTTCCCCACCGCAGAAAACAGCAGCAGTCCGCCCGTGGCCGCGTGGGACAGGGAGAATTCATCCTGCAACGGCACCAGCAGCGGGGAGAGCAGCATGCGCGCTATCTGGTTCAGAAAGAACATGGATGTGATGAACAGAACCCATGGCAGGGCTTTGCGGAAAGGGGCTTCTGAGCCGGAGGGAGAGGGTGTGGTGGTGCTGCTGGGCATGGGATGCTGCCGGGTTGAGGCTTTTTTTCAGTATTGGCAGTCTGTTGAGCACGGAATTTGCTGTGTCTTGCGCAAACGCATATCCGGCAGAAATTGCCTCTTCATGGATATATGGGCCTGAGCACTGCGAGTGCACAATATCCACACGGGTTTGAAATGCAAGGGGAAAAGCGCGGGGTTTGGCTGGTCTTGTCTGTTCGGTCAATACCCGCTCGCCTTGCAGCCGGATTGCAAGCCGAAAGGAGCGTGCCATGCGTAAGGCAATAACGTTTGTAGGCAAGGCGTTGCTGCTGATCGGGTTCCTTGTGGTCTGCCTGAGTGCCGGCAGCAGCTACTCCGAACGGATTTCGGAAGTTGCCAAGGGACAGGGGCAGCACTCCATGCGGCGGGCGGTTTCGCCCGTGATGTCCATGGAAGGGGCTGTTCGGAATTGATCCGGCGGCATTGAAAAGGGGGGGGCATATAGCCCCCTTTTCCTGTCATACCTGTGCAGAGCCGCTGAGCGGGCTGCGTGGTGTCTATTTTAGTCCGATGCGTTCCTTGAGGTAGCCGAAGTCTATGGACGAACTGACCAGCTGTGCGCCCTGACGAATCTTTATGACATCGCGCAGCTTGTGGCGGGAGAGGATTATCTCCATCTTTTTGGCCACGGTGTAGGTATCGTCCCGCACCACCACGATGGGAATGTTCAGCACTTCTGAGCGGGTGAGGATGATGTCGTTTGGGTAGAGGTTGCCCGTGAGCACCAGACAGGGGCAGTTGCCTTCCAGTGCCACGAGCTGCACATCTGACCGGTCGCCGCCCACAATGATCGCGGAATTTTTGTTTTTGCGGAAGTGGGTCATGAAGTTTTCCACCTGCATGGTGCCGATGAGGAAATTCTCCACAACCTTGTCGGACTTATTCTGTGCGGAGATGACCTTGCCGCCCAGCCGTTCCGCGAGGTCGCCCACCTTTATGGCACCCATGAGGGGGTCTTTGGGGATGACGCCCAGCACCTTTACCCCGTTCTTCTCAAGGAAGGGACGGATGAGGCCATCCACCTCGTTCATGAAGTTGGGGGGGATGTCGTTCAGCACCACGCCTGCCATGTTGTCGCCCAGCGTATCCTTGAGCACCACCAGATAGTCGTAGTTCAACTCTTTGTGCAGGCGGTCTATGACGACGGCCTGCAGGTTCAGTTCCCGGACCACCCGGATGCCGTCCACGTTGCAGTAGCGGCCTGAGTACATGGAACCGGAGCCTGCGACCACCATGACATCCTTATCTTTTTTTAAGGTGTCATACGCATTGGTGATGGCAGGCATGAGGTCATCGCACTGGCCGCTGAAGGCGCGGACCTTGAAATCTTGCGTGACCACTACCGGCGTGACAAGATTGGCGGGGGCGTCCTGCCCCAGAATATCCTGCACGAAAAAGGCGTCTTCGTCACCGAGGATGCCGTCCCGTTCTTCGGGCATGGCCCCAACGGGTTTCATGTAGCCCACGTTCAGCCCTTCTTTCTGAAGGCGCAGCCCGATGCCCATGACAACCATGTTCTTGCCGGAATACCCGGCCGTCGAACCAATGTAGATACCGGCAGCCATAGTGTCCTCCTGTAATGTTGCCCGTCCGGGCGGTTGACGTACCGTATTCGTTACCGCGTGTCCCGTGCGGCACCCGCCGAAACCGCCGCAGCACGCTGCGGCTAGTCGGGGGAGAGAATGACGCGCACATCCGCCACCCAAGCGCCCTTGCTGCTGGCAAGGACGGGATTGAATTCTGCCTCATAAATCTCTGGAAAATCAAGCGATAATTGTGACATTATTAAAAGAATGTCTTCAAGGGCGGTAAAGTTGACCGCATCTTCTCCCCGTACCCCGCGCAGGAGGGGGAACGAGCGGATTTCTCGTATCATGGCCTGTGCATCTCCCAGCGAGAGGGGCGCAAGTCTGCAGGAAATGTCTTTGAGTACTTCCACGTAGATGCCGCCCAGCCCGAAGATGATCATGGGGCCGAACTGCGGGTCGCGCTTGAAGCCGATGATTACCTCCTTGCCGCCCGGTACCATTCCCTGCACCAGACAGCCCATGATGTAGGCTTCCTTGCGCAGGCGCTGCGCGCGTGAGGTGATATCCAGAAAGGCGGCCTGAACCTCTTCCGGCGACTTGAGATTGACTTTGACGCCGCCCACGTCGCTTTTGTGCGAGATTTGGGGCGAGGCAATCTTCAGCACCACGGGAAAGCCTATCTGCCGTGCAGCGGCGATGGCCTCGTCACTTGTGCGGCAGAGGCGGGTTTCCGGAATGGGCAGTTCATACGCCTTGAGCAGTCCATGGGCCTGAAATTCCACGATTTCCTGCAGCCCCTGCTCTCTGGCCTGCTGAAGGATAGCTTTGGCCCTGCCGATATCCCGGCGGTAGCAAACTTCTACTGGCAGGGAGTGTTCCCGCCATTCGCGGTAGCGGCTGAGGGCCTCTATGGCCTTAATGGCCGGTTCGGGAAAGTCGTAGCAGGGGATGCCCGCGTTGAGCAGGATATCGCGGCCTGCCGCAACCGCAGGGCCGCCCATGAGGCAGGCAAAGACGGGTTTGGTGTGCCGCTTGGCCACGTTGACAATCTCGCGCGCAACATCGTCCACGCCCGTGCGGGCGGTGGGAGAGACAAGCACGAGCATGGAGTGCACGTTTTCTTCTTGCAGCACTATTTCCATGGCTCCCGCGAAACGGTCCGCCTTGGCATCGCCTATGACATCCACCGGATTATAGAAGGCGGCGAACGGGGGCAGTATGGCCTTGAGTTTTTCCACGGCGGGGGCAGAAATGGAGGCCATGATGAGACGCGAAAGTTCGCAGGCATCTGCCGCCAGAATGCCGGGGCCGCCGGAATTGGTTACCACGGCAACATTGGGACCGTGGGGCAGCGGCTGGTGCGAAAAAGCCTGCGCCAGATTGAACAGATCGCGCAGGGCATGCACCCGGATGATGCCTGTCTGGGCAAAGGCGGCCTCATATGCCTGATCTGCTCCGGCCATAGCCCCTGTGTGGGATGAGGCGGCTTTGGCACCCGCACTGGTTTTGCCGGATTTGATCATGATGACGGGTTTTTCGCGGGTGACGCTACGGGCCACCTTGAGAAAACGCTGGCCGGATTCCACGCCTTCTACATAGCCGATTATGACTTTTGTATCCGGGTCTTCCGCCAGATAGGCAAGAATGTCCGACTCATCCAGCACAGCCTTGTTGCCTATGCTGATAAATTTGGAAAAACCGAGGTTGCGCTCCTGCGCCCAATCCAGAATGGAAACGCAGAGCGCGCCGGACTGGGAGAAGAACGCGATATTGCCTTTGCGGGGCTGCCCCACGGCAAACGTGGTATTAAGATTGGCCCCCGTGTTGATAAGGCCGAGACAGTTGGGGCCGAGCAGAGCTATACCATGCTTGTTAGCCAAATTTTTGACTTGCTCTTCCATGAACCAGCCGTCGCCGCCTACCTCGCGGAATCCGGCGGTGATGACGACAACGGCTTTAACCCCTCTTTGTCCAAGGGCATCCACTGCCCCGGCAACTTCTGCCGGGGGGATGCACAGCACGGCAAGGTCTACTCCTTCCGGAAGTTCCGCTATGTTGCGCACCACCGGGCAACCAAGTATAGTATCCGACTTGGGGTTGACCGGGTATACCCGGCCGGAGTAGCCCGCCTGCAGAAGATTGGCGAACACCACGTTGCCGATTTTTCCTGTTGTGGCTGAAGCCCCGACAATGGCTACGCTTTGAGGATTGAACAGGGCCGCTATATTGTCATGATAATCCATAGGCCCTCACTGCGGAGAATACATGGTGAAAAAACTGTCGATACTACAGGAATCTATCCACTATCGCTTCAAGCAAGTCAAGCTGCTGGAGACGGCGTTGACGCACAGTTCCCATGCCAATGAGCAGGGAACGGGCGGTGAACATAATGAACGATTGGAGTTTTTGGGCGATGCCGTGCTTGAGCTGTGCGTTTCTGAACGACTGTTCAGCATGTTTCCTCAGGCCCGGGAAGGCCACCTGACGCGCATGCGCGCAAAGCTTGTGAGCAAGCCTTCTCTGGCGGAGATTGCGCTGGAACTGAAGCTGGAATCCTGCTTGATGCTGGGCAGGGGAGAGGAAAGCCAGGGCGGGCGCGACAGGCATTCGCTGCTGAGCGATGCGCTGGAGGCCGTGCTTGGCGCGGTGTTTGAAGACGGAGGATATGCGGCGGCGCTGGGAGTGGTGGATGTGCTCTTTTCTTCCCGCTGGCCGGAGGAACCCGAAGGCGGGAAAAGCAAGGATTATAAAAGCAGATTGCAGGAACTTACACAGAAGCGCTTCAGGGAGCGGCCTGTGTATTCCCTTTCCGGAAGCAGCGGCCCGGAGCATGCCAAGGTGTTTGAGGTATCATTGGCGCTGCCGGATGGCCGTGTGCTAATTGCCGAAGGCCCCAGTGTGAAGCGGGCCGAGCAGAAAGCGGCGGGCATTGCCTTGCGGCAACTGGAAGCAGACGCCGACCAATGATTGCATGAAAGGGCCGGGGTGGGGGAGCACCCCGGCCTTTCTGTCTTTGGTCGCCTTTGACACCGAAAACCTTGGCGTTTTTAACCGCCGATGAGCTGCATGGCCATCTGCGGCAGCGAGTTGGCCTGCGAGAGCATGGCTACTGCGGCCTGCGTCAGAATCTGGTTCCGCACGAATTCCGTCATTTCTGTGGCTACGTCCACGTCGGAGATGCGGGATTCTGAAGCCTGAAGGTTTTCAGCCTGAATGGACAGGTTGGAGATCGTGTTCTCAAGGCGGTTTTGCAGGGCACCGAGAGCCGCACGAATCTTGTCCTTGGAAATAATTGCCTGGTCGATACCGCTGAGGGCGGCCTGCGCGGCGGACTGGGTGGAGATGGTAAACCCGGCACTGTTCCGGAGCGCGCTGTTGCCGATGCCGAGCGCGGAGGCCGTGGAGATACCTATCTGGATGTAGTAGTAGTCTTCCGCGGAGTCGTTGCCGGTGCCGAAGTGCACCTTCAGCCTGCCGGTGGAGTTGAGTCCGCTTCCGTTGTGGACGTTGCCGGAAAGCGTGCCGTTAAGCAGGTGGATTCCGTTGAAGTCCGTGGCGTTGGCGATTCGGGTAATTTCCGAAGCCATGGCCTGATATTCGGACTCGATCATGAGACGCTGGTCGGAGTTGTAGGTACCGGTGGCTGCCTGTTCCGCCAGTTCCTTCATTCTGATCAGTTTTTCGTCGATGATCTGCAATGCTCCGTCCGCCGTCTGGATCATGGAAATGGCGTCGTTGGCATTGCGGATGCCCTGGTTCATTGTGGAAATATCTGCCCGCATGAGTTCGCGGATGGCCAGACCGGCTGCGTCGTCCGCTGCGGTACCGATACGCAGGCCTGAAGAGAGGCGGCGTGTGGAGTCCGACAGTCGGCTGTAGCTGGCGTTCAGGTTTCGCGTGGCGTTCAGCGCCATAAGGTTGTGATTTATGACCAAAGACATGGTATAACCTCCTTGTTGTTCTGACCGTTGCTTAGCAATCGAAGTGCCAACTGTTTTTTATTTATGTTTTTCAGCATGTTGCGAATTGCTAAAAACTCTTAAGGCGCACGATAACGCGCAGATGGTCAATATTTTCCGCCCGGTGCGGCGGTTCTTCGACAAAGAGGCCGGGTGGGCATTTTTTCCTGGGATGGGTTAAGTTATTTACCGTGTGACCGATATGGCGAGGTATAGAGTACAAGTTTGGCCGGGTTGTCCGGATTGTACCGGGAGGAATCGTCATGAGACTGCTAGAAATTCAAAGCGGTCTGCTGAATGGCTATGGCGAATTCGATACCGCGAGAACATCCACCCCAGAAGGCAACACAACCGCTCCTCATCCTGAACGTGCTCCCTCTCATTCGCACGGTGTTGATACGGGAAATGAACTTCACGCGGCATCGGACCACGCCGTGGATACGCAGGCTGTTCAAAACGCCGCCAGTGCTTTGCAGAGCCGGCTGGCTGATCAGGGCGTGCGCCTGAAGTTTGAAGTGGTGCGCAGCGAACAGGGACGGATAGAGGTGGAAGTGACCGATGAGGCGCATGACAAGGTGCTTATGCGCATTCCCCCGAAAGGGGTGCTTACGGTCAACGCGCAGGGAGCTTCTGCCATTGGTGTTTTTCTGAACCTGCGTTCCTGACATTTTTTGCCGCATATTCCGCATAGCGACGGCGGGCATGGGATTTCCATGTCCGCCGTTTTTTGTTTCACGCATAATTTTTATCTGCGAATACAGGATATAATACAGCGAGTGCAGGCTATAGGGCATTGTTTATGGCATGAGGAAGGATGAGGTCATGGCGTTATTGTGTTATCATAATTCGTAGCTGTGAGCAGGGGGCTATATGCTTGAGCGAGTCAGTCTGAAGGGGAAGATGCTTGCCCTTGCCGTGATAGGGCCGCTGATTGTGGCGGTTGTTCTTTCTGTTCTGCGTGTGCGGGACATACGGGCGGGAGCGGAACAGAGCGTGGTGGAAAAGAGCCGGGCAGTGGTGCTTATGGCGGAAGCCGCCCGCAATGAGATGGCGAACAAACTGGAGCTTGGGCTTCTGAAACCCTTTGCCGAAATTCCCCGGGAGCATGTGGTGCAGGCTGTGCCCGTGATTACTGCCATAAACATGGCGCGGGTGAACGCGCAGGAGGCGGGGTACGAGTTCCGGGTTCCCAAGAACAGCCCCAGAAATCCTGCCAATGCGCCAACGGAACTGGAGGCGGGGGTGCTGCGGCTTCTTGAACGCGAAGGGCTGGCGGAGCATGTGATATTCGGGCGCAACGAGATACGGTATTTTCGTCCTATCCGGCTGACCGAGGAATGCATGTACTGCCATGGCAGCCCTGCGGGTGAGCCTGATGTGACCGGAGGCGTGAAGGAGGGGTGGAAGCCTGGAGAACTGCACGGGGCGTTTGAAATAATAAGCTCCATGGATGAGGTGAACGCGCAGATACGGGCTGCACAGCTGAACGTGGCCATGCTTTCCGCCGGGATATTGCTTGTGATTGCCGTTGCCACGTGGGGGATTTTGAAACGCAGCCTGCTGAATCCGCTTTCTTCTGTGAAGGAATATGTTGCCCACCTTGCAGGGGGGAATCTGGATGCCCGTGTGGACTATTCCGGCAAGGATGAGATGGGTGAGCTGGTTGCCAGCCTGAAGGGGATGCTGGAGAGGCTGCGTACCGTTATTCTGGATGCGCAGGAAACAACTAATAAAGTGGCCATGGGAAGCAGCGAGCTTTCCAGCGCGTCTGATGCTCTGGCTGAGGGGGCTGCGCAACAGGCTGCGGCCGTGGAACAGATTTCTTCATCTGTTGAGCAGATGACATCGAACATTGAACAGAACGCACATAATGCCAAGAGGACCGAGGAAATGGCTGTTTCCTCATTGCGGAACGCACGGCAGAGCGGAGAGGCGGTGCGTAAGTCTGTTACCGCCATGCGGGACATAGCGGAGAAAACACGCTTTATACAGGAGATTGCCCGCCAGACCAACCTGCTGGCGTTAAACGCCGCCATTGAAGCGGCGCGTGCAGGGGAACACGGCGCGGGGTTTGCCGTGGTGGCCAGTGAGGTGCGTAAGCTCGCTGAACGCAGCAACAAGGTGGCGGAAGAAATTGGTGAGCTTTCTATCAGCAGTGTGGAAGTGGCGGACCGTGCCGGTGCCATGCTTGCCGAACTGTTGCCGGATATTGAATCCACGGCGGGGCTGGTGCAGGAAATTTCTGCTGCCTGCGCGGAGCAGCATCAGGGGGCTGAGCAGGTGAACAAGGGGATTCAGGCGCTGGATTCCGTGGTGCACCAGAACGCCGCCGCCTCAGAAGAGATTGCGGCTACATCGCGTTCGCTTTCCGGGCAGTCGGATGATCTGAAAATGTCCATGGCGTATTTCCGCGTATCGGGCAAGGGCATTGTGCCGCTGGATTGAGAGCGGTTTCGCTTTGGCGTGCGGAACCCGCGCTGTGGGCAGACTGGCAGGCAGTCTGGCACGGCGCGGGTTTTTTGCGCATGACCACGCCAAATGCCCGGCTCCTTGCGGAGGCCGGGCATTCCGGGCGGGCGGTCGGTTTCGGGTGCGACCGCCCAATATGGTCGATCATTTCAGGCTGTTCTTAACGCTTCATCTGAATAACCACTTCCAGCATGGTGTCTGTGGTGGTTATGACCTTGGAGTTGGACTGGAACCCGCGCTGGGTGGTGATCATGTGCACGAATTCCTTGGCAAGGTCTACGTTGGATTGCTCCAGTGAGTTGGAATAGACCGCACCAAGCCCGTTTTTGTTCGCGGGGCCGGGCAGGGCTTCGCCGGAGTCGCGGGTGGCGGAGAAGAGGTTGCCGCCTTCTCTGCGCAGGTTGTGCTCGCTCTGGAAGTCGTACAGGGTGATCTGATAGAGGTCCAGAATGACACCGTTGGAGTATCTGCCGCGCAGGATGCCGTCGCGGTCCACGCTGACGTTCTGCAGGAAGCCGAAGGTGTAGCCGTCCTGACTTTGCAGCAGGGTGGATGATGCGCCTGCAAAGCTTGTGGTGGCGGATGACTGCCGCTCTGTTGTGCTGCCCAGACTCATGAGCTGGGTGGTATCTGTGCCGACCATGGAGGCATCAAAGTTGGCCCGGTCCGCGAAGGTCTGGGTTCCCTTGAATTTGAGCCCGAGGTTCAGTTCCATAAGCGTGCCGCCCACGTCTTCCGCAAAGCCGGGAGTGACGTAACTGGCGTTGGACAGGCTGGAGAAGTTTGCCGTGAACAGGGGGTATCCGTTGGTGGAAAACGCCGTGGGCGACCAGTTGGAAAGCTGCTTCAGATCTGCACCGGCATTGCTCTTCAGTGTATAGGCGCTCTGGTCCACCAGTTGGCCCGAGCTGTCGAAGGTGAGGGTGCCGGACATGAGCAGGCCTGCGGCACCGGTGGTGTTTACCTTTGTGCCGTTGAAGATTCTGCCGTCTTCCGAAGGGTCTACGGTGACGATGTATTCCCAGTAGCGGCGTCCGCTAGCCTCGTTGCTGATGGAGTCTACGTTGACCTGGTCAAAGTAGACGGTGAGGTTATGCGCGGTGCCGCCCTCGTCGTATACCTTGATGGTGGTCTGGTACGCAAAGGCGTTTTCGCCGAGCGGGGGGTTGTTTGCCGTGGGCTGGCCGTTCCAGTTGCTGAACAACGAGAAGAACGGGTTGTTCACATCAGTGGACTTATCACCGCCGTCGCGGGCATCAAGGTTGGTGATGATGCTTACGTTGGAAGTGTGTTTCGGTTCTGCCGTGAAGCCCTGCAGGCGGATATCCACGGGCACGCCCGATCCCTTGATGGCGGAGGAGGTGCTTGTCACCTGTGCGGTGGACGTGGCGAGGGACGGACGGGGGGTTGAAATCTGCCAGCCCTGCAGCACGTAGCCGTGCGGGTCTACCAGATAGCCGTCCTTGTCGAAACGGAAGTTGCCCGCGCGGGTGTAGTAGACAGACTCTTCACCCTTTACCTTTACCTGAAAGAATCCGTTCCCGCCGATGGCGAGGTCCGTTGCTTCCGTGGTGGTTTCGAAGGCACCCTGGCTGAAGTCGCCGTAAATGGCACCGATGGCAACGCCCCGGCCCACCTGGGTTACCCCAGCGGCGCTGTTAATGTCCTGATTGATGAAGTCCTCGAAGTCCATGCGAGCACCCTTGAAACCAATGGTGTTCACGTTGGCGATGTTGTTACCGAGAACGTTCATCTTTTCGCCATGTGCCAGCAGGCCCGAAATTCCTGTCCACATGGATGCGGTAAGACTCATGATCGACCTCCTTGCAAAAGCACCGGGGTGCTTTTCGTGTGCGGCCCGTTATTTCCGCACGGTATCTTTATGATGTGTGCAGGTGTGTTAAGCCTGCGTATGCTCTTGTTAAGTTATGTAATTCGCGTTGCTATTCTTCGGACGATGGTGTTTCTTCCGGGGTATTGGTGGGAGACTTGGCCACAACTTCCTTGACGTGTGAGAATCGGACCATGCGTCCGTCCGCAAGACGTAAGTATTGATTTGTGCCTTCCGCCTGTACGCCGACCACTGTGCCGCTGACCTCGGTGCTGACCAGAATGGGGTTGCCGTCCAGACTTTCTGCATACATGGCGATGCTGTATACGCCTTCGGGGAGATCTGTACCCTTGTAGTCCTTGCCGTCCCACTGGTATTCGTAGTTGCCTGGCTGCTTGGTGCCGATGCTTTCGGTTCGCACAAGGTTCATGTTCGGGTCGTAAATATTGATGTAGCCGTTTGCCACCGGGTCGTTCAGCGTGAAGTAGAGGGAGCTTACGCCTTCTGCAGTCTTGGATACGCCGTAGCCTTCTGCCCGGATGTCCTTGCCGATGAAGCTGACGGCGCTGATCATTTCCTGGCGGGTGGTGGACTCGTTCATCTCCTTGATGCCGCCGGAAATGTTGGTCAGCTGTTCAAGGCTGGAGAACTGGGAAAGCTGCGAGACAAATTCCTTGTCGTCCATGGGGTTCATCGGGTCCTGATGCGAAAGCTGGGCAACCAGCAGGGTGAGGAAGTCTTCCTTGCCGAGCTCCGACTTGCCCTTGATTTGCAATTGGCCGAACTCCTGTTCAGCCCTGCCGATGATTCCGCTACCTACTGATGATGCCATGGGAAACCTCTCTTACGCGATGATGTCCAGCCCTGTACGGGAGGAACTTCTTTCCGTTTCATCTGCAATTTGCATTTCCCGGGCCAATCCGTCGCCTTCGGCGCGCAATGCGTGCAACCGCCTCTGATTAAGGAACTTTCTTGTCATTTCCTGATGCGCGTTGTGGTCTGCCGCACTCTGCCAGCCATTGCCGGAGAGATTGTTCTGCAGGCTTGTCTGCACATCGATGTTGTCTACCTTAAGCCCCTGGTTTTCGAGCGAGGCTTTCAACTGGTGCAATTGGTCGTTGATCGCTTTGGCCGCTTCTGCACTCTCCGGGCGGATGACGGCGTTCACTTCATTATTCTTTACGGAAAGAATGATGGTGAGCTTGCCGAGGTCTTCCGGCGTGAGCTGCATGGTGATCTGGCGCGCGCCGTCCCGCATGGTTTTGAGCATCCCGTTTTCGATCTGCTCGAACAATCTTTGGTCGGCAGCTTTTGCCGCAGCCGCGTTGGGCGAGAACGTTGTGTTGCCGGACTGAGGCTGTGTTGCACCCATTTCCGCCTGCGGTTGCACCATCTGGTATTCAAGCCTGCTCAAGAGATTGCGGAGTCCTGAGGAATCCTTTTCCCGACCTGCTGCGTTACCCGATGTGTTGCCGGACTGGTCTGACTGATCCCTGCCTGCAAAAGATCCGTGGGCATTGTTGCCCTTCGCGTTATCTTGCGATCCGGAAGCCTGCTCGGAGCGGCGTACGGAGGCATTTGTTTCCCGTGCATCATGACGGGCAGCCTCCGCATCACTCTTGTCCTGCATGCCATCAGCCGGGGTGTTTTTGCGGGTGGAGGAGGCAGTGGAGTGCGCTGCGGCATGCGTAAAGCCGTTGGCATCGGCAGTGGCGCTGTCTTTAATAAGGATGCCGGAGGCTCTGCTGTCCCTGCTGGTGCGGGCGTCTGCCGCAGAAAGCTGGCTGGAACGTTCCAGTGCCTTTTCCATGACCGGGGCGAGGACTTCTCTGAGTTCCGTGATGCGTGATTCTGAGGCAGCCTGTCTGGCGGAAACGCTGCCGGAAATTTCCGCAACCATTGCCTTGAGGGTTGAGGAATCGCACTGTGCTTCCTTTTGCCCGGCAAAAAGTTGCTGCATGCGCGTGATGCCGCCCGCATCCAGACGCATGGCCTTGCCAAGGTGCTCAAGGTCTTCCGGCGTTACGGTAACGCTGGCGTCTGCACCGAGTGAGTTGATTTTTTCAAGAATGCGGTTCCATGCGGAAGCAAGCTTGCCTTCTTCCATGGTGGTAACCGTCTCATCCGCTTCTTCCGGCGAGAACCCGAGCTTTTGCAGAACGACCGATGCGCCGTTGCGTGTGGATTCGTCCAGCTTGGCGGAGGCTGCTTCTTTACCGGAAAACTGGGGGTTGCTTCCTAGGGTGTGCAGGAGCTTGTTCCACGTAAGGGAGCCTTCGGCTGCTTCCGCATCAAGCTGTTTCAGCGTTGCATCATCCACACCCAAAGCGGAGAGGCGGCTTTTCAGGCTGCGCAGGGTGCGCTGGTCGAGAAGGGTATCCCGTACATCCGCCGTACCGGTTGCATCTGCGGAAGGGCTTAGCAGCTTGTCTCTGAGAATGGAACTTTTCAGGCCGCTGCTTCCACCAAGCAGAGCGGCTTGGGTGGGCGTGGCCGATATCGCCTTGCCGCCGAAGCCCTGCATCAGGCCCGCGAAAGCCGAACCGTCTACAGCCGCGCTCTTTGAGCGTGCGGCCTTAACGGATGACATGACGGTGGGCATGAAGGTGGGAAAAAGCTGCATCCTGAAACTCCTTTGGCACTCACTATGCGAAAGGTGTTCCAATGGAAAAAACGCTGTTATTTCAGGGTGAACAAACCCTGAACAGGCAGTCTTTGCCTTAGCTGCCCTGTCTGCGGTTCAGTATGGTTCAGTGATGGCGATGAGTTCTTCCAGCATGGAGACAGCCTTGGCATACCCGGCAAGGCTGTGTTCGGCGTTTTGCAGAAGGAGGTGCAGGAAGCCGGTAAGCGGGCGGACCATGGGGGGGTGGGCGCTCCAGAAGGAAGCGGTGGTTGTCGGGCCGGTGCGGCCCTTTATACCGGGCAGCAATTCCCTGCTCAGGCGGAGAAACTGTTCCCGTATTTTAGGGGCAAGGTCAGGTGAGGCGGCACAGAGATTCTGCCATTGCCCATGCACGTGGGATTCTGGCCATAGACCGAAGCGCATGCCGAAGTAGCTCTTCCAGAATTCGGCGAGTATCTGCCGGGGGGGGGGTGAAGCCTCTGCGCTGTTTGTTTCCAGATGATAGAGGCCGAAGGCATCGCGCCCGGTGATAAACAAGGTTTGGCTCGCGGGAACAATGGAGCGTTTTGGCAGGGGCGCTTTTTGCCCCTCTTGCGATTTAACGCTGACGAGGCTGCGGGTGAGCGCGGCAACACGGTCTGGCGTGAAGGCTTTATGGCAGAGCACGGTGGAGTGCTTGCACTGCCAACAGCCCACACAACTCATGTTGGTGCGCAGCACATGGTGACCGGGCTGGTAGGGGCCTGTTTCCCACGGATGGACATGGCCCATGGACAGGTTGAGCGTGGGGGTGCCCATCCAGGCCGCGATGTGCATGGGGCCTGTATCCGGGGTGATGAGGCAGCGGAGCGAGCCGGTAAAGGCCACAAATTCCGTGAGGGAGAATCTGCCGCACAGATTCAGGGCGGGGGTTTGGGCAAGTGAGGCGACCTGTGCGCCTAAAGGCATTTCGGTTTTGCCGCCGAGCAGGACGGGCTTGAGCCCCCGTTTGAGCAGCGCAAGCACAAGTTTGTGCATGAAGGCGGCGGTGGGACGTTTTGCGGGGTCACTGGCCCCGAGAAATAGTCCCACCCGGTCTGCATGGGGCCTGTCTGCATCAGGTTTAGGCCAATGTATAGCATTGCGGACAGCGGAGGGAACCATGTCCAGCCCGTTCAGGTCTGCCCAGTGGAACAGGTTGTGCCTGTTGTTGTGCACAAGACTAGCCCGGTACAGTTGCCAGTCTCCGTGAATGTACGTGGCACCGGAACCTGAGGTGACGGCACCGAGAACGGAGTCGCTTTGTACTTTGCCCGCAAGGGACGCGGCATCTGCCCGGTGGCTCAGGTTGATGACCATGGAATAACGCTCGCGGGAAAGGGCGGGGGCTGCCTCTGCGGGGAAGTAGGTCACGCCGGGACTTAACGGCATGAGGCCCTCAAAGAACATACGCTCGGCAACAACCCAGATGGGATGGGCAGGAAACATCTGCCTGAGCCACAGGAACAGCGGGAAGGTGAGTACCAGATCCCCCATTCGCTGCATTTGTACTATGAGGATGGGCTTTGCAGACATGCCGGGTTATCCGAAAATGTCGCGCATGGTCCGCACCAGCGCGGTGACGCGTTGTTCGTAGCTGTGTTCCGCCAGAATGCGTTTGCGTGCGGCCCGGATAATGTTTGTGCGCGCGGCCTCGTTGCGCAGGTAGAAGCGGATAAGGTCCGGGGCTTCTTCCGGCGTATGGTAGCAGGCGACCTCTTTGCCGGGGTCGAAGAGGTCTTCCATCTGAACGCGCCAGTCGGTGAGAACGAAGGAGCCTGTGGCGGGCACGTCAAAGACGCGCTGGTTCACCGCGCCTTTCATCTGCTTGCTGGTGCAGTTGAAATTGATGGTTGAGAGTGGATAGAAATGCGGCAACTCGTCGTAATATCCTATCTCCGGGTGCAGGTCCCAAGGATGAGGTTGTTCGGGAAGGGTTTGACGCCAGCCTTTATCACCCACGATGAGCGGCCTGAAGGGAAGGGTTTGGGCCACGCAGCGTGCTCGGTACTGCCGTGTGGCTTCCCATGTGATCATGGTTTCGTAGGAAAGCTGTCTTTCAGGGGAATCCAGTGCGGTGAAGGCGGCGTGGATTTCCGGTTTGTGATTGCGGAGGAAGGCGCGGACCGAGCGTTCCTCATGTTCCGCGAATTCCCCGGCCAGTTGCCTGTAGCTGGAGAGCAGGACGCGGGGAAATTTTCCGGCCTTCATCCGGTGCGCGACCTTGAAGACCATGGAGTTGCCCACGAAGGAAATATCACGCTTGAGGGGATGGGCGGAGGGTACGGAGGAAGGCTTGGCGAAGCGGACCGGGTCTGTGCCGAGGGGCAGGTAGTGCACATGGCGGAAGCCCTGTTCACGCAGGGAGGTTATGTTGTCCGTATCCCACGTGAAAATGGCTGTCCATGGGCTGATGAGTCGGTTGTAGAGATAGAGGATGAGATGGGGGTTATCTACGAACCATGAAGCCAGCGGCAGTTGGAGCTTTTCCAGCAGGTCGGTGAGCACGCCTTCGCGGTCCACGCCCAGATGGTTGATGGTGAAGGCGAAGTCGGGCCTGAATTCAAGTACCGCTTTAAGAAGGCGTTCCACAAATTCGGTATGGCCTACCTCGTCATTGTCCAGTGTGAGCAGGTGATAGGGAAAACCTAGCCGCTGGCAGGCGGTGATGATTTCTCCCATGAGGAAATACTGGCTGGTGATGAGCAGAAGCCGGGGCGGACCGCCCGCAAATTTGTTGTAGGACGCCTTTGCCCAGAAATCGAACGTGCCGCTGGCGGACAGGTGTTCACGAAGCGTTCCGTAATAGTCTCTTTGCAGCCGCAGGTAGAGAGGGTGGGCAAGCGGAAGGAAGGGTTTGCCGCCGTGTTCCATCTGCCATCTGGTGAGTCCGGCCAGAGCGCGCCCGGGATCGTCTTCCGCTATCCAGAGGATGCGGCCCTCGCGGAGTGCCGTGGCGAGCACGTCCTGCCCGGCGGATGATGCGGCCGGAGTACCAGATGCCGGAGGGGGAGTACTGGCAATCTGCACAGAGGCACCGTCTGAAAGGCCCGTGATCTGCAGAATAGGCAGCTCTTTGTCCACCACGGCCAGTGGCCCGTCATACTGCTCCAGAAGGGCGCGCAGGGCATGCCCCATGCCGCTGCCTAAAAGGACGGGCAGGGTGCCGGACGGTTCTGCCTGTTCCCGGAAGGAACGCAGCAGATGCAGCTCGCGCTCGCCGCCTCCCGCACCGAGCATGAGCATGCTTTTGCCCGCAACGGTGATGCGCACATCCGCAAGGGTGTTTTCATGCAGCACCGGTTCTGCCCGGTAGCGGTCTTGCGATGTGTGGGACATGGTTACCAGCTCTTCACTTCCGGCTTGTGGAGGTACAACTCCATGCGGTTGTTTGTTTCTCGGTTTGCTTCGGAGTTGTTGGGCAGAAGGGGTTGGGAATCTGCGTAACCCACGGCTTTCAGCCGCGAGGCGGAGATGTCGCCGCGCTGCATAAGGGCGCGGAGCACCGCAGCGGCGCGCGAGGAGGAAAGCTCCCAGTTGCTAGGGTAGAGGGACCCGGTTTCCGGCACATCGCTGGTGTGTCCGCGCACGACCATGTTTACGTTGCGCTCTTTGAGAATTTTAATGGCACCGTCCAGCAGGGGCAGGGCTTCCTGTTTCAGTTCCGCGGAGCCGTGATCAAAGAAAAGGATGACCGGAAAACGCAGCACCACGCCTTGATCTTCGGCTGTGACCTTGACCGTGCGTTGCAGGTCCGGGTCTTCTATGATGATGTTCTTGAGCTCCACCACCATGCCCAGAATCTGCTGGTCGTCCTTTTTCAGTTCCACGTCCTTGCGTTCGAACTGGGACGGGGAAAACGCCGCGAATTCTGCTTCCTTGCGCTGGATCTGGATGCCGAAGGCATTTTTGATGGAACCCATAAGGGTCTTGAATTTATTGGCATCCTGCTGGGCAAAGGAGAGCAGCAGCACGAAGAAACACAGCAGCAGGGTGACCATGTCTGCAAAGGTGGCCATCCATGGCGGGAGCCCTTCGTCCTTGGGCGGGTCTGGTCTGGGCCGCTTTTGCGGCGGCGGTGCCTTGTCCTTTGCCATGTGCTACCGCTCCTGTCGCTGGGACGGGGGCAGGAAGGAATTGAGCTTTTCGCGTACTATGCTGGGATGTTCGCCATTCAGGATGGCCAGCACGCCTTCCATGATGAGCTCCATGTTCAGTGCTTCTTCATTGGAGCGTTCTTCCAGCTTTTTGGCCATGGGCAGGAACAGACAGTTGGCCATGATGGCCCCGTAGAACGTGGTGAGCAGGGCCACTGCCATGGCAGGGCCGATGGCCGAGGGATCATCGAGATTCTGGAGCATCTGCACCAGACCCACCAGTGTGCCTATCATGCCGAAGGCGGGGGCCATGGTGCCCAATCCTTTAAGGATTTCCTGTCCGGTGCGGTGGCGTTTGATCATGTTGGCCATTTCCATTTCCATGATGGAACGCACCAGTGATTCTTCCGTGCCGTCTGAGACGAGCAGGACGCCGCGTTTCATGAAGGCGTTGTCCACCTGGACTTTTTCCAGCGCTACAAGGCTTTCTTTACGGGCTTTTTCGGCAAGTCCGATGATGGTTTGAATGGACTGGGTAAGGTCCGGGGGCTTGGCGAAAAAGGTTTTCATGATGACCTTGGCGGCCCCGAGCATGGTCTTGAGCGGAAACATGACGAAGGCGACGGCGAAGGTGCCCCCCACCACCACGATGAGGGAAGGGATGTCGACAAAGCCTCCCATGGCCCCACCCATGGCTATGGCACCGACAATGAGGCCCAGTGCCCCCAGAATCCCGACGAGAGTTGCGATATCCATACTGTATTCTACTTACTCTTCATTGCTGGCGTGTCGAAGACAATTTCATTGCCCCGTGATGATATGCACACGTTTTCCATAAAATCATTTATGGTACAGTATGCCCCCCCGATGCTGACCTCGACCCCGGGACGGATGCGTCCCGGCACGAGTATTCTGCATGATCCCATATGCGGTGAAGCCTGCATGGTTTCCCATAGGCTTACCCTCTCTCGTCTGAAGGCGGCAAGTTTGGTCTGTGCCGTGTTCAGTTTTGTGCAATATTCCTGCTTGTGGACTGCGCTTTTGGAGCACAGCATCTCAAGCTGTTCGGCAGATGCTTCCAGATGGGAAATTTTGTCGTCCACCGATTTAAGGCGGCGCAGCATGAACGGATCGTACCCCATGGTAATGGCAGTTGGCGTGCCGATTCCTCCCCCCAGTTGTTCCTGCACGTAGACCACGGAGTTGGAATAGACCGCGCCCCCCTGCAGCCTGCCCCGTACCACGAATTTGCCGCTTACCCAAACGTCTGTATGCATGCACGAGGCATCAATGAGCACATTGCCCCGGCAACGGATTTCGGCATTTTCCACAAAGGGGAGCCGGATGTCGCTTCCGGCTTCCAGCAGGGCTGTCTTGCCGCCTTTTACTCCGTTCTGGCTGGTGATGCTTCCCTGAGCGATAATGCGCGCGCCCTCTACCGTTTTTTGGACAAGGATGTTTTTTCCGTGGACCTCGAACCCGCTGCGCACGCTGCCGTGTACGCGCACATCGCCCACAAAGACAATATTTCCGGTGTGAAAATCTACATCGCGACGAACATTTAACAGTGTCTTCACCGTAATGCGGTTTTGGTGATAGAACACGTAGCCGTTTGCCGAAGCGACAAGCTGCATGGGTTGAGCAGGGTTCACCGTGGTGTTGGGACCGATGGGAAGCGACTCCGCCTGACGTACAAAGGCAGGGTTTGCGCCAGCGGGCAGGTCTTTGTCAAGGGGAACCAGTTCTGCGAGAACCTGCCCCATGACCACGTTCTGCACGTAGCCCAGATTGTAGTGATCGACCCTTCCTTCAGCCTCTTCGTGCGGGGTGAGGCGCATGTGGTCGAAGTTTGGATCAAAATGGTGAACGAGCTGATACGGCATGCCCGGCTCCCCTTTATTCCGGCAAAATGGTGAGCATGGCGTCTTCTCCCGTGAGGATGTGGAAGAAGCTGGTGAGCTGTACCAGTTGCAGCGTGGTGCGGGCCTGTTCGGACGGATTGAGGAGAAAGACGCTGATGCTCCGGTTGGTCATCTGGGTTTTGAGGGCAACCAGCATGCCTATGCCGGAACTGTCTATGAAGCTGACCTTGCTTAGGTCCAGCACAAGGTATTCCGTCTGGTTATCGTTTACAGCGGACTCTATGTCTTTGCGGAAGTCCGGTGCGGTCTGCAGGGTAAGCTCGCCATAAAGCTGCACTATGAGTGCCGTTGCCTGACGCGTGATTGTCAGCGTGCCCATAATCCCCTCGGTATGTCTAGAGTTGCATGTACGGTGTTTTTTCCGTCTGCTCCGGTTATCCGGAACTGTGTGGAGAGCGAGGCGATGATGAACAGGCCGCGCCCCCCTTCCGCCTCCGGCCGTGAAAGCACGGGCTTGTCCGGCCGGATGGTTTCGGCCGGGAACCCTTCTCCCCAGTCGGAGATTCTGGCGGTGATATTCCGGCCCGGTTCAATTTCCAGAACGATTTCCACATCGCCCACATCGGAATAGCGGTAGGCGTGCCGTGCGCAGTTGGCAGTGGCTTCTGTGAGGAGCAGATCAAAGGAGTGCAGGGTGTCTTCACTCAGGATGTATTCCTTCATGACGGCCAGTGCCGCCTTGGTGAGAGCCCTGCATGATTCGGGATAGGCGGCCGTGCGGAAGGTGTAGTTATGCATGCTGGCTCCCTGTGGCTATCCAGAGCGCGGTGACATCGTCTCGGAAACTGCCACCGTGACCGGCCAGCATGGCCAGACGATAGCGCAGGGTTTCCACAAAGTTGTTGGGGCGTTCCATACAACCGGCTGCCTGTTCCCAGAACATGGGCAGGGAAAAAAGTGCACCGTTGTCCATCTGCCAGTCGAAAAAGCCATCTGTGAACAGGAACAGCCTGCTGCCAGCGTGGAAGGGAACCTGCTGCACCTGCGGGGTTATGGGGAAAAAACCCAGCAGGGGGGTGGAGGAGGCAAGCCGGGTGGTTGCTCCTTCTTCGGTGCGCAGCATGCCGGGGCAATGGCCGGCGTTGATATACTGCATTGTGTTGGTGCTGAAGTGGATGTCGGCGCAGAACAGGGTGACGAAGTCTTCCTCTGTGCCGATGATGTCCAGCAGATGGTCGTTTATGAGGCGGACGGTGGTGGCGAGGGGGAAGTAGCGTGTCTGAGTGAGCCTGAACAGGGTGCGGACAATGCTCATGATGAAGGCGGCTCTGGCACCGTGCCCTGATACATCGGCTATGACGGTGCGCAGGGTGTTGCGTTCCGGCAGGGCGAAATAGTCGTAAAAATCACCGCTGGCGTGACCGGAAGGGCGGTAGATGGTCTCTATGCGTACCCCGGGGAAAAGAGGTGAGTGGCTCGGCAGCAATTTTTGTTGCAGCGAGGCCACAAGCTCTATCTCTTCGCGGATGCGCTGTGTGTAGCTGCGTAACTGGCGGGTAAGGGCGGCCTGACGTTCTGCCACACCTATGCGCGCCAGAAGCTCCGCATTGCCGAAGGGTTTGCTCAGGAAGTCGTTGGCTCCGGTGTTCAGGGAGATGGAGAGTGCATCCGGGCTGCCTTCTCCCGTGAGCACGATGATGAAGGTATCGTGGTCCCCATGGCGGGAGCGGATTTCCCGGATGACGCTCATGCCGTCACGTTCCGGCATGTTCAGGTCCAGCAGGATAATATCCGGACGAAAATCACGGTAGGCGGCCAGACACTCTTCGCCGTTTGTGGCCTGCCGCAGGTCCCGTCCTTCCTGCAGGATATGGGCGAGCATCATCCGGGTTATGTCGGAGTCGTCAGCTATAAGCAGCCGGGTTGCGGGAGAGCCTGTGTTCATGAATCCCTTGTATAGTCCGCATCGGTCAGACTTATGGTCACCGGACCCCAGTTGGTGAGCGAGACGTCCATATCTGCTCCGAATATGCCGCATTGCACAGGAGGATTTTCATTTACCTGCGGCGCAGTATCCCTGCAACACATAGATTCGCGCACGGCACTGGCGAAGGTGCTGAAAAGCCGCTCTGCGGTTCCGGGCGGGCAGGCGGCGGTGAAAGAAGGACGCCGGCCCTTGCGCGTATCTGCATACAGGGTGAATTGCGGCACGAGCAGAATCTGTCCGCCGAATTCACTCAGGCTGCGGTTCATTTTTCCTTCACTATCGGGAAATATACGCAAGTCGAGCATTTTTCTCAACATGGTCTGCCAGATATTCCGGTCCGGCAGGTCTGCAGTATCATGCGCCCCGAATCCTACCAGCACGACCAGCCCCGGTCCGATCTCGGCAACGGTTTTACCGTGCACAGTTACCTTGCCGCACCGTACGCGCTGCAATAGGAGTTTCATAAGGTTACGTCTTCCCTGTGGTGCGAAGGGTCAGTTCTTATCGGAAGGATCGTTTTTGTCTGCCGTGGAGGTGCCGGGTTCGGACGCAGTTTCTCTTTCCTGCTGCCACCGGGATGATGCCGGGGCGTCTGCCAGATCATCCTGAACCAGGAAGTTGGCCATGCCGCCTGCTTCTCCTGCGTTATCCGCCTGTGCTGCATCTGAGATGCGCTGCTCTTCTTCTGCCCGCAGTGCGCGCCGCAGCACCTTGCCCACGATGGTTTTGGGCAGTTCTTCCCGGAACTCCACCTGTTTGGGTACCTTGTAGTTGGCAAGCTGCTCCCTGCAATGGCTCATTATCTCACCTTTGGTGAGCTTCTCTCCGGGCTTGGGAACGATGTACACCTTTATGATTTCTCCGCGCGTGGGGTGGGGGACGCCCACGGTGACTGCTTCCTGCACCTTGGGGTGTTCGTAGAGCACTTCGTCAATCTCACGCGGGTAGACGTTGTAGCCGCCCACGATGATCATATCCTTCTTGCGGTCCACGATGAAGAAATAGCCGTCGTCATCCATGGTGGCGATGTCGCCCGTGTACAGCCAGCCGTTACGCAGGGTGGAGGCGGTTTCGTCCGGTCTGTTCCAGTAACCGCGCATGATCTGCGGCCCCCGGATAACCAGTTCGCCTATCTTGCCGGGGGGCAGGGGGACGCTGCCTACCTCCATGTCCACGATGCGGGCTTCAGTATCGGGGAAGGGCACGCCGATGGAGCCTGCCTTGTGCTGGCCGTTGATGGGGTTCAGATGGGTGACGGGAGAGGCTTCCGTGAGGCCGAAGCCTTCTATGATGTTGGCTCCTGTCAGTTTGGCGAAGTTCTTCATCTGCTCCACGGGCATGGGCGATGAGCCGGAAATACAGTACCGGATGCAGGTGAGGTCGTATTTGCCAATCTCTTTTTGCTGCATGAGCGAGATGTACACCGAGGGGGCACCCGGGAAAATGGTGGGCTTGTACTTGGCAATGCCGTCCAGAACATCTTTGGGAACATAGCGCGGGAAGGGGATGACCGTTGCCCGCAGCAGCGTGGGAAACGCAAGGCAGACCGTAAGGCCGAAAACGTGGAAATAGGGGAGTAATCCCAGAAAGGTGTGTGTTTCTGATTCCAGCCCGTGCAGCATGGCAGCGCACTGCTGGACGTTTACCGTCAGATTGCGGTGGGTGAGCATGACCCCTTTGGCTATGCCTGTGGTGCCGCCGGTGTATTGCAGCAGGGCCAGTTGCTCCGCCGGATTGTCTACGGGAACACTCAGGGTCTCCTTGCCTGACGTAAGGGCGGACCATGGCAATACGGTGTTTCCGTCAAACGGGATGGGGCGCAGCGAACCCTCGCGTTTTGCTTTAAGGGTGTAGAGGAAATTGAGCGGAAATTTGAGGCTCTCTGAAATGCGGGTGATGAAATATTTGCGGATACCCAGCTTGTCGCGAAGTTTTTCCAGTTTGGGCCATACGAGGTCCAGTGCGATCATGTATTGTGCACCGGAATCTTCTATCTGGTGGACCAGTTCTTTTTCCATGTAGAGCGGGTTGGTCATTACCACAACGCCGCCAGCCTTGAGAATGCCCCAGAAGGCGATGATGGTCTGGGGCAGGTTGGGCATCATCACGGAAACACGGTCGCCGGGCTGGACTCCCTGCCGCCGCAGGTTGGCGGCGAGCACCTCTGCCATGAAGCGGAGCTTGCCGTAGGAGATGCGCATGTTCCTGAAAATAACCGCTGTTCTCTTGGGCGTGGTTTCCGCTGCTCTGTCCAGAAAGGCGAACAGGGGGATGTTTTCGTAGTTGACGGATGCCGGGACATTCTCGTCATAGTGCGCCAGCCATGGGAATGCGTAGGAAGTGGTTTGCTCGCTCATACGGCTCACGAAGAGTAGAGGGTGGAACTATGGAGAGTGCCCACTGCAAAACATCATGCTGCAGGCTCAAAATAACGGATTTCATCATACAATGCCCGTGCACAGAGCGCAAGATGCCGATACCGTGGAGATTTTCTCTGCGTTGCAGGTGCCGCATCCTCCCTTTGCGGCAATATGGGGCCTGCTACATTTCTGTCGGGTGCGTGTGGCATTGTGTCGCAACTGGATACTAATTTGTAGAATTGTGCTGCGCCGGGAAATTCGTCCATGTGTAATTGCCTGTAAACAAATAATATATTTTCTTGGCACTCATCTTGAAATCACCAAAAGGGATGTTTTCGGTGTTGGCTTTCACCTGCGGGCGTGCTGTGCCAGTATGCACTGCATTATCTGCAAGGATAGGGAGCAGCCACGCCTGACGGTGGGTTGCTGTGACGACAGGCACGGCAACCGGGAGAAGGGGATGGGATGCAGGAATATTTGTTCAGCATGGATGGAGTATGGCTTTGTTATGGCATGAGTTGCGTGTTGCTGTGCGGAATGATTGCAGAAATGGCGGCGAGGTGCTGTCCGGCACGATGGAGGCGGGATGACCGGTGAGATATGGGTTCCCTTGCTGCTGACGTTGAAGGTGGCATTTTGTGCAACGGGAATAGCCTGCGTGACAGGGGTGGTTGCTGCCTACTGTCTGGGAAAGCGGGCGTTTCCCGGCAGGGACTGGATAGATGCCGCGTGCACCCTGCCGTTGGTGCTGCCCCCCACCGTGCTGGGATATTATCTGATTGTCTTCATAGGTCGGAATGGGCTGTTGGGAGCATGGCTGGACAGAACCTTCGGCATTACACTCATGTTTACATTGCAGGGGGCGATTATCGCCGCTGCCGTGGTCTCCTTTCCCATGGTTTTCAAATCAGCACGAGCCGCACTGGAGGGGGTGCCGCAGAATTATCTGAATGCCGCACGGATAGCGGGAGCAGGTGAGTGGGAGATTTTTTTGCGCATCACGCTGCCGCTGGCTTTCAGAGGGATTCTGGCAGGAACCATGCTGGCGTTTGCCCGGGCTATGGGGGAGTTTGGCGCAACGCTCATGGTGGCGGGGAATCTGCCCGGACGCACCCAGACCCTTTCCCTTGCTGTGTACAGCGCAGTTCAGGCCGGCAACGACACGCTCGCCAACACGCTTGTAATAATAGTTTCAGTGGTTTGTGTTGTTCTATTGGTGATAACCGGGAAACTGCTTTCCCCAAAATGAGGCACTAGGAAGGGATATCTGATGAAACGAATTCTGATGGCCATTATGTGCGTGCTTCTTCTGAACATTCCGCTCCATGCGGCGGAACTTACTGTTTCCGCTGCAGCCAGCCTGACGGACGCCTTTGGAAAGCTGGAAACCATGTATGAAGAGAAGCATCCCGGTCTGGATGTGGTGATGAACTTTGCCGCCTCCGGCCCGCTTTATAAGCAGATAGAGCAGGGAGCCCCGGTGGATGTCTTTGTTTCCGCCAACACAAAATGGATGAATACCGCCGTGGAGGCCGGGTTTGTGAACCGGGAGGATGTTTCCGTTCTGCTGACAAACGCGCTGGTGCTTGCCGTTCCTGCCGGGAATAAAGCCAAGGTGACCGACATGGCGAGCCTGACTTCTGATTCTGTAAAGCTGGTGGCAGTGGGCACGCCGGAAACCGTGCCTGCGGGTGAATATGCCAAGACGGCCATTGTTAACTCTGATCTGTGGGATACGCTGGCCCCCAAGCTCGTTTACGGTGAGTCTGTACGACAGGTGCTGGACTATCTTGTGCGCGGAGAGGTGGACGCCGGGTTTGTGTATGCCTCTGACGCCATTAAAGGCGGAGCAGCGGTAGAGGTTGCTTCGGAAATTGCGCTGGATGAACCTGCAGAGTATCCGATGGCCGCTCTCAAGGGTTCTGCCCATCCGGAAGAGGCAAAACGGTTCACGGTGTTTCTGCAGAGCGAAGAAGCCAAGGCGGTGCTGCGCTCTTTCGGGTTCTCTGCTCCGTAACGGGCAATGGTGCATATCACACGTTCACATTGGCTGGTTGACCTGTTTTTGGAGTAGGCATGCAATTCGACATTGATATTCGAAAAACAGTTGGCGCACGGCGATTGCCGTTGTGGAAAGAGCTTATGGGCAAATCTGAGGCACGCCGCTTTACACTGAACACGCGGATTGTCTCAGATGTGCGCCATCTTGTGCTTGCCGGGCCTTCCGGTTCCGGGAAGTCTCTCACATTGCAGGCGGTAGCGGGCTTGCTGACTCCCGACTCCGGGCGGATTGCACTGGGGGGCCGGGTGTATTTTGACTCTGCAGCCGGAATCAACATTCCGCCCCGTCAGCGCCGCGTGGGGTATGTGTTTCAGGATTACGCACTGTTTCCGCATTATACGGTGCGGCAGAATGTGGCCTTTGGCCTTTCCCGCTGGACATGGCGCCTTGGCAGGGAACAGGCACGTATACTGGATGAGACGCTGGATGTGTTCGGCATCCGGTGCCTTGCAGAATCGCGCCCCGATGAATTGTCCGGCGGTCAGCGCCAGCGTGTTGCGCTGGCGCGTGCCCTTGTTGGCCGTCCTGACATGCTGTTGCTGGATGAGCCGTTCTCTGCACTTGATCAGCCTTTGCGCATCCGTATGCGCAACGAACTGGCAAGGATTTTGGAACACTTTGCCATCCCCATGATTCTGGTGACGCATGATGTGGACGAAGCGGAGTATTTTGCCCAGACCGTAGTGGTGTATTCCGGCGGCACCGTGCACGATGTGTTGTGTGCGGAGACTCTGGCCCGGCAGGGGGATTCTGTCTCCCGGACAGTTGGGGATGTTCTGCGGTCCGTGTACGTATAGACCCTGAAGCATTAAGAAAAATGCCCGCCGGAACGGACTTCCGGCGGGCATTTGATGTTATGGCCGCTCCAGAGACTAGATGATGCCCTTGGACTTGAGACAGGCCTGCAACGCTTTTTCGCTGGATTCGGCCAGCGGAACCATGGGCAGGCGCAGTTCCAGCGAGATTTTGCCCATCATGGAAAGCGAGGTTTTGACCGGAATGGGATTTGTTTCAATGAACATGGCTCTGCACAGGCCCTGCATGTCAAAATGCAGCCTGCGGGCCTCGTCCAGATTTCCTTCCGCAAAGGCTTTGCACAGGCCTGCCATGCGGTCCGGAATGATGTTGGAAACAACGGAGATGACACCGCACCCGCCGAGAGAAAGCAGCGGGAGCACCGTGAAGTCGTCTCCGGAAACCACCTGAAAGTCCGGGCCGCACTGTTCCAGAATGTCGGATACCTGCGCCAGATTTCCCGTAGCCTCTTTCACGCCCTTGACCTGCGGAACGTCTTTTTTCAGGCGCGCAAGGGTGCAGGGCAGCATGTTGGTGCCGGTGCGTCCGGGGACGTTGTAGAGGATGAACGGCAGGGAAACCTCTTCGGCTATGGCCTTGAAATGCTGGTACAGCCCTTCCTGGGTGGGTTTGTTGTAGTAGGGCGTGATCAGCAGGGCACCATCGGCCCCGGCTTCCTTGGCAAAGCGGGTAAGGTCGATGGCTTCTTTGGTATTATTGGAACCGGCACCGGCAAGCACAGGCACGCGTTTATTGGCCTGCTCCACGCAGATGCGTATGACCTCTCGGTGCTCCTCATGGGAGAGGGTGGCCGATTCTCCCGTGGTGCCGCAGGGCACAAGACCGTTAATTCCATTTTCGATCTGCCACTCCACCAGTTCCCTGTAGCGTTCCTCATCCACGGCACCGTTTCTGAACGGTGTTACCAGTGCCGTAAACGCACCCCTGAATTGCATAAAAAGCCTCCTCTTCGCTCGGTCTCTCGGTGCGTCCGCCCTGCGTAAACGCGGGCGAGCGGGCCGTATGTTCTTAGGGCAGGGTCAGGCCCAGTGCTGCCAGATACATTTCGCCGGAATAGACGTTCAGTGCCTTGCCTTTGAGGAAGACGCAGCCATCTTCAAGGGAAATGCCCAATATCTCTCCGCCGGAGCTGCGCACGTTTACTTCCGGACCGGTCAGTCCCAGCGCGTGCGTAACTACTACTCCGGCTGCTGCTCCGGTGCCGCAGGCGTAGGTTTCATCCTCCACGCCGCGCTCGTAGGTGCGCAGATGGATATTTCCTTTGTCATGCACCGTGACGAAGTTTGCGTTGGTTCCGGCAGGAGCAAACAGAGGATGGTAACGGACATGCGCCCCCAGTTTTTTCACATCCAGCGAACCTGCGTTTTCATGCAGGTATACCGCGTGCGGAACGCCGGTGTTCACGAAGTGAATTTCATCCGGCTTGCCGTCCATATCTATGGACTTGTGGAGTTCCAGCCCTTTGGGTGGGGTGAGCTGCACCTTTACTTCGCAGTTTCGGGCATCTACCTCTGCGCGGATGGGACCGGCATCGGATCCGAAGGTGTGCACAGGACCGGCAAAGCCGAGCTTCACCGCCAGCAGTCCGGCGCAACGGGAAGCATTACCGCACATTTCAGCCCGGGAGCCATCGGCATTGTAAAAGTGCCAGCGGTAGTCCACGGAGGTATCCGGTGCCTCTTCCAGAAAGACCAGCCCGTCCGCACCCACGCCGAAAGAACGGCGGCAAACCTTGCGTGCCCATTCCGGCATGTCGGAAACCGGCAGTTTGAGCTGCCTGTTGTCTATGAAAACGAAATCGTTGCCGCAACCCTGCATTTTATGGATGGCAACAGATTCTGAAATTGCGCTCACCGCTTTTGCTCCTTGCGCTCTGTGCGATATAGTGCCCGTATTCTTCGCAAGCCGTGGTTTTTATTGTTGCCCGGCCAGCAGTTCGGTTGTCTGCGGGTCGGGCCGTATTCCTTCATCGAGCAGGACAACGGGGAAGCGAACGTTGTCATCCTCGACCCAAGCCCAGTCCGGTCTGTCCGATTGACGGGAGGGCCATTCCATAAGTTCCAGAACGGCGAGAGCCATGCCCTTGCCGTATCCGCGGGCCCAGAGAACTGTGCCCTTGGTATCCATATTGCCCCGCATGCCCTGTCCTTCACCGCCGCCGAGGATGACATCGTAATACCCTGAGGCTGCGGGGAGGAACGTTCTTTCTGCCTTTGTGCCCCACGGGCTTACGCCTATGATCAGGTCACATTGGTCGCGCAGGCGTTGGGCCAGTGCGAGCAGTTCATTTTCCTGTTCCGGGTTGCCCGCAAAGGCAGCGGGGAACAGGACAACGCCTATGGTTTTGCCCTGCACAACACTCTGCTGCACAACAGGGGTTTGGTCAACGGGGTGAAACCCGTTAGGCGGTTCCGCTCCGTGTGCCTGAAACCAGTCGCGTGCCGCCGGTTCAAGCCAGCCTGCCGCCACAGCCATGCGACTGTAAATGGTGGCAAGGGTGCCAGCATCATCCCTATGCAGCGGTGCGCCATCAGGCAGGGTGAATTCACCCGGCCCGCCGATGATAAGCAACGGTCCGTCCTGACGGTATACATCCAGCACGCCGACCCTCCGGGCCAGCCCTCCGAGCGTTTTGCGTCCTCAGGAGGGGCAGGGATGTACCTCGCCATGCGTATTGGCAAAAAACACAATGCGCAGAACGGGAGTGTTCTGCGCGCTGTGTGCGTCTGCCGCCCCGGCTGTTCTTAGCGGCGCAAGCGTGGTCGCAAGACAGAGAAGGCAGGCGAAATACGCCATGCGGTCAAGACCGCAACAACGGAAAAAACTATTCATTGAGATATTCTTTGAGTTCCTTGCCAGCCCGGAAGAAGGGCAGTTGCTTGGGCTTGACCTTGACGATTTCGCCGGTCTTTGGATTGCGGCCGGTGTAGCCGCCGTAGTCCTTGAGCTTGAAGCTGCCGAAACCGCGGATTTCCACACGGTCGCCGCTGGCAAGGGCATTTTTCATGCTGTCCACGAAGATGTTGACCACGGTTGTCGCCTCTTCGATGGAGATGCCGTTCTGGTCTGACAAGGTTTTGATGAGTTCGCTTTTGTTCATTGCCTACTCCGGGCAGATGCGGGCATGGAGACATGCGCTATGGTTAGAAATCAAAAAGAAAAACCAACTTCGCTCGGGCAATGGGAGTATGTAATAAATCAACCTGATATTCAAGATGTTATTCAAAATTAGGTTGTGTCTCTGAGGCGAACGGACCGGCAGAGATAACCGCCTGCATGGAGGTGCGCAGCCGCTGCAGCTTTACAGCCAGTGCGAACAGGTCATGAGCAGCAGGGGAGGAGGGGGCCATTTTGAGCAGGGGCTTTTGTCTGCGGACGGATTCCGGAACCATTTTGTCTGCACGGATGCCACCCAGCAGGACGGGAGTGATGCCGAGAAATTTGTCGCAGGCGGCGGCAAGACGCTTGAACGTGACTTCTTCTTCGTGCCGGTCTTCTACCTGATTGACGATGATGTGGAAGTCTCGCACGCCGTGCTGCGTTGCCAGTACCTTGATGAGGGCGTAGCTGTCTGTGAGCGAGGTGGGTTCCGGAGTGACGATTACAAGCCGCACATGGGCCATGGAGGCAAATTCCAGTACCGTGGGGTTGATGCCCGCGCCAAGGTCCATGAACAGGTAGTCGTATCGGGAGAACAGGGGCGAGAGTTTGCGGAACAGCATTTCGCGCAGATCCGCATCCATTTCCACCAGTTCGGGAACGCCCGAGGCGGCGGGGAGGAAGTCGAATCCGCCGGGTTCCACCTGCACGGCAATGAGGGCGGGATCCATGTCTGTATCCAGAAGCTTCTGCATGTCGTATTCAGGGGTTACGCCCAGCAGTACATCAAGGTTGGCCAAGCCCAGATCGCAATCCATAAGCAGCAGGGGAAAACCGCCGCGGAACATGCAATACCCCAGATTGAGGGCAATGTTGGATTTGCCTACGCCGCCTTTGCCGCTGAGAACGCATACACTGAGAGTTCTGTTGCTGGTCATGCTGTCACCGCAGAGTTATTCCGTGCCGGAAAAGAGAAATTGTTTTTCATTGGAATGGACCATGGTGGAGCGGTCGAATGATGCTTCCTGCTGGCGGGCCACATGAACGCGGTTTTTGCCATGAGCTTTGGCTTCATAAAGCGCCATGTCCGCAAGCTCCAGCAGCTTGTTGGAAGATATGAGAGATTTGCTCCGGATACAGGACACGCCACAGGAGAAGGTGCAATGGAAAGGAGGCGACGGCGGGCAGAGGAAGCTGCGGGTTCTGAACGCTTCCAGCATGCGCTCGACCAGCGCTTTGGCGCTCAGCGCGGCGGCACCGGGCAGGATGAGGGCGAATTCCTCGCCGCCGATGCGGGCGGCCACATCGTAAGCACGGATGTTTTCACGCATGACCTGTGCGAGTACGCGCAGTACCTCGTCGCCGCAGGCGTGCCCGTAGGTGTCGTTAACTTGTTTGAAGTCGTCTATGTCCAGAACGGCAATGCTCACCTGACCGTTGCTGCGTTCCACCCGCTCCATTTCCATGCGCATGTGGCGGGTGAAGGCGCGACGGTTGGCTAGTCCGGTAAGGGCGTCGTGCTCGGTCTGATGCGTAAGTTCTTCCAGTGCCTTCTGCAGTCTGAGCAGATTGGCGCAGGATGTTGCATCAAGCCCCAGCGCCATCCAGTCTCCCAGCCCATGGGCTGCGGCCAGTTCATCCCACTTCTCGCCGGTTAATCCGGGAACGATGCGCGTTATGGCCACCAGAGTCTGCTGAGAACAGTTTTCGTCCTTCAATTCTGCCGCATGGGAGACGAGAAGACGGCGCAGTTGCTCCAGTTCTCCGGAGAGGTCTTTCAGCTCGCCCTTTGTGGTGGGCGGTCCTTCATGGTTAGTTTTCCGCATGGAGGTAGAGGAGGAAATCTCGCAGGAATGTGTCTATCCTGCCGTTGAGCACGGCCTCGACATCCCCGATTTCCGTATTTGTCCGATGATCTTTGACCAATCGGTAGGGTTGAAGCGTATACGTGCGTATCTGACTGCCGAAGCTGATGTCCATTTTGTTCGCGTACTCTGCCTGCCGTTCATCCTGCCGTTTGCGCAGTTCCAGATCGTAGAGTCTGGCCTTGAGTATCTGCATGGCGGAGTCGCGGTTGGCGTGCTGTGATTTTTCGTTCTGGCATTGTGCCACAGTGCCCGTGGGAATGTGGGTTATGCGCACGGCGGAACTGGTGGTGTTTACGCTTTGCCCGCCGGGACCGCTGGAACGGAAGAAATCGATGCGCAGATCCGTTTCCTTCATGTCTATGGTGATATCATCGCCTGCATCGGGAATGACATCGACAGACGCGAAGGAGGTGTGTCTGCGGCCTGAGGAATCGAACGGAGAGATGCGGATGAGGCGATGGATGCCCCGTTCTCCCTTGAGAAGGCCGTAGGCATTGGCACCACGTATGCGCAGGGTGACGCTTTTTATGCCTGCTTCGTCACCGTCGAGAAAATCAAGATACTCCGCTTTGAAATCCTGTGCATCCGCCCAGCGGACATACATGCGCAGGAGCATCTGCGCCCAGTCCTGAGCTTCTGTTCCGCCGGCACCGGGGTGGATTTCCAGAATGGCGTCCTTGCCGTCTTCCGGTGCGGAAAGGAGCATGTTCATTTCTGTGACCTGAAGTAGCTCTTCCAGAGTGTCCGCCTGTGCGGACAGGGTTTCCAGAATTTCGGCGCTTTGGTCTTCTTCCGCGAGGGTGAGCCATTCGTCGAGGTCTTCACGCGCCTGACGCAGTGCGTCCAGACGGGCTATCTCGTTTTCGAGAGTGCTTTTTTCCCGAAGCACGGGGGTGAGTTTTTCCGGTTTGTCCCACGCGCCGGGGCTGGACAGCTGCTTTTCTATTTCATCCAGACGGCTCTTGCTTGATGCAAGGTCAAAGACGCCTCCACAAGGTGGAGAACTGTTCAGCCAGCGTTATGCTGCGGGTGCGGATATCGGCAAGGTGTAGCATATGGGGATGTTATCTTTTTCGACGGGTTGAATGTGGTCTGCCAAACGCGCCACGGGCAAGCAACAGGGCGCATGCACCCAGAACGGCGAGGTGCAGGTTCGGGTACATGCGATGGAAGGGCGTTGTGCCCTGCACCAGAGCGGCAGTGCCGTATACGGCCTCTGCCTTGAACAGTGCGCCACGGGTGAGGATTCTGCCTTTCGGGTCCACAATGGCGCTTATGCCTGTGTTCGTGCCCCGTACCAGATAGCGGCCTTGTTCCACAGCGCGCAGAACGGCCAGTTGCAGATGCTGTTCAGGGGCTGCCGTGTTGCCGAACCATGCGTCATTACTGATGTTTACAAGCAGATTGGCACCATCGCGCACCCTCTGCTGTGTAAGGTCAGTGAATATTGTTTCATAGCAGATGAGAACCCCCATGGCAAGGTTGCCATGAATGATGGGGTGTGTGGCAGAGCTGGTTTGGAAGTCGCCTGTACCTTCAAAAAATACATCAAGAAATGGAATGTGCATGCCAAAGGGGATGTACTCGCCGAAAGGCACTAAGTGTTCTTTATCATACCACCCGGAAAGGAAGCCGTCATTGCCCATGAGGTATGCCCTGTTCAGGGTATCCCACTGTCTGCCCTGCGTGCCGTTGGCGTAGGCGGGAGTGCCGACCAGCAGCGGGGTTTGCGTCTCAATGGTCAGTTCGCGCAGCATGGAAAGGTATTCCTGCTTTTCCTGCAGGTAGAAGGGCATGGACGTTTCCGGCCATATGACCAGATCGGAAGGATGCTTATCCAGCCCGGCGCGGGTCATGTCCACATATCTGTGGACAGTGCCGTTCTGGTAGGCAGGTGCCCATTTCTGCCCCTGATCGATGTTCCCCTGAACCATGAGAGTGCGCACCGGGGCAGTGGTGACAATGGGGGAATTCCACATATGCCATGACCACCCCGCGCACGCGGCCATGACGACGAGAGCGGCAAGAGCAGGGCGGGCGGACCTTGTGGAGTACGATTCAAACAGCAGGCATGCCACACCGGCAAGAACCCCGGAATAGACATAGGAGCCCAGAAAAGAAAGGGGCTGCAGCATTACAGGCCACGGAGCAAAAGCCGCCGCAAGGACAGCCCACGGAAAACCGGTGAACAGTGTGCCGCGGAGCAGTTCCAGCGTGCCCCACAGCAGCATGGCGAAAACGCCGAGCACGGTCGGGGAAAGCCGTTTGGCAACGCGGTGTATGAGCACGGTAAACAGGCCGCAATACAGGCTGAGATAGAAGGCCAGCAGGAGCGGCGCGGGCAGGGCGAGGGGCCATGGGATGCCAGCCTGCGTGTTCAGCGGGATTACTATCCAGTACAGGCAGGCGGCATAGCCAGCCGTGCCCGCCAGAAGCGCAGAGCGCAGGGCGCTTTGCCATGTGGGGGAGTTTTGAGCAATGTGGTACAGCGCCACGGGAAAGGCCATGGCGAACAGGGGAACCTGAATAAGGTCGTTCGCCATGCCGAGCCAGAGGCCAAGGGCAGCGATGGCCGTTGCGAATATGTGCATGATGGGCAGAGGAAAAGGCGTTTTTTGTAAAAGGTCAAGCGGCAAATGACATGCAGCCGGAGGAGTGTTTTGCGTGAAACACAATTATTCCTGTCGTTCCGCAAGGATAGACTGGATCTGCTTGGCGTTGGCATCCTGCACGCTGAAGCGGTAGCCTTCCAGCATGAATGATTCTCCGGCCTGAGGGACATGCCCTGCGAGTTCGCTCAGATATCCGCCGATGGTTTCCACCTGTTCCGATGCCAGCGAGATTCCGAGGGCAGGCTCGAGTTCTTCCAGCAGTGCCCGCCCGGAAAGGAGGTAGCTGGTATCGGTCAGCGGCTGGATGTCGTCTTCTTTAGGAAGATCGTATTCGTCATCGATGTCGCCCACGATGATTTCGAGTATGTCTTCTATTGTCACCACTCCGGAAGTGCCGCCGTATTCGTCTACCGCGATGGCAAAGTGCAGCTTGCGTACGCGGAATTCCTGCAGCAGGTCGCTCACCATCTTGGTTTCCGGAACAAAGAACGGTTTGCGCATGATGGTGCGCAGCGGGGTATCGTGGCGTGCCGGATCGTAAAGATATTGCAACAGATCTTTGGCATACGCTACGCCGATGATGTTGTCTCTGTTGCCTTCGAAGATGGGAATGCGGGAATGACCGGATTCGACAATGATCTTCACTACGTCTATGAGTGAAGAATCTATGGAGGCGCAGTGGATATCCGTGCGCGGCACCATGATTTCATCAACCTGCGTTTCATCCAGACTGAGCACGTTAAGGAGCATGGAGCCTTCTACGGCTTCCAGCTCACCGTCTTCACGCGCCTCCAGAATGGCTTTTTCTACGCTGTCTCCGGTTTTGTTGTGAAAAATGTTTGAGAACAGTGACCAGAGTCGACTGTCAGAGCCTCCGTCCAAAACCTGTCTCCTTGGTAATAGTTGTTGAAATGAGGTGCATGACGGCCACCTAGGATTGTGCGACAATATCCATCACTTTTATATGACGCAAGTGCAAATTGGGGTGAAGCTGCATTTATTCCAGCCCCTTCTCCCTGTAAAGCTCAAGATGCCTGCGCATGGCCCAGTTGCCTATTTCGTCCACCTCGTTGCTGCGCAGGGAGGGGCCCCAAACCAGTTCGGAATTGGAGCCTTCTTTCATCTCTGCCCGGTGCAGAAACTGCAAGCCGAGGTCCACGTCGCGGGTTTCGAAATCGGTATAGGGCAATTGCAGGCGGCACAGCAACCAGTGGCGCTGACGCTGGCCCGTTTCAGGCTCCCACAAATCCAGCAGGATGAAAAGCTTGTCACCAATATTGAACTCCAGCCCGGAGTCTTTGGCATCCTGTCGCTTGACGTGCAATTTTATGCCGCCTGCGGAAATATTTGAGAGCCGCACCTGAGCACGCTTGCCGGGAATGAAGCTAAGGAGTGGCTTGCCCCAGTTCTTGATATTCAAGTCGTGGTTGCCGTCGCCCAGCATGCGTTCTTTCCAGACTGCTATACCGAGGATGTATTGTTCCGGCGGGTCCACTCGCAAAGAAGCACGCTTTTGTTTCTGCTCAATCTTTTCAGGAATGGTGATGCTGATATGGCTTATTTCTGTGGTGACGGGGCGTATGCCTGCAATGGAAGAGGAAAACATGTAGTACATTTGATTGCGTTTTTCATCCTGCACCCGGAAGTAGCAATCTACCATGCGGCCCATCCAGCTTTTGCTGATATTTTTAAGCCCGGAACATTCCATGGTGATTACGCCGTTGCCCACATCAATTACTGTGCAGAAGGTGGAACGGCGTTTTTCTGTTTCCGAGTGGAATTGCACCTCAAACTTACTACGCTGGTCCATGGCAGACCTGATCGTAACTTCGATATCCGTGGGGGTGAGAATCCAGCCATGAGGGATGTAGACCGCATTGCGCTTGGCGCGCAGCCACATGAGGATAATGATGACCACAAGGATGGCTACGATGATCGCAAGCAACCCTATGACCTGCATGGAAAGCTGGTCCCGCATGGAGGATTGGGAAAAGCTGCGTCCTATCTCCGAGAAATAGTCGGTGGTTCTGTCCGCCGCCATGGGGGTGAGAAAATTCACGGTAGCAATATCATCCTTGCTGGGGAGTTACGAAAAAACGCCGTGTCCTGATGCAGAAGCATAAATCTGCCATGTATATATTGCCGTGCATACCGCAAATCCTGCAATGTGAAAAGCATTATGCCAGTGCCGGCATGGAGTTACCGTGACCGTTCCATTTTTTTCAGGTGTATTTCCAGGCAGGATATGGCTGCCGGAGTGATGCCTGAAATTCGGGAAGCCTGCCCGAGCGTGCGGGGGCGTACTGCACTGAGTTTTTCAACCGCTTCGCGGGTGAGTCCCGCGACATCGGCGTAGGGCAGGTCTTCTGGCAGCACCAGAGTCTCCGCACGGGAGAAACGCTCCACCAGTTCTTCCTGCCTGCGAAGGTACCCGGCATATTTTGTCACTGTTTCCGCTTCCTGCAAGGCATCATGCGGAAAATGTGCCAGATCGGGCCAGAACGGGGCCAGATCAGAGATGCGCAGGGCCGGGCGCCGCAGCAGATCGCCGAGGGAAATGGCCTTGGTGGGAGCGGGTTCGCCCATGGCTTCCAGCCGGGAGCGGGTTTCGGCATCGGGGGTGAGCCTGCGTTCCTCCAGTTCTGAGAGCAGCGTTTTTAGTGCCGTGTGCTTGGCGGTAAAACATGCCCATTGTTCATCTTTTACCAGCCCGATCTCGCGCCCCAGAGGGGTGAGGCGGCTGTCTGCGTTGCTTTCGCGCAGGAGCAGTCTGTGCTCTGCGCGGGATGTGAACATGCGGTAAGGCTCTTTGGTTCCCTTGGTTACCAGATCGTCCACCAGCACTGCCATGTATGCCGTATCGCGTCCGGGCAGAAAGGGAGAGTGTCCCGTAAGGGCGCTGGCGGCATTAAGCGCGGCCCACAGCCCCTGCGCGGCAGCTTCCTCATAGCCGGAGGTGCCGTTGACCTGACCAGCCATGTACAGACCGGGAAGGCATTTGGTTTCCAGCGTGGGCAGCAGCTGAACGGGGTTTGCGTAATCGTATTCTATGGCGTAGCCGGGGCGGACGATCTGCGCTTTTTCCAATCCGGGAATGGTGGCAATCATGGCTTTTTGGACGTCCAGCGGCAGGCTGGTAGGGATGCCGTTGGGGTAGCATTCCGGGCTGTTTGCCCCTTCCGGCTCCACGAAAATCTGGTGGCGTTCCTTTTCGGGAAAACGGGCCACCTTGTCTTCTATGGACGGGCAGTAGCGCGCGCCTGTTCCTTCTATAACGCCCGTGAACATGGGGGAGCGGTCGAACCCGGAGCGGATGGCGGCGTGGGTGCGTTCGTTGGTCCATGTCATATGGCAGGGCAGTTGCGGCATGCCCGTACCCGTGGAGCGGAAACTGAACAGCGGTGGCGGCGTGTCGCCCGGTTGAACCTCCATGACGGAAAAGTCAATGCTGTCTCTCAGCAGGCGTGGGGTGGTGCCTGTTTTGAGTCTTCCCAGCACAAGGCCCACCGATTCCAGCGAGGCGGAAAGGCCCATGGCGGCGGGATCACCCAGCCTGCCGCCGGAAAAACTGGTCATGCCTACGTGAATAAGGCCGCGCATGAAGGTGCCTGCCGTGACAATGACCGCGCGGGAGCGGAAGACCTGCTGCAGACGGGTGCGTACCCCGGCGCAGCGCTCCTTCTCCACGAGAATTTCCTCGGCGGTATCCTGAAAGACCCAGAGATGGTCCTGCGCGAAGATATCTCTTTTTACGGCCCTCATGTAGGCATCGCGATCTATCTGGGCGCGTGTGGCGTGAACGGCCGGGCCTTTGCTGGTGTTCAGGGTACGGAACTGAATGCCTGATTCATCGGCCCAGAGGCCCATCATGCCACCCAGGGCATCTATTTCGCGCACCATGTGGCCTTTGGCAAGGCCGCCTATGGCAGGGTTGCAGGAAAGCGCGCCGATGTGGTCTGCATTGACCGTGAGCAGGAGGGTATTCAGGCTCAGGCTGGAGGCGGCCATTGCGGCTTCGCAGCCCGCATGGCCCGCTCCGACGACGATGACGTCGAACGTGTCGGGCATGGCCTTGAGCGGGCGGGAAGAACTGGGGTGGCTGTGCATGATTTGGCTCAAATGCCCCGGAGCGGCTTTGGCACACTCCGGGGCGGATAGACAGGTTAGGCTGCCGCCAGAACCCGGCACAGGCGGCATGGATACGTAAGGAACGTGTTACTTGAACAGCAGGCTTGTCATGACCTTGGCGTCATTGATATTGCTGGATATAAGGCTTTTTTCGTCTGGCTGGTGCGCCTGACCGCCAAGCTTGCTCCAGCAGGCTACCTCAAGCCCGTGGACACGCATATGTGCCGCCACGGTGCCGCCGCCTATGCCCATGGCGCGGGGTTCAACAGCGTATACGGCGCGTATGGCTGAGGCAAGGCGTTTGACCACCTCGCAGTCCGCAGGGGTGGAGACGGTGGACTGGTTTGCCTGCACATCCTCAAGGGTTATGCTCACACCGCGCTCACGCTCTACCTCATCGGCAAGGGAGCGCACAGCCGAACGGACGTCCGCAATGTCGTACCCGGGCAGGACGCGGCAGTCTATGTAGAACACGTCCATGCCCGGAACGGTGTTCACGTTTTCCACGTTCAGTTCTTTTTTGGTGGGTGTGAAGGTGGAGATGGGCGGTTCGAAAAGTTCATCTACCCGGTTGAAGGCATCGTGCAGGGAGCGCACACGCAGGATGAGGTCTGCCGCTGCTTCCAGTGAGTTGACGCCGAGTGCGGGGCGCGAGGCGTGGCACTGCCTGCCCCGGACCGTGACCTTGAGCCAGAGGATGGACTTTTCTGCCACCTCAATCATGGAGCCTTCTGCGTTGCCCACGTCAGGCACGAGAATGAGGTCGTCCTTGGCGAAAAGGTCCGGGCGTTGCCGCATGAGGTAGTCGAGGCCGTAGATGCTTCCTGTTTCTTCGTCGGCCACGAAGATGAGGCCCAGCGTCAAATCCGGCTGCACACCGAGCTCCAGCAGAGCCTTGGCGGTAAGCAGGCCGGAGACTATGCCCTGCTGGTTGTCTTCCACGCCGCGTCCGCACAGGGTGTCGCCGTCTACACGCACCACCCACGGATCGCCGGTCCACAGGTCCGGGTCGCCGGTGGGCACCACGTCTGTGTGAGCGAGAATCCAGACGGTTTTCTTCTGTTTTCCGGGAACACGCGCGATAAGAGTGGGGCGGTAACCGCAGGGGACGCGGTTATCCGGTGCGCGCAATTCTTCGATGTACGCGATGCCGTTAGCGGTGAGCCAGTCCTTGAGGAAGGCGGCTTTTTCCACTTCGCCTATGCCACCGCTGGAGGGGCACAGGGCAGGGCGGGCGGACATTTCTGTCTGCAGGGAGATAACGAGGTCGCGCTGCCGATCCAGAAAGGCGAACAGTTGTTCCAGCATGGATTCGCTCCGGTGGGTTGGCCGGCCCGGTATGCGACCGGCTGGGTGGGCAGTTTTGGGCAGTTTGCTTGAAAACTGCCGGAAGCCGCTTGCGGGTGAAAGAAAAACGGGAAGGCACCGCAGTTTGCGCACCTTCCCGTTTGACGGCTGAAAAAGGGAGCCTAGCGGCCCTTGGCAGCGCGCTTGGAAGCCTTGAGGGGGTTAAGCTTAACCTTGCCCTGCTTGTCAAGGGAAGCCTTGACGTGGGTGGCAAAGTTACATGCGCCCAGAGCCCACTTGGCTGCGGGCTGTGCGTAGCTGCCGCAATAGGTGGCATCTTCGAACTGCTTGGTACGGTCGCAGCCCTCGCACTTTTCCACTACGGGCTGGCAGATAACGCCGTTGAAGAGCACGCCTTCCGCAGTCTTTACTGCACCTTCAAAATTGGCACTCATTGTATCGTCCTCCTTAAACCGCGCGGGCTGCGCGCGAATATTGTTCCTGAAAGCAGGGTTGAATTAAACAGATTCGGGAAAAAGTCAACATAAATATGGATCGGAAGATGTTGTCCGTTCCGGGACAGGGAAAAGCAGCACGTCAGGACAGCTTTTCGCGCACCCAAGAGCGCAGGGCGGACACTTCTTTGAGCAGGGAAGGATAGTCAATTTTCAGGAAGGCTCCATCATTATATAATACCTCTCCGCCGACCATGCTCATGCACACCTCTGCGCCTGTGGCGGCATAGACCACATGCGAAACAGGATTGTGCAGGGGTTGCAGGTTGGGAGCCCGAAGGTCCAGAGCTACCATGTCTGCCCGCATTCCGGGAGCAATATAGCCGATGTCCGGCATGCACATGGTTCGGGAGCCGCCGAGAGTGGCCATGTCCAGCACGGCCTGTGCCGGGGCGCAGGTGGGGTCCATGCAGCGCACCTTGTGCAGCAGAGCGCAGGATGTCATTTCTGTAAACATGTTCAAGGCATTGTTGGAGGCGGCACCGTCTGTACCAAGGCTTACGGGAACGCCGCGTTGTAGCATGTAGGGTACATTGGCGATGCCTGAAGCCAGCTTCATGTTGCTTTCCGGATTGTGGGCCACCACGGTTCCTGTTCCGGCCAGCAGGTCGATTTCTGCCTCGGTAAGGTCCACGCCGTGAGCAATGGTGGTTTTTGGGGTCAGCAGACCAAGTTCATGCACGTATTGCACCGGACGCAGGCCTGTGGCGGCAAGGCATTGCTCTGTTTCCGTAACGGTTTCGGCAAGGTGGATATGCAGTGGCATGTTCAGCTCCTGCGACAGTGCCAGGCAGCGGCGCAGTATCTCCGGCGTGGTGGTGTAGACGGCATGGGGCATGACGGCTTGGCGGATGCGCGGATGGTCCTTCCATCGTTCATGGAGTTCACGCACAAGGTCAAAGCCGCGTTCCGTATCCGCATAGGCCGGGGACGGGAACATGAAGATGCCCTCGCCGCCCAGCACGCGCAGGCCTGCCCGGTCCACGGCGCGGTAGGTGGCGTCTTCGATCAGGTACATGTCGCAGAACGAGGTGGTGCCGAGCCGCGTCATTTCCGCGCAGGCAAGCATTGCCCCCAGTTCCACAATCTCCGGGCTGAGGTGTTTTTCCACCGGGAAAATGTGTTTGGTGAGCCACTCCATAAGGGGCAGGTCGTCTGCCACGCCCCGGAGCAGTGACATGGCCGCATGGGTGTGTGCATTGATGAGGCCGGGCATGACCATGGCGTGATTGAGGTTGAGCGTTTGTCCGGCGGTATACCGGCGACTCAGGTTTTCCCACGGCCCTACGGCTGTAATGGTGTCGCCCGTAATGGCGACGCCGGCGTTCTCAAGCACGGTGCGCTGCGGGTCTTGAGTGAGAATGGTATTGGCCTGTATGAGAATGTCGCATACCATCGGCATAGGTGGCTCCTCGGGCTCGGGCCGGAAGGGGGTGCGTGAATGTGAGGTCGTGCGGCAGGGTGGGTTACCCTGTTTTTCCGCAGGCTGGACTAAAATAGAGTATCGGCGCGGCGCATGCAAGCGTGCGGGCCGCGGGGAGGAAATATGCTGGAAGAAAAACAGGCCGGAAGCGCGGAGCCGCTGCGGGAGGATGTGAAGACAGGTTGCCTGCTCATACACGGCTGGACGGGCAGTCCGTTTGAAATGCAACCGCTTGTGGCTCCGTTGCAGGCGATGGGATGCCTTGTGTGCAATGTAACGTTGCCGGGGCACGAAGGGGATTTTAACGCCTTTCGTCGCACATGGTTCCGGGATTGGGCCGACGGGGCGGAGCAGGCGTATATGACACTCCGGGAGGAGGCGGATCGCGTTATTGTGATAGGGCTTTCCATGGGGGGCACGCTGGCGTTGCACATTGCCTCACGCCATGCTGTGGACGGCGTGGTGACGATGGCATCGCCGATCTATGTCTACAGACTGTTTCCGCCGGAGATGAAGGATTGGCGGCTGCCGTTTGTGCGTCTTCTCCGGCATGTGCGCCCTGTCTGGCCGGGAACGCCGAGACGAGCCGAGGCGCAGGAGATAGCCCCATGGGAGGGATATGACGGAGCAACCAGTCTGCCACAGTTGTGGAGCCTTATTGAAGGGGTTCGGGCCGTGGGCAAAGAACTGCACAGGGTGACGGCACCTCTTCTCGCCATGCATTGCCCGACAGACCGCACCGCTCCTCCGGGTAATGTGTGGGAGATAGCCCGCAGGGTTTCGTCCGTGCGCAGGCGAATTGAGCTTATTCCCATCCGTGAACGTGTGACCGCCCACCACATGCTCACCACGCACAGGGAGACACGAGAGCGGGTGCGTGAGCTTGTGTGCGGGTTTGTGCGGGATATTCAGCGTGACTAGACAAAATTGTGAACAGGTTTCAAAAGCGTATTTTGTGACAATATTGAAACTGTATACTCTATCTATTTGAAAACACATAGTAAAGAGCTATGAATGCGGGTTTGCTCCGGGAAGGGGAAATTGCAGAGTTGACAATTTTTGTATTTTTGCGGTAATTCGTACCTCCGTTCGATGAGAAATGCCCTCATAGCGTTTTTTCGCTTTTTTTATCAAAATTGTTAGCGGTTCCGGAAGAACGGGGAGAGGGTTCCGGGGCTGCTTCCGTGCAAAGCGAGGAGACTGTCTTGCTTTTCAAGCCGATTAGCCAGAATTTCAACGATTTCGTGATAGACAGGGACAAAGAGCGTTGCATCAACTGCGAAGTGTGTGTACGCCAGTGCTCCTATGAAGCCCATTTCTGGGATGACGCACGCCAGTGTGTGAATCACGACAATACCAAGTGTGTCGGCTGTCACCGGTGCGAGGCGCTCTGTCCCACCGGGTGCCTGACAATAAAAAAGAACCCGGCGGATTTCCGCGACAATGCCCTGTGGACGCCCACGTATATGAAGCACATATACAAGCAGGGCGACACCGGAGGCATTCTCCTTTCCGGTATGGGCAGCCCGAGCGCCAAACCCATTTACTGGGACAACCTGCAGCTTGATGCCAGCCAGGTGACCAACCCTTCCATAGACCCGCTGCGCGAGCCTATGGAGTTGCGGACGTACCTTGGCTCCAAGCCGGACAAGGTGGAAGTGGAGCAGACCCCGGAAGGGCCGAAGTTGAAGACCAAAATCGGGCCGCAGATCAAGCTGGAATATCCCATCATGTTCTCGGCCATGTCCTTCGGTTCCATCAACTTCAACCTGCACAAGGCCATGGCCATGGCGGCCACGGAGCTGGGCATTGTCTACAACACGGGCGAGGGCGGCCTGCACCCCACCCTGTATGAATACGGTCCCAACACCATTGTACAGGTGGCTTCCGGACGGTTCGGCGTGCACAAGGATTACCTTAATGCCGGTGCCGCCATTGAGATTAAGGTGGGACAGGGAGCCAAGCCGGGAATCGGCGGGCATCTGCCCGGTGAGAAGATTGACGAGGAAGTTTCCAAGACCCGTATGGTTCCCGTCGGGTCGGATGCCATTTCTCCTGCGCCGCACCACGACATCTATTCCATTGAAGACCTGCTGCAGCTTATCTACGCCCTGAAGGAAGCCACGGAATACCGGGTTCCTGTTTCGGTGAAGATAGCCGCCGTGCATAATGCGGCTGCCATTGCTTCGGGCATTGTCCGGGCCGGGGCCGATATTGTGGTGCTGGATGGTTTCCGTGGCGGCACGGGGGCAGCTCCCACCATGATCCGCGACAACGTGGGCATTCCTGTGGAACTGGCCCTTGCTCAGGTGGATAACCGCCTGCGCGATGAAGGCATACGCAACTGGGCTTCTCTTGTGGTGGCAGGCGGCACGCGCTGCTCGGCGGACGTTATCAAGGCCATAGCCCTTGGTGCTGACGCCGTGTACATAGCGACCGCCGCTCTCATCTCCGTGGGTTGCACCTTGTGCGGGCGCTGCTACACCGGCAAGTGCCCGTGGGGCATAGCCACCAACGAGGCACGTCTGAAGAAGCGCCAGAATCCCGAAATTGCGGCCCGTCGCATGACCAATCTGGTCAGGGCGTGGGGACACGAGATTCAGGAAATGCTCGGCGGTATGGGGCTTAACTCCATTGAGAGCCTGCGGGGCAACCGCGACAAGCTGCGCGGCATTGGCCTGAATGAAGTGGAACTTGACATCCTTGGTGTCAAACACGCGGGGAGGTAGCGGTATGCGCAGAGTGTATCCCAACAAGGATTTCTGCATCGGTTGCCACATTTGCGAGTTGGCGTGTCTTACCGCCCATTCGGAAAGCAAGGACCTGATCATTGCCGTGCGCGAGGAACAGGCCACGGGCCTGCGGCCCTGCAAGGCGGTATATGAGAAAGGCCCCGTATGTGTTTCGCTGAGTTGCAGGCACTGTGAGAACCCCACCTGTGTTACGGCCTGCATCTCCGGTGCGCTGTACAAGGACGAAGCAAGCGGCAGGACCGTGTATGACGAGTCCAAATGCGTGGGATGCTGGTCGTGCCTGATGGCATGTCCTTTCGGTGCCATTCGGCGCAACCCCGCCAAGGGCAAGATCATCAAGTGCGATCTGTGTGAAGGACGGGATATGCCGGCCTGTGTTCAGGCCTGTCCCAATGCCGCACTGAGCTACGAAGACCGCTAGCAACCAGCATTCGGGAGAGAAACATGACATATGTCATCGTCGGCAACGGTGTCGCGTCCGTGGGGGCCATTGAGGGCATACGGAAGGTGGACAAGGAAGGGCGTATCCTCGTGGTGAGCGAGGAGCAGACCCCCACCTATGGCCGTCCGCTTATTTCCTACTTCCTTGCGGGCAAGATCGGTCTGGACCGCATGAGTCTGCGACCCGACGACTTCTACGACAGGAACAACGTGGAACTGAAACTCGGAGCCCGCGTTACCGGACTGAATCCGGACGGAAAGACCATAACGCTGGCTGACGGTTCTACCATTGCATATGACAGCCTGCTGCTTGCCACAGGCGGAATTCCGTTCATGCCCCCCATAAAGGGGCTGGCAGGGCCGGATATATACAACTTCACCACCCTGGCACATGCAGAAGAGCTTATCACGCTTTCCCAGAGCATCCGCAAGGTGGTGGTCATAGGCGGCGGGCTTATAGGTCTGAAAGCTGCCGAAGGCCTTTTCGACAACGGCCTTTCCGTAACGATTGTGGAACTTGCCCCGCGGGTTCTTTCCGCCGCATTCGATGATGTGGCGGGGGGCATGGTTTCCCGCAGGCTGGAACATGAAGGGCTGCATATCCGCTGCGGAAATACCGTGGAAGAGATTCTGCGCGACGCTGAATATTCCAGAGTTATCGGCGTGCGCCTGACCAACGGCGAGGAGCTTGAATGCGAAGCCGTGGTGGTGGCCATAGGTGTGGTGCCCAGCCTTACTCCGGCCAAGGAAGCCGGATTGCAGGTGAAGCGCGGCATAAAGGTGGACGACTACCTGCGCACCAGCGCGACGGACGTATACGCCGCAGGTGACGTGGCCGAGGCCTACGACATGATTGCGGACGATGCCCGTGTGACGCCCATATGGCCCAACGCCTACAGTCAGGGCTATTACGCGGGCCTGAACATGACCGGCAAAAAGAGCGAGAAGCATCCCGGCGGGCTGGCTATGAACGCCATATCCTTTTACGGGCTGGCCACTGCCTCGCTGGGCCTTGTGAACCCTGCGCCGGAAGACGGGTGCGATGTCTTCACCTTTGTGGATGAAGAAGAGCAGTCGTACCGCAAGCTTGTGTTCCGCAATGACAAGCTTGTCGGCTATGTGCTGGTGGGAGATATAGACTTTGCCGGGTTGTACACCGGGTTTGTCCGTTTCCAGCTGCCGCTGACCGACGAAGTGAAGCAGGACCTCAAGGATGGGCGGCCTTCCGCGCTGCTCTGGCCCGAACACGATTTCGAGACGAGGTGGACCCCCGAATGCGAGTAGGGGCGGCCACCATCGGAGAAGATATATGAAGGCTCCCAGTAATTTCTGGCAATTTGACAAGGATATCTCCGGGTGCGGTGTCTTCGGCGTTATTGACAGGCAGAAGAACCTTATACCCGGCACCATGCCCATTAACGCCATGTGCACCATGCACGACAGGGGGAACGGGCTTGGCGGTGGTTTTGCCGCCTACGGCATATACCCTGAGCGGGCGGAAGAGTACGCCTTTCACCTCATGTGTGACGACAAGGCATCGCTGGACCGGGCGGAAGAGGTTATCAAGGAACACTTTGATATTTCCGTTTCGGAGCCTATTCCCACGCGCCGGGTGCTGAGCATAAAGAATCCGCCCGTCATGTGGCGCTTCTTTGTCACGCCCAAGGCGCGGCGTCCCAGATGGGAAGAGCTTGGTGAACAGGACTATGTGGTGAACGTGGTCATGTTCATCAACCGCATCGGGGGGGCATTTGTCTTCTCCAGCGGCAAGAACATGGGGGCGTTCAAGGGGGTGGGTTTTCCGGAAGACATCGCAGACTTCTTCCGGCTGGACGAATACACGGCCTACATCTGGACCGGGCATAACCGTTTTCCCACCAACACGCCGGGCTGGTGGGGCGGGGCGCACCCGTTTACCATTCTGGACTGGGCCATTGTGCATAACGGCGAGATTTCTTCTTACGGCATAAACCGCCGGTATCTTTGTCAGCATGACTACGAATGTACCATGATGACGGATACGGAGGTGGTGGCCTATATGCTGGACCTGCTTATCCGCAAGCACGGAATGACGCATGAGATGGCCTGCAAGGTGCTTGCACCGCCCTTCTGGGACGAGATAGACCGCATGGATGCCGATGACAGAAAGCTCTACGAGGCGCTGCGAATGGTCTATGGTTCCGGATGCCTGAACGGGCCTTTTGCCATTCTGGTAACCGATGCCAACACCATGATGGGCCTGAACGACAGGGTGAAGCTGCGGCCCCTTGTCATTGCGGAAAAGGATTCCATGGTGTTCATGTCCAGCGAGGAAAGCTCCATCCGTGAGGTGTGTCGCGATCTTGACCGCGTATGGGCACCTAAGGCCGGTGAACCCGTTATCGTAAGACTGGAGGCGTAACCATGGGCAACAGGATTACTCTGGACGCCGACGGCGTTTACTACAGGCAGTTGAACGAAAAAATCCGTGACGCCGTGCGCGGCGGCGCGGATGAGATTGAGCTGCTGAATGTGCGCGGTCAGCGGTATATCGGCAATGCCATAGACAAGCCCGTGCGGTTTACCATTCACGGCGTTCCCGGGCAAGATATGGCGGCTTTCATGCGCGGCGCGTTCATTCGTGTGGAGGGCAACGCACAGGATGGCGTGGCAAACACCATGGATGACGGCGAAATCCAGATCAACGGCATGGCCGGTGATGTTCTGGGGTATGGCATGCGCGGCGGCAGGGTGCTTGTGAAGCAGGACGTGGGCTACCGGGTAGGCATTCATATGAAGGCCTACATGGACAAGTCTCCCGTAATTGTGGCAGGCGGCAAAGCCGGCGATTTTTTAGGCGAATACATGGCGGGCGGAGCGATCATCCTGCTCGGCATGGATTCCACCATGCCTGAGGCTGCCCCCATCACGGGGCGTAGTCTTGGTACCGGTATGCATGGCGGCGTTATCTACATCCGGGGCGATGTACCGGAATACCAGCTTGGTCCTGGCCTCAGCTTTCACCCGCTGGAAGACGAGGACATAGCCTTTATCCGCAAGCATGTGGAAGACTGGGCCAAAGCTTTTGGCAAGGATGCCGAAGAGGTGATGGAGGGGGCCTTCCGCAAGGTTAAGCCTTTCTCCAAAAGGCCTTACGGCAACATGTACGTGGGAACCAACTAGACTGCTTAAGGCCCCCCGGAAACGGGGGGTCTTGGTTTCGGACCGGACCGTCTTTGCTGTTGCCCGAGGGTGGATTTTCAGCAAAAACGGTTGCATGTTTTTTGCCTAACAGGTACGTCATGCACGGTTCGACACAGTTTTTCATCTTCCATGATTACCCCAATAAGGAGCACATCATGTCGTTTGTTAATGCCGCTTGGGCAATGGGTGATGCCGGTCAGGGCGGGCAGGGCGGATTTGCCGCGTTTGTTCCCCTTATCCTCATGTTTGCCATCTTCTACTTTCTGCTCATCCGTCCTCAGCAGAAGAAGGCGCGGGAACACAAGGCGATGCTCGACGGTCTGAAGAAGGGCGATGTCGTGATCACTGCCGGCGGTCTGTACGGCACGGTGACGGACGTGAAGGACGATGTGCTTACGGTGGACCTTGGGTCTACAACCGTGCGTGTTGGACGTCAGTTCGTTTCCGGTCTTGCTTCGGCTCCGTCCGCAGCACCCAAGGAAAAGAAAAAGTAGGATACTGCATATTCTTTGCGGCAGGCACGGGCGCACGGTAATGCCGTTTGCGCTGTGCCTGCCGTTACGTGCAGACGGGCGTTAGTGTTGTTCGTTTGTCATTTGGCCCCGGGTGGCATGCGCCGCTTCGGGTTTTGCTGTTTCCCGATATGCTCCCTCCGACCGTTGCTTCTGCGGAATGCAGATTCCGTGCACGGCCCCTGGTTAGACAAACGGAACAGCGTCAAGGAGTTGCAATGAGAGAAGGTCTGCGATGGCGCATTGTGGTCGCCTTGTTCGTGACCGTACTGGGGCTTGCCTATGCGCTGCCGAGTATTCCGATTGTCGGAAACTCCCCGCTGGGCAAGGTACTGCCCGAGGACACCATCAGTTTGGGACTTGACCTGCGCGGCGGCATCTACCTTACCCTGGGGGTGGATGTGGACAAGGCAGTGGAAAACAATCTTTCCCAGACCGGACAGGACATCCGCAGCGTGGCGCGGGATGAAAGCATTAACATTCTGCGCCCCCGCATGGTGGGAACAGATAAGCTGGAACTGGTGCTGCTGCGCGCCGACCAGAAAGCGGCACTGAACAAGCTGCTGGCTGACCGTTTTTCTAACGTGGTCAACGAGAATCCGGTTGATCTTGAAGACGGCAAGGTGCGCTACACGCTCTCCTATACCTCCCAGTACCGTGAATATCTTGCTGATCTGGCTCTTGATCAGGCCGTGAAGACCATCCGTAACCGCATAGACCAGTTCGGTGTCGCGGAGCCTGATATCCGTAAGCAGCAGGATCATCGCATACAGATTCAGCTGCCGGGTCTTGATGACCCGGAGCGCGCCATACAGCTTATCGGCAAGACGGCTCATCTGGAGTTCCGCATCGTCAAGGACGACGCCAATCTGGAGAACGCCCAGCGCGGTATTGTTCCTCCCGGTCATGAAGCACTGCCCTACATGGTGCGGAATCAGGCTGGCGGCTACTATGAGAGCGTTCTTGTGGTTGAACGCGATGCAGCCATGACCGGCGAGTACATTCAGGACGCCTACGTGAATTTTGACCAGTTCAATCAGGCATACGTGGGCATCAATTTTAATGAAAGCGGTGCCCGTCGCTTTGAGCAGCTGACCGGCGAATACACCGAGCGCCGTATGGCCATAGTGCTGGACGGAAAAATTCATTCCGCACCTGTCATACAGGAAAAGATTCGCGGCGGCCGTGCCTCCATTACAGGCAACTTTTCCCGTGACGAAGCACACGACCTTGCCATTGTGCTGCGTGCAGGTTCACTTCCTGCGCCTGTTACCATATTGGAAGAGCGTGCCGTTGGTCCCTCCCTCGGGCAGGAATCCATTGATCAGGGCGTTAATGCCGCTCTTATCGGTGGTGCCATGATTCTCGTGTTCATGGTCATCTATTACGGCATGAGCGGGCTTGTGACCAACTTTGTGCTGTGCCTGAACATTGTGCTCATCATGGCGGGCCTTGCCGCGTTCGGTGCCACGCTCACGCTTCCCGGCATCGCAGGCATTATCCTCACCATAGGCATGGCTGTAGACGCCAACGTGCTCATATTCGAACGCATACGCGAAGAACTGCGGCGAGGCCTCACTCCGCTTGCAGCCATAGCGGAAGGCTACAGCCGTGCGACGCTGACCATTATGGACGCCAACGTTACCACGCTGCTGACCGCCATAATCCTGTACCAGTTCGGCACCGGCCCCATTCGTGGGTTTGCCGTCACCCTGAGTCTGGGGATCCTTGCTTCCATGTTTACCGCCATATTCTGCTCCCGCATAATCTTTGATATGTGGGCATTCGGAAAGCAACGGACCAAGCTCAGTATCTAAGGAGAACGTTATGGGTCTGAGTATTATCAAGCCGGATAGCAATATAAACTTCGTGGGGCAACGCAAGACGTTTATGGCGTTGTCTCTGGTGGTGATGCTGGTCTGCCTTGTCTCGCTGGTCATGAAAGGCGGCCCCCGCTACGGCGTGGATTTTGCCGGCGGCGTGATGGTGCAGGTTTCCTTTGACAGAACAGTTGCCCCGGAAGCCATAAGCGCAAGCCTTGCCGACGCAGAACTGCCGGGATTGGTGGTGCAGCGTATAGGACTTGCGGCAGATAACGAGTTCATTATCCGCGCATCGCTTTCTGACGCAAATCCCGAAACGATGCGCAGCTCTATACAGCGCTCGCTGGCGACAAACCTTGCCGACACCAGTTTTGAAATTCAGCGTCTGGAAATGGTTGGGCCCAAGGTGGGAAGCGATTTGCGTTCCGCCGCGCTGGAGGCACTGTATTACGCAGTGCTGCTCATTGCCATTTACATCTCCGGTCGGTTTGAACAGCGCTGGTTTATTGCCGGTATAATGGCTGCCGCACTGGCAACTGCCTTGTACGGACTAGGCAAGCTGGGGCTTTCTAAGCCGTATCTTGTGGTTGCAGCCATGGGGCTGACGCTGGTGCTGTGCTGGAGGCTTAAGCTGAATTTCGCGCTCAGCGCGGTGGGGGCGCTCATACACGATGTCTTTATCACCGTGGGCGTGTTCTCCCTGCTGGACAAGGAATTTGACCTGACCATTGTGGCTGCGCTGCTGACCATTGTCGGCTACTCGCTTAACGATACCATCATCGTGTTTGACCGTATACGCGAGAACATCCGCGGGCGCACGTCTCCCACCTATGCTCAGGTGGTCAACACCGCCGTGAACCAGACACTGAGCCGCACGCTGCTTACATCCGGCACGACGCTGCTGGTTATTCTGGCCCTGTTTGTTCTTGGGGGCAGCGTGATTCACGACTTTGCCCTTGCCATGCTTGTGGGTATAGGCGTGGGTACCTATTCCTCCATCTTTGTAGCAAGCCCCATTCTGCTTGCACTGAGCCCAGAGGAGCTTCCTGAGGAAGTGGAAAAGAAGGAACCCTCCAAGCCTAAATACGCGGAAGTATAGACGCCGCATTGTCTGGTTTTGTTAAGGCGCCTCCCCATGGGGGGCGCCTTTTTTCATGCCTTTCGTCCTTTGGCGCTTTGCCATTGACGGAGAAATAGGGTAGCTAAAGGCATGGTTACAAAAAAATGCGGTAATTCGAGCCCTTGTAGCGTTTTGGATACGGCCTCTCCCGCCTCTTGTCTGCCCGGTGATGCTATGGATGATGTATACTGGTCGCGTTCTGATGCCATGAAGCTGAACAGGGCGTTGTTCGAAATGATTCCCGATGCGTTACTCCTTACGGACGCGCAGTTTTGCATTGTGGCGACAAATGGCACAGCCGTGCAGCGGTTTGCTGACCGGGGTGATTCTGAGGAAGGTGTTTGCCTAGAAGGGAACCAACTGCTGGGCACTGATTGGCTCTTGTTGCTTGCGGAATCTGTCCGGCACTCTGTGAGGAGTGCGTTGCAGGAGTTGGCAAACGATACCGTCTGGCGCGGTTCCGGTGAAGCCGTGGATGCCTCGGGAAGCGTCTTTCCTGTGGATATATGCGTACACCGTGTGCTTATGGCGGGAGATGCGGTTTGGCTTGTGGTGCTGCGTGACACCAGCCTGCACGAGGAAATGCGTGAAGACCTGCAGCGTTCCGAGGCTGCTGTGGAAGGGATGAATCTTGCCTTGCGCCATGTCATCCGTTCTGTACACGAAGAGCGTCGAGAGCTTAAGGAAGAGCTGGCACAGCAGGTTAAGGATCAGGTTCTGCCTGCCCTGGAGCGCATTGTGGACGAAGAAAGCCCCGATGTGCGTCAGAACTACAAGTCTGTTATTGAAGATCATCTGGGCGAGTTAGCCGAGGGGAGTGCTGTCTCGTTTGACGGGATCATGGACCGGCTTACCCCCCGCGAAGTGGAAATTTGCCGCCTCATTGCTTTGGGAAGAAAGAGCAAGGATATCTGCGAACTGCTCCATGTCTCGTTTGAAACAATGCAGACCCATCGGAAGAATATTCGCCGTAAGCTGGGACTGAAGGGCCACCCCATGTCGCTGTATGTTTTTCTGCAACAGAACCCCATGTAGATTGCGCTGAGCCATCGTACGGAACGCGTTCTTATAGAGAAGATGTTAGGGTACACTTTTCCGTTTCGGGTATTTTCTATACCCGATTTCTCCCCCATTTCCCCCCTTGAGCGCCTGCACAAAACCTGAGAATATTACCACACTGTTAATCAGGTAACTTACTATCGCAAGGCAGCTCTTGCCGTCCTCCTTCGTATTTTTCGTGCATTCCGTGTACGTTGCAATGCTATTCCGGTGTCGGCAGGTTTGGCGTGATACGTCACGTTTGTGACAGTTCCGCAAGACGGCTGCGCATTGCAGGAGATTGCATGAAGAAGATTGAAATTGAAGGATTATACAAAATTTTCGGCCCTGCGCCGGGAAAGGCCTTGGACATGCTCAGGAAGGGCAGAACCAAGGATGAAATAATGGAAGAGACGCGGCACGGTGTAGGTGTTGATAACGCGTCCTTTACCGTGGAAGAGGGTGAGATTTTAGTCATCATGGGACTTTCCGGAAGCGGAAAGTCAACACTTGTACGCTGCCTTAATCGCCTCATTGACCCCACTGCCGGGCGCATACTCATAGACGGACAGGATATAACGACCATGTCGCAGGACGAACTGCGTCTGCTGCGGCAAACCAAGTTCGGCATGGTCTTTCAGAACTTTGCTCTGTTTCCCCACAGAACCGTTGCGGACAACGCCGCTTACGGACTTGAGATCAAGGGCGTGGACAAGGAGGCTAGAAACGCGAACGCTCTTGAAGCGCTTGACCTTGTTGGGCTGAAAGGATGGGAAGACGCTTTTCCGTCGCAGCTTTCCGGCGGCATGCAGCAGCGCGTGGGGCTTGCACGTGCCCTTGCGCTGGACCCGGATATTCTTCTTATGGATGAGGCGTTCAGTGCGCTAGATCCCCTTATCCGTCGCGATATGCAGGATGAGTTGATCAATCTTCAGGAACGGATGCGCAAGACCATAGTTTTTATCAGCCATGACCTTGACGAGGCTCTGAAGATTGGTGACCGCATCGTACTGATGAAAGATGGCCGGATAGTGCAGATTGGCACGCCGGAGGCCATTCTCACCGCTCCGGCAGATGACTATGTGGAGCGGTTTGTGGAAGACGTGGATATTTCGCGGGTGCTGACTGCGGAATCCATAATGCAGAAGGTTCTTGCTGTTGCCTACATAGGAACAGACGGCCCCCGGGCGGCTCTGCGCAAAATGCGTACCCACGGCATATCTTCGCTCTTCATTGTGGACAAGAAGCAGACACTTATGGGCGTTGTTTCCGCAGATCAGGCGGCGCAGCTCATTGAAGTGGGCGAGTCCGATCTTTCCCGGATTATCTGTACTGACATAAAAACAGTGCTGCCGGACGCCCCCGCGCAGGAACTTTTTTCCATTATGCACGATCTTTCCTACCCGCTGGCTGTAGTTGATTCATCCAACCGGCTTAAGGGAGTTATCATTCGTGGTGCGCTTATTGGGGCACTGGCAGAAAGGGGAGGTTCGGGCAATGCAGTATAGACTTCCCATAGGGCAAGGAATTGAGGCTGGAATTGATTTTCTGGTTGAACATCTCTCGTTCGCTACCAAGGCAATTTCCGTTGTAGTGGAAAGTGCCCTGCGCATGCTTGAGAATGGGATGATCGCCGTTCCCGAGCCTGTGTTCATAGCGGTATGCGGCGCGCTGGTGTGGTGGCTGGCGCGGGACAGACGGCTCAGTTTGTTCGCCATTGCCGGGCTTGCGCTCATATGGAACATGGGATTGTGGGAAGCAACCATGAGCACCGTGGCACTGGTGCTGGTGGCCACTCTCTTTGCGATTATGCTGGGTATTCCTCTCGGTATTTTTGCTTCCGTGAACACGATCGCCTATCGGATCATCATGCCCGTGCTGGACGTGATGCAAACCATGCCGGCGTTTGTATATCTGATTCCTGCCATTCCTTTTTTCGGTTTAGGCAAGATGGCGGCCATTTTTTCCACCGTCATCTTTTCCATGCCGCCTGCCATCCGGCTCACCTGCCTTGGAATCAAGCAGGTTCCGTACGATCTGGTGGAGTGCGCCGAAGCCTTCGGAACAAGCCGCTGGCAACGGCTGATTAAGTTGGAACTCCCCCTTGCACGCTCAACCATCCTGGCGGGTGTTAACCAGACCGTCATGCTCGCGCTCTCAATGGTTGTCATTGCCTCCATGATCGGTGCCAAGGGACTTGGCGGAGAAGTTTGGAAAGCTATCCAGCGTCTTCAGATGGGACGCGGTTTTGAAGCCGGCATAGGTATCGTCATTGTGGCGATTATTCTGGACAGAGTGCTCCAGAAGGCCGGAAAACGCGGCAACCAACCCTAACGACAAGGAGAAAAAGTATGAAACGTCTATTTTCAGCACTGGGAGCCATGGCTCTTGTCTTGACCATTGCCATGCCTGCCTTTGCCAACAAGATAGTCCGCATAGCCTATGTGGAGTGGGACTGCGCCCTGGCTTCCACCACCATGGTTAAAGCAGTACTTGAACAGAAAATGGGGTACAAGGTTGAGGCAATGCCTGTTGCCGCTGCGGCCATGTGGCAGGCGGTGGGGTCCGGCGATGTAGACGGCATGGTTACCGCATGGCTTCCTGTTACCCACGGCGACTACATGAAGAAGGTTGGGGATAAGGTGGAAGACCTTGGCCCCATAAGCACAGATGCCAAAGTTGGCTGGGCTGTGCCTTCTTATGTGACTATTAACTCCATTGAAGAACTGCAGGCCAATGCAGATAAGTTTGGCGGAAAGATTGTCGGCATTGATCCCGGTGCGGGGCTCATGCGCATGTCTGAAGAAACCATGAAAGCGTACGCCCTGAATGATTTTGAACTTATGGAGGGCAGCGGTGCCACCATGACGGCGAGCCTTGCCGAAGCTGTTAAAGGCGAAAAATGGATTGTTGTGACCGCATGGTCGCCGCATTGGATGTTCGGCCGCTGGGACCTCAAGTATCTGGAAGACCCCAAGGGGACGCTGGGCGGATCGGAAACCATCAATACCATTGTCCGCAAGGGGCTTAAGGAAGATATGCCCGAAGTGTACGCCTTCCTTGACCGCTTTGCATGGGACAGCCCGGACCAGCTTCAGATGGTTATGGACTGGAATCAGGAACAGGGTGCGGACCCCTATGAAAACGCAAAGCGTTTTATCAACGAGTATCCTGACACCGTAAAAAAATGGCTCGGCCAATAAGCCGCAGAGGGTGGCCGTGCACCGCATAGCGCTGTATGCCACATCAATCATTGCCATGGGAGGCCGCCGGAACACCGGCGGCCTTTTTGATGTTGATTATTTATTCTCCAATGTGTTGATTCTTTTTATGCCGATGTGTTAGGGTGCGGTTATTGGTTGAAAACCAGCAATTATCATACTTGGAGGATAGTTATGAAACGTCTCTTCGTGGCTCTTTCCCTTTCCGTTGGCCTGTTGTTCGCTTCCGGTGTCTGTGCGTTTGCGGCGGAAGACGGCGCTTCTCTCTACAAGGCGTGTCAGGGCTGCCACGGTGCTGAAGGCGAAAAGCTCCCCATGGGAGTTGGGCATCCCATCAAAGGCCAGTCTGCCGAAGATCTGGATAAAAAAATGCACGGCTACAAGGACGGCTCTTACGGCGACAGCAAGAAGGCCATTATGACCAACATTGTGAAGCGCCTGACAGACGAACAGATCAAGGCTCTTGCAGACCACATGGCCGCGTTCTAGCCCAGCGGAGAAGTGCCGATGCGAATTGTCCCGGGAGAGTTTGATTGCCGCCCCTCGGTGGCCCGGAAATGGAGTGTGCGATGTGTCCGTAATGTCTGCCGGGCATGGTCTGTTGGTTGGTTGTGCCTTGCCATTCTGACCGTTTTTCCTGTTTGGGCAGGAGCGACAGAACATCAGGGGCACGGTGCCGGGCATGCTGCTGCGGCGCAGCAGAACCATACGGACCACGCCGGACATGGAGCCCAAGAGGAAACAAATGTTCCGGAAATGGTTCCGGAAATGGTTCCGGATGGCTCTGTGCCAGGACTGGACGGTCATGTGCATCCGGATACACAGGCTGTTTCCGGTGATGCTCCGCCCGCTGCCGTGGACGAAAAGCTTGGTGACATCATTCCGCCGGGAATTATGTTCCGTGACGAATCGGGGCTGATGGTGGACGTGCGGTCGCTTATGGACCTGCCGACCATCATCGCCCCTGTTTATTTCAATTGTCCGAGCGTTTGCAACATTTTGCAAAGCTCTCTCGCCAAGGTGCTTCCGCAGATGGCGTTGGTACCCGACAAGGACTACCGGGTGCTCTCGGTCAGCTTTGACGAAACGGACACGCCGGATCTCGCCGCGCGCCGCAAGACCAACTATCTTGCTGCCATGGACCACGCCTACCCCCCGGAGGCCTGGCGTTTTCTTACGGCAGACAAGGAGAGCATAGACCGCCTGATGGATGCTATAGGATACCGGTTTACCCGGGTGGACAAGGACTTTGTGCATCCCATTGTGGTGGTGGCTGTTTCTCCGGAGGGCAAGATTGTCCGGTACCTCTACGGCAACAGCTTTTTACCGTTTGACACTGCAATGGCGCTTACGGAAGCTGCAGAAGGCAAGGTGGGGCTTTCGCTCAAGCGCATTGTTTCCTACTGCTTTTCCTATGACCCGCAGGGCAGGCGCTATGTGCTGGATGTGATGCGTATTGCCGGATTTGTGGTGCTGTTCGGCGTTGCGGTGCTCTTTTTCGTTCTTGTGCGCGGCGGACGCAAGCCCCGGAAATAGCTTCCTGCCTATGCATTTGTGACGAGAGGCGGGCGGCAATCTGCAGGGCAGCCTTCTTGCGGCAGTTTTCTGGCATTGGCATTCTGACTAATTCATTCCATCACGAGGTTGTCATGGCGGTTTCGGAACATCCGGCGGTCAGTTTTTTCGATGTGCAGCCCGGCACCAAGGGGGGCATTGCCTCATGGATATTCTCCACGGATCATAAGCGCATAGGCATTATGTACCTCTGGGGCATTATGGCCTTTTTCATTGTGGGGATGTTTCTCGGATTTCTCATCCGTATGGAGCTTATTGCTCCGGGCAGGGACATCATGGATGCGCAGACCTACAATGTGATGTTCACCCTGCACGGGGTGATCATGATTTTTCTTGTGGTCATTCCCAGCATTCCCGCCGCATTCGGGAACATCTTTCTGCCCATACAGATCGGGGCTGAAGATGTATCCTTTCCCAAGCTGAACAACTTTTCGTGGTGGCTGTATATGACGGGCGCAACCCTTGCGCTGGTTTCTCTGTTCACGGGTAACGGTCCACCGGACACGGGCTGGACCTTCTACGTGCCCTTCAGCACCAACGTGACCACCACCAATGTGAACCTGGCGGTTATTGCCGTTTTTATCCTCGGATTTTCGTCTATTCTCACGGGGCTGAATTTTGTGACCACGCTGCACCGTCTGCGTGCACCCGGCATGTCATGGAACCGCATTCCCCTGTTCTGCTGGTCTTTGTATGCCACGGGCTGGATTCAGATTCTTGCCACGCCTGTGCTGGGCATAACTGTGCTGCTTATCTTTGCGGAACGCATGCTGGGAGTGGGGCTCTTTGACCCTGCCAAGGGCGGCGATCCCATTCTGTACCAGCATCTCTTCTGGCTGTATTCGCACCCGGCTGTGTACATTATGATTCTGCCCGCCATGGGTGTTATTTCCGACGTGCTGCCCGTGTTCGCCCGCAGGGACATCTTCGGGTACAAAATGATCGCCTTTTCCAGTGTCATGATTGCCTTTGCCGGTTCGCTGGTGTGGGCCCACCACATGTTTACCAGCGGCATGAGCGACACTGCCGTGCTGGTCTTTTCCTTCCTTACCTTTGTGGTGGCTATTCCCTCGGCCATAAAGGTGTTCAACTGGGTATCCACCCTGTACAAGGGATCTATTTATACAGACCCGCCCATGTGGTTTGCCCTTGCCTTCATCTTTCTGTTTTCCATCGGCGGACTGACGGGGCTGGTGCTTGGCGCGGCGGGAACGGATATTCATGTGCACGACACCTATTTTGTGGTGGGGCACTTCCATTATGTCATTTTCGGCGGGCTGGGCTTTGGCCTTTTTGCCGCCATGCACTACTGGTTTCCCAAGATATTCGGCAGAATGTATAACAAACGCGTGGCAAAGGCGGCCTGCGTATGCATATTCACCGGATTCAACGTTCTGTACTTTCCCATGCTCATACTGGGGCTGCAGGGGATGCCGCGCAGGTATTACGATTATCTGCCCCAGTACTCCTTCGGGCATCTTGTCTCAACCATTGGTTCATGGATTCTGGTGGCAGGGCTTCTGCTCATGTTCTGGAATCTGGTACGCGGCTCGCTGAAAGGGCGTGCATGCGGCGGCAACCCGTGGGGCGGCGCTTCTCTGGAATGGCAGATACCTTCACCCCCTCCGCATCATAACTTTGTGACGGAACCGGTGGTGGATCGCGGACCCTATGATTACAGGGGAGTGCAGCGCGATGAGTGCGATTAAGGATTATACCGGCGCGAAACTGGGCATGTGGCTGTTTCTGTTCACGGAAGTGCTGCTCTTCGGCGGGCTGTTTTTGCTGTATGCCGCCTATCTGCACAAGTTTCCGCAGGAGTTCCACGTTTCCGGTAAAGAACTGAATGTGGTGCTTGGCGGGATAAACACCGTGGTGCTGATTACCAGTTCATGGTTCATGGCACTTTCCATAAGCGCACTGCAGCAGGGGCATGTGGGGCAGAGCAAAAAGTTTTTACTGCTCACCCTTGCCATGGCAGCGGCATTTCTGGTGATTAAGTACTTTGAATGGTCAGCGAAAATTCGTCTTGGAATTTTTCCTGATTCCCAAGTGCTGCTGGCCCGCCCGCCCGGCGATGTTATTTTCTTCGGGCTGTACTATCTGATGACGGGGTTGCACGGGCTGCATGTGATTATCGGCGGTGGGCTGCTTTCTTTTGCCTATTTTCTCATCCATACAGGCAGGGTAACACAGAAGGATTTTGTCTTTCTGGAAAACTCCGGGCTCTACTGGCATCTTGTGGACCTTGTGTGGATATATCTCTTCCCGCTCTTTTACCTGATAGCTTAGGAGTAATCCATGAAAGAGCAGCACGAAGCACATCACATTACATCTTACAGATTCAATGCCATCATATGGGGCGCTTTGCTGGTGCTCACGGTGGTTACCGTAGTGGCGGCACAGTTCGACTTCGGCTTCCTGAATGTGGTGGTGGCCATGACCATTGCAACCACAAAGGCGGCTCTGGTCATTTTTTTCTTCATGCATCTGCATTATGAAAAACCGCTGTTCAAGATACTCGTGTTCCTTACGTTTTTCCTGCTGGCCATAGCCATTGGCTTTACCTTCTTCGACATCGCCTACAGGTACTGAGGATACGAGCATGCTTCCACAAAATTTTGATGCGGTGGCAAAGGTCGATTTTGCTTTTTATTACATCTTCGGCATATCAATCGTCCTGTTGCTGGGCATAACGGCTGTGGCGGGCTGGTTTGTCTACCGCTACCACCATACCAGAAATCCCAAGGCTACCGATATATCCGGCAATCTGTGGGCAGAAGTTGCATGGACGGTCATTCCGTCACTCATTGTCATGTCCATGTTCTATTACGGATGGGTGGGATACAAGGCCTTGCGCACGGTGCCGGATAACGCAATGACGGTAAAGGTCACTGCGCGCATGTGGTCGTGGGTGTTTCAATATGAAAACGGCAAACGCAGCAGTGTGCTGTATGTACCGCAGGGCACTCCCGTGCGGCTGGATATGACCTCTGTGGATGTCATCCACAGTCTGTATATCCCGGCCTACCGCATAAAAATGGACACGGTGCCGCGTATGGATACCTATGCGTGGTTCAACCCGGACACGCAGGGGTCTTACGACATATTCTGTGCCGAATATTGTGGCATGAAGCACGCCAACATGATTTCCACTGTGGAGGTGCTGACGCCCGATGAATTTGAAGCATGGTATACCGATGCCAACGCTTCGGAAGGGGCGGGCAGGGCGGTGTCTCTGTTTGAGACATACGGCTGCCTCGGCTGTCATTCGCTGGACGGAACGGACGGCGTGGGACCATCGCTCAAAAACCTGTATGGCGCGACACGGCAGGTGGTTATGCCCGACGGCACGAGCAAGGAGCTTGTGGCGGATGAACCGTATCTGCGCCGTGCCATTCTGGACCCCGCTGCGGAACTGACAGCAGGGTACGCTCCGGTAATGATGCCTTATGAGGGTGCCGTTTCGGAAGACGATCTTAAGGTTATGGTGCAATGGCTGATGCACGGGAACCAGGTATCCATTGACGCCGGACGCGACCTGATGATGGCTGAAGGGTGTATTTCGTGCCATTCCACGGACGGGACCATGATAGCCGGTCCTACGCTCAAGGATATATGGGGACGCTCTGTCACCGTGATTGAGAACGGAAAAGAGCGAACTCTGGCGGCGGACCGCGACTACCTGATTGAAGCCATTGTTGATCCTTCACGGACCATGGTGAAGGGGTTTGATCCCATTATGCCCCCTTATGAATACCTGACGCCGGAGCAGCTGGAGCTTATGCTGCAATATATGCAGTCGCTTTCTGAACCCGGTGCGGACGGGCAGTAGGTTCAAAAGATGTGGCACATGCGAATAGCTATGCGCGATACCCCTGCACACAAGGAAGAATCTGCGCCTGTAGCTCATGACGGTGCGTTGAAACACGGGGACACGATTTCCGGCAGGCACAGCGGGCGGGAGATTCTGCCTGATTCCTGTGCACGGGCTGCCTGTGCGCTGTTCCGGTTGCCGGTGTCGTTTATGGTCGCGGTATCTTCCGCATTCGGCTACCTGCTGGTGCAGCCTGTACCTGATATACGTCTCGCTCTGACCTTTGCGGGCACGTTTCTGCTTGCTTCCGCATGCTCCGTGCTGAACCAGGTGCAGGAACGTGACACCGATGCCCTGTTCAGCCGAACGGCCGTACGTCCTTTGCCAGCGGGGCGGCTTACGCTCATGCAGGCACAGCTCTGTGCGTCTGCATGTTTCGCTCTGGCACTGGCCTGTTTTGTTGCCTTAAACGATTGGGCACTTCTCTGGTTGTATGTTGTGATCATTGTTCTGTACAACGGCGTGTATACTCCGTTGAAACGCAGAACAGCTTTTTCTCTTCTGGTGGGTGCCGTGCCCGGAGCATTGCCCCCGGTTACGGGCTGGATTGCCGCAGGTGGCAGCGTGTGGGACACCGCGCTGGGGGCGCTGTTTGTTGTGTACTATCTTTGGCAGGTGCCCCATTTCTGGCTCAGGGCGGAGCGCGATGCGGATGAATATGCGCGCGCCGGCCTGCCCGTGCCTATTCTGCATTTCGGCGCGACCCGATATGCACGCCTGTTGCGGGTATGGTTCCACGCCTATATTGTGGGGTTGCTCATGTTGCCCCTGTTCTCGTTTATGCATACCACGGCCATGCGCGTTTCCGTGACATTGTGCGCTATGGCTGTGTTGCTTGCTGTGGGATTGCTGCTGCATGCAGGGCAGAACAGGCGGGCGCTGCACTGGATTAACGCCTCGCTTCTTGCCGTCATGGTCCTGCTGCTGGCAGACAGGATGTGGCTGGCTCATGGAATGCTGTAACAGACTGTTGGGAAAGACAATGCGTTGTATCTTGCTGAAAGAGCAGGGCCTTTTGTAGTTACATTGTTTTCTCGACCGCCGGTTGTTTTTTAGCGCGATGTTTTGCCATTTCCGGGTTTGCTGTGGAAATGGACTTTTTAACGGCTCTTACTATAGCGAAAGGATTGGGCACGGAGTATGGATACCCGGTTGATCATGTGGATTCACCCGTTCATGCAGACTGTTGCAACCATTGCCGGATTTGCCGCCATGTACTGGGGATTCAGGCGATTTCAGATGCTGCATCTCAAGCAGAAGGTGCTGTTCCCGTGGAAGAGCCATGTCCGATGGGGAACGGTAGCCTTGCTGCTATGGGCAGTGGGGCTGGGAGTGGGGTTGTTTGCCGCTCATGCCGGGTGGGGTTCTATTTTGCTCACGCAGGTGCATTACATGGTTGCCTTTGCCGTGGCCCCGCTGTGTGTGACGGCATATGCCACCGGGTACGTGATGGATAAATACAAAAAGAAACGCACCGTTCTGAATGTGGTGCACGGCCTGAATAACCTGCTGCTGTGCCTGCTCATCTGCATACAAGTGGTAACAGGAGTTTGGGTGATTAAGGTGTTTCTCATGTACTGAAGGAAGAAGCGGTATTGCCGCATACGGGAAAATAATAAAGCCGCCGTGCCTTGGGCATGGCGGCTTTGCAGTTTGTTGTGCTTTGCTGCCTGCTGATGAAAAGAGGTTTTCGCAGCAAGTCAGCAGGTTGCTTGATAGTGCAGAACCCCGCTACAGTTCGCGGCTGTCGAACACCCGTTTGGCCTTTCCTGCGGAGCGTTCTATAGTGCGCGGTTCCACAAGGCGGACCTTGGTGGAAACCCCCAGAAACTCCTTTATGGTCTTCTGGATGCGTCCCTCTATGCGTTGCAGATTCTTGATGGCATCGGAGAACATGGCCTCGTCCACTTCCACCTGAATTTCCATATGGTCCAGGTTGCCTTCTCTGGTGACGAGGATGCGGTAATGGGGAGATGCTCCTTCGGTCTCCAGAATGATGGATTCAATCTGCGAGGGGAATACGTTGACACCGCGGATGATAAGCATGTCGTCGCTGCGCCCGGTTACGCGGCGCATGCGCACATGGGTTCTGCCGCAGGAACAGGGTACGTAGTTCAGGGAACTGATGTCGCGCGTGCGGTAGCGGATGAGCGGAATGCCTTCTTTGGTCAGAGTGGTGATGACCAGTTCGCCGGTTGCCCCGGGGGGCAGTTGCTCTCCGGTTACGGGATCGATGATTTCCGGCAGGAAATGGTCTTCATAAATATGCATGCCGTCTTTGGCCACCGCGCATTCCATGGATACGCCCGGCCCCATGATTTCCGATAGGCCGTAGATATTCACGGCGGTGATGCCCATTTTTGTTTCAATATCGGCGCGCATTTCATCCGTCCACGGTTCGGCACCGAAAATGCCGATGCGCAGCGGCAGGGTGCGGATGTCTATGCCTGCTTCCAGCGCGGCCTCGTGAAGCACAAGTGCGTAAGAAGGCGTACTGCACAGCACTGTTGCGCCAAAATCACGCATGAGCTGCACCTGCCGCTTGGTTCCGCCGCCTGATACCGGAATGACGGTGGCCCCAAGGCGTTCTGCTCCATAGTGAGCACCAAGCCCGCCGGTGAACAGCCCGTATCCGTAAGCATTATGAATGAAATCCTGCCGTGATGCCCCGGCGCACATGAAGGAACGCGCCATGAGCTCTGCCCAGTTGTTCACATCGCGTTGCGTGTAGCCCACAACCGTTGCCTTGCCTGTGGTGCCGCTGGAGGCGTGAAGGCGCACGATGTTTTCTTTGGGAACGGCAAACAGCCCGAACGGATAATTGTTGCGCAGGTCCTGCTTTTCGGTAAACGGCAGATACTTCAGATCGTTGAGAGATTTGATGTGCGCGGGCTGAATGCCTGCCTCATCAAACCGTTTGCGATAGTGCGGCACGTTGGCGTACACGCGTTCGCAAAGGTTTTGGAGCCGCCGCAACTGGAGCGCTTCCAGTTCCTCGCGGGGAAGCGTCTCACGCTCAACGTCGAATATCATACCGTATCTCCTGCGTCTGAGTGGAAAAGAGTAGCTGTTTGTACTGTATACCGGCAACAGGCACCAACTACCGTGATGTGCCTCATTCCCGGCGTGCGGTCAAGGTGTGCCCCGGTAAGGAGGCATGCTGCAACCCCGGTTGTCCGTTACTCTTCCGTCATTTGCCTCGGCGGACAGAATACGTTAGGATTTGCCTTTCATTATCGCATAAAATGATATGCAAGGAGTTTCCATGCCTGCTGAGACGCATATAGGTGGTCTGCCGGAATCTTTTCGTGAACTTGTACTGCAAAACCGCAGCTATCGCCGTTTTGCTGAATCTGAACGTGTTTCCGTCAAACTGCTTGAAGAGCTGGCGGAACTTGCCCGCTGCATTCCTGCCAGCGCCAATCGCCAGCCTTTGAAGTTTGCCCTTGTTTCCGATGCGGACAAGTGCGCGGAAATATTTCCCAGTCTGGGCTGGGCCGGATATCTGCCGGAATGGAAAGGGCCTGAAGCCGGTGAGCGGCCTGCAGCCTACATTGTCATTCTGGGCGACGACAGCATCAGCACTGACACCCAGACAGACCTTGGCATAGCCGCGCAGACCATTATGCTGGGCGCTGCCGCCTGCGGTCTTGGCGGCTGCATGATGGGGGCTATAAATAGAGAAAAGATCCACGCCACGCTTGGTCTTGCAGATACGCTGCGTGTTCTGCTGGTGCTCGCTCTTGGCCGGCCGGTGGAAAAAGTGCAGCTGGAACCCCTTGGCGCGGATGGAAATATCAAGTATTGGCGTGACGCCGAGGGCGGTCATCATGTTCCCAAGCGCAGCTTGGAAGAACTGATCGCTGCCCGGTACGCATAATCAATTACAATCGGACACCCTAATGACTGTATCCAAAGATAAGAAATTCTCCACCGTTCCCGTAGCGGAAAAGGTGGAGAACATTGTGAAATGGCTGGAAGAAAAGCATGCTTCCGATATCCTCGCGCTGAACCTTGAACGCGTGAATTCGTTTACGGATGCCGTGATCATCGTCACTGCAAAATCCGTCCGGCAGGGCCAGGCTATTGCCGAGCATGTCTATGCCATGGCCAAACAGGCAAACTACGAATATCTGCGTGTGGAAGGAAAGGATTCCGGCCAGTGGATTCTGGTAGACCTGAACGATGTGGTCATAAACGTTTTTCAGGAAGACGTGCGTCGGCTTTTCAATCTGGAAAGCCTGTGGGCCGATGCCGCCATACTGAACACAAACGAGTCTGAACACGCATGAGCACCCTTACCCCCACGCTGCTGCTTATTCTGGATGGCTGGGGCATGGCCCCGCAAGGGGAGGGGAACGCGGTCTCCTTGGCCCGCACCCCCGTGCTGGACAGTCTTCCGCTTCGGTTTGCCCACGCCCGCCTCACCTGTTCAGGCAGGGCGGTGGGGCTGCCCGAAGGGTTTATGGGCAACTCGGAAGTGGGGCACATGAATATCGGTGCCGGGCGCGTGATCTATCAGGACATGACGCGTATAGACGTTGCCATTGAAGACGGCTCCTTCCGGGCCAATCCCGTTCTCGGCAAACTGCTTGCCGACATCAAGGCCTCGGGGGGCAGGCTGCACCTTATGGGGCTTGTCTCGGACGGGGGGGTGCACAGCCATATCCGCCACATTGTTGCTCTGCTGGAACTGGCCCGGGATGCCGGAGTGGAGGTCCTTGTTCACGCCTTCATGGATGGACGGGATACCGGCCCCACAAGCGGCAAGGGCTATCTTGAAGCCTTGCAGGGCGCCATGGACAACCTCAAGTCCGGCCGCATAGCCACGATTTGCGGCCGGTATTATGCCATGGACCGTGACAAGCGATGGGACCGTGTGCAGGTGGCGTGGGATTGCCTTGTGCATGGCAGGGGGGATTCTGTACCCGAGGCGGTTGCTGCTGTTCAGGCTGCGTACGATGCGGGGGTAACGGATGAGTTTATCCGCCCCAGCGTAATCGTGGAAAACAGAGACGGAACGGAATTACAACCTGTGGCTCCTGTGCAGGATAATGACGGGATGTTCTTCTTCAATTTCCGTGCTGACAGGGCAAGGGAGCTTACCCGCGCGTTCATAGATGATGCTTTTGAAGAGTTTCCCCGCGGCAGAAGGCCGAAGCTTGCCGGATTTGCCACCATGACCGCCTATGATGCAATGTTTCCGCTGCCTGTGGCATTCACCAAGGAGGCGGGCACGGACACGCTGGGTGAGACGGTTGCACACGCGGGGCTGCGGCAGCTGCGGATTGCGGAAACGGAAAAATACGCCCACGTAACCTATTTTTTCAACTGCGGACGGGAAGAACCTTTTCCGGGTGAAGACCGTATTCTGGTAAACTCCCCCCGCGATGTGGCCACCTATGACCTCAAGCCGGAAATGAGCGTGCCTGAGGTGACGGAACGGCTCTTGGAAGCATGGAAAAGCGGTGCATATGATCTTGTGGTCTGCAATCTCGCCAATCTGGACATGGTTGGGCATACCGGGAGCATTCCGGCCGCCGTGGCCGCCTGCGAAGCTGTGGATGGCTGCGTGGGACGCATTCTGCAGGCAGTGCTTGATTCCGGTGGCCGGGCTCTTGTCACCGCAGACCACGGCAATGCGGAAGAGATGCTGGATGCCAAAGGCCTGCCCCAGACTGCGCACAGTATGAACCCTGTGCCCCTGGTGCTGGTGGAAAACAACTCGCAGGTCACCTTGCAGCGGGAAGGCATTCTGGGGGACATTGCCCCCACCATATTAGACCTTTGGGGTACGAAGCAGCCGGACGCCATGACCGGCAGCAGTCTTGTGGTTAAAGCCTGACCAGAATTGATGCGCAAATTGAAGGAGAATGGGCTTTGTCTTCACGCAACAAAAAGCCGCTTGCCCCGGTTAAGCCGGCAGGGCTGGAAATGATATTCTTTTACGGGTGCCCTCATTGCAGCCACCGGGTGCCGCTGCTGGCCCCCACGCAACCGGCCATGGCGCAATGCGATGCCTGTGCACAGCATTTTCCCATTGTGCCGGTGGATGAAAAGACACTGCGATTTATGAAGACGATGCTTGCCAACGGCAGGGCAGGCATAGATCCTGACTTCATGTAACACTTGAAGCAATAAAACCCCCGCAGGGTGCGAAAACACTGCGGGGGTTTTGCTTGGCGCAGTATCGTAACCGCCTGTGTCTTACCATTATCCCTTTGCAGCGATATAGGCTTCAGTCAGGCGCTTCATGATGTAGGAGCGCATGTCTTCGTCATCGCTTTCCAGATTAAGACACAGTGCATCTTCGCCCAGCAGTCCGCCGGGAACCCAGTCGCCGAGTTCGGCAGGGTCTGTAACCATGTCGGCGTAAAAGCATACGGAGAGCCAGCGCGCGTCCGGATCATCATCCACCACGTCCACGAGAACGAACAGTTCCCGCTCTGACTGTGCAGGGTGCGATGCGCGAAGCGAATGACTGACGCCCGGACGGCTTTTAAACTGCAGGCGGATTCCGTCCATAGCCTGCAGGTGATCACGAAAAGCCTCGAAAGCAGCCTTGGTTCTTGTCTCCGTGTCGTGCCACTGGGCAAGCAGGGCGTTCAGTTCGGTTGTCGCGTCCTGAGATAACGTGGGCGAGAGTATGGGTGAGAGCATGGGGCCTCCGGTAAAGCATTGCGAACAATGGGCGGCAGGCTGCCGCAAATGTCATGAAGTGAGTGGGTGCTTTCTCACATGCCGGGCATGCCTGTCAATGTTTCTGCCGGATTCCTCGCGGTGCTATACGCCTTCCCAGACCTTTACACCGCACGAACAATGCGTAGAATGTCGCCTGTCGGCCACGGGCCAAAGGAGAGGATATGACCAGAACAGTTCTCATGGTGCTGACGTCACATAACCGGTTTGAAGCGATAGATCGTCCCACGGGCTGGTGGTTGGAAGAGGTGGCTGTGCCGTATCTTCTTCTCCGCGAGGCCGGGGTGGAAGTAACCATTGCCTCTCCGGCGGGCGGCAAGGCTCCCATGGACCCTGCCAGCGTAGAAGCGGACGTTGCGGATGATCTGACGCGCAGCTTCCTGAACGACAGGGAAGCCATGGACTGCGTGAACGACACCATTCCCCTCGGCATGGTGCGGGCAGAGGATTATGATGCGCTGTTTTTTCCCGGCGGCCACGGACCTATGTTTGACCTCTCCGTCAGTGAGGAAGTTGCGGAACTGGTTGCCGATTTCATTCGCGAAAAGAAACCGGTAGCTGCGGTATGCCACGGCGCTGCAGCATTGCTGCTGGCTGCGGACGATACCGGTTCTTCTGTCCTAGAGGGACGCCGTATCACCGGATTCTCCAACGAAGAGGAAACGGCAGTCGGGCTGCACGAGGCGGTTCCCTTCCTGTTGCAGGAGAGTCTTATCGCCCGAGGAGCAGAGTATGTGTGCGGACCGCCATGGCAACCACATGTGGTTGAGGACGGCCTCTTCATAACGGGGCAGAACCCTGCCTCGTCCATGCCGCTGGCTCAGGCTCTGCTCAAGCGGCTTGGAATACGCAGGTCTGTGCGACCCGTTTAATTCTTCCGGACTGTTCCATACCTTATTCGCGGCTGGCCGCAGTGTGCCATGCCTATAAAAAAATAACCGCAGCGGATTGATGCCGCGCGAATGACAGGATTTTTTGCGGATGCTCCATGCTATTGGTGCCATTGTTTTTGGTCTCTGCCTTCTGGTTTGGAGTGCAGACCGCTTTGTGGACGGCGCTTCGGCCACGGCCCGTCATTTTGGTATGTCTCCGCTTCTTGTGGGCATAGTGATTGTTGGGTTCGGCACCTCGTTGCCGGAAATGCTTGTTTCTGTTCAGTCGTCATTGCAGGGTAATCCGGGCATAGCGCTTGGCAACGCCTATGGTTCGAATATTGCCAATATAGCCCTGATACTGGGCATTGCCGCCCTTATTTGCCCCATGGCCGTCCATGCGCGGGTGCTCCGCAGGGAACTGCCGCTGCTGCTTGCCGTTTCCGGCCTTTCCGTGGCCCTGCTGTGGGACGGACATATTTCCCGGCTGGATGCGCTGGCGTTTCTGGGCATCTTCTTTCTTATCATGGGCTGGTCTGTGGTGCAGGCACTGCATTCCCGTGTGGATTTTTTGGTTCCGGATGCCGATGCGCAATCAAGGGCGCGCAGCATGGCGCTGCGCACAGCCATTTTTTGGCTGGTGGCAGGCGCGGTGGTGCTGGCCATAAGCTCACGCATGCTCGTATGGGGGGCGGTGCTGGTTGCGCAGGCTTTCGGAGTGAGTGACCTGATTATCGGGCTGACCGTCATCGCCATGGGAACCTCGCTGCCTGAATTGGCTTCTTCGGTGGCTGCGGCAGTCAAGCGGGAGCATGATATTGCCATCGGCAACGTGCTGGGGTCCAACCTGTTCAACACGCTGGCCGTGGTGGGGTTGGCAGGCAGCCTGCATCCGCTGGATGTGGAACAGGCGGTGCTCTTCCGCGACATGCCGGTCATGATAGGCCTAACCTTGTCGCTTATGCTGGTCGGGCTGTGGCCCAATCCGCGTCTCAACAGGCTGGAAGGCCTGCTTTTGCTGGCCGTGTACATTGGCTATATGAGCTGGCTCGTGGTGGACACTCTGGGCTGACGCCCCGACCATCTCCCCTACTGGCGCAGCGCTACAGGCGGAAACAAAACATGGATGACCGTTCTGTCGAAGCACATGCTGCTCCTTCGGGGGAACCCGACATTTCTTCCGCCTGCAGGAAGAGACGGACGTTTCGGCCCAACGTGTTGCGCTTGCTCGGTCGCCTGTTTTTTCTGGTGCTTCTGCTGGGTGGGCTGGATATGGGCCGCTATCTGGTCTGGCCCGATGTGGCAACACTTAAGACAGAGAATCCGGCTTCAACGTCTTTCATGGAATACCGTCAGCGCCAGTGGGAAGACAGCGGCAGAAAACACCGCATCCGGCATGAGTGGGTACCGCTCGGGCAGATTTCACGCCATCTGGTTCTCGCCGTCACCATTGCAGAAGATGATAAATTCTGGACGCATCAGGGGTTTGATGTGGAGGGAATGCACGAGGCGCTGCGACGTAACCTTGGGGAAGGGCGTCTTGCCGCCGGTGGGAGCACCATTACGCAGCAACTGGTGAAGAATTTGTATTTTACCCCTGAAAAAAGCGTGCTGCGCAAGCTGCGTGAGGCCATCCTTACATGGCGTGTGGAAAGAAACCTGCCTAAAAAGCGAATTCTGGAACTCTACCTGAACAACATTGAGTGGGGTGACGGCATTTTCGGAATAGGCGCGGCAGCCCGTCATTACTACGGAAAATCTGCCTCTGCGCTTACCCGGCAGGAAGCGGCAAGTCTGGCCGCCATTTTGCCCAATCCCCTTGCGTGGAAGCCGGATTCTTCATCCCGGACGGTGCAGTACCGCAAGCGGATTATCCTGCAACGTATGCAGCGGAGAAATTCCGGCCCTTAGCCATTTATGGGGAAAAGAACCTGCCCGACTGTGAAATGTTCGGATAGCCGCGCGTGGCTGACAATGCCCCTGGAAACAGGCTGAACAATACGATAGCGGGCGGATAAGGGGCGGATAAGGGGCGAAAAAGAGCAGGTAAAATTCGGCCAGAATTCAAAAGGATGTTCAGTTCCCGCTGCCATCTTTGGGCGAGGCGGTTCTTCTGTCTGAAGCTTCCTGACCTGCCGCACCAGCATCTTCCGTTACATCAAATTGCCGCACATGGTGCAGCGGAACAAAGCTGAGCGTTCTGTCCAGCCGGGTTATCTGCAGCGTGTTGGAGTCTGTAATATCCCATGAAAGACAGGGAATGCTGACAACGCCCCCGTCAGAATAGCGGATGGAGAGAGTGTAGCGCAGAGGGGCCTTTAAGCGCACCGCGTTAAGGGCATTCTGGTTGGCCACATCTGCCTTCATGGCAATAATCCAGTGGAGAATGGCCTTTTTTTTGTTTTCCAGCGTATCGTGCTGCGGGCACAGGCCAACCTTCTGGCTGTCCGGCGCAGGAACAAAGCCGTGGATGAATCCGCCCGTGGCGTCCTTGCCGCATATGAAGCAGGGAACCATGCCATTATCTCCGTTATGCGATATGTCTGAAAAGAGGCATTCCCCGTCCGGAATGGGAGGCGGGGAATGCCGGTTCTATGTATTCTCTCAGGTGTGTAAAGACGATTCTGGATATTGTTGAACCGAAAACGGACCTGTTTTCAAGTCTGTATCAATCCAGAAAACTGCCATCTTTAATCGTTCCTGCAAAACGGACTGTTAGCGTTCCTTAAGATACCGGATGCCGTTCTCCAGCAGCACAATCCCAAGAGAGCCGCCTTCGCCCGCCGTCCAGCCGGGATGGTTGGTGGGGTGGTTGTAGGCTTCCGGATGCGGCATAAGCCCCAGAATACGGCCAGAGGGGTCGGTGAGTCCGGCAATGCCCATGGGCGACCCGTTGGGGTTTTTCGGGTATTCCTGCGTGGGTATACCCGTTTCCGGGTCCGCGTACTGCAGGGCGATGAGATTGTTTGTGGTAAGAGCTTCACGCACCGAATCATCGCGGAATACAATTTTTCCCTCGCCGTGTCGGACGGGAAGGTAGAGCATGTCCACGTTCCTGGTGAACACACAGGGGCTTTGCGGGTTTGCCTTCAGGTGTACCCAGCGGTCTTCAAACCGTGCGGAATCGTTGTGCGAGAGTGAAACCTGACGGTCAAGGTAGGCTCCGTCCACGGCAGGCAGCATGCCCAGCTTGACCAGCAGCTGGAAGCCGTTGCAGATGCCCAGAATGATACCGCCTTCGGCATGAAAGGTCTTTAGCTGGTCCAGCAACGGCTCGCTGTGTTGCGTGGCGGCGTGTCTCCATCGCTGTGCCGCTGCGAGAGCGGAGCCGAGATCGTCGCCGTCCAGAAAGCCGCCGGGAAAAATGAGAAAGTTGTAGTCAGTGAGCCGGACTCGTCCGGCGACCAGATCGGAAAAAAAGGCGATGTCTGCCGTATCCGCGCCGGAAAGACGTGCCGCATGGGCCGATTCCACCTCGCAATTCGTGCCGTATCCGGTAATAACCAGCGTCTTAGCCTGCGCCATTGCTGCAATGTCTCCTGAAAAGTTGTCGTGAAGAAAAAAGGTTCTTTACTTGCTCCACCTGTTCATGTAGAGCCTGTCGCTTTTGGGATGCGCCGGAACTGCCTGCGGCCTATTGCGGTCTGTTAGGGGTCCACCTGCTACAGGGCGCTGCCTGCACAACATTGCAGAGCAGGGCAGGGACCGATGATCATAGTTGCACACCGAAGAACAGTCAACGGCTGACGTTCGCAGAAATTTTGTGTATATCTGAACGGATGTGTTGAATTCCGACAGTTCATGGAACTCGGCACCAGTTTTTTCAAACACATACCCTTAGGCAGGAGTGTATGAAGACCAAGTTCATATTTGTTACCGGTGGGGTTCTTTCCTCTCTGGGCAAAGGTCTGGCCGCAGCCTCGCTCGGAGCGCTGCTCAAGGCGCGCGGATTGAGCGTCACCATCCAGAAGCTGGATCCCTACATAAACGTTGACCCGGGTACCATGAACCCTTTCCAGCACGGCGAAGTGTATGTGACGGATGACGGTGCGGAAACCGACCTTGATCTCGGACACTACGAGCGGTTTCTCAACGTACCCATGAGCCAGAAAAACAACTATACCTCCGGCTCCATCTACCACCGCGTTATCACCAAGGAGCGCAGGGGAGATTATCTGGGCGGAACGGTGCAGGTCATTCCGCACATCACGGACGAGATCAAAAAGAGTGTCCTTGAACTTGCCAGTGACGATCTGGACGTTGCCATCATCGAAATTGGCGGCACAGTAGGCGATATTGAGGGGTTGCCGTTTCTGGAGGCTATTCGCCAGTTGCGCGGCGATCTGGGACGCGAACACTGCATGTACATACACCTGACGCTGGTGCCCTATCTGCGCGCCGCAGGCGAGCACAAGACCAAGCCCACCCAGCACAGCGTGAAGGAACTGCGTTCCATCGGCATTCAGCCCGACATAATTATCTGCCGTTGTGAACAGCCCATCAGCGACGATTTAAAGCGCAAGATTGCCCTGTTCTGCAACGTGGATTCCGATGCTGTGTTTTCTGCGCAGGATGTGGGCAATATTTATGAAGTGCCGCTCTTCTTCTACGAAGAAGGACTGGACCAGAAGGTCGCCATTATGCTGCGCCTGCCCGCCAAAAACGCCGACCTGACCGCATGGAAAAACCTCATCCACACCTTCAAGAACCCGGCAGGCTCCGTGCGTATAGGTATTGTGGGCAAGTACGTTGACCTGAAGGAAGCGTACAAAAGCCTGCACGAGGCTCTGGTTCACGGCGGCGTAGCCAACAAGATAACCGTGGAACTGGAGTACGTAAATTCCGAAGAGATAACCGAAGACAATGTTGCCAAGCGCATGAAACCGCTGGACGGCATTCTGGTTCCTGGCGGTTTCGGGCATCGCGGAGTGGAAGGCAAGATAACCGCCATTCGTTATGCACGCGAAAACAAAATTCCCTTCTTCGGAATCTGTCTGGGCATGCAGCTCGCTGTTATTGAATATTGCCGCAACGTTCTGGGGATTGCCGGAGCCAATTCGGAAGAATTTGACGAACTGGCCAAGGACAAAGTCATTTATCTGATGACCGAGTGGTACGACTTCCGCCGCAATGCCACGGAAAAGCGTGATGAAAAGAGCGACAAAGGCGGCACCATGCGTCTGGGAACCTATCCCTGCGTGATTACGCCCAAGACCAACGCCATGCAGGCGTACGGCGCGGAAAGGATAGAAGAGCGCCATCGCCACCGCTTTGAGTTTAACAAGGCGTACTTCGAAAGCCTGCAGCAGGCCGGTCTTGTCTTCTCCGGCCTTTCGCCGGACGGTGAACTGGTGGAGATTGTGGAGATCAAGGAACATCCGTGGTTCCTCGGCTGCCAGTTCCATCCCGAATTCAAGTCCACCCCTATGAACCCGCACCCGCTGTTCCGCGAGTTCATTAAGGCCGCCAAGAAGGGCAAAAAGTAGCTGTATCCGGAACGGAGCCCTGTTTACAGCCATGATTGTCTATGCCGGATGCGTTTGCGAAACGCAGCACGGCTGCCACTCTGCCCCTGCCAGCTTGGCTTTGGTGGGTGCGCCCGGTGTGCTCATTTGGCGCATGTCTGGCGTACATATGGGGGCTTTAGCCATTCGGCATTGACATGAATCGGGGGTGCACAAGGGTGCATCCCCGATACGCACTTCCTTTCAGGGTGGTCTTACGTTACCATGTTCACCCCGTCGACGGGGAGCAACCGGACAGGATATCTGAAATCATATGCACGCAGAAAATAACGGCACCCTCTACGAAACCCTTGCCACCGGCCCGTTCATCTTTGCCGGCCCCTGTGCGCTGGAAAGCTTTGAACTGGCTCTGGAAACCGCTCACGCGGTGAAAGAGGCCGCGCTGGCCCATGGGCTTACGGCCGTTTTTAAAAGTTCCTACGACAAGGCAAACCGAACTTCTTTGGACGGGTTTCGTGGTCCGGGACTGGCCAAGGGGCTGGAATGGCTGGCCCGAATAAAGGAGGCCACAGGGCTGCCTGTGGTGACGGATATCCATGAGCCGGAGCAGGCCGTTCATGTGGCTGAGGTGGCTGACGTGCTCCAGATTCCCGCCTTTCTGTGCCGCCAGACCAGCCTTTTGCTTGCTGCGGCCAACACCGGGCGCGTGGTGAACGTAAAGAAGGGGCAGTTTGTTGCGCCATGGGACATGAAGCCTGCGCTGGACAAGCTTTTCTCAACCGGCAACCGCCGAATCCTGCTCACAGAGCGAGGGGCCTCGTTCGGCTATAACAATCTTGTGGTGGATTTTCGTTCCCTGCCCATCATGCAAGGGTTCGGCGTGCCCGTTGTCTTTGATGCCACCCATTCCGTGCAGTTGCCGGGTGGACAGGGCGCAAGCTCCGGCGGAGACAGGCGGTTTGTGCCGCATCTGGCCCGCGCGGCGGTAGCCGCCGGTGTGAACGGGGTGTTCCTTGAATGCCACCCGGACCCGGACAAGGCCCTGTGCGACGGCCCGAACAGCTGGCCGCTGGACAAGCTGGACGCGCTTCTCGCTGATCTTTCAACCCTGTGGAACATAACGTATGCGTGCTGAGGAAATTGCCCGTAACATCCACGTTATCGTGCTGGACTGCGACGGGGTGCTCACAGACGGGGGACTGTATTACGATGTGCAGGGAAACGTTTCCAAACGGTTCAACGTGCAGGACGGGCTGGGCATAAAGGTCGCGCAGAGTCAGGGCATTCATGTGGCTGTTATCACCGGGCTTGAGTCCGAGGCGGTCAAAAGCCGGATTCTCTCGCTGGGCATAGATGACTATTTTGCGGGATATCTGGACAAAATGGACTGTTTGGAGCAAATCCGAGTCAAGTACGGCATCGAATTGAGCCAGATGGCCTATGTGGGTGATGACTGGGTTGACCTTGCGCCTATGCGTGCCGTCGGTTTGGCCGTGGCAGTGTCCAATGCCCAGCCGGAGGTGTGCGAACTGGCGCACTTTGTTACCCAGAGGCGGGGCGGAGACGGAGCCGTACGCGAAGTGATACGGTTTGTCCTCAAGGCGCAGGGCAAGCTTGCAGACGCCATGGCCCGCTGGAACGAGTAGATGCGCACGCGCCACATCATCCTGCTTCTCGTGGCAGCCGCAGTGGCAGCCGCGGTGATCCACTCGTACGTGAGCAACCGTGCGGTGACAGAAATCAGGCAGGCTGTGCGCAAAGGACAGATGGGGCCTGAATCTGCCGTTGATCTTTCTTTACGGGGTGTGGAGCTTACTCAGGGCGAGAAGGGCGAGGAAGTATGGAAGCTCAAGGCCCGTGGAGCATGGTATGAACAGGCAGGGGGCGTGATTCAGGTTTCGCAGCCCGAAATTGTTTATTATTTACGCTCGGACCACAGCGAACTGCTGGTGCGCTCCAGCAGGGGGGTGGTAAGCCAGCAGGACCGCCTTGCCAGGCTGTGGGAAAATGTGGAGATTGAACGGGACGGCGGCTTTATTCGCTCCGACCTGCTTATCTACAATGGAACCGACCACACGTTGAACATACCGGGAGAGGCCCGATTTGACGGTCCCGACCTGTTCGGTACCGCTTCCGGAGTGACTGTTTATCTGAATGACAACGTTTTACGCGCCGAAGGCGGAGTGGCCGTAGAGATGCGCATCCGCCAAGGACTGAATGATATTATGGAGGGCAAACCGTAACATGATCCAAAGAATACACACGGAAACACCAGCCACAGGAATGCCGCGTTGCCGGGCTATGCGCTCCCGGACGATGTGCTGCCTGCTGCTGGCAGTCGGCGTTTTTGCCATGGCAATCTGCCTGGCCGGTCCTGCCCGCGCACAGGAGGAAATTCCTGTACGGATAACCTCTGACAAACTTTCCTATGACGCGACCGGACAGAATGTACGTTTTCTGGGCAAGGTGCATGTCACCCATCCGGATGCCCAGCTCTGGGCGGACTCCATAACCGTGGTGCTCTCTTCGTCCGGGAACAGCGGGAAAAAGAAAGAGGAAGCCCCCGCCATGGATGCTGGGCAAATTGAACGCATCATCGCCGAAGGCAGTGTTCGCGTGACCATGCAGGATGGCAAAAATGGCTCCTGTGCCAAGGCTACTTACGATTTGACTACCGGTATTCTGGTCATGGAGGGGCAACCCATACTCCGTGATGGCGAAAACAGCATTCAGGGGCACACCATCAACTTCTACGTCAAAGAGAACAAGAGCGAGGTGCTCGGGTCTTCCGACAAACCCGTGGAAGCCATTTTTACCGCTCCCAAGCGCTTCAACTAGCGGGTCCGCATGTCGTTTCTGGAAGCGGAATCTCTGACCAAGCATTACGGCAAGCACGAAGTGGTGCGCGGCATTTCCCTGAGCATGAAGCAGGGGGAGGTGGTGGGATTGCTCGGCCCCAACGGTGCGGGCAAAACTACCACGTTTTATATGCTCATAGGCATAGTAAAACCTACCAGCGGCCTTGTGCGCTATGACGGCACGGACGTGACGGATTGGCCCTTGCATGAACGCGCACGCGTAGGCCTGAGTTATCTTCCGCAGGAAAGTTCCATTTTCCGCAAGCTCACTGTGCGACAAAATCTGGAGCTTATCTTAGAGCACACGGGACTCCCCATAAACGTGCAGCGAAAGCGGGCCGACATGCTTCTTGAGGAATTTCGCATCACCCGCATAGCGGATTCCATGGCAATGCATCTTTCAGGGGGCGAACGGCGCAGGCTGGAAATAGCCCGCGCACTTATCCGCAAGCCCCGGTTCATTCTGCTGGACGAGCCTTTCGCAGGAATTGACCCTCTGGCCGTGGATGATATTCAGAGCATCATACGCGGGCTCAGCAACCGTGGGATAGGGGTTCTCATTTCGGACCACAATGTGCGCGAGACCCTGAATATCTGCGACCGGGCCTATCTTGTATATGAGGGGCAGATAATCCTTAACGGCACCCCCAGCCAGATAGTGAACGATCCCAAGGCTCGCAGGGTGTATCTGGGAGAAGGATTCTGCCTGTAGGTGTCGTGACTTTTTCCCGACCTTTTTGAATATTTTGCAAGACATTTCTTTCTGATCGCGCAAAAGCCCGTTTTACGGGCTTTTCTCTGTTGCATGGTTAGTGCTTGTATGGCAAAAGGGACTCAGGTTTGCAGTTTTGGAATGCTTCTTGATAGAGGTCCGGACCGCGCTTCCAGCAGCGCGTCAACCCCCTTGATGCACGGCACTACTCCGGGAATATCGTACCTATGGCATTAGAACTACGGCAACAACTCAAGCTCTCCCAGCAGCTGGTTATGACCCCCCAACTGCAGCAGGCAATTAAGCTGCTGCAGCTCTCCCGGCTTGAACTGATGGAAACCGTACAGCAGGAGTTGCTGGAAAATCCCTTTCTGGAAGAATCTGCCGAGAGCATAACGCCCGCTGATGCCACGGAAGCTGCGGAAATACGTTCTGAGGCTGTGGAAGCCTATGATAAGGAGCTTGCCACCAACGCGGACTGGGAAGACTATCTGGGCGATTTTTCCAGTACCAGCAGGCAAACATCCTCCCGAGATGCCGAAATACCTGAAGAGATGACATCGTTTGAAGCGCGACTCACCTCGCGCCCATCGTTGGACGGCCATCTCTCGTGGCAGCTCACGCTTTCCTCCATAACGGAAGAGCAGAGAACCATAGGGGAAGTGATCATCGGCAATATCGGCTCCAACGGCTATTTGCAGGCCACGATGGAGGAAATTGCAGATATGGCCGGGGCCACCGTACCAGAGGTGGAGGTAATGCTGCGCAGGGTACAGCGCTTTGACCCTGTGGGTGTGGCAGCCCGAAGCCCGCAGGAATGCCTGCTGGTGCAGATAGAAGTGCTCGGATATGACCGCGACCCCGTTCTGGTGGAATTGGTGCGCGAACATCTGGAAGACCTTGAAAAGCGCCGCTACAAGCCCCTGTGCCGTAAGTTCCGTATAAACATGGACGATCTGAAGGAATATATCGACCTTATCCTCACGCTCGATCCCATGCCCGGTGCCAGCTTTGGCAGCAGCGAACCGCAGTATGTTTCCCCCGATGTCTTTGTGCACAAGTATGACGGCGAATTTGTCATTATTCTCAACGAAGAAGGACTGCCCAGTCTGCAGTTGAGCGATATTGTGGACTGTCTTCCCACTGTTTCCGGGCCGGATAAGGATTACTTTCAGGAAAAGATGCGCTCTGCCTCGTGGCTCATTAAAAGTCTGCATCAGCGGCAGCGCACCCTGTACAAGGTGATGGAAAGCATCGTCAAATACCAGAGAGGGTTCTTCGAAGAGGGGGTCACCCAGCTTAAGCCGCTCATTCTTAAAGACATTGCAGAAGATATTGGCATGCATGAATCCACGGTGAGCCGCATTACCACCAGTAAGTATGTGTCTACCCCGCACGGTATTTTTGAGCTTAAGTTCTTCTTTAACAGTGCCATAGGGATGGATGACGGCAGCTCGGTGGGTTCTGAGAGCGTAAAGGCCCTTATCAGACAACTGGTTCAGGGAGAAGACCCCCGACGCCCGCTCAGTGACGAACGCATAGGTGAAATTTTGAAAGAAAAGTTGCAGTTGAATATTGCCCGCAGGACCGTTGCGAAGTATCGTACTGCAATGGACATTCCCTCGTCCTCCAAGCGAAAGTCCGCGTTCTAGGTTTCCGCGTATTAGGAGAAACCCCGAATGTGCAGGCGGTATGCGCAGGACAGGGAATGCGGATACACTGCCAGAGATACCCGTGCGGACTCACACACGGTGCGCCCGCCGAACCTAAGGAGGCATATATGAACATCGCATTCACTTTCAAGAACTTCGAGCCTTCCGACCATCTGAAAAAGTATGCCCGTAGACGCTTTGAAAAGTTGGGGAAATTCATACGCCATTCCGGCAGGTTGGAAATGCAGGTGGGCATGTCCGTGGAAAACTACCGCCACAGGATTGATGTGACACTGGTTTCTGACAACCTCAACCTTTCCGCTTCTGAAAAGTCCGAAGACATGTACGCCACGGTCGATCTTGTGTTTGACAAGCTTGCCGCACAGGTGAAAAAGCATGCGGAAAAGAACAAGGATCATCGCCGCGGCGGAGCCAACATTGCCGTTCGCGAGGACATTATAAGCTATGCGGATACCGGCTCCGGGCGGGAACGGACCATTGTGGGCACGGACCACTTTACGCCCAAGCCCATGGGTATTGATGAAGCCGCTCTGCAGTTGGATTCGCTGGACTACGACTTCCTTGTGTTTCTGAATGCCGAGACTGAGCGTGTGAATGTAATCTACCGCCGGAAAAACGGCGACTTCGGCCTGATTGACCCCACATTCTAGGACACAGATAATGAAACTGGGTGAATACCTGGATAAAACGATGATACTGCCCGAGCTTACCGCCAGCACCAAAGAGGAGGTGCTGGCGGAGCTTGTGGCACCTGTTATTGCCGCCTGTCCGCAACTGGACGCGGAAAGCGTAGTCAACGTGCTGCGTGAACGTGAAAGTCTGGGAACCACGGGCATTGGCGACGGCATAGCCATACCGCACGGCAAGCTCGACAATCTGGACCGGATAATTCTGGTTGCCGGAAGGAGCACAGGCGGAGTGGATTTTGAGGCTCTGGACTTTAAGCTCTGCACCATCTTCTTCCTTGTTCTTGCCCCGGAACAGGTGGCCGGCATGCATCTGCGCATACTTGCCCAAATTTCCCGGCTGCTCAAGGATCCCGAATTCCGCAGTTCCTTTCTTTCCGCACCTGATGCGGATGTGCTGTGGCACCTGCTCAATAATGCCTGACCGGAATCCCGACATGGAATACGAATCATCTGCGGTTTTTCCCGTGCTTATTGTCACCGGGCTTTCCGGCGCTGGCAAGAGCACAGCACTGAAGGTGTTTGAGGATCTGCGATACTTTACTGTGGACGGCATGCCCGCTTCATTGGCATTGCAGATGCTTTCTGTGCTTGATGAACGCAGTCTTGCAAAACATCGTGGGCTGGTGCTGGGTATGGACCTGCGCCAGTTTGAGTTTGACAGCGAATTCAGAGAGGTGCTGGACGGGATGCAGCGTAAAGGCGTAGCTCCCGTCATTCTCTTTCTGGAGGCGCGTCCCGATGTCATCATCAGGCGTTATAAGGAAACTCGCCGCCCGCATCCTTTGGAGAATCGGGACCTTGGCCTTGAGCAGGCTATGGAGCTCGAGAGAAACCTGCTTAAGCCCGCCCGCGACATGGCCGACCTCGTCATTGACACGTCGGAGTTCTCCATTCACGATATACGGCGCGTTATCCAGCAAAAGTGGTCTATTCTGGAGGGTAACAGGCGCAGCCTGCGGGTACACCTGCTGACCTTCGGCTTTAAATACGGAACACCCGCCGAGGCGGATATGGTGTTCGACCTGCGTTTCTTGCCCAATCCGTATCATGACCCCGTGCTCCGTCCGCTTTCCGGCAAGGATAAAGCCATCGCGGAATATGTTCTGGGGTCAGAGCCGGGTAGGGAATATCTGGCCCGCCTGACAGATTTTCTGCACTTCACGCTTTCGCAAATGGAAGCAGAAGGCCGCTACCGCGTTACCATAGCCATAGGCTGCACCGGCGGCAGGCACCGTTCCGTTTCTACCGCAGAAGCCCTTTTTGAGACTTTGAAAAACTTTGATTTTACGGTATCTATCGAGCATCGGCATATGGAGCTGGGTTGAATACTGTATGATCCCCCATACCGGAGCGCTGCCGCCGGTGGAGAAGATATTTCATGAGCGTTTCCAAGACAGAAGAATCGCAGGTGGGCGTGGTTCTGGTCACGCATGCCGATTATGGCTCCGCGCTGCTCCATGCTGCTGAAATCATACTCGGGCCGCAACAGGACTGTGGGGCTGTGAGTGTGGATGGCACGCAGGAAGTTACGGAGACCGTGGCCAGACTCAAAGAAACCGTAGCCCGCGTTGACCGGGGACAGGGCGTGCTGCTGCTGACAGATATGTTCGGCGGCACACCCACCAATCTTAGCCTGTCTCTTCTGGGCGGCGGCAATGTGGAAGTGCTCACGGGAGTCAATCTGCCCATGCTGCTTAAGGTATTCGGCAGCCGCAAGACGCCGCTGCATGAACTTGCTGAAGAGGCGAAGTCCGCCGGGGAAAAGGGCATTGTCCTTGCCGGCGAGGTGCTGCGTCGTAAAGTGAAGAACGGGTAGGGCAACGCAATGCTGTGGGTGCGAATCGACAACAGGCTCATTCACGGGCAGGTCATCGAAACATGGCTGCCGTATACGCGCGCCAGACGCCTGCTTGTGGTGAATGATGAGATAGCAGGGGATGATCTGCAGCAGCAGATAGCTTCTCTGGCTGTTCCAAGCAGAATTCATGCAGCATTCATACGTGTGGGCGAACTTTCCGCTTACGCTGCGGAGCATGCCGATGCAATGCAGAACACCTTGGTTCTGGTTGCTACCTGCGGTGATGCGCGACGCATTGTTGAAAACGGTTTTTCCATAAAGATACTGAATGTCGGCAACTTGCATTTTGCACCGGGTAAAAGGCAGGTGTGCGCACATGTGGCACTTTCCGAAGAAGATGAAGCCTGCCTGCGCTTTTTCAACAAACGGAGCGTGGAACTGGATTTTCGCTGCGTTCCTAATGACCCCGTTCAGCTTAAAGGGTGGTAGTATGATGAGGGACGTGCCATGGGTTCTCTGATTTCTTCACTCGTCTGGATGGCTCCCCTCGCTTTTTTTTTGCCGTAACGGCAGTATTTCGTTTTGCCGTTAACATCGGCTTTCTTGAGCGTCCGCTCACCATCGGCTTCTTCTGGGGGCTGGTCACAGGCGACTGGGCACTTGCCGTAAACACGGCCATATTCTTCGAGCTGTTCTGGCTCGACCTCTTTCCCGCTGGCACCTATATTCCCCCCAACGCTGTTGCCTCCATGCTCTTGGTGCTTGGCGTTTCCCGCTATTTCGGCATAGATCAGGCTGCCTTGCTGGCTGTTCCCATCATGATCAGTCTGCCTGCCGCACTCCTTTCCGCCAAGGTGGAGTACTGGCAGCGACGCATGCAGGCTTCTGGTTACAACCGCATCATCAGGTGGGGACGCAAAGGCGAAGAATCTGACGGTGCCGGACGCGTCATCCTTTTATCCCTTTTTCAAATATTGGCCCTGCATGTGGTTTTCCTGTGCGCTTGCCTGCTTGTGCTAATTGGAACGATCAGCGGGATGTCGTGGTATCTCGGACACCTGCCGGCTGTGAACGGTATTTCATGGTTTCACCTGTGGTTCGTGGCGGGCATAGGGGGCATTATGTCCTTGCGGGTGCGCCGCTCGTATGCCTTGTTCCTTGCCATTCTTGCCTGCGTAACGCTGCTGCTCAGTCTGTGACAAAAGCGGGGAGGCAAAAAAAATGTGCTTCTTACCCCCTTGCGGCACTTGGCAGACTTTTTAGTTTGTGCTATTTGGCACAAACTAATTTCGGAAGAAGGCGAGAAGTCGCATAACCAAACCCAATTTTGGAGGAACCTACCATGGCAGTTCTCGTAATGGGTCACATGAACCCTGATACCGATTCCATTGTCTCCGCCATTGCCGTTGCCGACCTGCTCAGCAAGCGTGGCATGGAAGCAAAGCCCGTTGCACAGGGTGAAGTAACCCCTGAATCCGCTTTCGTTCTTTCCAAGTTCGGCCTGACCGCCCCTGAAGTTGTGACCTCTGTTGCCGGCAAGAAGCTCTGGCTGGTGGACACCACCGACGGCGCTCAGCTCCCCGCAGACATGAAGGAAGCTGAAGTTGTTGGCGTAGCCGACCACCACAAGCTCGGCGACGTGACCACTTCCAACCCCCTTGAAATGTGGGTATGGCCCGTGGGCTGCTGCGGCACCGTGATCAAGGCCATGTACGATTTCTACGGCATCGCCGTTCCCAAGGGCATTGCCGGCGGCCTGCTGTGTGCCATCCTGTCCGACACCGTCATGTTCAAGTCCGTCACCACCACCGATGCCGACAAGAAGGCCGTTGCTGAACTGGCTGGCATTGCCGGTATTGCAGACACAACTGCTCTGGGTATGGAGATGTTCAAGGTTAAGTCCGCTGTGGAAGGCGCCACCATGGAAGCCCTGGTGTTCCGCGACTACAAGGACTTTGATATGAACGGCAACAAGGTTGGCATCGGGCAGCTGGAAGTTGTCGACCTGTCTATGCTCGATTCCGTGAAGGACGGCCTGTATGCTGAAATTCAGAAAGTGAAGGCCGGTGGCCGCCACTCCGTGTTCCTGCTGCTGACCGACATCATGAAGGAAGGATCTGAAATGCTTATCGTTTCTGACGATCCTTCCGTGGTTGAAAAGGCGTTCGGCGTTAAGGCCACCGGCAAGAGCGTGTGGCTTGACGGCGTAATGAGCCGCAAGAAGCAGGTTGTTCCCAACTTTGAAAAGGCTTTCAAGGGCTAATACGGCCTGCTGAGATGATGTTGACGCCCGGCGCGGAATACCGCGCCGGGCGTTTTATGTTTGCCGGTGATTTGTGAATTTCAGGCAATCTGATCGTGCCGCAACAGAGCGGCACAGCGCAGTTCGCGCAATCGTGCTCCGGACTCAGGGCCAAGATTGTGCAGATGATCCGGCAGGCGGACGGCGAGAATTGTTTTCATATCGTGCTCCATGCGTCGGGTCACGGCTTCGCCGCTGTCTGCCAGCACGAGTGCGGCAAAGGCGGGCAGCTGGGAGCTGCCCAGTGCGGAAAGCATATCCACGCGCGTTCCCGGGCGCAGGGCTTTATAATTTGCGCCTTTCATGTGGTGCCGCGCCGCAAGGGCACCTGCACGAATAAGCTTGCCGGGAAGCTTGAGCCGGATGCCGAGCCGCGTTGCGGCCTCTTCTCCCGTTGCATCGTGCCCATGGTGGCGCGGGAGCATATCCGCCGGAGTGAGCATTTTCCCCAAATCGTGACAAAGGGCCATGTAGGCGGCTGCGGGGTTGCCGGCGCAGCGGTCCATGACCTGTGCCGTATGCTCAAGCACATTTTCCCTGTGATAGGGCAGGGGGCCGGCGGGAATTGTGTCAGCGCCCGCCAGTTCTGCAAACCACGGCGAAAGGCACTGCCCCTGGGCGAGAACGCGCAAGAATTGCCCCGGGGCCGGGGTTTCCAAGGCCTTCAGGATTTCTCCGCAGACGCGTTCGGGGGTAGCGGAGAGCAGGCGGCCTTCTGCCGCGACAGCGCGCATCTGCCCCAGTGTATCCTCATGAATGGTAAAATCCGCAAAGGTTGCAGCAAAGCGGGCGGCCCGGAATACGCGCACCGGATCGTCATGCAAAGAGGTTGTGCTGGCCGTTCTGATGACTTTGTTGCGTAAATCTTCAAAGGCATGCGGATGCGCGAAGATTCTTCCAGTTTGTTCAAGGGCCAGAGCATTCATGGTAAAATCGCGCTTCAGTAGGTCGGTGAAGATATTTCCGTCCCTCAGCGGAGCGAATTCCACACCGCCGAGAATGCAGATGGGGAAGTCGTTTCCGGCCTTGCGCGCAGAAGGATTGCGGCATATAAAGCCTTCCACGGTGCCTGTGAAGGCAACATCCGTTTCACGAGGCGTGCGCCCGAGCAGCAGGTCGCGGACGGCCCCGCCCACGATGAATTCCTCTGTGCCCGTGCAGGGCAAATTGTTTCCGGCTGCCGCGTCCGGGCGGGCATTTTCCTTGGTCATAGTGCGCCACCTCTCTGTCGCCCGAAGAGTACAGGTATCACGATATGTTGTACATCCTCAAAGATGGCTTGCGGGAGACTGCAGATTCCCTTACGCCTAAGAACCTAACAGCCGCACATGCAGCATGGGGTTACGGATTCGCTGACGGCACATGGCGTGCGGATTCCATCAATGGTCATGCCGTGCTGGAATACGCACCTGCACTGGAAGAAACAGGACGAGAACTGGAAGACGCCGGACGAATTCTGGTGTGCGGTGCCTCAACCTCCAGCCTTGATGCGGCACGCCTGCTGACCACGGACGGCACCATGCGGGAATGGGACTCTGTACTCGCCGTTACCCAGAGAGCGGGGAGGGGGCAGTTGCGCCGCCCGTGGAGTTCTCCTGCCGGGAATATTCACGGGGCACTGCGCATGCCGTTCGGACAAGCGCATCTGGATGATTTTGCTCCGCTGACGCTCGGATATCTGTTCGCGGAGGCTTTCGGCACTTTGGGAATTCAGGTGTCCTTGAAGTGGCCCAACGATCTGTTGCTGCAAGGCGGCAAGGTGGGGGGGGTGCTGCTTGAAGAAGTGGGGGGCGCGCTGTTTGCCGGTGTGGGCATAAATCTTGTAGCCTCGCCGCCTGTTGGGGACCTCCGTGACGGGTGGGCTGTTCCTGCATGTAATCTGGCTGATGCCGGGTTTGAATTTTCCGTGACGACACTGTGGCAAACACTTGTTAACCGGATACGTTTTTGTTATGAGACGCAGGTTGTTCGCTACAACAGAGAAGAGTTGACAAGACGCGTGCAAAAATATCTTGCCTGGGTGGGCCGTGACGTCATTATTCACGGCGGTGATGCGGAGTTTCGTCCGGGCAGGCTTTTGGGTGTCAACGAAAACGGTGCGCTCCGTCTTCTCCTGTCCGGTCAAGAAGTTGTTATCCATTCCGGTAGCATTTCCCTTTCGCCTCACAGAGACCCAGCCAAGGTGTGATTTTTTCGCTCGCCCTTTAACCCGGAGGAACGCGAGCCTCCGGATATTGGATAACGAGGATTTATGGCCAACAAGACGTTTGAACAGGTTTTGGACGAGGTGAAGGGCAAGCCGATTCTGGTTGCCAACCGCGGTATTCCCGCGCGCCGCATTTGCCGTTCCATACGCGAGCGGTTTGATGGCGTGGCCATCATGACCGCGACCGATGTGGATAAAACGTCTCCGGCCGCATCCGCAGCACAGGAACTATTGCTTCTGGGTAAAGATCCGCGGGCATATCTTGATATTGACCGGATCATCGATCTTGCGAAAAAGCGCGGGGTGGTAGCCATTCATCCCGGATGGGGTTTCGCCTCTGAAGACGACACCTTTCCCAAGCGTTGCGCGGAAAACGACATCATTTTTATAGGCTCCACGGCACAGGCCATGAACCTGCTCGGCAACAAGGTGCAGGTGCGTGCCCTTGCCCAGCGTCTGGGCGTGCCGGTGGTGCCCGGCTCTGAAGGCGCAGTGGACGTGCCCCTGGCCCGCAGAATGGCAGAAGAAATCGGCTTCCCCATCATGCTGAAGGCTGAAGGCGGCGGTGGCGGACGGGGCATTTTCCTTGTGCAGAGCCAGGAAGAGCTTGAATCGGCCTTTATGAAGGCTTCCACCATGGCGCAGGCGTCCTTCGGCAACCCGCGCGTTTATGTGGAGAAGTATCTTTCTTCTGTCCGTCATATTGAAATTCAGGTTATCGCGGACAAATACGGCAACGTGTTCGCCTTTGACGAACGTGACTGTACCGTACAGCGAAACCACCAGAAACTGGTGGAAATAACTCCCTCGCCTTCGCCGCTCATTACTCCGGAATTGCGCGCCAAGCTCAAGGACTATTCGCGTCAACTTGTGCTGGCGGTGGGGTATGATTCCCTTGCCACCGTGGAATTTCTCGTCACCTCGGAGGGGGTTCCCTATCTTATTGAAGTCAATACGCGGCTTCAGGTGGAACACGGGATTACTGAGGCCCGTTACGGCATAGACCTGGTGGAAGAGCAGATCGCCGTTGCCTTTGGTGCGGAACTGCGCCTGAAGGAAGACGAAGTGCTCCCGGCCCAGTGGGCCATGCAGCTGCGCATAAACTGTGAAAACCCGCAAGAGAACTTTTCGCCCAACTGCGGGATTGTTTCACGCTACGTTTCGCCCGGCGGCCCCGGCATACGCATAGATTCCAACCTTTCGGCGGGCTATGAGTTTCCTTCCAACTACGACTCCGCCGGTGCGTTGCTCATTGCCTACGGTCGTGACTGGAACAAGGTGCTCGGCATTATGGAGCGCGCCCTGAATGAGTATGTCATCGGGGGCGTGAAGACGACCATACCGTTCTTCAAGCAGGTCATCGCCCACCCCAAGTTCCGGGATGCCGGCTACGATACCAACTTTATTGCCAAGACGCCGGAACTGCTGTGCTACACCGATATTGCGCGCGAGGCTGTACGCCTTTCGCGCCTCATCGCCTGCATAAGCGCAAAGGGATACAACCCGCATGTCCTGCTGGGAGAGTACCGCACGCCCGACACTCCGCGGGTGAGCAATACCCGGTTTGACCCGGTTCTGCCCACCATTCCCGCAAAACTTCTGAAGAGCGAGCCTGTGTACCCGCGGGGCGACCGCAAGGCACTGCTCGATTTTGTGCGCGATTCTGACTACGTGCACTTCTGCGACACCACCCCCCGGGATATTACGCAGTCCAACTCCGGCAACCGCTTCCGCGTAGCGGAAGATATGCTCATCGGGCCGTATCTGGACAACTGCGGCTTCTTTTCCATTGAGAACGGGGGCGGTGCGCACTTCCATGTGGCCATGATGGCCAACATGACCTACCCCTTCACGGAAGCCTACCAGTGGAACCGGTTTGCTCCCAAGACGCTCAAGCAGATTCTCATCCGCTCCACAAACGTGCTCGGGTACAAGCCGCAGCCGAAAAACCTGATGCGCCTGACTGGTGAAATGATCTGCGACCACTATCATGTGATCCGTTGTTTCGACTTCCTGAACCACGTGGACAACATGCGTCCCTTTGCGGAAGTGGCCCTGAGCAGAAAGGAAGTGGTGTTTGAGCCCGCCATATCACTGTCGTGGGCCAAGGGGTTTGACGTAGCCCACTATCTGGATGTTACGGCCGCCATTCTGCGCATGATAGGCGATGTGGCCGGAGTGGGCGAGGCCAAAGCCAGCGGCATGATCATTCTCGGACTTAAGGATATGGCCGGCGTGTGCCCGCCCCGGTTCATATCGGAGCTTGTAACGGCCCTGCGCAAACGCTGGCCGCAGCTTGTGCTGCATTACCACCGCCACTACACGGACGGCCTTTTTGTGCCTTCCGTAGGCGCGGCTGCCAAGGCGGGCGCGCACATAGTGGATACGGGCATCGGAGCGGCCGTACGCTGGTACGGTCAGGGCGAAGTGCTCTCCACCGCCTCCTACATGGAAGGCGAGCTGGGCCTGAAGACCAACCTGAACAAGGACATGATCCGCGAGTGCAACTTTGTGCTCAAGCAGATAATGCCCTATTACGACAGGTATACTGCCCCGTACTTCAGGGGAATTGACCACGATGTCGTTGAACACGGCATGCCCGGAGGCGCCACCTCCTCGTCGCAGGAAGGGGCCCTGAAGCAGGGGTATATTCATCTGCTGCCGTACATGCTCAAGTTCCTTGCGGGAACCCGTAAGATTGTGCGCTACCACGACGTAACCCCCGGCTCGCAGATAACGTGGAACACGGCCTTTCTTGCCGTGACCAGCGCGTACAAGCGCGGCGGTGAAAACGAAGTGAAGTTCCTGCTCGGCGTTCTGGACGAGGTGAACAAAATGGGCGCATGCGATGCATGCACGCCGGAAATGGCCGAGGCCCGTCTTGCCATATACGGCGACAGCAACGACGCCTTCCGTGATCTGCTGCTGGGCAAGTTCGGCAAGCTGCCTCTGGGCTTCCCTCCGGACTGGGTGTATCAGAGCGCCTTCGGCGACGACTGGCGTCAGGCCATTGCCTCCCGCACGGAGCATTCTCCGCTGGATACGCTGCACGATATGGACTTTGTGGCTGAAGAAAAGAGCTTTATCGAGCACATGCGGCGCAAGCCCACGGACGAAGAGTTTGTCATGTACCTTAACCATCCCGCCGATGCGCTGAAGACAGTGCAATTCCGCCACACCTACGGCAATCCCAACAGGGTGCCTCTGGATGTGTGGTTTGAAGGGCTGGAAGTAGGGCAGGAGCTTCAGTTTGTGGACAGCAGCAAGAAGCCCCACACCATGACCATTCTGCACATCACGGAACCGGACAAGTCCGGCAAAAGTGTGGTACGCTATGTGCTGGACTCCGAAATACTGAGCTACGATGTTCAGGTAAGAAAGCCGCTGGAGGAAGAGGGCATAGGCTACGAAAAGGCCGACAGGTCCAACCCCAACCATGTGGCGGCATCTTCCAACGGGGACCTGTGGGTTATGTACGTTCACCCCGGCGACATGGTGAAGAAGGGTGAGGAACTCTTCAACATATCCATCATGAAGCAGGAAAAGGCCGTTCTGGCCCCTGTGGACGGCATGGTGAAGCGCGTGCTCAAGACGGCAGACTTTAAGGAAAGCAAGGTCATGGTGCCGGTAAAGGAAGGCGAGCTTCTTGTGGAACTTGGCCCTGTACCCCGCAGATGCCCGGCAGAAGCATGCCGGAGACCTCTTTCTATGGAAGGCATAGGCTTTTGTCCCTTCTGCGGCGAAAAGCTGGAGGCGTAACGAGGATACGCCGCCCTGACGACAGGGCGGCTTTGTCAATGCAGATCTGACTACGCGGCGATGATTTAATTGACGCGACTAAGCATCGGAGATACATAGCACAATGCCTATACGTGACAATTAGTCCCTGTACCATGCTGTAACGGTTGTGTGGTGGTGGGGATATAGTGCACTGTTCTGGCCCCGCTCAGGTCAATGTTTCCGGTTGTCAACGAAAGACGCGAAGTCTTTCTGCAAGGAGTAGCTTATTATGGCCAAAACCAAGGCTGAACCGGCCAAGGCCAATCAGGCCCCCGTGGCTGTGAATGTGGAAGAGCTCAAACAGAAGTATGTACTTACAGGTGCGGACATCGTTGCCATTGGCGAAGAGTCTGAGCTTCTGGTTGGCGGCAAGAACTACAACACCGCCATCATCAGCCAGGTGCCGGATATCCGTGCGCCTCAGTTCCGCGCCATTTCCTCTCTGGCATTCCACAAGCTCTTGGATGAAACCAAGGTTAACGCCTCCCTTGTCCGTTCCATCGTGGACAAGGAATATAACCGCACGGACTGGAATGACCCGGAAATCAACAAAGATTCCGATTTTCTTCAGAAATTTGTCCGCAATCTCGCAAAAGAGATCAGGGCGGAGGTGAAGGCCACAGGTGCCGTAAACCAGCTGAAAACGAGAGTTTTTGTCAATAACGTTGTGGAAGGATTCGCCACCTCCCCTGAGGGTATAGACCAGTTGCGCAAGCGTTCTGTGCTTGTTCAGGCAGGTATTCTTTCCGTTGAAATGCCTGCTGAAGTAAGCGAATGCGTCCGGCGCGCCTATAACGACATCTGCAAGGATGCCGGAGTGGAAGACGTGCCCGTGGCCGTGCGCTCATCCGCCGCCGGTGAGGATTCCCGCAAGAAGGCCTTTGCCGGTCTGCAGGACACCTACCTGAACATTGTTGGCGAGAACATGTGCGTGGAAGCCTATCACTGGGACTGCGCCTCTGCATACAACCTGCGTTCCATGACTTACCGCCGCGAAGCTATTCTGGACGCTATGGCCCGCGCCGAAGCGACCGGAGACGAAACCATTGCGCAGAAGGCCAAGCAGGAATGGGCCATTGAGAACACCTCGCTTTCCGTATGCATCATGCGCATGATCAACCCTGTTATTTCCGGTACGGCCTTTTCCGCGGACACGGCCACCGGATGCCGGGGAACCACGCGCAAGGACCTTGTTTCCATTGATGCCAGCTACGGCCTTGGCGAAGCGGTGGTGGGCGGCATGGTTACGCCCGACAAGTTCTATGTGTTCAAGCGTGACGACCTGCAGGAAGTGGTCATCCGCCAGATGGGCTGCAAGGACAAGAAGATCGTTTATGACGAGAAGGGCGGCACCAAAATGGCCAAGGTGCCTGACAACGAGGCATTTCGCTGGTCTCTCTCCCTTGCGCAGGCAGAAGAAGTGGCCAAGGGGGTGCGCAATATCTCCAAAGCCTATGACAGCATGATCATGGACACGGAGTTCTGCATAGACAGTGCAGACCGTCTGTGGTTTGTGCAGGCACGCCCAGAGACGCGCTGGAACGAAGAACTGGAACTGCACCCGCATACCATTTTCATGCGCCGTCTTGAGGTGGATGCTAAGGCCGCAGCCGCTGCGGAAGTCATTGTTGAAGGCAACGGAGCCTCGCGCGGTGCGGGACAGGGGAATGTGAAATTCCTGCGTTCTGCCCTTGAGCTGAACAAGATCAATAAGGGCGATGTGCTTGCCGCCGAACGCACGGACCCCGACATGGTTCCCGGCATGCGCATAGCCTCCGCCATTCTCGCGGATGTGGGCGGCGACACCAGCCACGCCGCCATTACCTCCCGCGAGTTGGGCATTCCGGCCATTATCGGCATTCAGCGCATAGAAATTCTGCGTGCTCTTGACGGTCAGGATGTGACCGTGGACGGCACGAGGGGCAAGGTGTATCGCGGCCTTCTTCCGCTTAAGGAAGTGGGCGGCGAAATGGACCTGTCCAAGCTCCCCACCACCAAGACCAAGGTTGGGCTTATTCTGGCAGACGTGGGACAGGCTCTGTTCCTTTCCCGCCTGCGCGATGTGCCGGACTTTGAAGTGGGCCTTTTGCGCGCCGAGTTTATGCTCGGCAACGTAGGTGTGCACCCGCAGGCTTTGGAAGCCTATGACAACGGCGAACTGGAGCATGTGGTGAACGCCAAGGCGAAGGAACTGGACGCAAGACTCACCAAACTGCTGCGCGAACAGCTTGCCGCAGGTGTTGTGGGCGTGGACATGAAGCTGCGCGAGTATGTGGGGCATCTGACCGGACTTGCGCAGGAGATAACCCGCCTGACCGAGCAGGAAAACCTGCGTGGCACCGACGAGGTGCTGGCCGTGCACCGCAAGATGCGCGAACTGGACCACAAACTGGATGATCACGTTGCACTGGCGACGCGGCGTCTGGATGTGCTGAAAACCTCGGACAACCTGTACGAACATATTCTGTGCGTGATGGGCTTTAAGGACGAACTGGCGGTGCTTACCGGCAGCGATCCGGAAACCAAGCGCCGTATTGCGGAGATAGATGCCATAACCAGAGCACGCGAGGATGAGGCTTCCAAGATTCCTGCGGTTATGGAGATGATCAAGAAGGTCAAGGCACTGCGCAACGATGTGGCTCTTGCGACGGGCATGAAGAAGGAAATTGAAGAAATTCGTCAAATTCCTGAAAAGATTCGTGACGTTATCCGCTCGCGCGGCTTCCGGTCCGGCAAGGAGCACTACGTGCAGACGCTGGCGCAGGGTCTTGCCCTGTTTGCCATGGCCTTTTACGGAAAGGACATCATCTACCGCACCACAGACTTTAAATCCAATGAATACCGCAACCTGCTCGGCGGTTCCCTGTTCGAGCATTTTGAAGACAACCCCATGCTCGGGTATCGTGGAGTTTCGCGGAATCTGCATGACTGGGAACTGGAAGCCTTTAAACTGGCTCGCGGCGTGTTCGGCGGAGTGAATCTGCAGATCATGCTGCCGTTTGTGCGCACGCTGGAAGAGGGACGCTCCATGCGCCGGTATCTGGAACAGGTGCACAAGCTCAAGAGCGGCGTGGACGGACTGAAGGTTATTCTTATGTCGGAAATTCCCAGCAATGCTATTCTTGCCAAGGAATTCATCAAGGAATTCGACGGATTCTCCATCGGCTCCAACGACATGACCCAGATGGTGCTTGCGACGGACCGCGACAACGCCAGCCTTTCGCACATTTATGATGAAGAAGACCCCGCCGTTGTGTGGGCCATTCTGTGCACCATCTTCACGGGACAGAAGTACGGCAAAAAGGTTGGGTTCTGCGGACAGGGCGTTTCTAACAGCGTTGTCCTGCGCGGGCTTGTGGCCATTGCCGGTATTGTATCCGCATCTGTTGTGCCGGACACATACTACCAGACCAAGATGGATATGGCCGCCGTGGAGGCGGAGAACATTCCTACCAGCAAGCTGGGCGAATGGCTGGGAGAGCAGTTCCTTGCCAAGGTGCGCCTGCTGCTGGAAAAGAACGGATACGGGCACATTCTCAAGAAGTACAAGAGCGCCAAGGACATTATGGACTGGTACGAAGGCGAGCTGTGCCGGCTGCACGAGCAGCTGCGTGACTCCATTGAAACGCCCAAGGAAAAGTTCTACCGTCAGGAGCTGGAACAGTTCCGCGCCCTTTTCCACAAGCCTGTCATCTATGCCGGGTGGAACTGGTCGCAGACCGTGGAAGACGCCCTGCATCAATCCGGATTTGCCAGCTTTGACGAGCAGGCCAAGGCACTGGAAGCGCAGCGCGCAGCACAGTGGTAGCCCGGACTGTTTGAATAGAGACGCATTGAAAAGGTGGCTTCCCGAAAGGGGAGCCACCTTTTTGTTTACTGAGGGTAAAGACTTCATCCGTTACATCAAGAAAGGTACGGCAACATCTTGCGAAACCGCATGGGACAACAAAAAAGAGCGCGTTGCCGCGCTCTTTAAGAAAGGTTCAGAAACGGTGATTATTCCAGTCTGCCGGTTATGTTGTCACGTATCCACTTGGGATCGAACCATTCCAGCGGCGTAACGGGGAAGCCGGAAACAACCATCTCGAAGTGCAGGTGATCGCCGCCCGCCATACCGGTTACGCCGGTTTTACCCAGAATGTCTCCCTTGGAAACTGCCTGACCGGGCTGCACGGAAATTTCGCTCAGGTGGGAGTAAAGGGACTGCAGCCCAAGACCATGATCAACCACCACGAGCAGCCCGTAAATGCCCAGGCTGTCTGCAAAGACAACCTTGCCGTGGTTGCCGGCAGGCACGGGGGCATGACGCGTGGACGCAAGGTCGTGACCAAGGTGGTACTGCTCGTCTATCTCTGCATCGTTATAGATGTAGGTACGCTTTTCCGCAAAGCTGGCCCGGTTGGCTGCGTTGGGAAGGCGCATGAACTGGTCTTTCCATACCATCTCAGGCGCGGTCTGAAGACCTATGGACATAAGTGCGGCCCGGTTGGCGACACGGATCTCTCTGTTTACTTTAAGGAAACGCTCCAGATGCGTCATGTCGCCGGGAACATCCTGCTCAAACTCCGGCATCTTGGATTCGAAAAAGGAATCAGTAAGCCGGATTATGTCTGTCTTGAACTGCCTGTCCAGCGGATACACACTGAGAGGACGGTCGTATTCGTTTCCGGCAAGGTCGCGGGCGATGAGGCGCGGGGAAAATTCCTTGGGAGTGAGATAGTAGGGGAAGGCGAAGAAACACAGGTGGTTTCCGTTTGCCTGCCGGTAGCCGGGGAAAAACACATCGCCCACCATCACGCCCGTGGCAGAGGTTTCTTCTGAAACGGAATAGGCGACAACCCCTGTGCCACCACGCCGCACATAGGGGGGCATGGTGATGGTTGAGACGCGGGGAGGGGTGTTGTCCATTCGGAAGGCGTATTCCCGCGTGGAGGTATTGCCCTTGCCAAAAGCGGCGAAGGAGTTGTCTGTGGCACGCACGATGACTTCAAACGCGCCTTCCTGAAGCTGGGCGGCGCTGAGATCTACCTTTTCCACGCGCTGGGAGGGGCTATCTGTCCAATCCTGCCGGTAGATGGTGCTGGTGGTGGTATTCTTGCGGATGAGGACTGTGAGATTCTTAAGCCCCGACTTTTCATCGGAAAGTGCGATTTCAAGGACGGAGTTTTTGTTCACGCGGCCATCGGCGGGGGCAAGCGAAATGGTGGGGCCCTGCTGATCCTTGAGAAGCATGTAGCCCCCCAGACCACAGGCAATAAGCAGAACAACAAACAACATGGACGTTACTAAGCTTTTGGAATTAGACATCATTTTTCCTTATGGGTTCATAACAGGCAGCCATGTGGCGTGCCGCAGTCTAACAAAAAGCCATCCCACGGCTCTTAATCCGGGAATGGCTTGATGGACGGAGCGGGCGGTTGGCTACAGAGCTTCAACCGCATCCATGAGACTGATGGTCAGTTTAAGAAAATCTGCCTCGGTAATTATGCCCACAAGGCGGTCCCTGTCTACAACGGGCAGGCAGCCGTACTTGTGGTTAAACAGCATTTCGGCGGCATCGCGCAGGCGGGTATCCGGCGTGACGGTGATGACGTCTGTACGCATGATCTCGCTTACGGGAATGCCGGAGTCAATTTCATCCTGTATTTCCTGTTCCACGTCCGCAAAGCGGGAAATGGTGGAGGACAAAATATCTCGGTGGGTTAACAGGCCCAGAAAAAAACCCGGCTCATCAATAATGGGAATATGGCGTATGCGGGCGAGGTTCATAAGCGACTTCGCGGTCTTGAGAGAGTCTGTCTGCTTGAGCGTAAACAGATTGGTGGACATCAGATCGCTGACATACAGCATGGTGTGCTCCCGCGGTTGAAGTGATGAATGATTTTCGCATACTCCCCGCGTATGTCAAGCAACTCCGTTCGGTTGACTTGCCTGGAAAAATCTGCTTCTCAATCCGGGCGAACTCATTTAGTCTTACCCGGATTTTTGTGCCGAACGTATCCCGCCACGGCTCAACGTGCCGGTCACCGAAAGGAGATTCCTGTCTTGATTGTGGATATGCGGCGCAACAGGGAACGAATGGTGCGTGAACATCTTGAGGCGCGGGGGATTAAAGATACCCGCGTGCTTGCTGCAATGCGCGCCGTGCCCCGCCATTACTTCGTGCAGGAAGCCCTGCGCGCTCAGGCCTATGAAGATCATCCGCTGCCCATTGGCTACGGGCAGACCATCTCACAACCGTATATTGTGGCTCTGATGTCGGAGCAACTGGAAGCCAGGCCCGGTATGAGCGTTCTTGAAATCGGCACGGGGTCCGGTTTTCAGGCTGCCGTGCTGGCGGAAATGGGGTTGCAGGTGTTTTCTGTGGAACGCATACGCGAACTGCACACGGCAACCCAGCAACTGTTGCGGAATCTTAAATACTACCGCATTCGCCTGAAGCTTGATGACGGTACCATGGGGTGGCCGGAAATGGGACCGTTTGACAGGATTATCGTAACAGCGGGGGGGCCTTCCATCCCTGAGCCGCTGGTGAATCAACTGGCCGACCCGGGAGTGATGCTTATTCCCGTGGGAAAGAACAAACGCATGCAGCAGCTGGTGCGCATTCGCAAACAAGATGGCGACGTTACTCTGGAAAAGCTTGGCGGAGTGGCGTTTGTGGATCTGGTGGGCACGCATGGCTGGTAAGGCGGCATGGATATGATGAAAAAATGGCTGGATAAACTCTGGCTTCTGGCGGAATCGAAGGGGGCGCGGCGCACTCTGGCCACGGTTTCCTTTACGGAATCCATCTTTTTTCCGCTGCCGCCAGACCTGCTGCTTATTCCCATGGCGCTGGCAAACAGGAAGCAGGCGTTCCGGCTGGCGGCCATCTGCCTGTTCTCTTCGCTTCTGGGCGGCATTCTTGGGTACTATGTCGGTTATTTTTTCATGGATTTGCTCGGAATGCCCATCATACGTTTCTACGGTTTTGACGATAAGTATCTTGTCATCAAAGAATGGTACGACACCTATGACGCATGGGCTGTTGCCGCAGCGGGGCTTACGCCCATTCCGTACAAGCTGTGCACGCTGACGGCGGGGGCGTTCCGCATTGACCTGCTGGTGTTCATCGTGGCTTCCACGCTCAGCAGGGGAGTGCGGTTCTTCACCATAGCCGGGCTGATTTACCTGTTCGGCGACAGGGCAAGGTATTTTCTTGAGAAACGATTTGACCTTATTCTGCTGGGCACGCTTATCCTCGGCATTGCAGGGTTTGTTGCCATAGCGTTTCTTGAATAGTCTGCTGCGCGGCACAGAGCCGGGCTTGACGCATGGCGTATATTGTTTAGGTTTCCGTTCAGAACACACGCACGAACGTTCTGCGCTGCAAGCACGGAACGGTCTGTACATAAAGGAGAAAGTAATGTCTTCATGCAGCGGTTGTTCCTCGTCTGGGGCCGGTCAGCCCGGTGCGGAGCACAAATCCAGCGCCAAGCAGAATATTCAGGATGCCCTTATCTGTTCCACTCTGGACAAAATTCGCTACAAGCTCTTTATCATGAGCGGCAAGGGCGGAGTGGGGAAAAGCTCGGTGACGGTCAATACGGCTGCCGCGCTGGCTGCCCGGGGGTACAAGGTGGGGATTCTGGATGTTGATATCCACGGTCCCAGCGTGCCCAACCTGCTCGGCGTGACTGCCCTTGGCATTGAGGCTGACCGCGGCGGGCTGCTCAATCCTGTGCAGGTGAACGAGAATCTGTGGCTTGTTTCCATGGATTCGCTCCTCAAGGACAAGGATACGGCTGTTCTCTGGCGAGGCCCCAAGAAAACGGCCGCCATTCGTCAGTTTGTCTCTGACGTGAACTGGGGAGATCTGGATTTTCTGCTCATCGACTCGCCTCCCGGAACCGGCGACGAACACATGACCGTGCTTAAGACCATTCCGGAAGCACTGTGTGTGGTTGTGACCACGCCTCAGGAAATTTCCCTTGCCGATGTGCGTAAAGCCATTAACTTTTTGCAGTACGCCAACGCCAATGTGCTGGGTGTGGTGGAAAATATGAGCGGTCTGGCCTGTCCGCACTGTGGCGGCGAGATAACCCTTTTCAAGAAGGGGGGCGGCAAGGAATTGGCAGAGCGCTACGGGCTGGAGTTTTTGGGCAGCGTACCGTTGGACCCGGCGACCGTTGTGGCCGCCGATATGGGCGTGCCCGTGGTTATGCTGGAGGGTGAATCGCACGCCAAAACAGGCTTCCTTAACCTTGCAGATGCCATTGTCACGGCACTGGACAGAAGCCTTGAAGCCATTTCCGGCTCTCACGGATAACCGGAGTTGCCTGTATGAACCGCCGCACAGCAGCATGCCGAAGTTTTACGGCGTATGGGTGGCCTTTGACCATCCTGCTGTGTCTTGTCCTGCTGATTGCGGCGGTTGCTCCGGCGAAAGGGCAGACCATCTACTACTGGAAGGATGCCAAGGGAGAATACCACTTCTACACGACGCCAAAGCCGCCGGACGGGTTTGTGCTGCGTCCGCAGAAACAGGACTCCAATAACGCCGGGACGTCCCGCAAGACGTCTTCCGGAGCATATTCCGGCACATCAAGAACGGACAAAACGGCCAAGGCCGCCCGTTCGCAGAAAAAGCAGCAGATAGACAGGATTGCCGAGGTCTTCGGGCGGCGGCACCGGGTAGACCCGAAGCTGGTGCGTGCCGTTATTCAGGTGGAATCGTCTTACAACCATAAAAGCGTTTCCCGGGCCGGTGCGCAGGGGCTTATGCAGATTATGCCCGCCACAGGCAAGGATCTGGGGTTACAGAATCCTTTTGATCCCATTGAAAACGTGGAAGCGGGGGTGCGCTACCTGCGCATGATGCTGGACCGCTTTAAAGATGTGCGGCTTGCTTTGGCGGCGTATAACGCCGGTCCCGCCGCCGTGGAAAAATATGGCACCATACCGCCCTATGCCGAGACAAGAGATTATGTTACCAAAGTGCTTGCCCACTACAGAACCAACCGCATGAAGGCCAGATAGGATGTTTAATCTCGCAAACAAGATCACGCTTGCCCGGATACTTATTGTTCCCTTTGTTGTCATCCTGCTCTATTTTCCCGGCAAGATGACCAATCTTATTGCTTTTTTCCTCTTTTTTATTGCATCCGCCACCGATATGCTGGATGGGTTTGTCGCCCGCAGGGAAGGGATTGTAACCAGTTTCGGCAAGTTTCTGGACCCGCTGGCGGACAAGCTGCTTATCTGTTCCGTTCTGGTCATGCTCAGCTATCTTGGCTGGGTTCCCGCGTGGATAACCATAGTCATCATCTGCCGCGAGCTTATCGTGACCGGTCTGCGCGCCATGGCAGCCGATGAAGGTATTGTCATAGCGGCAGACAGGTACGGAAAACTCAAAACCATAATGCAGATGCTGGCATGTGGTCCGCTCATCATTCATGAGCCGCTCTTCGGCATACCTGTGGCATGGTTGGGAGAGATTCTTCTTTACATAGCGCTTGTTCTCACTGTATTTTCTGGTGGAAACTACCTGTACGGTTTTTATCGCAACTGGCTGCAGGAGACGGCAAGCAGTTAGCGTTTTCGTTGCAGACGCAACGCCCGCACGCCGGAAGCGGTGCCCCGAACTGATCGGGATGACTTCCGAAACGGTATTTCTCAGGGGGTGGCCATGCAGCAGCATGAAGCATTGCAGAGCAGGCTGCGCAACTGTCTGCAAACCATTTTGGAACTTGAACCAGACCTTGAAGGTTTGGAAATCGGCCATGATCTCATGAAGGAGTTCGATCTGCTCAAATCCTTTATGGAAAAGCTGGATGACGTGGAATTGCAGGAAGAGGATGTGCGCAGGATTGAAACTGCCACAGCCAATTTTCTTGAAGAACTTAAAGGACCGCTTTCTGATATGCGGGAACGCAGCACCGCATCGCGGCGCCTGAATTGACCATGTTTTGGAAGCGCGTACTGCTGGGGTTTCTGGTTATCCTGATCCTCTTTCTGCTGGGCAGGATGCTGATAAGCGATCAGGGGCTTTTTTCCTATCGTGAACTGAAGGCTGAGCATGAAGCCCTGGAGCAGCAACTTTCAGAATTGAGGGAAAAAAATCTGGCCTTGAGTCAGGAAATTCGCTTGTTGCAATCCAACCCTGAGTATATAGAGAAAGTAATTCGCCAGCGGATGAATTTCGTTAAGGATAACGAAATTTTGTATATCTTTCCGGATACAATTAAAGAGGGTAGAGCAGGAGCCGCTCCGGATGAAGGCAAAGATTAAATGGTATCAGGAAGTTTTGGAACTGGAACCGAGTTCCAAGGTGTTCTTTCCGCTTGCCAAGCTGTTCGCCGAAAATGACCAGTACCCGGAAGCCATAGCAACGCTGAAGCAAGGGCTGGAACGGAATACCGAACATTTTGAAGCCCGGATGCTGCTCATAGACTGCCTTGGCAGAATGGCGGCAATGGATGCCCGACACCGGCCCGCCATGGAAGCGGAGATACGCTCCATAGGTGATGTGCTGCAACGATATCCCGCCTTCTGGCAAAGCTGGGCCGGAACCCTTTCCGCACAGCCGCAGTCGAAAGATGCTGCGGTAGCCCTCTCTTTCCTTTCCGCCGCGTTCGCGGATGCCTCCATATCCTGGACCGAAATCATCGAGCAAGGCCTGCGCCAGGTACTCATGGGAGAGCAGGGGGCCGCAGCGGCATCCGCTTCACCTTCCATGGCACCGCTTAAGGTGGTTGCTCCTCCGCCCGTCCCATCGCACGAAGAAGACGATGAATCCGATGGGGGTATTGTTTCTGCAACAGGCCCCATTCCGCTGGTGAGGGGACATGTTCAGCGAGGTTCCGGCGAGTTTTCCGGTGCGGACGTTGAGGACGAGGCAGAGGACGAGCCGTTTTCGCTGCGGACTCTTTCCATGGCCAAGGTGCTGGCGGAGCAGGGTGACACCAGAGGTGCTCTGGAAATCTGCGACGAGTTGCTCGCCAGTGCACAGGAACCGGCAGAAAGGCAACGGGTGGAAGCTTTCCGCCACACAGTAGCCGCAAGCGGCAGAACCGCCGTGCCGGAACATGTAACAGCGGAAAACCAGCCTCTTCAGGGAAAAACCAAACTTATCAACACCCTTGAATCCCTTGCGGAGCGCTTAGAGGCCCGTGCGGCGCGATAACCCCCTTCCTTTCTGTGCCATCACCAGCCACAGCGCCGCCCCCGATCGGCAATCTTTGGTATAAACACAATCCTTTCAGGAGAGTATACGTGCGTCGTCTGATTTTTCTTATTGTCCTCATGGCTTTTTCGCTTTCTCTGGCCTCCGGCTGCAAGCAGGCCGCGAAGAATGTGTGGAAAGATACCCGCAGATACTACCGTGAATACATAAATACCCCCGCCACACTGAAATTTCAGGAAGCGGATGCCTCTGCCGTGGAGGATAAGCTGGCAACCGTGTACACGCCTGTGGGCATGGCTCTGGAATCGTTCCGGCGCGACATGCTGGCGCAGGATGTCTTTCCCACCGAAGCGTGGGTGAATGACATGTTTGACCGCTATCCGTGGCTCAGCGGTATTGCCGTTGTCTCTCCGGAAGGGGATATGTATATGCAGCGCCCCTCCGTCTCCATGAAGAGCCTGGATTTTATGCCGCTGTTTGAGGAAGATGAGAAGATAAGCTACCGGGACATGCGCGCCTATGCGCAGGACAATCCCCTTGGTCCCGAAGTCTACGTGGGTACCCCCTTCTTTGTGGATAACGAGATGAAGGGTATGGTTGTGGCCCATTTTGACCCGCGCAATCTGCTGCACCTGTGCCCGTCACCGGCGCGCCTTGTGATCCTGAGCCCCACCTTTACACTCTGGCCCGGCCATTATGTGATGGAGGAGACACCTCTGGAGACTGTGGAGTGGGAAAAAGTTCTGCGCAGACGCTCCTCTGACACAGAGAGCAACAAGTACGGTGAGTTTTTGTGGATAGCCAAGTATATCGGCAATCTGCCCCTGGTGTTCGCCGCATCGACGGATGAGTATCCCATTGACCCCAGACAGTTGGAGGCGTTGGCCGCACCGGCCCCTGTGCGTGACGTGCCCACGGTTCCCGTTCCCGAGCCTGCCGCACAGGAAACCGAAGAGGAATCCAGCGAGTTTGAAATAATGGCAGCCCCCGCGCCGCAGCAGCCTGCTGCGGCTGATGCAGCCAAAGCCATAAGGCCTGCCATGAGTGACACCCCGGAACCCGCTCCGCTGACCAAGGACATTGTGTGGTCGGTGCAGATTGGTGCCTTCCATAATCCGCAATATGCGCAGGACCGCATGAACCTGCTGCGCACGTTTGGCTATTCGCCATGCCTGATGAAGCTCTACGACCGGCACGGACAGTTATGGCATGTTGTGCAGATTGCTGACACCCCCGACAAGGAAGAGGCGTTTAAGCACGTCAAAGAATTCCTCGGCAAGGGAACAGGACTGGACTACAATGTGGGTGCGCTGGATGCCGGTGTTGTGAGCCGCCGTAAAGAGTGCTTCTAAGCCGGGAGGAGGAATTATGCGTCAGGTTACCGTAACGGAACATGTTCTGCTTCATCAGACCAAGTCTCCTTCCGCGTCAGGCAAGTTCACGGCCTTGCTTTACGACCTTATTCTTGCCGCAAAGATCATTCAGCGCGAGGTGAACAAGGCCGGTCTGCTGGATATTCTCGGAGCAACCGGCGAGACCAACGTGCAGGGAGAGCAGGTTCAGAAGCTGGACGACTTTGCCAACCGTACGCTCATCCATCGTTTGCAGAGAACAGGGGTGCTGTGCGCCATGGCGTCTGAAGAGAATGCCGACCTTATTCTCGTTCCGGAGAAATTCCGCCGGGGAGATTACATTCTCATCTTCGACCCTCTGGACGGCTCCACGAATATTGACGTTAACATCAACGTGGGCACCATCTTTTCCATCCTTAAACGGAAATCCTCCTCGGAGGAGGACGTGACCATGGCGGACGTTTTGCAGCGTGGTGCCGAACAGGTTGCGGCCGGGTATTTTCTGTACGGCTCCTCGACCATGCTCGTCTATACATCGGGCGAGGGCGTGCACGGATTCACGCTGGACCCCAGCGTGGGCGAATTTCTGCTGTCGCACCCGGATATCCGTATCCCGGAGCGGGGAAAGGTTTACTCCGTCAACGAGGCCTATTACCACTATTGGGATACCCGCACCCGCAAGGTGGTGGACTACTTCAAAAGCCCGGAAAACGAACGGGGCGCCCCCTATTCCCTGCGGTACGTAGGGTCGCTGGTGGCGGATTTTCACCGCAACCTGCTGAACGGGGGCATCTTCATGTATCCGATGGATCAGCGGAGCCCCTCCAGACCGCAGGGCAAGCTGCGGCTGATGTGTGAAGCCTCTCCGCTGGCCTTTCTTGTGGAGCAGGCAGGCGGAAAGGCCATAGACGGCAGCAGGCGGATTCTGGATATACTCCCCGAGCACCTGCATGAGCGGGTTCCCCTGTTTATCGGTTCTCCGAGAGATGTGGACACGGTTACCAGAATCTACTCGCAGACCGACTAGGATGCGTGTCTTCCTGCCTGCGCCCATGTGCTAAATGGCTCTGTGCGCGGATAAGGGGCGCATCCCGAAACGAATTCCAAAGCCAGATTCGCCAGATTCCAAGAACAGAGTCCGGGGACAAATTCCAGGGACAGGTTCCAAGGACGAGTTTCGCGGAAAAGTCCCGTTTGCCGGACGATGTATGTTGTCCGGCGGATGTCATTCCCCATGCTCCATGACCCGGCACCGCTGCCAACCGGAATATCTTGATGATCACGCTCGGCATTGAAACCTCATGTGACGAAACCGCTCTGGCCCTGATCCGGGACGGAAAGCTGCTGCACGATGTTATTTCCTCACAGACGGACATTCACTCGCTCTTCGGCGGAGTGGTGCCGGAAATAGCCTCGCGCGAGCATTACAGGCTCATCGGCAGGCTCTTTGCCGACCTGCTGAAAAAGACAGACCTGTCCATAGCCATGATCGATACGGTGGCCGTTTCGCGCGGGCCCGGGCTGCTCGGCAGCCTGCTGGTGGGGCTGGGGTTTGCCAAGGGGCTTGCCGCAGCGAGTAACGCACGGCTGGTGGGGGTAAACCATCTTCACGCCCATTTGCTGGCCGCAGGTCTGGAGCAGCAGTTGCGGTTTCCGGCGGTGGGCCTGCTGGTCTCCGGCGGGCATACGCATATTTATCACATCCTTTCGGCAAACGACTTTCGACTTTTGGGGCGCACGCTTGACGATGCTGCCGGAGAGGCGTTTGACAAGGTGGCGAAAATGCTGAACATGCCCTATCCGGGCGGGCATCTGATTGACCGGATTGGCCGTATGGCCATGCCGGACGTGAAGCTGTTTACCAAGCCGTATGTTGATAACGACAACCTGGATTTCAGCTTCAGCGGCCTGAAGACCGCGGCTTCTCTGCATATTCAGCGCAACCCGCATCTTCGCTTCTCTTCGCCTGCCGAAGCTGCCCGCCGATGCGCTGTTGCTGAAGAAGAAACCACTTCGTTGCAGGAACTTGCGGTATTGTGCGCATCGTTCAACCACACGGTGGCGCAGACCCTGCGTATAAAGATGCAGCGGGCCTTGGAGCGTCTTATGACGCAGGAGCAGGGCAGGCCGGTGTCTCTTGTGGTGGCTGGCGGCGTGGCGGCAAACAGCATGGTGCGCGAAGCAATGACCGGCCTTGCGGAGCATTTTGACGTGGAAGCAGTGCTGCCTTCGCTTTCGCTGTGTACGGACAATGGCGCCATGGTGGCCTATGCCGGAGAGCAACTGGCACGGCTGGGACTGCGTCACCTGCCGGACCTGGAAGCCATTCCGAGGGGGCAGGCCATTCCGGACGACATGGTGCGGGACGAAGGGGCTTGTCCCGCGATTTGCGGGAAATAACCCGCTTGCAGAACCCTTCCCTTGACACACCCCGCAACCACTAATATTTGTAGTTGAATTGACGACATGAGGTAGCCCTTACTTCATGCCTCCATCATGCACGAAGGAACCGGCAGGAAGCCGGTCTAAACCTTGAAAGGAGCGAACCATGGCAGTGCAGGTAACAGACGGCAATTTTGATGCTGAGATTCTCAAGTCCTCTATCCCCGCTCTGGTTGACTTCTGGGCACCCTGGTGCGGTCCTTGCCGAGCCATGGGGCCTGTAATCGATGAGCTGGCTGCCGAGTTCGAAGGCAAAGTACGCATCGCCAAGATGAACGTGGATGAAAATCCCGCCACTCCCAGCAAGTATGGCATCCGCGCCATTCCCACAATCATCCTGTTCAAGAACGGCGAAGTGGTGGAGCAGATCACCGGAGCTGTTTCCAAGAGCAGCATCAAGGACATGATCTCTCAGAAGGCCCTTAGCTAATGAAAGAGTATGATTCTCTGGTGATAGGGGGGGGGCCGGCAGGAATTACGGCCGCCCTTTATCTTTTGCGTTCAGGGCTTTCCGTGGCCTTTGCGGAGATGCTTTCTCCCGGCGGCCAGTTGCTCATGACCGAAGAAATTGAGAATTATCCCGGATTTCCCAAAGGGATAAAGGGATACGAGCTTACCGATCTTTTTGCCGCGCATCTGGAAGGATATTCCTATGACCGGTATTCCGATGCAGTGAAGGAAGTGGTGTACGCTCCCGGTGCCAACAAGGTGCGCATAGGCGACGAGTGGGTGCTGGCAAAAACCGTAATCATCTGCACTGGGGCAAAATACAAAAAGCTGGGACTGCCCAATGAGGAACGCCTTATCGGGCGCGGCATCTCCTACTGTGCGCTGTGCGACGGCAACTTCTTCCGTGGTCAGGAAGTGGGCGTGGTAGGCGGAGGCAATTCCGCGCTGGAAGAGGCGCTTTACCTCTCCCGGCTTGTCAAAAAGCTGCACCTCATCCATCGCAGGGATGATTTTCGGGCCACCAAATGCGTGCAGGACAAAGTGTGCACCATGCCCGACATAAACATCATCCGCAGTTCCGTTGTCACGGCCATTCATGGCGAGGAAAACCTGACCGGCGTGACAGTGAAGAACCTGAAAACGGGTGAGGAACGGCTGCTCACGCTGGACGGCTTGTTTATCTTTGTGGGCTATGAGCCTATCAAGGACTTTTATCCGGAAGGGCTCACCACCGATGCCAGCGGATTCATTGTTACGGATACGGAGATGGCGACCTGTCTGCCCGGCGTTTTTGCTGCCGGGGACTGCCGCTCCAAAAACTGCCGTCAGGTGACCACTGCGGTAGGCGACGGCGCAACAGCCGCCAACTCGGCATTCCATTATCTGGAAAAACATTGATGCGAAGAACTGCAATACGCTTTGTGTTGCTGCTCCCGGTGCTTTTTATGCTCAACGGGTGCGGCATCATAGATTATTTTTACCTGCCGCCGCCGGAAGACACGGCTCAGGAGCTTTTTGAGGCCGGCAACGATGCCATGCGTGAAAAGGATTATGCGTCCGCCACTGAGTACTTTACCACACTCAAGGACCGGTATCCTTTCAGCCCGTACACCATAGAAGCGGAACTCTCGCTCGGCGATGCCTACTTCCTTGACGAGGAATATATGCTGGCTGTGGACGCCTACAAGGAATTCGAAATGCTGCACCCGCGGCATGAGGCTATTCCCTATGTCCTGTTCCAGATTGGCAACGCCAACCTCAACAGTTTTATCTCCATAGACCGCCCGCAAACCAACATTGCAGAAGCATACCAGTACTTCATGCGTCTGCAGGAGGCGCACCCGGGCACGGAGTATGCGGCCAAGGCGCTGGAGTATCTGCACATATGCCGGAAATACATGGCCGAGCATGAAATATATGTGGCGGATTTCTATTGGCGCACCGGTCGCTATACATCGGCTTTTCAGCGGTATAAGACCGTTGTGGAACAGTATGCCGATGTGGAAGAATATCAGGAATACGCGCGGGAACGCGCACGGCTCTCCTACCTGAAAAGCCAGGAGCAGCTTACCGAATCTGAGCGGGAACGGCGCGAAGGTTCGTGGAAGGACTACTTCAAATGGCTCTAGCCTGAGCATCGCCTGAACATCTGTTCAGGCCCAGACGTACTACAAAAGGGCGGTTCCGTATGGGAGCCGCCCTTTTCTGTTTTGCCAGAAACGATAGTGGACAGGGAGCGTACACAGGTGACAAATCAGGAGATTACGCAGAAGGGGCGGCCTCCGGCTCTCCGGAAAGGGGGTCTGCCGCATCGCCCAACGCAGCCCTGCGCAGGGCTTCCCATATGGCGGCGAGCCCCAGACCGGACTCGGCAGAAGAAATGATGGGACGAACCCCGCCAAGCAGCGTAGCCCACTCCTTCTGCTTTTCAGCGCGTTCACGCTGTTTGCATTTATCCGCCTTGGTGAGAATGGGCAGCAGCGGCAGGGAAATAGAATGCGCATAGGCCGTTATGTCTATATCCAGCTTCTGCGGCGGGATGCGGCAGTCCAGAAGCACGGCCAAGGCCTTGAGGCCCGGCGTGCCGGTAAGATATGTATTGATGAGCTTTGCCCACTGTTCCCTGTCGGACTTGGAGGCGCGGGCATAGCCGTATCCCGGCAGGTCCACGAGATAGAAGCCCCACGGCTCAACGCGGTAAAAATTGAGGCTCTGGGTCTTGCCGGGAGTGGAGCTGGTGCGGGCCAGCTTTTTTCTGCCCGCCAGAGCGTTTACCAGCGAGGATTTGCCCACATTGGAGCGTCCCGCCAGTGCTACCTGAGGCACGCTGCCCAGCTTGAGCTGATCCAGCGTATAGATGGTATCTTCGAGAATAAGGGTCGGCTGCATGGCATCCCTTAGGTGGTCAGTCTTCTTGACAGAACGGAATTGTTCGGAAAATATGCCTTGTTTTGCACTATATGCATGTGCATCACTATCAGAATGACGGTGCAAACACAAAGGGGAAAGCGCATGGCCAAGTATCGGTTCCTTATACTGAACGGCCCCAATCTGGGGGCGCTGGGCAAGCGGCAGCCGGAAATTTACGGTACCGACGGTATGGAGATACTTCCCGTGCTTTTGGACAAGGTTATGGGCCACCGCACCGCCGATGTGGAGCTGGAGTATTACCAGTCCAACAGCGAAGGGGCGCTCATTGACCGGCTGGAGCAGGCGCGGGAACAGGGCATGCACGGCGTGGTGTTCAACGCCGGTGCCTACACCCACACAAGCCTTGCTCTGGCGGATTGTCTGGCCTGGATACAGGTTCCCTGCGTGGAGGTGCATCTGAGCAACGTGCTTGCCCGCCCGGAGCCGTTGCGCCAGAAGAGTTTTATCGGCAGACACGTTATCGGTGTCGTAGCCGGATTCGGCATGCTCAGCTACGCACTGGCGGTGCAGGCTCTTGTGCAGCACCATGAAAAAGAGTAGGGTGCGCCGTTCCATAGCTGAACACGGTTCCCATCGAATATACTACCGGCATCATGCCGGAATTTTTGGAGGATAACATGTATTCCACTACCGACTTTAAACGCGGCCTGAAGATCCTTATGGATGGCACGCCGTATGAAATTATCGAATTTCAGCACTTTAAGCCCGGAAAGGGCGGTGCCATGATACGCACCAAATTGCGCAACCTGCTCAACGCACGCGTGGTGGACAAGACCTTCCGCTCGGGCGAAAAGGTGGGCAAGCCGGACATAGAACACCGGGACATGCAGTTTTTGTACATAGAAGGCGACAATCTGGTTCTGATGGATCTGGAGTCGTACGAGCAGCACTATATGTCTAAGGAAAATTCTGACGGTAAGGAAGATTTTCTGAAGGACGGACAGCAGGTTAAGATCATGCTGTATAACGGCGACCCCCTTGATCTGGAGCTGCCTGCATCGCTCGTGCTGGAAGTAACCCACACGGAACCCGGTGCCAAGGGTGACACGGTTTCCAACGTCACCAAGCCTGCCACGCTGGAAACCGGACTGGTGGTGAACGTGCCTCTGTTCATCAACATAGGCAACCGCGTGAAGGTGAACACGGAAACCCGTGAATATCTGAGCAGGGAAAACTAGCACGCCTTTTGTCGTCCCCTGCCGGCAACCCCGCGCACGGTGGACGTATGCCGGAGAATACGATAAGGGATATGGTTGTAAGGGCCGTATCCCTTTTTCCTTTAATGTTTTTTACGGAGGGTAGCGCTACGGATGGCAACCGTGTAGCCCGGGAATTGTTCGGCCTGTTTCTCATCTTTTGGGGTCTTCTGATTTTTCTCAGCCTCGCCACGTATGATAATGCGGACCCCGGCCTGAACCATGTCGTTACATCTCCGGTCAACATCAGCAACGCCGTCGGGCTGTTCGGAGCCTATCTTTCCGGTATGCTTGTCGATTTCTTCGGCATTGCAGCCTATGTGTGGGCTGTTGCCTTTGTTTTCGCAGGTGCAAGGCGGTTTATTCCGGGCCTCACCGCCATGTGGTGGCGCTGGACAGGGGTTCTTCTGTGCGGCATCAGCCTTAGTTGCCTTGGAGCGGCTGCGGAGATGGGCATGGGACATATTGCGGGCGGCGGCTTTCTGGGTACTTCTCTCCACCGGGTAGGCTGGTATTTTCTGCGTCCTGTCGGTGCCAGCCTGTTATGGCTTTTCATCACCTTATGCGGCCTGCAGCTCACGTTCGGCAGTTCATGGGCTGAGCTTTTTTCCAATGTGCGGCGCGGCACCAGGCAATTGCTTGAAATGATGAAGAACTTCATACAGAACGCGAAAGATGAAGCCATAAGCCCGCCGGAAGAAAGACGCGAAAGAAAGGCCATGCGCCTTTTCCGGCCCAAGCCCAAGACAGACAGGGGAGCACTGCTGGCTCTGGCGGACGGTAAAGGCGATGCGGATGCCATTACCGTGGACGTGCAGGCGGATGCAAAACCCGCCCGTACCGCGCGCTCTTCCGCGCCGGAAGCAGAGAACAATGCTTCGGGACCGGTGGCCCGCGTGGTTATAGACGAGCCGCACGGGCCTGTTGCGGGCAAGGGGGCTCCGCAGAAACCCAAGGCGCGCAGTTCGGCGGCATCCGGGCGCACGATACGCCTGCCCGGGCTGGACATGCTCTCTGCCCACGCTACAGACGCCAAGCGGACCACCAAGGATGTTCTGGAAAACAAGGGGCGCATGCTCATTGAGTGCCTTGCGGATTTTGGTGTGCAGGGCGAGTTGCAGCGCATTACCCCCGGCCCCGTGGTCACGATGTTTGAAATCAAACCCGCCCCGGGCGTGAAGGTGAGCCGCATCGCCAATCTGGCGGATGATCTGGCCATGGCGTTGCGCGCCATTTCCATACGCATTCAGGCTCCCATTCCCGGTAAGGACAGCGTGGGCATAGAGATACCCAACGAGCACCGGGAAACTGTCTGCCTGCGCGAACTCATCGCCTCCGATGTTTTTCGCAAGGCAGACCTGCCGCTCACGCTCGCCATCGGCAAGGATATCTCCGGTGCCCCCTTTGCCGCCGACCTTGCCAAGATGCCGCACCTGCTTGTGGCCGGGGCTACAGGGCAGGGGAAGAGCGTGTTCATTAACTCCGTGCTCATGAGCCTGCTGTTCCGCACCACCCCTGAGGAACTGAAGCTGCTGCTCATAGACCCCAAGCGCATAGAGCTGGCCGTTTATGCAGACATGCCGCACCTGGTGCATCCGGTGGTTACGGATATGTCGCAGGCCAAGAACGCCCTCGACTGGGCCGTGCACGAAATGGACAAACGCTACGAGGCCATGGCGGTGCTCGGCGTGCGGAACATCATCGGCTACAATGAAAAACTTAAAGGATTGGGTGAAGAACGGCCGGAGCAGTTTGCCGCTCTGGAATTCATGCCCTATCTTGTCATCATCATTGATGAATTGGCAGACCTTATGCTCACTGCAGCCAAAGAAGTGGAGACGAGCATTGTTCGCCTTGCGCAGCTTGCGAGGGCGGCGGGGATTCATCTCATTCTGGCGACGCAGCGTCCCAGCGTGGACGTGGTGACCGGGCTTATCAAGGCCAACTTTCCGTGCCGCATATCGTTTCAGGTTACCGCAAAGCACGATTCGCGGACCATTCTGGACACGGTGGGCGCGGAGCATCTTCTGGGCAAGGGCGACATGCTGTTCAAGGCGGGCGGCGGCAAGCTGCAACGCATGCACGGCGCCTTTGTGAGCGATGAAGATGTAAGTGCCGTGGTCAGCTACTGGAAGTCGCAGATGCCTGCCTCCTACAACGTGGACTTTGCGGAGTGGGGGAACGAGGGGACGGGCGATTTCGGGTTTGACGGTAACGGGGGACCGGCAGGTTCTGTGGCTGACGACCCCATGTACAGCGAATGCATTGCCTTTGTCATGCAGCAGGGCAAGGCATCTATTTCGCTTATCCAGCGGCGTTTCCGCATCGGCTTTAACCGCGCGGCCCGCTATGTGGAACAGATGGAACAGGACGGCATTATCGGTCCCGCAGACGGCAGCAAGCCCCGAGCCATCATCGGCAGCGGCAGCCGTGGAGATATGTAGTCCCATTACACGCAGACAATCCTGATCAGGAGCATTGACTGGCATGATTCGCAGTATCAGAACAAAAAACTATACGGTGTGGGCGGTATTGAACCGCATCCCGCTGAAATGCATCGCCGCATCCGCAATTGCCGCTATGGCCCTGCTGTGGCTTCCCGCAGCAGCCTTTGCGGAAGATATCACCGCAAGCATTCAGGCACGATACAGGGCTATGACGTCCATGGAGGCCTCGTTCTCACAAAATCTGAGCCACAAAGAAAGCGGCAGCACGGAATCCCGCTCCGGCACCTTCCATTTTCTTGCTCCCGACCGCATACGCTGGGATACGAAAACGCCTGCCCCTGAGCTGCTGGTGATAAATCCCGATGCAGTATGGAATTATTTTGTGGAAGAGGAAGTGGTGTACAAGTATCCGGCATCACTGGTGCACGAAACCAAGACCGCCCTGCGGTTCATTACCGGACAGGCCAACCTTAAGGAAGAGTTTTACGTGGAAGAGGCTGCTCCGCAGGATGGGCTGGCCGTTCTGCACCTGTTTGCCAAGGAACCGACAACGGATCTCACCGAAGCCACGCTGTGGATAGGTGCCGACTACAGTGTGCAGCGCATTCTTACGGTGGACTTTTACGGTAACGAGAACGAAATCCGCTTCAGCGGAATGCGGTTTAATACCGCTCCCGCCGCATCGCTTTTTGAATTTACACCCCCTGCCGGAGTGGATGTGGAAGATCGCACGCAGGATGTGCAGGAGAAGAAGATCGGAGAGTAGTGTCTCTTCATGACCAACAATAACGCCCCCCGCTGTTTTATGAACGGCGGGGGGCGGCTTTTTTGGGAAGAGGGGGCCTTATTCCAAACCGGCGGAACGGCGAAGCAGGGAGACTTCCGCCTCATCGAGCATACGGAACTTTCCCCTTTCCAGATTGCCGAGGTCCAGCGGTCCCTGCCGGAACCGCTTCAGAGAAAGGATGGTGAGGCCAAGGTCGCGGCACATGCGGCGAATCTGTCTGTTCACCCCCTGCATGAGATGCATTTCCAGCGTGGTTATGTCGTTCTCTTCACGCAGCACGTTCACCTTGACCGGGGCAAGCTTTTCACCCTCTGCCAAGGTCATGCCTGAACGCATGATCTTGAGGGCCGAATCCGGAACAGAGCCGCGCACACGCACCCTGTATACCTTGGTCAGATGCCACTTCGGATGTGTGAGCCGGTAGGTCATTTCGCCATCATCCGTGAGAAGCAGCAGGCCTTCTGAAAAAAAGTCCAGCCGACCGACAGGATAGAGACGACCGTTCTTCAGTTCCGCAGGCAGAAGATCGAGAACCGTTGTACGTCCTTGCGGGTCCTTGACCGTGGTGACCACCCGCGCAGGCTTGTTCATGATGATGTAGGCGAAGGAACGAGTCTGGCCGAGAAGATTGACGGCCACACCGTTTACGGCGAGCACGTCCTTACCCGGCATCACCTTTACGCCGGGAGTGGTGACAACCTGCCCGTTGATGGAGACAGCCCCCTGCGCAATCAGGTCATCGGCTGCTCGGCGTGAGCATATGCCTGCGGCAGCCAGTGCCTTGTTCACGCGCACGGGTTCGTCGGGCATAACAGTGGATTGAGAGGATTGCGGGGATTGTGCGGGATGCGCAGATTGCCCGGATTTTTCCGTTTGCGCGATGTCGCTTTTATCCTTGGAGTATGCGCCGGACTCCTGAAACCGCTTTCCCTTAGCCGGGTGTGCTCCTTCGCCACGAGGCGTGCGGGGAGCACCAGCCTTCCGGGAAGAGGTCGCGGGGGGCGCAGTCTCCTGCGACCATGAGGGAGAGCGGCGCGCCTTGTTCCTGTCCCTGTCACCTGACCTGCCTGTAGCAGATCTGTCTTCCCGGAGCCTGTCCTTGGACTGGCCGGGCACGTCTTTCTTGCCTGACATTGACGATTGTTCCTAGGGCCGTATGACTTTGGCAGCCAACTGCATGCTTGTGACCACGTCCAGCATATTCGTTGTCTGACCAACGGCCCGTTTATCAAGAAGGTTAAAGAAATCGAGGCAGGTACCGCACACAAGGATGGAAACCCCGTCTGCTTCCAACCGTTGCAGTTCTCCCAGTACGGGGCTATCTTCCACAGCCAGCTTCACCCCCGCGTTCACCATGACAATGCGCCACAGGTCCGCTCCCAGCTCCGGCAGGGTAGCCATAAAATTCTTCATCAGCCTTCCGCCAAGCTCGTCGTCTCCGCTGCCGATGACGTCGGAGGCGATGAACACGCAGATTTTGCGGTCAATGGATGCCAGTTGCGGAGCGTTCATGACTTCGCAGGCGCAGTCCTGCGCAGACATATCCGACGCTGTGGCGACTATGCGCCAGCCGCCCGCAACGGGCTGCACCTCTGCGGTATACCCTTTGCTGCCGATAAAACGCGAAACATTCTCACGAGCGGCATCATTATCCACCAGGATGGAAAACGCGGCGGGGGTTTTCGATTCAATAAGTTTCTTGCATTCCAGCACGGGCTGGGGGCATGCAAGGTTCTGGCAGTTCAGTTCAATTTCTGGCATGGTATTCCTCCTGTGTGTCCTAGGAGATATCAGCCGCTGGTGGCTGGTCAAGTCAAAAAACACATTGCCGTTACGCTCCTGCGCGGAGCCGGGAAAATATTTGCATGTCTGATCTGGTGAAATACGACAGGAAAAGCGATCACATAAAAAGCATTCCCCTTCTCAAACGCTGCCTCAGCTACTTCAAACCCTACAAAGGCAAAATTGCCATAGCCGTTGCGGCCATGCTGGTTGTTGCCGCAGCAGAGGGCGGCACGGCCTATATTGTTCAGCCCGCCTTTGATGACGGCCTGAATGCCAAGGATATGCAGGCCATGATGCTCATTGTGCTGGCCATGGTGGGCATTTTTACCGCCAAAGCCGTGGGCCGCTATGTGCAGAACTTTCTTATGCGCTATTGCGCCCTCAAGGTCTTGGAGCAACTGCGCAACGAAATGTACGACAAGATGATTTTTCTGCCCATGAAGTTCTTCGAGCGGGAAAAAGTGGGCGATCTTATGTCGCGCATCATTCAGGATGTGGTGCTCATCCGTTCAAGCCTGCCCGCCGTGGTCATGATGATACGTGAAGGGTTTACCATGGCCGCTCTCATCGGCGTGGTGTTTTATCAGGATTGGTATCTTGCCATCTGGGCAGTGCTGGTACTGCCCATTGCCGGTTTTCCCATTATCTTCTTTGGCAAAAAACTGCGCAAACTGGGCAGGAAAAATCAGGTGAAACTGGCGGATATCTCCATTTTTTTACAGGAGGTATTCAGCGGAATCCGCGTGGTCAAGGCGTTCCATACGGAAAAGAGGGAGGGGGAGAACTTTCGGCGTGAAAACGGCAGGCTGGTGAAGATAGCCGTAAAAGAGGTCATCTACAGCGAACTCTCATCGCCTGTCATGGACATTGTGGGTGCCATAGGCGCAGGCATGGTTCTGCTTGCAGGCGGCATGCGCGTGGCGGAAGGGGCCATGACCGTGGGCGAACTGCTTTCTTTTCTCACCGCTCTCGGGCTGTTGTACGCGCCGGTTAAGAAACTGAACTCCGCCAATCTGGACGTTCAGAGAGCGCTTGCCGGGGCGGAGCGGGTATTCGAGATTCTGGATTCGCAAAAGATTGTGGTGGAAAAGGACGGCACAATACCGTTTACCCCGCCTTTCAATCAGCTGGAGTTCCGGGATGTAACGTTTGCCTATGAAGGCTGCCCGACCCCTGCCCTGAACAACGTGAACTTTACCGTCCGTGCGGGTGAACGGGTTGCCATAGTCGGGCCGAGCGGGGCGGGGAAAAGTACCTTTGTCAACCTGATTCCCAGATTCTACGAACAGCAGCAGGGGCAGATACTGGTCAACGGGCGGGACATACGTGAATATACCCTGGCCACTCTGCGCCGGAATATTGCCATGGTTTCGCAGGATGCGTTTTTGTTCAACCTCTCCGTTCGCGACAATATTGCCTACGGGCAGACTGACGTACAGGATGACGCCGTTCACGCCGCCGCCCGCGCAGCCTTTGCACACGACTTCATCCTCTCGCTCCCGGAAGGATACGAATCCGTGGTGGGAGAACGGGGAACGAAGCTCTCCGGCGGGCAGAAGCAACGCCTGACCATTGCCCGGGCCATTCTCAAGAACGCGCCGCTGCTCATTCTGGACGAAGCCACCAGCGCGCTGGATTCGGAATCGGAGCGTATTGTCCAGCAGGCTCTGGAGAACCTTATGCAGCAGCGCACCAGCATTGTCATTGCCCACAGGCTCTCCACCGTGCTTTCGGCAGATCGCATTCTGGTCATGGATGGCGGCTCCATTGTCTCGCAGGGCAGGCATGAGCAATTGCTGGGGACGTGCCCCCTTTATTCCAAGCTGTACGACATGCAGTTCAATACGGACAGCAAGGGCGATGAACCGAAAACGTGTCCCGCTCCCGGAGGGATGGTCTAGGTGAAGCCGAAGAAATTGACCGTGCCGGCATGGCTTGTTGCCCCCGTACTCTATGGCATTGTGCGAACGCTCTACGCCACACTCCGCTTTACCGAGCAAGGGCGTGAAACCGTGGACGACTTGGACGCACGGGGTGAGCCCATGGTCTTTGCCCTGTGGCACGATGAATTGTTCCCCGTGGTGCACGCCAAGAGAAATCTTGGCCTTGTTGCCGTGATAAGCCAAAGCAGCGATGGCGAATACCTTTCCCAGTTCATGGAGATGTTCGGGGTGCGCACCGCACGCGGCTCCAGTTCGCGCGGCGGGGTTAAAGCATTACTTCAAGTTTCGAGAATGCTACGCAAGGAAGGGCTCCACGCCTGCCTCACAGTGGATGGTCCGCGCGGACCGCGTCACAAAGCCAAGGAAGGAGCCGCCTTTATCGCCGCAAGGGCCAATGCCCGCATTGTGCCCATTCGTCTGCACATGGACAGAAGCTACAAGTTTGAGCGGGCATGGGACAAGTTTCAGATCCCTCTGCCTTTTTCTCGCGTACACGTTGTCTTTGGCGAACCGTATCATCTGCCGGAAGGAGAGATGGATAAAGAGTTTCTTGAGCAGGCAAGCCGCGACCTTGAAGCACGGCTTAACACACTGTAGGCGGTGGGAACATGAAACCATTTTATGCTGCTGTCGCCAATCTGGCCCCTAAGCTGGGTTTCAAAGGGGTGCGTGGTCTTGCGGGTGTTCTGGCTTGCTGCATGTGGCACCTTGTGCCCTCTCGGCGCAAGTTAGCCATTCGCGCCATTGAGAAGCATATTGACGTTTCGCCTGAACAGGCGGCGCGCATAGCCCGATCCAGTTTTACCCATAATTTTCAATCTTTTCTGGAGCTTTTTCTCTCCGGTCGGGTGGATGAGGAGTTTCTGCAACGCCATATCCGGGGAATACCTCCCAACGGCCTGCAGCAGGCGTTGAAATATGACGGCCCCATTATTGGGATTACCGCACATTTAGGCGCATGGGAGTTTCTGGGAGGCGCTCTGGGCAACACCATCAGAAAAGAACGTAAAGAGGCGCTGGTGGTGGTCCGGCGTAATAAGAACCCGGACATCCACGAACTCATCACGCATTTTCGCCAGATAGGCGGGACGCGGGTGGTAGACCACAGGCAGGCCGTGTTCACCGTGCTTAAAGTTCTGAAAAAGAAAGGGCTGGCCGCTTTTCTGGTAGACCACAACTGCCCGCGCAACGAGGCCATCTTTCTGCCGTTTCTCAACGATATTGCAGCCGTAAACATGGGGCCGGCCGTTCTTGCCGTGCGTTCCGGCGCGGCGGTATTGCCCGTGTTTCTGGTACGGGACGGGCAGGGTGGGTATGAAACCCATGTAGGCAAGATGCTGACACCTGAAGAACTGACCGGCTCACGCGATGATAAAATCCGTCAGGTGGCGCGGTTCTATACACAACAGGTGGAAGACTATGTTAGAAAGTACCCGGAGCAGTGGTTCTGGATGCATAAGCGCTGGAAAACAAGGCCGGAAGCAGGGCAGGACAACCGTTCCGCCTCTGAGAGCACGCGGGAGGAGAAACTGGTCGGCTGACGCAGGTTTTCCGCCTTTGCATGCCCCTTGACGCCGCACGTGGCACACGTGAACACATCCGGGGCCAGAAAACAGCCGATGAAACAGGAGGATGCCACAATGGCGTTGCGTACCGGACCGCTTCGTTCCTTCCTGAAAAGACACTTTGAAGGACGACTTCCTGTTGTGGCTACAGGGCTGGCCGCCACTTTGCTCATGGGTTGCCTCTTCCTCTGGAACCCCCTTTTTCTCCGCATTCTGGAACACAAGGTTTATGACCAACTTCTCATAAGCACCCACACATCGGAAACGAGCGGGGTGCCTGTCATTGTGGACATAGACGAAAAGTCGCTGAAAAAACATGGGCAGTGGCCGTGGCCCAGATATCGTGTTGCCATGCTGCTGGCCCTTATCCAGCATTACGGTGCGGCGGGAGTAGGGCTGGACATAGTATTTTCCGAGGCAGACCGCACCTCTCCCAAGGTGTTGCAGCAGACCATGGCGGATGACCTGCGGGTGGAGATGGCTTTTTCCGGCCTGCCTGTGGAGCTTATGGATAATGACGCGCTGCTGGCTTCCAACCTCGGACGGGGTCCGTTCGTTCTTGGCTACCACTTCAACTTTGAAGCCACAGCAGGTGAGGATGAAGAATGCCTTCTGCACCCGGTAGCCCCCATCATCCTCAGTGCGCCAGACGCACCGCAGCCTGCGCAGGCACTCTTCAACGCTCCTGAAGCGGTGTGCAATCTTCCCGTTCTCAGCCGCTCCGCCTCCGGTTCCGGGTTTTTCACCACGGTTCCGGATCTGGACGGCATGCTCCGCAGAACTCCCCTGATCATAGCCTATAAGGATAAGCTGTATCCCAGCCTGGCTCTTTCGCTGCTCATGGTCACGGGGGGGGATAACAAGGTCGTGCTCAAAATGCGGGAGGGCGGGGTGGAATCCATCCGCTTTGCAGACAGAATCATTCCCGTGGACAGCAAAGGCTGCCTTGCTCTCAACTACCGGGGCAAAGGACAGACTTTCCCTTATATTTCAGCCTCTGATATTTTGGAACAGAGCCTGCCCAAGGATGCCCTGCGCGGCAAGCTGGTGCTCATAGGCACATCTGCTGCAGGATTGAAGGACCTGCGCGCCCAGCCTTTCGACCCCGTATTTCCGGGTGTGGAAGCCCACGCCACCGTGCTGGACAACATTCTGAAGGGCGATTTTCTGACCCGGCCATGGTACGCACGTATTGTGGAGTTTAATGCCGTGCTTGTGGTGGGTATTACCTCAACGCTTCTCCTTTCGTTCACGGGGGCCATTCCCGCCCTTATTCTGTGCTTCGGCGCGGGGGTGGGACTCACAGGGCTGAGCCACTGGACCTTTGCCACGCAGGGCCAGTTTTTTTCGCCGCTCACACCGCTGCTTACACTGGTGCTGAACTTTGCCCTGCTCACTGTCATGAAGTTCAGAAGAGAGGAGGGGCACAAAAAGTTCCTTACGGCCACCTTCAAATCATACCTTTCACCGGAACTCATCGAAGAGATGATCACGGAACGCAATATGCCGGAACTGGGCGGCGAAGCCCGCATTCTGACAGCATATTTTACGGATATTCAAAAGTTTTCCACCTTTTCGGAAATTCTTACGGCCCCGCAGCTTGTGGAACTTCTGAACGAATACCTTTCCGCCATGACGGACATTCTTATCGCGGAGGGGGGGACGCTGGATAAGTATGAGGGCGATGCCATTATTGCCTTTTTCGGGGCTCCCATCCATTTTCCGGACCACGCCCTGCGTGCCTGCCGGGTGGCAGTGGACATGCAAAGGACGCTGCTTACTCTGCGGCGCAAGTGGGTGCAGGAAACCTACGACCCCGCCGTGAAGGAGCGCAACAAAAAGGGATACGGCCCGGAAATATGGCCCACAGGCAGCAAGTGGCCGGTGAACGTGCACAACATGCGTATGCGCATAGGCATAAACAGCGGCGAAATAGTGGTGGGCAACATGGGCAGTGCCATGCGCATGAACTACACCATGATGGGCGACCCCGTGAATCTGGCGGCCCGACTGGAAGCAGGGGCCAAACAGTTCGGCATTTACACGGCCGTGAGCGCGTTTACCCTGAACCTAGAGATAGCAGACGGACAGGGGGGCAGTGCGCCGGTGCGGGATATGGTTGAAGCCCGCTTCATAGACCGCATTGCCGTGGTGGGAAAGAGCGAACCGGTCGAGGTATTTGAGCTGGTAGCCATGAAGGGGGAACTGACGGAACAGGAACAGGCGCTATTCCGGCTGTTTGCGCTGGGCATGGCGCGCTATCAGGCACAGGAATGGTATGAGGCGATAGACCTGTTCACGCAGGCACAGGAAGTGGAACGGTTCCCTGATGCGGGCATAACCCCTTCCGGCGTGTTCATCAAACGCTGCCATGAGTATAAAGAGCACCCGCCTGTACCGCCCGGAACACCTTGGGATGGTGTGTATCGCATGACGAGCAAATAACACCTCGTCTGACTCCAACGGGTATGCAGCGAACAGGCCATGCCCGTGCCGTTTTCCGTGTTCGTGTCGTGCAAAAGAGTTTGGGGTGTGTCGTCAGCTTACTGAGGCTTCAGAATCGATTCTGAAGCCTTTTTTTGTGTTGGTCCCATCCTCAACTTCATACAAGCTTCAATCACGCCGGAAAGGGCACCCTGAAGTCATCCCCGAAGTCACCCCTGAAATGTCGTTCCGTGAACGTCTGCCTGAAGCGGGGCGCCGTGCCGGACCATCGTGCGCGTGGTGCGAACTTCACTTGAACCCCGAATGCAATCGTGGGTCTGCACTATGTGGAGAACAGGCCAGGGCTGGACAGATCAGGAGAGTACGGCGCTGTGGGTGTGCAAAACTTATCGATTGTTTCACGACATTCCACATGGACATAACCAGCTTGAAGAAAAGGGTTTTACTTATTTCAAAGTTAACATAATTTACATTATGAGACATTAGAACAGGCAAGTCGGCACCTCTCCAACCTCTCCAACAGGCCCTCCATTGCAAGGCGACTTCCTTAAAGCGGTACCTTCCGTATCATTTTCCTCATCCTTATCCGTAGGTCTTCATCAGGCCTTCTCATCAGAAGACCTTCTCATCAGACCACTTCAGGATTCCTTCATGTGAACGCCGCTCCGGGCTCCGGAAACAACTCATCTGGTACGTTTCCCCTGCCTGACCCAAAAAAAGAGCCGCAGAACGAATTCTGCGGCTCTTTTTTTGGCGGGAATCAGAAGCAAAAATTTACGGGGTGCCGATGACCTTCTGCCAGTCTTTCAGGAACGCTTCCAGACCGGAATCCGTCAACGGGTGATGCGCAAAGGATTTAAGCACCGCAAAAGGTACCGTCACCGCATGCGCCCCCATTATAGCAGCATCCAGCACATGACGCGGATGCCGCACGCTGGCTACTAGCACCTTGGTGGCATAGCCGTAATTGGCGTATATGGTGAGAATTTGCTGAACAAGGTGCATGCCGTCCTGCGCAAGCCCGTCCAGCCTGCCCACGAACGGAGACACATAGGTTGCTCCTGCCTTGGCGGCGAGCAAGGCCTGCAACGGCGAAAAAACGAGGGTTACGTTGGTCTCTATCCCCAGTGCGGTCAAAGCGCTTACAGCCTTTATCCCTTCGGGAATCATGGGGATTTTTACCACCACATTAGAGCCGAACCGGACAAGGTCGCGGGCTTCTGCAATCATCTCTTCGGCGGTCAGCCCCACCACTTCAAGGCTCACGGGTCCGTCCACCTCGCGGCACACGTCCGCGGCAATGTCTCTCCAATCCCCCTTCTCCTTAGAAATTTCTTTGGAAAAAAGGGTCGGGTTGGTGGTCACCCCGTCTATGAGGCCGAAGGCTTTGGCTTCCCGTATTTCAGGCAGATTGGCGGTATCGATAAAGAACAGCATGCTCACCTCGTCTCTTGCCACGGTTGCGGACCGGGCGATTCAGGAAACAGCCAGACTTTTCAACCTGACTTTTCAACAGGATTCTTCAGCTGCCGCACTCCCCTGCATATTCGCATGCTTTACGGAATACAGCGCAGGCACCGACAAGGGCACAGGCGCGGCACTGGGCTATGCCGACACAACCATTACGTTTATTCCCAAACTATACACATCCGCATCGCGTGCGGCAATGTCCTGCCTGACTCTTTTGCAGACATTCCCCCGAAAGCGACCAGATACGAGTGGGCACGACCGGACACGACCATGCACGACAGGATACGACAGGCCGCATATGCGGGAAAGATCAGGCTTCCTCTTTGCTCTCTGCAGGAATTTCGCGCCCGTTCTTCTCCAACTGCGTGAGGTACTTGTCGCGGCATTCATAGCTGCAGAAGCGGTGAATCTGCTCGCCGTCGCGGATGCGGATTTCCTGATCCAGCGAGACATACGCGCCACACACCGGGTCCTTTACCATGTCGCCGGTGGCGACCTGTTTCTCCATCTTCTTTTCTTTCTTTTCGGCCTTCTTTCTGCTGTCGTTGGTGATAAGCTTGAAGAGCGCCCAGCCACAGATGGCGAAAATAAGCAATTTTATGAGCATTGGCGGGTCCTGCGGTTAACGTTATTGCCAGATTCTATCTTCCTCGACCCTGTATGTCAGGGCGTTCAAGGCTTGTACCAGAGTTTTTCCGCCGGGAAAAGTCAGTTCCGGCGCAACATCAAGCAAAGGCACAAGAACAAAGGCCCGCTGCTGCATCCGGGGATGCGGCAGCGTGAGAAGGGAGGTCTGCATTGCGCAGGTTCCGAAAAGCAGCAGGTCGATGTCGATGATGCGGGGGCCGAAACGGTCTTCAGGGGCGTTGCCATTACGGCAACGCCCCATGGAAGACTCGATGTTCAGCAAAGAGGTAAGCAGTCCTTCCGGGGAGATATCGGCATGGCAGGCGATGCGGAGTACCTGATTGGCAAACCATTCCTGCTCGCGCTTTTCCTGCGGTTCCGTAAGAAACACACGGGATTGCGCTTCAACCGTCACCCCTTTCAGCTCCGTAATGGCATGGATTGCACCGGCCAGATTGGCCCGCGTGTTCCCCATGTTGGAACCGAGGCAGACAAAGGCCGTTACAGATTGGCGATGCGTGATACGGCCTCCTCAAGGCGGGCGTCATTCACGGTAAGGGAAATGCGGAAATACCCTTCGCCCGGTGCGCCAAAGCCGTTGCCGGGGGTCACCACCACGCCGGTTTCCTGCAGCACCTTGGTGACAAAAGCGGAAGAGGTGTACCCTTCCGGCACATGCGCCCAGATGTAGAAGGTGGATTCCGGCACATTGCACCGGATGCCCGCCTTCTTCAGCGCGGCTATCACGGTATCGCGGCGCTGCTTGTAAATGGCACGCAGTTCGGCGGCAAAGGGTTCGCCTTCACGCAGGGCGGCTATACCTGCCTCCTGCACCGCCTGAAAGACGCCGGAGTCCACGTTTTCCTTGATCTTGCCAAGCCCGTGCACCAGATCGGGATTGCCCACGGCCATGCCGATACGCCAGCCGGTCATGTTATAGGTCTTGGACAGGGAATGAAACTCGATGGCAACATCCTTGCCGCCCGGCACGGACATGATGGAAAGCGGACGGTTGTTTTCGTTGTAGTAGATTTCCGTGTAGGCGGTATCGTGCACAACGATAACATTATACTGCTTGGCCAGCTTGATGAGCTTGACGTAGAAAGCCTCATCCGCCATGGCTGCCGTGGGGTTGTTGGGATAGTTGACGAAAATGGCCTTGGCCTTGACCCAGGTTGCCTCGTCTATGGCGTCCAGGTCGGGCAGGAAGCTGTTGCCTTCTGTCAGGGGCACAAACTTGACAACGCCGCCCGCAAATTCCGTGGCAATGTTGTACACGGGATAGTTCGGCGTGCACACCAGTACCAGATCGCCGGGATTTACGAACGCCAACGGGAAGTGGGCAATGCCTTCCTTGGAGCCGATAAGGCTCACCACCTCGGTCTTGGGGTCCAGCGATGCGCCAAAACGCATTTTGTACCAGTCGGCCACGGCTTCGCGGTAGGCGGGCATGCCAGCGTATGAGGGATAGGCGTGGTTGGCCGGTTTTTCCAGTGCCTTCTTCATGGCTTCGATGATGAAGTCGGGAGTGGGCATGTCCGGGTCGCCGATGCCAAGACTGATGATATCCACGCCGCGGGCCGCCACCTGCGCCTTGATACGGTCAATTTCCGCAAAGAGGTAGGGGGGCAGTTTCTCCAGACGGTCAGCGAGCTTAAACTGTGCCATAACGGTGCAGTCTCCTTGAAATTTCAATCCCTTTTGCCGGTAAAAAAAGAAGGGCTCTGCCATAAGCCCTGTTCCGTCACTGTGTGTCAGTTCCGACAGTGCAGTCCTGTGCCATATGCCATCGGCAGGCGCAAAAAACAAGAATTTCTTTCACCACTACCCTGTCCTGCGTTCGGTGCTGCCCCTTGTGCAGCCGCCCTGCTGCGTGTACCCTGCTACCTGTATTTCTCGCGAAAAACCCGGCAACATGGTATTCAGAGCCACGCCAATACCGGCACAAGGCAGCAAACGGACCGACAATAGCCGCAGCAGCATGAAAGCTTTACTGACCGACACCCCGCCCGTTGTGCAGCCATCTCACCCCCTTGTGGACAACTATCTCCAGCACCTGCTGGTTACGCGGGGGCTTGCAGAAAATACCATAGCCTCTTACTCAACTGATCTTCAGGGCTTTCTGCTCTTTCTGGAGGAGAAGCGATGCCCGCTGGAGTCGGTAAACGACCAATCCCTCTTCCTGTACATAATGCACCTGCGCAGACGCGGTCTGAACAGCCGCTCCCTTGCCCGGCACCTTTCCGCCCTGCGCGGCTTTTTTGCCCATTGCATGGAAGAAGGCGACCTTGGGGAAAACCCTGTTCAGTATCTGGAAAGCCCCAAACTGCCCAAGACCCTTCCGGACGTGCTTTCGCAGGACGAAATGGCGGCTATTCTGGCACAGCCGGACCTGCGCACCAAACTGGGCTTTCGCGACCGGACCATGCTGGAGCTGCTCTATGCCGCAGGGATGCGGGTTTCTGAACTCATTGCCATGACCCCGGTGGATTTTGACAGCCAGACGGGCCTGATACGCATTTTCGGCAAGGGGGCCAAGGAGCGCATCGTTCCGGTGCATTCGTCTGCCGCCGGTTTTGTGGAAGCCTATCTGCGTGACTGGCGCCCGGCGTTTTCTCCGGTGCAGAACAATGTGTTCCTGAACCGCTCCGGCAAGGGGCTCACCCGGCAGGCGGTATGGAAAGCCATCCAGCGCTATGTTTTGCAGGCGAACATCCGCAAGAACGTTTCTCCCCACTCCTTCCGCCATTCCTTTGCCACGCATCTGCTGGACGGCGGCGCAGACCTGCGCACAGTGCAATTGCTGCTCGGGCACGCCGATATTGCAGCGACGGAAATATACACCCATGTGCAGGCTGAACGCCTGCGTCAGATACATCAACAGTACCATCCCCGATCAAGGATGTAGCTCGTGACCCACTCCAGGCAGATCATTCAGGCCCCCACGCTCATAACCGCCCACGCCAATGCGGATTTTGACGCCCTTGCCGCCATGGTCGCCGCAAGCAAACTCTATCCGGAAGCAGTGCTTGTGTTTCCCGGAAGCCAGGAACGCAACCTGCGGAATTTTTTCATTGAAAGCGCGACCTACCTTTTCAATTTCAAGCAGGCTAAAGATATTGATTTTTCCTCCGTCCGCACCCTGGTGGTGGTGGACACGCGCCAGCGTTCTCGCATTCCGCATGTGGAGGCTGCGCTGTCCAATCCGGGACTCCGTATCCATCTGTACGACCACCACCCGGATTCGGATGACGACCTGCCATCAGACCTGTGCGAATACCGCCCGTGGGGTGCCACCACGAGCATCATCACCCGGCTTATCCGCGACCGGGGCATTACCGTTACGGAAGAGGAAGCCACCCTGCTCGGACTGGGGATATTTGAAGATACGGGTTCCTTCACCTTCGGCTCCACAACGGAACACGACTTTGATGCCGCCGCATGGCTGAAGACGCAGGGTATGGACCTGAATGCCATTTCGGAACTGATCACCCGCGACCTTACGTCCGAACAGGTTTCCATTCTTAACTCCCTGCTGCAATCCGCCAGCACGCACGAAATAAACGGCGTGCCTATTGTCATAGCAGAAGCCACCATAAGCCATTATGTAGGTGATTTTGCCCTGCTGGCGCACAAAATGCTGGACATGGAAAACCTGAAGGTTCTTTTCAACCTCGGCCGCATGGCAGACCGCGTGCATGTAGTGGCACGCAGCCGCCTGCCGGAGGTTGATGTGGGCCAGATATGCAGCTCCCTGGGGGGAGGCGGGCACGCCTTTGCCGCTTCCGCATCAATTAAAGACAGAACCCTTTCTCAAGTAAAGGATGAACTGTTCGCCCTGCTCTTCTCGTCGGTCAATCCCCAGAAGCTGGTCCGCAACCATATGTCATCTCCGGCCGTTTTTCTGGACGATGCCGCCACCATTGCCCGGGCGGAAGAAGTGATGAACAGGTACGGCCTGAAGGCACTGCCTCTTGTAAAAGCCGAGCATCCGGAGCAGGTGGCAGGGTATCTGGAGTATCAGACCGCAACCCGTGCCATGGCACATGGCCTCGGCGACATGCCCGTCAGCATCTACATGCAGCGCAACGTGCAGACCGTGGGCCCCGATGAAAGTCTCTTCCCGGTCATGGAGATTGTGGTCAGCAACAGGCAGCGGCTTGTTCCCGTGGTGGAACACGGCAGCATTATAGGCGTTATCACCCGCACAGACATCATCAACACCATTGTGGAAGAACCTGCGCGCATTCCCGAGGCCCTGCTCCCGGAAAAACGCCGCGAGCGCAACATCACCTCGCTGTTGCGGGAACGCCTGCCCCAGCGCCATGTAAATCTGCTGGAACAGGCGGGTGCCCTGGGTGACACACTGGGGGTTCCGGTTTACGCCGTTGGCGGATTTGTCCGTGATCTGCTGCTGGGCCGCACCAATCTGGATCTGGATATTGTGGTTGAAAGCGACGGCATAGCCTTTGCCCGTGAACTTGCCAGAGCCCTTAAAGGACGCGTAAGGGCGCACACCAAGTTCAAAACGGCAGTAGTTATTTTTTCCAATGAATCCGGAGAAGAAGAGCGCATAGACGTGGCGACGGCACGGCTGGAATACTACGAGTACCCTGCCGCCCTGCCCACGGTGGAGCTATCGTCCATCAAGATGGACCTTTTCCGCCGTGACTTCACCATAAACGCGCAGGCCGTACAGTTAAACAAGGGGCACTTCGGCAGGCTCATCGACTTTTTCGGGGCGCAGCGAGACATGAAGGACAAGGTTCTGCGGGTGCTGCACTCCCTGAGCTTTGTGGAAGACCCCACCCGGATACTGCGCGCTATACGGTTTGAAAAACGATTCGACTTCCAGATTGGCCAGCAAACAACCCGGCTCATTAAAAACGCCCTGCAACTGGAGCTGATTGAAAAACTCTCCGGCCGCAGGATTTTTCATGAACTCGAAGCCGTTCTCAAGGAAACCAATCCGCTGAACTGCCTGCATCGCATGGATGAGCTGGATGTGCTGCGCCGCATAAGCCCGCACCTGCGCATCACCCCCACCAAGAATCAGGTGCTGGAAGAACTGGAAAACGTCATCAAATGGTATCGCCTGCTCTACCTTGACGATTCCCCGGAACCATGGATGCTCTACCTCCTCGGGCTGCTGATGGGCTGCGCATACCCGGAGGTGAAGGAGGTTGCCCGCAGGCTTTCCCTGTCGCGCCGTCAGGAGGAAGATTTGCAGGATGTGCGCGAACTCTCGCACAAATGCCTTGGACTGCTGCAGCAGTGGGTGGCGGGAGAAAGGACCATGAGCGGGTTGTACTGCATTCTTTCTCCCATGCGCACGGAAGGGCTGCTCTATCTTATGGCACGCACCAAAACAGACGACATCCGGAGACACATTTCCTACTATCTCACGCACCTGCGCAAAATATCTCTGGATATAGGCGGAGACGACCTGCGCAACATGGGAGCGGACCCCAGCCCTGTCTATGCCAGAGTGCTGTCCCGCGTGCTGGGGGCCAAACTGGACGGTAACGTGCCCACCCGCAAGGAACAGCTGGAGTTTGCGTTTTCCATTCTTGCAGAAGAAACCGCCAAGGCGCACGACCAGCACAGGCATCGCGGACGGGCATGCAGCCCCCGCACCCTGCCTCCGGCTAAGGCTGGTAATAATGACTCGTCATGACCAATTTCACAAGGCTTTTGGTACGGTTGGCGCAGCCTAAACACTTGCCCTGCGGCGACTTCCCGTGTAGACCCAACAAACCCCGCCACATATGGAGCGGGCATAAAGTTCAAGCAAAGGTTTACGTATGGAAGTACTATGGGCACCATGGCGGCTGGATTATATTCTCGGCCCCAAGCCGGATTCGTGCGTGTTCTGCCTGCCCGAACACACACGTGAAGACGAGGAGCGCCTCATTCTGCATCGAGGCAGGCATGCCTTTGTTATCATGAATAAATTTCCCTACAACAACGGGCATCTCATGGTCACCCCTTTCCGGCATGTCATGAACCTCGCCGACCTTGCGCAGGATGAAGCCCATGAATGTATGGACCTGCTGCAACGCTGCGTCACAATCCTCAAGCAACGCTTCAATCCCGGCGGTATCAATGTCGGCCTCAATCTGGGCGAGGCTGCCGGGGCTGGCATCCGCGAACATCTTCACTTTCATCTGGTTCCCCGGTGGAACGGCGACTCGTCCTTTATGGCCGTGATGAACGAAACGCGGGTAATACCGGAACATCTGCAAGCCACGTATTCGGCATTGAAACCATTGTTCGAAACTGTATAATACGAACAGGCTGCGGTTGCGCGCTTTGTGCCGCAGACGTTATTGAGGAGGATTATATGCGTTTTCTCAAGGTGCTCGCACTGGTTATCGTGTTCTTTCTTACCATGGTGTTTTTCCAGCAGAACACGGGCGAACTTTCTCAGGCTGTGACCCTGAAGTTCGACCTTCTCTTTAAAGCCTGGTCCACCATTCCCCTTCCCATCTACTTCCTTATTCTGGGCGCGTTTACCCTTGGGGCGATCATCGCCGTCCTGTTTTTCCTGATTGAGCGGGTTCGTCTTGGCGCAGCCGTGCGTAAAGCCCGCAGGCAGGTTAAAAAGCTGGAAAAAGAAGTGAATGCGCTGCGCACCCGCCCCCTTGATACCATGGAAGCCCTTCCCGCTGCAGAAGCAGCCCCCGGCGCATTTTCCACTACAGCCGCTGACGCCGCAAAGGCCGAATAGGCTTTTCCCGTGTCCCTGCTGAAACGCTTCTGCAACGGTTTGCTGTGCGGCAAGAAAGAACACACCATTCTTTCGCCCGTTATGGGCACGCCCCCCGGTGAACGAGACACCAAGGCCGCCATCAGCGAGCTTTCACGGGCCGTGCGCAACGACCCGGATGCGGTGGAGCTCTATCTGGCCCTTGGCAACCTTTACCGCGCGCAGGGCGAGATTGAGCGGGCCGTCCAAATCAGAAGCAACCTCATAGTCCGTCCGGGTCTTGACGATGCGTTCAAGGCCCGCGCGTATTTTGAGCTGGGCCACGATTACAAACGCGGCGGGTTTATGGATCGCGCCATGCAAGCCTTTGAACAGGCACGCAAATTCGGTGGCGACACGGAAGACCTTATCCAATCCATGGCCCGTCTCCAAGCGCAGACGGGCAACTTTCTGAGCGCCTCTGCCCTGTATGACAAGCTGGGGCACCGTGTGGCGCAGGCGCATTACATGGTACGCCATGCAGAGGAGCGGCACGCCACGGGCACCGTGGCAGAAAGCCGCAAGCTGCTGCGCAAAGCCCTGAAGGTATACGGAGGCTCGGTGGAGGCGTGGCTTGCCCTCATCTCACTTGCCACGGTCGACCGGGACTGGGACAAGACAGGGACTCTGCTCAACGAGGCTCTGCGTGCCGTGCCCCCTTCCATCCGCTTCCTGCTGCTGGAAGGCATGCTCGGCTTCACTCCCGGCAACGATGATCCTTTGCACTTTACCGCCAGCCTCTGCAAAACCGTTGTTCCCGTGCTTGAAGCGCAGGAGCCGGAACTCATCCTGCAATATTACGGGGCCCTCTTCCTGCTGCGCTGCGGCAACCCTGAAGAGGCAAACGCATGGCTTGCCAAGACCATGGTCCTGTGTCCGGATTTCTGGGCAGCCCGGCTGGAACTGCTCGGCCTGACCATGGGTGATCAGCCACTGTCTCCGGTTTTCCGTAACCATCTGAGTTTTTTTGTGGAACAGGCCAGACACGTTAAGCGGTTTGTTTGCAGCAACTGCGGTATCCGGCTGGAGCATACATTCTATCATTGCCCAAAGTGCCGAAGCTGGCACAGCGCAGCCTTCCGGGTATCCTTGAAGGATTAGACCGCCGCGCATGGCTCCCGCGCCTCCGGCAACCGGGTCTGGACCTCGGCACAGCGTTTGTTGGACAATTGGACATTCCAATTTTCCGTATTCATATCAACACATTCCCACAGAACAAAACCGAAGATGAACACCCCCGAGCAGCCCAAACTGACTCCCATGTTCGAGCAGTACCTTCAGATTAAGGAAGACTATAAAGACTGCCTGCTCTTCTACCGCATGGGCGACTTCTACGAACTGTTCTTTGAGGACGCCGAAATTGCGGCGCGCGACCTGCAAATTACCCTTACCAGCCGCTCCAGCCCTAACGCGGACTACCGCATACCCATGTGCGGCGTTCCCTACCATGCTGCGGAAACCTATCTGCCCCAGCTCCTTGAAAAGGGACACAAGGTGGCCATATGCGAACAGATAGAAGACCCGCGTGAAGCCAAGGGGCTGGTAAAACGTGCGGTGAAGCGCGTTCTTACTCCCGGCACGGTTGTGGAAGACGCCAACCTGACCGCCAAAGGACACAATTTTCTTGCCGCCCTGTTCTGGGACGAAGCGACAGGCAGCGGCGGCCTTGCATGGGTGGACTATTCCACAGGTGAATGGTCGGGCCTTGCGTTGAACAAGCTGAGCGAATTATGGCAGTGGACACAGAAAATGGGGCCCCGTGAGCTGCTGCTGCCTGATACGGTCACACCACCGCCCTCTTTTGCCCTGACAGACACCCATGTGAACCGCATGCCCGCCCGCCCCGCATTTGACCACGCGGCAGCCAGAGACAGGATACTCAACGCCCAGAAGGTTTCCGACCTTTCCGTGCTGGGGCTGGAAAGTCATAAGGAACTCACCCGCGCCTGCGGTGCGCTGCTCGCCTACATCTCACAGACCCAGAAGCAGGAACTGACCCACCTTGGACAATTCAAACCGCTGAATCTGGGCAAGCACCTCATTCTTGACGAAATAACCGAACGCAATCTGGAGATATTCCGCAGGCTGGATGGCAAGAAGGGACTGGGCACCCTGTGGCATGTGCTGGACAGGACCCAAACCCCTATGGGGGGACGGTTGCTGGAAGAACGCCTGCGCCACCCGTGGCGTGACATAGGCCCCATTACGGAAACGCAGGATGCGGTGCAGCACTTTTACGAGCGCGACGCCATGCGCGCTGCATTTCGCGACAAACTGCGCGAAATGAGCGACATGGAGCGGCTCATCACACGCATTCAGCTTAACCGGGCCACTCCCAAGGACTTTATCGCCCTGCGCAACAGCCTCGCCACGCTGCCGGACATCCGCGCCACACTGGAGCAGCCGGACCACACGGTAGGCTACCCCACGGCGGACGAGGCCCAGTTGCTGAACGCCCCGGAGTTTCTGCAAAAACTTCTTAAGAACTGGGATGATCTGGATGATTACCGCTCTTTGCTCACACGCGCCCTCACCGACAATCCGCCGCACCTGCTCACGGAAGGCGGCCTGTTCAAGCCCGGCTTCAACGAAGAACTGGACGAGCTCATTGAGCTGACGGAACATGGCGAGTCGCGTCTGGAGGAATTGCTCGGGGAAGAGCAGCGTTCCAGCGGCATCCAGAAAATGAAGCTCAAATACAACCGCGTGTTCGGGTACTTCTTCGATGTGCCCAACTCCGCAAAGGATGCGGTGCCGGAGCATTTCATCAGGCGGCAGACCCTTGCCAACGCTGAACGGTACACCACCCCCCGGCTCAAGGAGCTGGAAGAAAAGCTGCTGGCCGCCTCTGATAAGCGCAAGAGCCTGGAGTACAAGCTCTTTCTCGCCCTGCGGGAAACCGTGGCCGAGGCGCGGCCCCGCATTCTCTTCATGGCTGACATCATTGCCTGCCTGGACTATTGGCAGGGACTTGCCGAAACAGCCCGCAAATGGAACTGGACCAGACCCGAACTGCACACCGGGCGTGAAATTATCATCACAGAAGGTCGTCATCCTGTGGTGGAGGCGGTTCAGGGCACTGCCAACTTCATTCCCAACGATCTGCGCATGGATGACCGCCGCCAGATACTGCTTATTACCGGACCGAACATGGCCGGTAAATCCACCGTGCTCCGCCAAAGCGCCATCATCTGCATTCTTGCCCAGATCGGCTCCTTCGTCCCTGCGCGCGAAGCCCGTATCGGTGTGGCCGACCGCATTTTCTCCCGCGTGGGCGCATCGGACAATCTGGCGCAGGGGCAGTCCACCTTTATGGTGGAAATGACTGAAACGGCGCGCATTCTTCGTCAGGCAGGCAAACGCAGCCTCGTCATCCTTGATGAGATAGGGCGCGGCACATCCACATTCGACGGCCTTTCCCTTGCATGGGCGGTAGTGGAGGAGCTGGCGCGCCGCGCGGATGGCATCCGCACCCTCTTCGCCACCCATTATCACGAGCTTACAGCGCTGGAAGGCCGTATTCCCGGCGTGCACAACATGAACATTGCCATACGCGAATGGAACGGCGAAATAGTGTTTCTGCGCCGCCTTGTGCCCGGCCCTTCCGACAGAAGCTATGGTATAGAGGTGGCCAAACTGGCCGGAGTTCCCGGCCCCGTGGTGCGCCGAGCCAAGGAGATTCTGGCCGATCTGGAACGCAAGGCAAAGGCCTCGGGCCGGCACACGGTATCTGCTCCCCCTGCGCAGCCCGCGTTGCCCGGACTGCCCCTGCCTGAACCGGCTTCCTCCGTGACCACAAAAAAAGATGAACCGCCTGTGCCTGCGCCCGACCATCCCCTGCTGACGGCACTGCGTGATGTTGATACAAACAATATGACCCCTCTGGACGCGCTCAAGCGCATCACCGAATGGAAGATGCTCTGGGGCGAAAACAAAAGCGAGGCATGAGATGCATGGCACACTGATTCCGCGTACACTGCTGCGCGGCCTTTTTCGTACGGGCCTGCTTTTACTGCTTTCGGCCCTTGCCCTTTCCCTGCTCGCAGGCTGCGGAAAACGCGGCTGGCCGCAACCCAAAAACAAGGACGGCGCTTTTAAATGGCAGCGCGCCATGGCCCAGCCGGAAGGTGACTGCCTGCGGATTGATGCTGCCTTGGAAGGCAACCTGCGCAATGTGGACTACATTGCTCTGGAGTTGCAGACCGCCGGTACAGCGGACGATTGCCCCACCTGCCCCTTTGCTCCCAACGAGCGGGCGGAATTTGCTCCGGAGCAACTTGGCATAAGCGCCACCAACGGTGCTTTCCGGCTGCTACATTGCCCTGCGCGCGAGTCTTCGGCCTACCGCTGGCGCCTGATCGGGGTGAATGTTCGTACCGGACTTGAGCACGCAGTCTCTTCCGTTCGCGCCGTGGATATGGCAGAGTAGCTCTATTCATACCGCAAGGAGTACGCATGCATCATTTTGAATACCGCCACAACGAACTTCACGCCGAAGACATCCCTGTCCGGCAGCTCGCTGCGGAATACGGCACTCCGCTGTATGTATACTCATCCGCAACGCTTACCCATCATTTTCAGGCGTTTGATTCCGCGTTTGGCACGCCTCACCTCACCTGCTATTCCGTAAAGGCCTGCTCCAATATTGCCATTCTCCGGCTTCTCGGTGCGCTTGGTGCCGGGGTGGATATCGTTTCCGGCGGGGAACTGCACCGCGCGCTCAAGGCGGGCATTGCGGCGGAGCGCATCGTCTATTCCGGTGTAGGCAAAAAGCGAGAAGAAATCCGGCAAGCCCTGCAGGCGGGCATACTCATGTTCAACGTGGAATCCATGCAGGAACTGGAGAGCATAAACGCCGTGGCCCGGGAAATGGAAACGGTGGCGCGCATTTCCATACGGATAAATCCGGATGTGGACCCCAAGACCCATCCGTATATTTCCACCGGCCTGAAAAAGAACAAGTTCGGTCTGGACCTCATACAGGCACGCGCGGCATACAGGCGTGCCAGCGAACTGGACTGCATCGAACCTGTGGGCATTGACTGCCATATCGGGTCGCAGCTCACAAGCCTTGCGCCCTTTCTGGAAGCGCTGGACAGGGTACTGCTGTTCTGCTCCTCCCTGCGGGACGAAGGCATTCAGCTGCGCTATCTGGACCTTGGAGGCGGGCTGGGCATTCCCTACAACGAGGAAGATCCGCCCCATCCGGCGGAATACGGCAATGCTCTTACGGAGCGCCTGCACGGAACGGATATTACGCTCATTCTGGAACCCGGCCGGGTCATCGCGGGCAATGCGGGCATTCTTGTCACAAAGGTTATCTACACCAAGGAAACGCCGGGCAAGAACTTTGTCATAGTGGACGCCGCCATGAACGACCTTGTGCGTCCCTCGCTCTACCAGTCCTATCACCGCATCGCCGAGGTTTCCCCTCAGGGACGCAAGAGCCGCGCAGTAGATGTGGTGGGCCCCATCTGCGAATCGGGTGATTTTCTGGCTCAGGACCGGGCGTTTCCGGAAGTACGGCAGGAGGAACTGCTCGTGCTTTTCTCCGCAGGTGCCTACGGTTTTTCCATGAGTTCCCAGTACAACTCGCGCCCGCGCGCGGCGGAAGTGCTGGTCTGCGGCAACACCAGTACGCTTATCCGGCGCAGGGAGACCTATGACGACCTGACAGCACTTGAGGAGAATGCGTAAAAATCTCTTCAAAAATCTCTTGCCATGCCTGTTGACTTTTGTTTATATGCAGCAACACGACAATGAGGAAGAGGAACAGCATGGCCCCGATTGACTTCCACGCCTTCTTCCGTCGCCTTGCCAAGGCCACGGATATACAGAGCCAGCAGGATCTTGCCAAGGCGCTTGGGGTTAACCGCTCGGCCATCACGCAGGCGAAACGCCGGAACGCCATTCCGCAGAAATGGGTTCTTGCCCTCTCCCGCCAGTGCATCCTTAATGCAGACTGGCTGGAGTTTGGTACTGGCCCCATGCGCCCGGTTCACAATGGTGCTCCGACGCAGGATGATGCCTCGCCCGTTTCTCCTCTTCCGTCCGGGAGTTCCGCCGCACGCATGATTGCCGCTGATACGGAGACGGCAGCCCGGCCAGTGTTTTCCGTGTTTCCCGTACCCAAAGTCCATGCCCGCCTGTGCGCCGGGGGTGGCTCCTTTGAGGTGGAAGCCGCCGTGGCGGATCACCATATCTTCCGGGAAGACTGGCTTGCCAGAAAAGGCAAGCCGGGCAGCATGGTCCTTATGGATGTGTTCGGCAACAGCATGGAGCCGGAAATTCGTGAAGGAGACATGGTGCTGGTGGACCAATCGCAGCGGGATATTTACGCAGGCTCCATCTACGCTGTGGGATTTGAAGATGCGGTCATGGTCAAACGGCTGGAGCGCAAGCCCGGCGAGGTGCTGCTGCACAGCGACAACCCGGACTACTCTCCGGTGACCATACGCGGCGATGAGCTGGAAACCTTTCGGGTGATCGGCCGTATTGTCTGGATAAGCCGGGAATACCGGTAGCGACAACCGTGCCCCTTCAGTGTGCTTTCTGACACTGTTTGACAGGACATGCGGGGATATTGAAGGCTTGCGGAATGACTCGCAGGCAGAAAATAAACGTGGTTGAGTTTCAGGGCATCTGCCCTTTTTCTTGCAACCTTATGTTAACTTTAATAAACAATGTTCACAAAAGGAGAATGGTCATGCAAAAGCGTTTCTGCACCTGCGGCTTTATGGTGTTGGTGGATTATATCATGCATGCGGACTCCTTTGTCTGCCGGGTATTTTCTGCGGGTGGACACAGGAACCGTATGGAGAACTGCCCCTGTTGTGGTCGGCCGCTGGATATTGACTCGCTGCGATAGTGAGCGGCACAGCGCCTCTGCGCCCCCTCTTCGGCATTGTTCCCGGCACGGCACCACAGTTTTTCCTGATGTGCCGACCTGTCCGGCTTCCCTCCGGTTTCCCCGGTCGGCTCCTTCCCTAACGCGGCTATCCGGTCTGCCCCCGGATGCCGCGTTTTTTTTTCAAACAACCTTTCTTTCTATTTCAAAGAATCCTTTCGCCCGTACACATCGTCGAAGCGCACAATATCATCTTCTCCGAGATACGTTCCGGTCTGCACTTCGATAAGCTCCAAAGGAATGCAACCGGGGTTCTCCAGCCTGTGCACCGCACCGACGGGAATATAGGTAGACTGATCTTCCGAGAGCAGAAGTTCTTTGTCTCCGTTGGTAATCTGCGCGGTTCCCCGTACCACAACCCAGTGCTCCGCACGGTGGTGATGCTTTTGCAGAGAAAGCCGCTGTCCCGGATTGACCGTGATGCGTTTTACCTGAAAACGATCGGCCTTGTCGGTACTCTCATACGCTCCCCAAGGCCTGTAGACTCTCTTGTGGTGCAGCGACTCATCACGGGCCTCTCTGGTCAGGGTATTGGCGATGATCTTCACGTCCTGCACGCGATCCATATCCGCAATCAGAACGGCGTCCGATGTTTCCACCACGGCGATGCCTTTCAGACCTACAACAGCCACAAGCCGGGACTCAGCATGGACATAGCTGTTCTGCACATCCTCAAGCAGCACATCTCCGCGGCACACGTTCCCCTGCCCGTCTTTGTTCCCGACTGAATATAACGCTCCCCACGACCCCAGATCGCTCCATCCCGCATCTTCAAGCACCACCATGGCGCAACGGGAGGTCTTTTCCATCAGTGCATAATCAATGGAATCCTCAGGACACCCGGCAAACGCGTGCTCATCCAGACGGATAAAATCAAGGTCGGTGGTGCTTTGCTGCAACGCCTGTCCGCATGCCGCGAGCATTTCCGGAGCATGCGTGCCTAATTCTTCCAGATAGGCGGAGGCGCGGAACAGAAATATACCACTGTTCCAGAAATGACGACCGGAAGTGACAAACCGTTCCGCAACGTCAGCAGACGGCTTTTCTGCAAACTGCAACACCCTGTATCCGCTCCGCAGAGATTCTCCCCGCTCAAGATATCCGTATCCTGTCTCCGGTCTTTCGGGAGTAATGCCGAATGTCACCAGATATCCATCGTTTGCCAGTTCCACAGCAGCAGGCAGAACACGCTGAAAAACATCCCCGGAGAGAAGGTGGTCGGCGGGCATAACCAGCAAAAGAGGGTCTTCTTCCTTGCGCATCAGGGCGCCTACAGTCACAGCGGGAGCGGTGTTTCGCCCCACGGGTTCCAGAACGATATCCCCGGAAACTCCCATCTGCCGCAGTTGTTCCGCCACAAAGAAGCGATGTTCCGCATTACAGACCACAAGAGGAGGCAGTACCTGCGGGATGGAACCGGCTCTTTGCACTGTCTGTTGAAAAAGAGTCTTTCCGGTTCCGAAGTCGATATACTGCTTGGGGTACAGCTCGCGGGAAAGGGGCCATAGCCTGCTCCCTTTGCCTCCGCACAAGATAATGGGCTGAATCATGCGTGATTACCGGTGTTGGCTGGTGTTGAAAATGTATCCATGATCGCAAAAAAAATCATGCCGGAACAACATTCCGTAAAACGTACTGCAGGACAGTATCCACAGATTCTTCCAAAGACAACAAAGCTGTTTCAACAATAAGTGAAGGAGATTCAGGAACATCATACGGAGCAGAGATTCCGGTGTAATTCGTAATCTCACCTGCGCGGGCACGTTTGTAATAGCCTTTTACATCTCGTGATTCACAAACATCAAGCGGGCATGAAACAAAAATTTCGTGATAATCCCGTCCAAGCGCATCACGCACCATCTTCCTGTCCGCCGCCAGCGGCGTGATGAACGCGCAAAGACAAATTGTGCCGCTCTCTACAAAAAGCTTGGTCACTTCGCCTATTCTGCGGAGATTCTCCGTCCGGTCCTCGGGGGAGAACCCCAGGTTTCGGGAAAGTCCGTGACGTACGTTGTCTCCGTCAAAAACAAAAGCCCGCATTCCCAAGTCAAAAAGGCGTTTTTCCACCGCATGGGCAATGGTGGACTTTCCCGAACCGGAAAGCCCCGTAAACCAGAACACGGCAGCATTATGACTATTGTGCCGTTCCCTGTCCTTTCGGCACACCCAGCCCCGGAACTGGGCGATATTCTTGCATGACATATGACAACTCTTTTGGGCAATTATGGAGAACGCGTACCGGGCACCCCATCGTGCTCCCGGCCAAAGGCTCCACGTACTCCAATTTTTCGGACCGGCTTTCCTGTCGCAAGGGGGGCTCTACCTCCGCCGATTCCGCTTTCAATGCAAAGAGTATACCGGGTATGTCCGGCTATCGTCATGCAGCGTCTGCTGTCGGCATAACTTTATAGGCATTCAGCATGAATGGCAATTCCGCAAAAAATGGTGCCGTCTCCGTCCGTTACCACACACCATCATCCGACAAAAACTGCGCCGCAGCCGGATGGCAAGATGGGAGCATGCGTCAAACCTCCGCCTGCGGTGCCAGAAAAAGCCAGACGAGCGTGGCTTCTCCCCCTGACTGCCATAAGAAAGGCCACAGGCGTTGTGCCAGTGGCCTTTCTTATTCATATGGTGCCGAAGGAGGGACTCGAACCCTCACGGGATTTCTCCCACTACCCCCTCAAGATAGCGTGTCTACCAATTCCACCACCCCGGCAAAATACGTACTGTCTATGTTACAGGAACAGGCCTTGAGCGCGGCTACTGCTTGGCAGGTTCTTCTGGTGCAGGCTGCTTGGGGGCGGCTTCTTCCAGCAGAATGGGCTTGGACTGTTCAGACTTTTCTTCAATTTTCACATCAAGAATGGCCGAATCATCAGCCCCTCTGTGTCCCGTCATGTAGTTATAGCTCAGGGAAGTGACAAGAAAAATCGCAGCCACGATTCCGGTAAGCTTGGCAATCATGCCGCCAGCGCCGCCACTGCCGAAAACCGACTGGCTGCCGCCACCGAAGATGACCCCCATGCCTTCCTTGCCGGCTTGCAACAACACCAGAATAACAAGCACGACACAGGCCACGATGTGCAGGGTAAGAATCAGGTTTTCCACTGAGATTGTCCTCCTCGGAACAATGTCGATCTTTTCGTGCCGAATTAGGCAAGCACTATACGGCTGAAGCTTTCAGCCTGCAAAGAAGCGCCTCCTACCAGAACACCGTTCACATTGTCAAGGTGAACGATTTCAGCAGCGTTCTCCGGCTTCACGCTGCCGCCGTATAAAATGGGAATACGCTCTCCTGCGGAGGGCAGCAACGCCACAAGCTTCGCGCGCACCAGTGCGTGGGCTTCAACAATATCCTCCGGGCGGGCAACCTTTCCGGTGCCGATGGCCCAGACAGGCTCATACGCAATGGCAAGACTTTCCGGGGCTATATCGCCGGGCACGTCTTTAAGCCCCTTGTCCAGTTGTCTTTCTATCACGGCGGCAAGCATGCCTGCCTCGCGTTCTTCCAACTTTTCACCTATGCACAGGCATACGTTCAGTCCCGCTGCAAGGCTGAATGTGGTTTTTCTGCCTACAAAGTCATCATTCTCCCCAAGCACATGGCGCCGCTCGGAGTGTCCGGTAAGAACCCAGCGGCATCCCACATCACTGAGCATGCCGGGGGATACCTCGCCCGTATACGCACCTTCATCGGCGGGGTACACATCCTGTGCCCCCATGCTGAATCCCAGAGCAGGGCGCAACGCTCCCGCAACCGCATGCAGCGCGGTAAAAGGAGGAAAAATAAGCACTTCACGGTCAGCAGGAACCGCCCCCACCAGCGTTGTCAGCGCCATTGCGGTCTGTCTTGCCTCGTCCGCAGTCTTATACATCTTCCAGTTGGCGGCCATAATTTTCTTCATGATCAGCACTCCTCACATGCACAGGGTATCAGCGCAATACGCCCGGAATTATTTCCACCCTGTTTCTGGTTCACTATCCCTGATGAAGATAAGCGCGTCTTCGTTGGTATCGGAGTAATAGCGTCTGCGCACTCCTGCCTGCGAAAAACCAAACCGTCTGTACAGGGCAATGGCAGGCTCGTTGGAACGGCGCACCTCCAGCACAGCCCTGACAATGCCCATTTTTTCACCCACTTGCAACATCAACCCCAGCAACCTTGCACCCAAGCCCTGCCTGCGATGCTCCGGATGGGTGGCGATATTCAGTATTTCCAGCTCATGAGGGGTATGATACACGGCCACATACGCAAGCAGTTCTCCCTGTCTACGCAGGCCAAAAATGGAAAAAATGTTCTGTTCAAACGCCAGCCGGAACTGCTTTTCCTCCCACGGCATGGAAAAGCAGCGCTTTTCCAACGCGGCCACTTCGGTGATATTTTCCGGCCCAAGCCGGAAAAATTCGGCATCTTTCACCTGCGGCAAAGGGCATACGCCCGGCGCACATTCTACTGCGTGCGGCATGACCACGTCCACCTTCCGGTTACGGGCAGTTCAGGTGCACAGCAAAACCGCCCGGCTTCCGGAACATATTCATCTTCGCCCCAGAGGCTTACGGGGAAATCAGACATGATTGAAACCATCTATCTGCAGCTCCTGCATACTCTTGAAGACAAGGTGGAGGTCGTGGATGATTACGACAGACCGCTTGCCGTTATGCCGGTAGCGGATGTGCACAGGCACCCGCTCAAGCATCGCGTGGTCCTCACCCTTCTCTATGATACGTGCGGACGGCTATACCTGCAACGCCGCGCACGTACAAAAACACTCTATCCGGGCCGATGGGATCTTTCCTCCACGGGCCATGTGCTTGCGGGTGAATCCCGCGAACACGCCGCCCTGCGCGAGCTCAATGAAGAGTTGGGCGTATTCCCCGGCAAGGTCACGTGGGTTGCGCATATTCCCGCCTCGAAGGAAACGGAACTTGCCGACATCACCCTTTTTTCCGCGCGCCTTGGCGGCGACCAACCCTGCCCCAATCCGCAGGAAGTCTCCGAGGGTATCTTCGTGGACCGGGAAGAACTGGAAGCCATGCTGCAGAACTTTCGCGAAATTCTGACCCCGGCGGTCATATGGGCTGCCGAAGAAGACTACCTGTTCCGCCCTGCCCCAACCAATCAGGAAGCCGACCAGGACGTTTCCTAGATGTACCGGGCTGTATTCAGTGAGCCGACGATGGGGACAACATGACAGAAAACCGTTGGATACACGCCGTCTCCGCCCCCTTTCCTGCTACCCTTTGAGCAGCGCGTAAAGAGGATCATGCAGCGGACCGTTGCTCGCCAGCACGCCGCGGGCAAACAGATTAAAAGACTCGTTTGTGTCCAGCTGGGTCATGCGCCCCCCTGCCTCTTCCACCAGAAGCCAACCGGCAGAGGTATCCCAAGGCCGTAATCCTATCTCATAGTAGGCATCATACCTTCCTGCTGCCACAAACGCCAGATCAATGGCGGCAGATCCTCCGCGCCGTACCCCCCGTGTGGTGACCAGCGAGCGCGAAAGCCAGTGCAGCACCTCTTCCACATCTTCCCGTATGGTATACGGAAACCCGGTGGCAACCAGAGCATGCTCCAGAACGGATGTGCCTGAAACGCGAATGGACCTGCCGTTTACAAACGCCCCGCCTCCGCGCACGGCATGAAAGCACTCGCGCAGCACCGGAGCGTTAACCACGCCCATAACCATTTTGCCGCAGTGCCACAGCCCTACAGAGGTGGCTACAAGCGGAATGCGGTGAGCAAAGTTTGTCGTGCCGTCCACAGGGTCAATTATCCACGTCAGTTCACCCAGCGGGGCATCGCCTGCGCTTTCTTCCGCCATAAATCCGGCTTCTGGAAGAACGCCGCGCAGCTTCTGCTTCAGAAATTCCTCCACAGCCACATCCGTCTCTGTCACCAGATCTATGCGGCCCTTGAGCGTGATGCTGCTTGGCCTGTCCCACTGTTCCAGAATAATTGCTCCGGCCTCACGGACCACAGCAAGGGTTTCATCCAGAATATCTGCGGGAACAAAAGTCATGGCGTCTCCTCGCATAGCATGTACCAAGACGAAAGGAACAGGGACGGCATGCGCCCCCCATATTGATTCAAGATAAAAAACGGCCCTCGGGCCGCTTTTTATGCCATTTCTGCGCTCAGAAATTCCAAGGCTGTGAACGAGACACGGTGCTCAGCAAAGCTGCCGGAATCCGGCCTGTTGCAGACCCGCGAAATACGTCTCTGCGGTGCCTTGCGGTCAGTTGATATACACTTTGCTGAAGAACTTGCGGTCGTCCAGCGTGCGCCCTGTTCCGCGCACCACGGTAGTAAGCGGGTCGCTGTCTATGACAACATGCAGGTTGGTTTCTTTGGTTATCAGGGTATCCAGTCCCTTCAAAAGTGCGCCGCCGCCTGCCAGCAAAAGACCGTTTTCCGCTATGTCGCCCGCAAGCTCAGGCGGCGTCTTTTCAAGCGACTTACGAACAGCCATGATGATGGCCTTTACCGGATCGGCAAGCGCTTCGCGCACATGCCCGTCCGTCACCAGAACGGACTTGGGCGTGCCCGTGACCATGTCCTTGCCGGAAACATCCATGGAAAGGGTTTCCGTCAGGGGATGGGCGGAACCAATTTTAATCTTGATGCGCTCCGACATATTCTCGCCGATAAGAAGCTTGAATTCTTCCTGAAAATACCTCTGAACCGCCATGTTCATGGCATCGCCCGCCACACGTACCGACTCCGCATAGGCTATGGCTGAAAGAGAGATAACCGCAACCTCGGTGGTTCCGCCGCCAATATCCACAACCATGTTGCCCATAGGCTGATGGATGGGCAGATCTGCTCCTATGGCTGCTGCCATGGGCTCCTCCACCAGACGCACATCCCGCGCCCCTGCCTGCTGGGCAGATTCTATAACGGCCCGCTTTTCCACCTGCGTGATGCCCGTGGGCACGCATATGACGATATTAGGCTTAGCAAGGGAGAACCCCGTAATAACCTTCTTTATAAAGAAGGCGATCATCTGCTTGGTCACCTCGAAGTCGGCAATAACGCCATCTTTCATGGGGCGTATGGCGCGGATGCGTTGCGGGGTTCTGCCGAGAAATTCCTTGGCTTCCTTGCCTACCGCCAGCACAGAATTGCGGTCGTTGTCTATAGCCACAACAGAAGGTTCATTGAGAACAATGCCGTCCTTCTTCGTATACAACAGGGTATTGGCAGTGCCCAGATCCATAGCGAGATCCTGACCGAACAATCCTAACAGTTTGCCAAACATTTAGACGCTCTCTTCTTGGCTCAAGGTGGTCAATTCAAACTCGTCTCCGGCATCCTGCAAAAGGTGCGGACCCGCGTCCTGTCTCATCTGGTGAACCTGTTGCGTGGCTTCATGGAGCCGACTCCGTAGATACAGGTTTTCAAGGAACAATGCCAGATGCTCCGATGCCATCTGGCAAAAAACTTTCAGTTCGTCCGGTATTTCCCGCGGGGTCTCGCTGGCAAAGACCAGAACCCCGCGTGTAAGACGCCCGATGATAAGCGGCAGACAGACAACACTCATGAAGTTTGGCTGTGAAGCCAGCTTGCAATACAGGGGCGACGCTGGAACGCCGGAGTCCGAACCGCTCATGAAGACGGGGTTTCCGTTCTTGAACACCCAGCCCACGAGCCCGCTGCCATAGGGTATGGCCTGCGTTTCTTCCGGGGCAAAGGGACATGTTTCGTCTTCAATGTAATAGTTGTTTCCGGCCTCATCGCGGGAAGCGAAGCTGCAATAGGCAAACCCCGTGCTCTCTGCCATGAGCCCCAGAAAATGCTCAAGAAATTTGGTCCAGTTTTTGTGTCTTTTTCTCAGCCCGTACACCAGTTGCAGGCAGTTGTAGTACTTCCCCAGATTCATGGTTTCCGCCGCAAGGCAGGAACTTGTCTGCACCTCGTAGACGAGGTCTGCGAAGAGCTGAAGAATCTTCTGATCCTTATTGGAAAAGGAATATTGCCGCTTGCTGTCCAGACACAGAGCTCCCGACCCGTTCCTGAGTGAAACACCCATGAACGCCTTGATCTTGGACTCCTCATTGCTGGTGTAGTAGCCAAGGTGGTACTGCCGCGTATCAAAGTCGTTCACCAGCATTGGGGCCTGATTGCTGATAATCCAGCCCACAAGACCTTTGCCCGGAACGAATTGGGCAGTGCGGTTCACATGATCGCCCAGACTGAAGCTGCCGGCTACGGCAAACGCCCTGCCGGTGGAATCCGGCGTGATCAGCACGGCGGAATACGCATCAAAAACGCTGCAAACTATTCCCAGAATGCGCTCATAACAGGACTTGGTGTTCATTGGCGATATACCTGCCGAACCCGGATGATTCGGAATTGTTATCGAAAGGTTGGACAGTACGTTTCCGGCCGGATAGCGCCGGACGTCCACTTATTCCATATTTGTATAGGATTACCGCGACTGTTTCAATCTCTGCCGCTCCCCCCACTTGAACGAACGGCCCGGCTTGCACGATAATACACCGAAAAAAAAGAAGAAAAAAAGTACACGCACGCGTCGCCTGAGCCGTGCAGTCAATATTGATGAAAAAGTAGAAATTTTTTAGAAAATAGCATATCATACACACAGTTTTTCCGGTCGACCCCTTTCTTCCCGCACCATTTGCAACCTTACGGCACCGTATGACGCTTGATTGGAAAAAAGCATTCGCAGAATGCGGTCTGCCCTGGGACGGGCACGATTCGTTTTCTGCGCCCGTCAACATCAATTCGCTGGTCGAGCTGAAGAACTTTCTCGACATTGTGCATACCAAATTCTGTCTTCTCAAGCCGTTCTGCGAAAATCCAGACTACCCCATTGTTGAAAACAGGGAGCTTCTGCCTTCCTTTGAATCGGACACATGGGAATACAAAAATGTTCCGGGATTTTCCCTTGTGGCACTGGACCGGCAGATCAACTATTTTTCAGAAATCTTCCAGTTCGACATTCTGCATTCGCTTCTGGACGACGCAGTTTCGGCAGAAGGAAAATCATGCCCGCTTGAAAACACCGTCCTTTCCCGCAATGTTCAGGCATTGCAGAATCGGCTGCCCAAAAAAATGCATGATTCCTTCAAGCAGCGGTTCATGAAGTACGATGTTTCAGTCCTGGATCACTATCCCCAGATTCTGCCATACCTGCTGGAAATGGACCGCGCGCAGGTTATGGCGCTGGATTCCTTCGGCAGTTACTACCTTTCCGGCGTATACGCCTCATTTCCTTCCGACCTGGACCCGGAAATCAAGCGGTTCGGCATGCGGACCGGCAAATTTTCCGTGGGCGACAACGAGAAGTACGAGCGGAACAGGCTTTTTGTCTACCAGTATCTCATGGAGTTATACGGCTTCCCCATTGTGTCGGAACGCCGCACTTCCAGCGCCCTGTTCGCCCGCCGCCTGCACAAGATGGGAGAACGCTTCCTCATCCGGGTGCTTGGGCAGAGCGACCGCACACTCACCACGCTGTACACCCCTCCCAGACGCAAGCACTATCCCGCCATAGAGAAAATAGCCCTAGTGAAGGTGCATAAGGATCAGGCGGAAGCGGTGCGCAGGCTGGAAGAAGGGGGCTTTTTTGTGGATGAGGAACGCCGGGTAGTTATTCTGCGGGTCACCTACTCCCAGCATAAATTCAATCCGGACAACGTGCGGCAGGAACGCGCCCTCTCCGTTTCCCGGCAGGAAATCATCCATCCCATTACAGGGAGAGTGCTGAGCGACCTGAACATCATCAAGGACACCACCAACATGTTCCTGCGCCTGAACGACATAGTGCGCGGCGAATACATGGGGCGCATCGCCTATAAACGCAACGAGATTGTGGAAAACACGGATACGGACGAAAAACGCCTGAAGTTTCTCTTCGCATGGCTCTCCAAACACCAACGCCGTATCATCGGCTATTCCGATGAGTTCTATTCCAATGTGGTGAAAGTGCTGGACGGGTACCTGCTCTCGCCGGATAATTACGACGTATTCGGCAACCTGAACGAACTGTATCAGGAGGTATGGGCCAAATACAGCTTCATCCAGCAGGCACGTAAGATACGCATTCTGGAAGACCTGATGCGGCGCGAATCCAGAGGAACGCGCATTGGTTACGGCGAAATGCTTACGGAATCCGTCGCCCTGCTCCATGGGCTGAAATTCGAAATAGTCAGCTATTTTGAAGACCTGGTAAACAGCGTCATCGCCCTTGTGGAGGCCATACTCAACGACCGGTATCTGCGCCGCAATTACATAGAATGCCGGGAAGACGAACTGACACCCTACGGAGCGGACATACGTAAAAACTACGGAAAACTCGTCTCCCTGCTTGACGAATTCAAGGCAATCCGCAAATCTCGGCATGAGTTCAGACAGAATCGCTAAATTTTATCTGCCATTCTGCCGTACTGCGCAACCACAACCACATATCACCTTAACCCCGCTCAGGAGGACACCTTGTCTGACCTGCTTCACACGCCGCTTACGGCATGGCATATCGCACAAGGGGCCAAAATGGCTCCGTTTGCAGGCTGGAATATGCCCATACAGTACAAGGGCATTATCGTGGAACACAACCACACCCGTGAACACGCGTCCATCTTTGATATCTGCCACATGGGCGAATTTGTTCTCAGGGGGGCGGGTGCCCGCGAAGCCCTTTCCCGCATTGTCACCCACAATCTGGATACCCTCGGCCCCGGCAAATGCCGCTACGGATTTCTGCTCAACGAACAGGGCGGCATTCTGGACGATCTTATCGTCTACTGCATGGGAGCAGACGACTACATGCTGGTAGTGAACGGTGCCTGCACCGCCAGCGACTTCGCATGGATAGCCTCTCATCTGCCCGCGCAGCTGCATTTTGAGGATATTTCCGCACAGACCGCCAAAATTGACCTTCAGGGACCGGCATCTTACGCCGTGCTGGAGACTCTTCTGGGCAGCGGATTGCGCTCACTCAAGTATTTCAACCACGTCACAGTGGAGTTTGCTGGTTCCCCCCTTATCGTAAGCCGCACCGGCTACACCGGGGAACTGGGCTATGAATTCTATCTGCCCGCAGACAATGCCCAGACCCTGTGGGATACTTTGTGCGCAGACACGCGCGTGGAACCCGCAGGGCTTGGCGCACGCGACACCCTGCGCCTTGAAGTGGGTCTGCCCCTCTACGGTCAGGATCTGGACACCGACCACACCCCCACGGAGGCGGGCATGGGCTGGCTGCTCAAGTCGCCTGCCCAGTATATCGGCAAGGGCGGCGATGCCCGCGTGCGCCACATGCTCATTCCCCTCAGCATACCCGGTCGCCGTGCCGCCCGTCACCACGATGTCGTCTGCCTGCCGCAGGGAGAGGGAGCGGGTCGGGAAGTGGGCATTGTCACCAGCGGTTCCTTCTGCCCCTCGGTGGGACATTCCGTGGCTCTTGCTTATGTGGAACGGGAATACGCGGAAGAAACGGCCTTTGTCATCAAAGCCTCGCGTACGGAGCTTAAGGCCGCCCGCGCGGAACTGCCCTTCTACAAGAACGGCACCGCCCGCATGAAGCTGGAAGACTGATCGCCCGCACGATTACAGACCATACCCACGCAAAAGACATCGAAAGCAGCCACAGAGACAGCCACAGGCATACGGGGTGCGGCTTCAAAACCGCACCCTTTTTCGCGGTCTTCACCCCTGCCTGTCTTGGCATCTTCCTGCACGCCTGATACACAGACGGTATGCAAAGACAGTATCATCACACCACATTCCCACCGGAGAGCCGTTCGTGAGAACATTCTTTCTGCCGCCGGAACAATGGCAGGCCCCCTATCTGCTGGAAGGGCAGGAAGCCAGACATCTGGTCAAAGTGCTCCGCGCACGCGCGGGTGATTCTCTCCGCCTTCTGGACGGACGCGGGCGCGAAGGTGTTTTCCGCATCACCGCCACAGAGAAGCACAGGGTACTTCTTGAGCCTGTGCAGCTCTCTGAGCATGCTCCGCCCTCCTCTTCCACTGTGCTTGCGCTGGGGTGGGGCAAATCTGTACGTCGCGGCTGGCTGCTGGAAAAGGCGGTGGAACTGGAAGCCGGCGGCATATGGCTCTGGCAGGCAGACCGTTCTCAGTCCCGTGTGCCGGAAGACGTGAAAGATTCATGGGAATCACAGATGATTGCCGGTGCCAAGCAAAGCCTTAATCCATGGCTGCCGGAACTGAAAACTCTCCCCGGAGGCGCAGAGGAGCTTGCGGCACATGCTGCGGACTTTGACAGGGCTTTCCTGCTCTGGGAAGGACAGTCGCCCTCTGCCCTGCTCGCCCCGCCGTCGCTTGGACAACAAGGCCGCACCCTCTTCGTTGTGGGCCCGGAAGGCGGCTTTTCAGAAAACGAGGTTGCCACGCTCACCGCTGCTGGCATCACGCCTGTCAGCCTTGGCAGGCGCATCCTGCGCTGGGAAACGGCTGCCCTGCTCTGTCTTGGGCTTGACTGGTGGCACCGGGAACTCCACACCGCAATGCAGTCTGCAGAACAGCGCTGCGGGGAAACGGCATGAGCATACGGCAACCGCTTGCAGACCGGATACGGCCGGAAACCCTTGATGAATTTGTGGGTCAGGAGCATTTGCGCGCGCGTATCACCGCGCTTTCCAGCGCCCCCCGCCTGCCCAGCCTGCTTCTGTTCGGCCCGCCCGGATGCGGCAAATCCACACTGGCGCTTCTGCTGGCCAAGCAGTCCGGCAAAAACTGGCTGCGCGTAAGCGCGCCGGAAGCAGGGTTGCAGCAGTTGCGCAAGTCCCTTGCGGGCGTGGATGTGCTGGTGCTGGATGAACTGCACCGTTTTTCCAAGGCGCAGCAGGACTTTTTTCTTCCGCTTCTGGAATCCGGCGAGGTCACGCTCATTGCCACGACAACAGAAAACCCCTCCTTCAGCGTCACCCGCCAGTTGCTCTCGCGTATGCACGTGCTGCGGCTGCGCCCTCTGAACAGGGCAGAAATGACAGACCTTGCCAGACGCGGCGCCTATGCCTGCCAATTCTCGCTGGACGACCAATCGTACGACTTCATCGCGGGCGTGGCACACGGGGATGCGCGCACCATGCTCAACCTGATGGAATATGTTGCCGCGCTGCCCGAAGAATCCCGCAATTTCGAATCGCTGCGCACAGCCCTGCCTGAAGTGGTCATCCGTCACGACAAGGACGGGGATAATCACTACGAACTGGCTTCTGCCCTCATCAAATCCATAAGGGGCAGCGACCCCGATGCGGCCCTTTACTATCTTGCCTGCCTGCTGGAAGGCGGAGAAGACCCCCGGTTCATCTGCCGCCGGCTCATTCTCTCCGCCTCGGAAGACATTGGCCTTGCAGACCCCATGGCGCTGCCGCTTGCGGTTTCGTGCCAGCACGCCGTGGAGTTTGTCGGTATGCCGGAAGGCTTCATTCCTCTGGCGGAATGTGTCACCTACCTCGCCCTGGCAAAAAAGAGCAACACCTCCTACGCTGCCTACCTCGCCGCATCTAAAGAAGTACGCACCAACGGCCCGCGCCCGGTGCCACTGCACCTGCGCAATCCTTCCACCAAGCTGCAAAAGGACTGGGGGTACGGAAAAAACTACCTGTATCCGCACAATTACCCGGAAGGGCATGTGGAGCAGCAATACCTGCCGGACGGGCTGGAAGAGCGCAGCTTCTATCAGCCCAAGGAACATGGACAGGAACCCCGGCTTGCCGCGTGGTTCAAGCAATTACGTAAAAAACGCTGAGGCTGAAGCCTGTGCCTGCCCCGGAATACAGCATCATCACCCCCAGTGCGGGCAACCGCCCCACAGCCTTGCGCCACGCACTGCAAAGCGTGCTCGCGGCCATGGCACACGCGGACCTGCCTGCTTCTGCGGTAGAAATGCTTATCGGGTACGACGGAGTAAAAGGCCCTGAGGCGGTGAACCACCCCTCGGCGCGCTTTCTGTCCCTGCCGCGGCAGGGAAACTTCGGCAACGGCGTCCGGCGTATGTTGCTCGCTGCCTCCAAAGGCCGGAGGCTGGTTTTTCTGGACGATGACAACGCCCTTACGCAGCAGGCGTTCCTTGTGTATGAAGAACATAGGGATGTGGAAATGCTCATCGCGCGCATAGATGTGAGCCGCGCCTTTGACTGCAACTACCTGCCCCGCTCGGAACCGGAAAGAGAACTCGTCCGCCCCAGCAACATAGACCCACTCTGCCTGTGCCTAACCCGTGAGCTGGTGGTGGAGCGCTGCGACAGCTGGCGCATTTACGAAGGATACGAATCGGACTATCATAACATCCTGCGCTACTACCGCCGCGCACGCACTGTCGTATCCACCGAATCCGTGGTGGGCATTTACGATGCAGGCAGGGGCATGGACAGCGGCGGGCTGAATTTCAGACAACGAAAACGTGAAGGGAGAATGGTTCCATGATGAAAATGATACGCCTGCTCGGATGCCTAGTACTGCTCTCTCTTGCCACCGGATGCGGCACTATCTATCAGGCCGCTGTGGACGAAAGGGATGTAAAGACCTTTGCCTCGGACAAATACATCAATACGGAAATTACCGCACGATTCCTGCACGATGATCTGGTCAAAGTGCTGGATATGGGGGGCAAGTCGTATAACGGCCACGTCTACGTCTACGGTGAAATAGAAAGCGAGGCCCAAAAGCAGCGCGCCTTGTCCATTGTCAACTCCATAAGCGGCGTGCAGAGCGTAACCCACTACTTCTTTCCCAAGATTGAAAACGACCCCTGCGGCACAAGTGACAACCTGCTCATCCGCGCAGATCTGAACAAAGAACTGATCATGGATGACAGAATATGGTCTACCAATATTGATATCGCCGTGGTGCGTTGCAATGTCGTGCTCATGGGTATAGTCGGCACGCAGCGGGAAGCGGAACTGGCTGTTAAATACGCCAGCGAGATTGAAAGAGTCCGCCGGGTAAAATCCTACCTCAAGGTGAACAGGTAGCCCCTATCATCACCCCCAGAGACGGAACAGCAGCCATCTGACACACCCAAAATGACCCACACACCAAAAACGCCCCCGGTCCCATTACGGACCGGGGGCGCTGCATTACCGGGTCTGCCATCCGCTAGCGGGTAAGCTTGCGGTACTTGATACGGGTAGGCTGGTCGGCATCCGTGCCGAGGCGCTTCTTGCGGTCCGCCTCGTACTCCGAATAGTTGCCGTCAAAGAACACAACGGAAGAATCGCCCTCAAAGGCGAGAATGTGCGTGGCGATGCGGTCAAGGAACCACCGGTCATGCGAGATGACCAGAACGCAGCCGGCAAAGTTCTCAATGCCCTCTTCCAGCGCGCGCATGGTGTTCACGTCAAGGTCGTTGGTGGGTTCGTCAAGCAGGATGACGTTGCCGCCGGATTTCAGCGTACGTGCAAGATGCACGCGGTTGCGCTCGCCGCCGGAAAGCACGGAAACATCCTTCTGCTGGTCAGATCCGGTCAGACCGAAGCGCGAGCAGTAGGCACGCGCATTCACTTCCCTGCTGCCCAGCTTGACGGTGTCGTACCCTTCGGAAATAACATCGTACACGCTCTTGCCCTTCTCAAGGGTATCGCGCCCCTGGTCCACGTAGGCAAGCTTCACGGTTTCGCCAAGACGCACCTCACCCGCATCGGGCTTTTCGGCACCGATAACCATCTTGAACAGAGTGGACTTACCCGCCCCGTTGGGTCCGATAATACCCACCACGGAACCGGGCTGGATGAGAAAGTTCATGTTGTCCACAAGCAGCTTGTCGCCAAGTGCCTTCTGAACATTCACAGCCTCTATGACAGACCTGCCGAGCCGCGGTCCCGGAGGAATGTATATCTCCAAGTCCTTGGCATTCTTTTCAGATTCGGTGGAGAGCATGGATTCGTAGGCGGTTATACGCGCCTTGGACTTGGCGTGCCGCCCCTTGGGCGACATACGAATCCACTCCAGTTCGCGTTGCAAGGTCTTCTGCCGCTCCGATTCCTGCTTCTCTTCCACGGCAAGACGCTGCTGCTTCTGTTCCAGCCAGCTGGAATAATTGCCCTTCCACGGAATGCCCTTGCCCCTGTCCAGTTCCAGAATCCAACCGGCCACGTTATCCAAGAAGTAACGGTCGTGGGTCACGGCAATGACGGTGCCCGGGAAGGTCTGGAGAAAACGCTCCAGCCATGCCACGGATTCCGCGTCCAGGTGGTTGGTGGGTTCGTCCAGCAGCAGGATGTCCGGATTCTGCAAAAGCAGACGGCACAGGGCCACACGGCGCTTCTCGCCGCCGGAGATGACGGCTACGGGCGTATCAGCGGGCGGACAACGCAGGGCATCCATGGCCATTTCCAGCCGGGAATCAATATCCCACGCCCCCTTGTTATCCATAAGCTCCTGCACCACAGCCTGCCGGTCGATGAGGGCATCCATTTCTTCCGGTTCCATGGGCTCCGCGAACTTGGCGTTTATCTCGTTGAACTCGTTGATAATCGCCATAACATCGCCAACCCCTTCCTCCACTACCTCACGCACCGTGCGGGTTTCGTTCACCAGCGGCTCCTGCTCCAGGTAGCCGATGGTAAAACCGGGAGAACACGCGGTTTCGCCTTCAAAGTCCTTATCCACCCCTGCAAGAATCTTCAGCAGTGAGGATTTGCCCGAGCCGTTCAGGCCCAGCACACCGATCTTGGCACCATAAAAATAGGAAAGGGAAATATTTTTCAGCACTTCCCGCTGCCCGTGCCGCTTGGTCACGCGCATCATCGAATAGATGATCTTATCCGGTTCGTTCTGGCTCATGTGCACTCCGACGTTGGAAAATGTATGCCATCATATGGCTTGTGATGCTTGTGCCGCGAAAACTCCCGGTTGTCCAGAGAAGAACACGCAAAGGCAAGAGAGCAGTACCCCCCCGTCCACCTCATTCCTTCCAGCAGGCTGCAAGGCGTCCATTTTGCGGCAACGGCTTGATTTTACCGAAGGCAGAGCGTATTTTCCCGCAGGTCGAATGTTACCGACCTGTCACAGCAACGCGACACTCACGTTGCACAATCACTCCATTCGGGGCACCATACGATCATGCATGAATTTCCTGCGCGCTACCAAAACGCCTACCACACCCCGGATAACACATCGAACCCCATAGCACGGTTGTTCCCCAACCTTTTTTTCTATCCTTCCATGCTCGCCACCGTCGGGCAGGCTTCCAGACTGGCCAAGCAAGACAAACTGGGCCCCGTGGAGTGGGTGAACAGCAGCCTCGCCATCATTAGGGCGTTCGAACGGGTAGGGGTGCGTTTTCACTTTGAAAACCTGCATGCCTTTACGGAACAGCAAGGCCCCTGCGTCTTTGTGGGCAACCACATGAGCACGCTGGAAACCTTTGTGCTGCCTGCCCTTATCCAGCCTTACCGCAACGTGACCTTTGTAGTGAAACAGGGGCTGCTTGAGTACCCTTTCTTCAGGTGGATCATGCGTTCCCGCAACCCCATTGCCGTGGGCCGCAGCAACCCCCGCGAAGACCTTAAAACCGTCCTTGAAGAAGGCGCGGAAAGACTTGCCCGGGGCATCTCCGTTGTGGTCTTTCCGCAGGCAACCAGAAGCGAGACACTGGACCCCGCCATCTTCAACTCCATAGGTGTAAAGCTCGCCAAACGGGCACAGGTGCCTGTGGTTCCCCTTGCCCTGAAAACAAACGCATGGGGCATGGGCAGCGTAATCAAAGATTTCGGCCCGGTGCGCCCATCGCTGCCGGTGCACATCCGTTTCGGAACTCCCTTACTGGTGGAAGGAAACGGCAAAGCTGAACATCAGCACATCTGCGACTTCATCAGTGCCGCACTTGATGAGTGGCGTAACTGAACCTCTTACTCTCCCCACTTTTCCTGCCTGCCCCTCCCCGGAGGGGTTTTCTTTTTTCCGAAAAAGGTTGACAGCCTTTTTTCCAGTCCGTACATAAAAAAACAGAAACTGTTTGAGCAAACAGGCAGCAGGTGAACGGCATTCACCCGCGCCGATAACGGCCCGCCCACGGTCATTGCAGGACTGCGGATTTCAGCAAGGCCCATACCGCGCAAGAACAGCTTTTTCCAACTTACTCCTCTTTGCCTGCGGCCCCCGTGTGAACGGGGGCCGTGTGCTTTTGCTCACCTTCCCCTCATGGGTGGCGATAAAAGCGGCACGGCATTTCCCTTGGCTTTCACTAAAAACGTGTACAGCGCTGCAGTTTTCATTTTTCCACAAGAGTCTTTATGCTCATATCTTCTGTTGATTGACTGAACGGGCATTGTGGGCTAAGTGACTATTGGGTGCTCAAACAATGTCATTACATGTTTTTTTGTAAGACAGTTTTCCTCTTCTGTCGGTTGCTTGTGGGCTGGAACTGTTTTTGCCTTAACCACTTATTAAAAACGGGCCAAGCGTATGACTATTACCAAAAAGGAAGCATTGCTGCTTGCAGCGAAGGAGTTGTTCGGAGAATACGGGTACGCGGAGACCACCTTTAAAAAGATTTCTGAGCGCGCCGGGGTTGCGCTGGGTCTTCTCACACACCACTACGGCAACAAGGAGAAGCTGTTCCTCGCTGCCGGGCTTGATGTGCTGGACCACTTCCTCATCCACCTGCGCGAAGCCTGCGCGCGCGGCGAAACCGGATACGAATCGGTCATCAATTTCTGTCGCGCGTATCTGGATTTTTCTGTGGATGCAGATACCAACTTCATGGTTCTGGTCCGTTGCTCTCCGTATTCGGACATGAAAACAAAGACTGACCGCGACACCATGTACGAAAAGTTCAACCAGATTCCGCGTGAACTTGAGTACCACGTCCGCAGGGGAATAGAGGACGGTTCGCTGCGCAAGGACCTGCTCCCGCACGAAACCACCACCGCCATTTCATGCAATCTGGTCGGTGCCATCCGCACAAGGCTGCTCACGCCTTACGCCCCCCCCAGCCTGTATGACGAGGTGGTGCGTTTTGTCTCGCGGAGCATCAAAGCCTGATAGCGCCTGCTGCCTGATGATGCCTGTCACCTGCTGATTGCCGTCTTTACGGTTGCCGAAAAAAACGGAAGGGCCACTCCCTTCCGTTTTTTTATGCCCTTTGTGCCCGCGCCCTTTAATGCAAAACGCCCCGCCGTATGGCGGGGCGCGTTGCGTCTATCCGTATTCTTCTCAGGCACCGCCGCGTTAGCTGGCTGCACCTGCGGGAGCAACACGGGTCTGGCCGTCCCAGATAAGGGGAGCCTTGGGGGCAACCTTGAGATACTTGAACCATTCGTGGCTCTTCATATGCTCAGGGTCCATCATCAGTTCACGGCTGTGGTTCAGGATGGGCGGCACCAGTTGCTTTATGTCGCCGTCCAGATCCTTGGCAATGGCAAACCCGGTTGCGCGGATGGCTGCCTCAACAGACTTCTGGCTGTACTGCTGCGACTTGGCAAGCGTATCAAGCGCCTTTGTGGGGTTGTGGAAGCCCACGCTATTTTCTGCAGAAACATAATCCCAGAAGAACTGACCCTTACGGCACCATTCGCGTGCTTCAATCATCAGGTCTTCGTAGCTGGCGGGCTTGTCTCCCGCGTATTCCGCAGCACGGCGTATGGCCTCGTGCGCACGCACAGAGATTTCCTGTGCAATGAGCAGCTGGTCAAACACCTTCTGCTGCGTGTCCACAACACGTCCGCGCAGATACTCAGGCGTCTTGTCGGTGTGGCACTGGCGGCAGGCGTTCAGGTTCACGTCCTTGAGGGGCGAGGTCCACTGGTGGTCGGATATCTTCTTCTTTCCGTCCAAACGCTTGTAAGACATGTGGCAGTCTGCGCAGGCAACGCCGGCGGCACCGTGCGCACCGTTGGACCACATTTCATATTCAGGGTGCTGGGCCTTGAGCATGGGCGTCTGCGACACGGGATGTATCCAGTCATAGAACTGCCCTTCAAATCCCTTGATGGTGGAGTCGCCATGGCCCTTGTAGTAGGTGTACATGTTTTCGGGGTCCAGCCCTTCGGTCCACGGGAACACAGGACGGGCAGCCGGGCCGAACTCCTTCTTCTGGAAGTAGTATTCCACGTGGCACTGGCCGCACATCATGGAGCGCTTTTCATTGCGGGGAATGGTGTTCCAGTCACGACCGTCCGCTTCAAGGAAGGCCTTCAGCGGCTCGCTGTACAGCTGCAATTCCATGGTTTCCGCGTTGTGGCAGTTGGTGCAGCCGATGGTATGATCCTTGGCATCCAGTGCCTGACGGAACTGGTTGAAATCCTTTGCCCAGAAATCCTGCCCGTGTTCTTCAATGAACTTGGGCATCATGGTGGTCTTGCAGTTATAGCAGGTGGAAGGCAGGCCGCCCTTTTCATCGTACCGGTTTATGCGGTCAATATGCATGATGTCGTCAACGGCATACGTATGCCCGCGGGCTGCGCGGTATTCGAAGCTGAAGGGATATCCCAGCCAGAGATTTTTCAGATACGGCTGCGCATGCTTGTAGCCTTCCGGCAGCGGATTCACATTATCATGCTTGTTGTACGGTACAGAGCCGCCGTATTCCGTCATGATGGTAGATTCATCGTTGCGCAAATACGTTTTATAGTGCAGGGGAAACACCTTTTCAAACTGCGAGTTGCGAATTTCCTCCTTGGGCAGGTTTGTCTTGTAAACAGGAGTTACAGGCTCCACGGCATCGGAACAGCCGGAAATAAGGAGCACCGCCCCCAGACACGCACAGCACGCTATGGCAGAAAGTATTCTAGACATCGGCAGCCTTCCTCGTCGATATGGGCTTTCTCGGGGTGTGGGGAACATGGCGATGACAGGACATGCACGATTCCTTGTTATCCATGTTCACGGTCATGACAGTCGAGGTGTGACAACGAACGCAGTTTGCCTGAACCACTTCCAACGTGTTGCCCACGGGATGGATGAGGTCCGGCACGGTACCCAACGTATTCACGTAGATATCGCGCGTTCCCGCTGCGGCCTTGAAGGGTATCTTGGCCACAATGTTGTGAGGGGCATGGCAATCGTTGCACGAAAGCTTGGAATGCACCGATTGCGAGTGGGTGAGCACGGCTTCCGACATGGCATGGCATCCTCCACAGAACCCTGCCGTATCAGTGGTCACCATTGCCAGCCCGGCCCCCACTGTCAGGGCCACACCGGCAAGCCCCGCCAGAATGACGGCCTGCCACCTTCGGCCTGACTGGCCTTCCTTAAGTAATGACATTACGCTCCTCCTGATTACGTCCCTACATACTTTACGGGCATGAATCCCGACCCCGCTGTACCGCGCCCAGATGCCTCCACCCAACGCCATAAGCGGGCTTGCTCCGGCTTATCCAAGAAACATGCCACCTTAATTCTGTAGCACACACTACAAGCATAAACAATCCGGCATGATATCGTATTATAATTTCGCAGATGACAGAAAGGCCCTCTTGTGTCATGTTTTTATGACATATTGTCATATTTTTATGACAAGCGTCATGTTTATCAGACATGTTGCCGGGTTCATTGCCCATTCAAACCGGAGCAACCAATGGCACATCGCATTCCGCTTCTTCCGGGTCTGCTTCTTCTGCTGTGGAGCATGTTGCTGGCTGCACTCTTCACATGGAGCGCCATCAGCGAAAAAAAGCATGTAAACGACGTAGCCCTCAGGCAGGCGCGGGCTTTTTTCCAGCAAATTGTTTCCACCCGCGAATGGAACGCGGAGCATGGCGGGGTCTATGTCATGGTGGCAAACAACGTTATGCCCAACCCCTACCTCATCGATAAGGACAGGGACATAACCACCGTTTCCGGACAAACGCTCACCAAAATCAATCCCGCCTACATGACCCGCCGTATTTCTGAAATCCTCTCAGACAGCACGGGCGTGAGCTTTCACATTACCAGCTTAAATCCCCTGCGCCCCAACAATGCACCGGACCTATGGGAAAAGAAGGCACTCCTCGGATTCGAAAATGGCGAGCCGGAACAGTTCCAGCTGGTGGACGAAGCGGAAAAGCAGGAATACTTCCGCTATATGGCCCCCCTTGTTGCCACAGAAAACTGCCTGCCCTGTCACAGCGAACTGAAAGGCAAAAGCGGCGGAATACGCGGGGGCATAAGCGTCACCATTGCCGCCGCTCCCCTCCTCAGGCTGGGACAGGACAACATTAACCGCATAGGCATGGGGTATCTGCTCATCGGCATCGTGGGCTTTTTCGGAATAGGCGCCTCCACCCTGCAGATTTTGCGCAAGCGCGAACAGGCGGAGGCGGCAAACCGCATGAAGAGCATGTTTCTGGCAAACATGAGCCATGACATGCGCACCCCCCTCACCGGCATCATCGGCATGGCTGAACTGCTCAGAAAGGACGCGCGGAACGACCAGCACAAGGAGTATACCGCCCAGCTTCAGCTTTCGGCAGAGACGCTGCTGGATATTGTCAATGACATCACGGACTTCTCCCGGCTGGAATCAGGCCGGATGGAGCTTGCCGCCAATACGTTTTCCCTGTCGCGACTGCTGGAAAGTGCCCTTGGCGTTGTGCAGTTTTCCTGTGACAGAAAGGGAATACGGCTCAGCGCCACCATCGACTCAGATGTGCCGGATGTGCTGCAGGGCGACGGTTTCCGCCTGCGGCAGATGCTGGGCAATCTGCTGGGCAACGCGGTCAAGTTCACAGATTCCGGCGAAATATCCGTACATGTGTCCCTCTGCCGGAACCCTCAGATTCAACACGCCCTTTCCGTGGAACCCCCTCAACGCAGCGATGAATGCATGCTCTCTTTCTCTGTGCGCGATACGGGGGTCGGCATCCAGCCATCCCAGCAGGCAGCCATTTTCGAAAGCTTCACGCAGGGCAGCGAGGCTCTGTCCAGAGGGCAGGCAGGCACCGGTCTCGGCCTTGCCATCACCCGCCAACTGGTCGAGATGATGGGCGGCACCATTCATGTGCAGAGCCAGCCCGGAACCGGCAGCACCTTCACCTTCACCGCGCGTTTCGACCTGCCTCAGGATCTGCGTGTTGCCGCCCGCGCCATAGCGGCAGCCAGAGCCACTCCCGCCCCCGCATCCGGAACCGATGCAACACCGCATTTGCTGCTCCGCCCCCTCCGCATTCTTGCGGCAGACGACAACCCGCTCAACCGCACCTATCTCAAAGAAGTGCTCTCCGGCATGGGGCACAGCGTGGAACTGGCCGAAAATGGCAAAGAGGCTCTTGCCCTGCTGCGCGACAGCCAGTTCGATGTGGTCCTCATGGACGTGCAGATGCCTGTCATGGATGGTCTGGAAGCCACAGGGCGCATCCGCTCCGGCAAGGAGACCGGCATTCCGGCCGATATCCCCGTGGTGGCTGTCACAGCCTTCAGCGTGGACGGTGACAGGGAACGGTTCCTCAACGCGGGCATGAACGCCTACATCAGCAAACCCATGACTGGTGATGCCCTTAAAGCGATTCTTACCGATCTCTTCGGCAGGCCCGGAGAAGCTACGCCCAAGGCACTGCAAAACTGCGGCGAAACCATCGGCAGCGCTCCCTCACGAAAGACCGCCCGGAAAATGCCGCATGACAACGTGCCGGAATCTGCGCATACGGAACAACAATCCCCCGGACCGATGGAACCCGCTGCAATGCCAAATGAACCCAATAAGCACGAACCATCCAATGATGACCCGGATACCGCGAAAGCGGCAAAGGTCATGCCCCCGAAGAGCGAAAGCCTCCGGGCTTCTATGGCATCCGCAGACACAGTCGCGGACAAACCCGCCAGCCCGTCCGCTCCGGCACTGCAGAACAAATCTTTTTCTTCCATGTTCAATGCGCAGAGCGCCCTTGCTGCCATGGGCGGAAACTCCAACCTGCTCCTGCGGCTCTGCCGTGCCTTTATGGAAGAGGTTCCCGCACGCTGCACGGAACTCGCTTCTGCCGTCGAAGCCCGGGACTGGCGGCAGGCAGCCCGATTGGCGCACGCGGTAAAAAACTCTGCTGCCATGCTCGCAGCTCAGCCCCTGCACGATGCCGCCAAGCGTTTGGAAATACTGTGCGTAACGCACCCGGACGCCGCTTCAAACGCAAAAAACGCTGCCTTTCCCCTGCCTCCATCGGCGGTGCCTGTAACAGCGCGCAACATAGACCTGCAACTTAAAGTGATTCTTGAACTGTTACCCCCCACCATCGCACAACTCTCTGCTCACGCTGACGCTATTCAGGACTAACATGGCAAATATACTGATCATTGATGACGAACTCATGGTTCGCACACTCCTTGCGGAAGTGGTCACGTCGCAGGGCCACACGGCTGCCTCGTTTTCCGATCTTTCCGGCGGGCTTGCACACGCCCGTGCACACGCCTGCGACCTCATCTATCTGGATGTGCTCCTCCCGGACGGAAACGGGCTGGAAGCCCTGCCCGAACTCAAAAAACTGCCCTCTGCCCCGGAAGTCATCGTCATCACCAGCCATGGCGACCCGGACGGTGCCGAGCAGGCCGTACGACACGGCGTATGGGAATACCTGCATAAGCCGTTCACGGTAGACCGCATATCGCTTTCCCTTGAACGCGCCCTCTCCTTCCGCCACAGAAAAATCCACACCCCCGGCGGCATATCCCTGCACAGGCCAGACATCATCGGCAACAGCTCTGCTTTGCTCTCTGCCCTGAACCTTGCTGCAGAAGCTTCATCCACCAACGTAAATGTCCTGCTGCAGGGAGAAACAGGCACCGGCAAAGAACTGTTCGCCAAGGTAATTCACCAGAACAGCGTCCGCTCCCACAAGCCGTTCGTCACGCTGGATTGTGCCTCCTGCACAGATTCCCTTATAGAAAGCCAACTCTTCGGCCATGTGCGCGGTGCCTTCACCGGTGCAGACAGACACCGCGACGGCTTGCTCAAACTGGCCCACGGGGGCACCCTTTTTCTCGATGAAATAGGCGATCTACCCCTGCACATTCAGGGCAACTTTCTCCGCGCGCTGGAAACAAGACGCTTCCGCCCCGTGGGCGCTACGCACGAAGCCGAAAGCGATTTCCGGCTCATTGCCGCCACCAACAAAGACCTGCATGAAATGGTGCGGCTGGATATGTTCCGCGCCGACCTGCTGTACAGGCTGCGCGGCCTTACCATCACATTGCCGCCGCTGCGCAGACGTCAGGAAGACCTCCCCCTGCTCATCAATCACTACCTTGACCGGCACTGCCGCACCTACGGGGTGTGTACCAAGCAGGTTTCCGGCGACTTCATGGAAGCCGTCACCGTATACGACTGGCCGGGAAACATCCGGGAACTCGTGCACGCCCTGGAACGCGCCTGTACTGCCTCGCAGGGAGACCCCACCCTCTTTGCCCGGCAACTGCCCACGGAAATACGGGTTCAGGTGGCGCGCACCCTCGCCCGGCGTGAAGGCGAGCATGGCCTTATGCCCGCTGCTTCCTCAGTCAGCACGGCCCACCCACACGCAGAAGAACGGATAGCGCATCCTGCATCCATTGAACCGCATGTCCAATCCCTTCCGCATACACCCCACGCAATGTTCGGTCTTCCCGCTGCCTATGCCTCCGTTACCACTGCCGCCACTCCGCCCACCCTCAAGGAGTTCAGGCACGAAGCCGAACTCCGTTACCTACAGGACGTGCTCCGCCTCACAGCGGGCAATATCCGCAAAGCCGTGGAGATCACGGGCCTTTCCAGAGGCCACCTGTACGGACTTATGAAAAAGCACGGAATATCGGCATAGTGCAAACAAAAAACGTCGCCACCCGTAACAGGTGGCGACGTTAAAACACATTGGGCCAACTTTGGCTGCGTCCCTGAAAAATCCTACTGAAAACGTATGAAGAGCGGAATGGTGTGCACCTCGCGTGATGACTCGCGGGTGGAACCCAACTGCCATTGAACCTTTTCCGGGTCCCTGCCCATCTCCGCCACCACAGATTCCACAAAACCCTTCACGTTAATGATGGGATGGCGGGTAAACACCTGCGGCAGTCCGTACGTAAGGTTGCAGGCAAGGCATTTGCCGGGGCGCTGCGTCAGAACAAAGGAAAACTGGGCCTCCCGGCCATCTGCCTTCACAAAGTCCACAGAAATATCATAGGAGCCGTCTTCAGAGCCTCCGAAAAGCGCATCAAAGAATGCGTCGGTCCGCTCCCGGGGAAAAAGCGCGTCCAGCTTTTCCCTAGTAAAAATGCCGGAATACTCCATGGTGCCTCCCTCCTGCATTCTGAGCTGGCGTAGCCAACCCGTTGTCATTGCACACATTCCCACCTTGCAGCAGGCGTGGCGAAAATTCTGGCTAGCATGGCCCGCCAAGGACCGCAAGAAAAAAGAAGAGCCGGTACTCACTGGCCGGAATCTTCCGCCGCAAGAACAGAGGAGGCAAGGAAACTGCACAGATGGGAAAACGCATGGCAACGCAGACCAATACAACGCCCGCCATCACCGCCCGCTGCACCGGGCCGACGCAGACAGCTTCAGCAGCCTGTCTGCTATGTCCGCCTCAAGAACCACCGGGGCACGCGGAACATCTTCCAGCCGGAAGGAATGTATGAACATTTCCGGCCTTGCCGGGGCACACTCCGTCTGCAGGCCCGCCCGGCAGGCCAGATACCCGATAATGGCCTCGGGCAACACGCCGGATTCACGCATACGAAACACCTCGAAATGCCTGTGCCGTTTGGCCAGACGCGCCCCCTCATGGTCATGCACCAGCGGCACATGGGCATATGTGGGCGGCTGCACCCCGAGCAGCCTGTGCAGCACAATCTGCCTTGGCGTGCAGTGCAGTATGTCGTCCCCGCGCACCACCTGCGTGATACGCTGGTCCGCATCATCCACTGCCACGGCAAGCTGATAGGCAAACACCCCGTCAGAACGCCGCACGGCAAAGTCACCGCCACAGGCTTCCCATGTCATGCTTTGCCGCCCGTGGAACAGGTCGTCAAAAACAATCTCGCCTTCCGGCCAGTGCAGGCGCAGCGCGGCCCTGCGGCCCTGCGCAACCATAGCTTCCCGCTGCACCCCGGTCATATGCAGGCACAGTCCGGGATACGCCGGCCCGCAGTCTTCCGCGTGCGGGGCGGAAGCAAGCGCCCGCAACTCCTTGCGGGTGCAGAAACAGGGGTACACATGCCCCTCCCGCTGCCACGCCTCCAGCACGGCGGCGTAACGGTCATACCGCTCACACTGCACGTACGGACCATACGGCCCACCCACATCCGGCCCTTCATCCCAATCCAGCCCCAGCCATGCAAGATCGCGCATAATGCCGTCCGCGTATTCTGGCCGGGAGCGGTCGGGGTCTATGTCCTCCATGCGCAGAACCAGCGTGCCCCCGCGGCTGCGCACGGCAAGCCAGCAGAGCAGAAAGGACCAGATATTGCCCAAATGCATGTACCCGGTGGGTGAAGGTGCAAGGCGACCGCGCACCGGCCTGCATACCGTCGCCTGCCCGGCCCCATGAGCAGGTCCGACTTCAGAACGCCCGGTCCGGAAGACACAGCCCTCCTCCGCAACCGGGGCTTCTGCGTGCGCCGTATCAGCCTGTACATTGTGGAAACATCGCTTCTGCATGGCAACTCTGGAACCACGCCCGGCATGAAAAGTCAACCGGCCCACGTGATCAGCCCACGTGATCGTCTCACGTGACCGCCCCACGCAATTGGCCCGCTGCAACCGCCCATGGCAACCTAAGCGCTGTAACCGGCGGTTCACACACGCCTGCATCCGCCCTTTCACGCCTTGACACCACCTGCATATTCACCTACAAATCCAGACCTCTCGGCATGGCGGCAAGCGGCGTTCTCCGCCCCGCTCAAGCCCGGTCAACGCGCCCGTAGCTCAGTTGGATAGAGCGACGACCTCCTAAGTCGTAGGCCACAGGTTCGATTCCTGTCGGGCGCACCACGCACACCAAGGCTGTCCGCATCATTGCGGGCAGCCTCTCTTATTTTTTACCTCCCCGGTACACTTTTTTATTCCCGCATTCGAACATCCGTTATTTACAGCATGATACATTTTCTACAACAGCAGTAGAAAACACCAACAGCATGTGAACAATTCCATACAAACACGGTTCTGTTTTTGCGGAACCATGCTGGTATAAAAATGTCACAAAAACTCAAAACCAATAACACGACGAAATCATGGCAATTAATAACATACCCATACGGTAATAAAATTTTTGAACCACAATGGTGCACTACTATTTTAAAAAAAGACTTTTCGCTGCAGTTGCATGTGCTATCTATACTTCAAAGATAGGTTTCACTGCTTTCTGCTATCATGCTGTCATGCAATGAAACCCTGCGCAGGTGATGTGATTAATGTGAACAGGTGTAACAAGGAGGCGTGCATGCAGTTCTCCGAATCTTGGGATTGGGAACGCGCAGAGCGTGTCGTCGCGGAATCACTGGCTCCCATGGAGGAGCACAAATGGCAGGAAGAAATCCACGTTTCCCCTGATGGGGAAACAGCCGCCGCCATCGTCTGTATAGATGACGGGCAGTTCGGCCTGCGTATGAATGATACCGTGCACGACAATACGTTCGACAAGGCGTGGAAACCCAGCTTCTCTCCTGACGGCAAGTTTTGCGCAATTGTGCAGCAGGACGAGGAATGGACTCTGGCTGTGGACGGCGAACCGTGGGAAGAACGCTACGGCTTTGTATGGGACCCGCGCTTCAGTGCGGATGGTTCCGTCATTGCGGCAGCGGTGCAGCAGGATGCCCTGTACGGCATGTCCGTGAACGGTGCCGCGTGGGAAACCCTTTATGAAAATGCCAACGGATTTGCCCTGAGCGAAAACGGCAAGCGCACAGCCGCCGTTGTTCAGGTGCGGTCTCTCGGGCAGGCAGACCCCGTAACCTTCCGCGAAGGCGTCTACAGCGTGGCTGTAGACGGCGAAACATGGGACAATGTGTTCATGAACGCCTGGCAACCGGTTTTCAGCCCTTACGCACACCGGGTGGCTGCACAGGTACGCCTGACGCTGTATGACTACTCCATCGCCGTAGACGGCATCCTCTGGCCCATGCAGTTCCAGTGCGTATGGGATCCCTGCTTTCAGCCCAACAGCAGCTCCGTGGTCGCTCCTGTTCGTCAGGGGGGTAAATGGGGCGTCGCGGAAGACGGCAACATCCTCTGGAAACCCCGTTTCTTCAACTGCTGGCATCTGCAGTACAGCCCGGACGGCAGCAAGCTGTGGGGAATAGTGGCCCCCGGCTACGGCCAGTTCACAGTAGCCCTGGACGGCAAGGAATGGAACGTCTCCGCTCCGGTGGTCACCGACCTCACCCTTTCTCCCGACGGGTTGCGCGCAGCCGCTCTGGGCAACCACGACAATAAGGCGTGGCATCTGCTGCTGGACGGCAAGGCGTGGAGCGGACGGTATGACATGGCGTGGAAACCGGTATTCAGCGCCAATGGGCACCACGTGGCACTTCGAGTCCGCTCCGGCAAACGGTACGGCATCATCGTGAACGACCGCCCCGTCGGAGGGGAGTTCGACAAGGCATGGGACCCCGCCTTCAGCCCCGATGGCACAAAGGTGCTCATCCGCGGCATGCGCGGCAACACCCTGCTCCGCATCGTTGCGGATGTACCCCGATAACCGTGGAGGCAGGAATGAACGCACTATACAACTTTGCAACCGGACCACTCGCATGGGCCGCCTTTGCCATTTTCATCGGCGGCTCAATCTACCGCATCTGGTCCATGATCCAACTGGCAAAACAAAAAGAAGCCGCTTTCATCAGTTATATGAGCTGGCCGTATGCGCTGCGGTCTATTTTCCGCTGGTTCATCCCCTTCGGCACGCTGGGCTGGAAAGAAAATCCCGGAATAACTGTAGCGACCTTTCTCTTCCACATCTGTCTGCTGGTGCTTGTCATATTCACCCCCGGCCATGAAGTGATGTGGGACTATGCCTTCGGCATCAGTTACCCCACCCTGCCGGAAGTCGTGGCAGACGGCCTCACCCTGGTTGCCATAGGCGCCGCGTGCTTTTTTGTGCACCGCCGCCTCACCAACGCGCAGGTCCGTTATGTCACCACCAAGGCCGACTGGATTGCACTGGGCATAGCCGCCGCACCGTTCCTCACGGGCTTTCTGGCCTCCCAGCAGTTCGGAGACGGGCAGATAATGACGCTCCTGCATGTTCTTTCCGGCGAGGCAATGCTCGTGGCCATTCCGTTCACCCGGCTCTCCCATGCCCTGTTCCAGCCGTTCGCACGGGCCTACATCGGCTCTGAATTCGGTGCCGTTCGCCACGTGCAGGACTGGTAGCAGCCAATCAGGAGGAAATACATGTCCATCTTGGATAGAAAAATCGATGATCCCGAGCTCAAACGCGCAACGGAAACCCTAACGCCGGACCGGATCGAACAGGTCATAAACAGCGTCCTTCAGGGTGAAACAGGCGCACGGCTCAAGGCATATTCGGAAATATGCATGCGGTGCGGCATGTGCGCCCCGGCGTGCCACTACTGTGTATCGCATGACATGGACCCCAGCTATTCCCCGGTCGGCAAGGTGGAACAGACCATGGGACTCATGCTGCGTAAAAACGGCAGGCTCAGTCCGGCCGAAGTTTACGGCATGGCCCAGATAGCCTACACCGAGTGCAACCTGTGCAGACGTTGCGTCCATTACTGTCCCATCGGCGTGGACACGGGCTACATCATCAGCACCGTCCGCCGCATCTGCCACAAGCTCGGCGTCACGCCGCTGTACATTCAGGACACCGCTCACAGCCACTCCGCCACCATGAACCAGATGTGGGTAAAGGAAGACGAGTGGACAGACAGCCTGCAATGGCAGGAAGACGAGGCAAGAGACGAGTTTCCCGGCCTGCGTATTCCGCTGGATGTGGAAGGCGCAGACATCTTCTACTCGGTCATCGCCCCGGAACCTAAGTTCAGAACCCAGCTCATCTATCAGGCTGCCGCCATACTGCACCATGTGGGCGCGGACTGGACCATGCCCTCCACCCCCGGATGGGACAACAGCGACATGTGCATGTTCACCGGCGACTTTGAAATGATGGGCCGCCTTAAGCGCTCTCACTTTGAGGCCGCACAGAAGCTGAAGGTAAAGCGCATCGTCATGGGAGAATGCGGTCACGCCTTCCGCTCCGTTTACGATGTGGGCAACCGCTGGCTGGGATGGAAAAACCACCCCGTTCCCATTGTGCATTCCGTGGAATTCTTCTGGGAACTCTTCCATGAAGGCAAGATACGGCTCGCCAAGAAGTTCGAGGAACCCGTCACCATCCACGACCCGTGCAACATCATCCGCGGGCGCGGACTCATGGACAAGCTCCGTGAAGTAACGCACGCCCTGTGCACCAACGTGATTGAAATGTCTCCCACCCGCGAGCACAACTTCTGCTGTGCGGCAGGCGGCGGCGTCATCAACTGCGGCCCTCCCTTCAAGGGAGTGCGTCTGGAGGGCAACCGGATCAAGGCGGACCAGCTCCGCAACACCGGCGTCAAGGTTGTTGTGGCTCCCTGCCATAACTGCCACGGCGGCCTGGAAGACATCATCCACCACTATCAGCTCGGCATCCATACCAAGTTCCTCGGCGACCTTATCTATGAATGCATGGAAAAGCCCGAGCCGGAATAGGGAGCAGGAGAAAGCAATGAACAGACGTTTCATCACCCCCCTCGCCCTGCTGGCCGTGCTGTCCCTGGTTGTGACCGGCCTGTATCTCGTCCCAGCGGCGGCACAGGACGACATGACCCAGCTACGCCCGGAGGCGCTGGCCCCCCTTACCCGCCCAGCAGCCCTCTTCAAGCACGACGAGCATAACGAAAAGGCCAAGCTGGATGACTGCATCATCTGCCATCACAGCGGAGCAAACGGGGTGATCACCCCGGATGAAAGCTCAGAAGGCACCGACTGTGCAGAATGCCACAGTGTTGCAGGCGGCAAGAACCAGACCCCTCTGCGCCGGGCGTATCACCGCCAGTGCATAGACTGCCACAAGGAAAAAGGAAGCGGCCCGACGTATTGCAGCGGTTGTCACGATAAGCGCAGGCCGTAACGGCCCCAGCCCGAACGATACCCCACAAGGATCATCATGGAAGCGGTAACACTGACAGCGCAAGGACGCATTCTGGAAGGCACAGCGGAAGAACCTAAGGAAATCCTTTGGTGCCTCGGCAGATGCCTGAACATTGAAAAGGAATGCACCTTGCGGTCGGTTTTCGCCATGGCCTCGCGGTATCCGGTACTGCTCCGCACAAGCCCCTTTCTGGAAGACGCGGCCCGCCGCTGTGCCGCCAGCCCGGGAAAAGGGGAAACGACCCGGGACTTCACGGCGCTGGAATTCGCCAAAACCGTGGAACTGACGGGAGCTCCCGGAGAACCCGTCATGAATATATTCACCACCCTCCGCGGGGTGCCTGCGCAGGCACCCGGAGGAACAAACCGGCCGGAAACGGGCGAAATCCGGTTTCATCAACTGGATGAACTGCTCGGCCTGCCGCTCAGACTGGGGCGTATACGCCATGTGGTCTACGGCGACAGAACCGGCATGCTGGAATGTGACACCACATTCACCCTGTTTGACCTTCTGGACGGAATCGCATGGGAGATGAGCTTTCAGGGCGGTTCCCAACAATGCAGCCTTAGGAGGTAGCGTATGTTCAAGAAGATTCTTTTCGCTACATCGGCTTCCCCGGCATGTGACAACGCAGCCAAGGTCGCTTTCGACCTCGCAAAGCGCAACGGCGCCAAACTGTATCTCTTCCACGTGCTGGGCGTTCCCAGCCGTGGCTTCAGCACTACGGTGCGCGACCTTCGTTCCGGCGAAGAAGAATCGGTAGACACCGATTACCGCGCATGGGTGGAAGAAGAAGTGCGTACAACCTACGCAGAACAGTTCAAGGAATACGGACACAACACCGTCCTGCAACTGGCGGTGGGCGTGCCCGCAACCGAAATCCTGCGCTTTGCCCGCAAGGAGGAGATTGACCTCATCGTCATGGGGGCAAACACCCGTGACGATGACCCCGAATCGGCCAGAGCCCGCTCCGTGGTGGGCCGCACCATGGAAAAGGTGGCCCGTCTCGCCAAGTCGCCGGTACTGATCGTCAACCGCCCCTGTACAACCTGCTGGAACCTGTTCTCCAACATCGTCTACTGCACGGACTTCTCCAAGGCAGCGGACCATGCCTTCCGGTTCGCCAGCGACACGGCAAAGGCCATAGGCGCAAAGCTCTACATCTTCCATGCCTTCGACATCACCACAGCCCGTCTTGGGGTCTTCCCCGGTCAGGCAGACATTGAACGCCACATTGAAAAGGCGAATGAAAAGATACGCGAACGCTATCTTTCCCAGATGGGTGATTACGATAACTACGCAGTGGAAATATGGGAAGGTACGCCGTATGTGGAAATTCTCAAGTTTGCCCGTGAGAAGCAGGCAGACCTGATCGTCATGGCGCACCACACCCGGGATATGGAACCGGAAGAAGCCCCCATCGGTTCCACGGTGGAACAGGTTGTCATACGCTCCGCATGCCCTGTGGCCAGCGTAACGCGCGCCTGACCTGCCCAGAGCCTCAAGCGTGGAGGTACAGATGGGTGGCCCTTGTATTCTGGTGGTGGACGATGAACTCAGCTTCAGGCTATTTCTCAAGACACTCTTCGAGACAGGCGGGTTCACGGTAGTGGCCGCCCGTAACGGCAAGGAGGGACTGGAGAAGGCCCGCACTAAGCGCCCCGCCTGCATCGTGCTGGACGTGATGATGCCGGAGCGGGGAGGGCTGGAGATGTACAGGGGGTTGAAATCAACCCCGGAACTGCGGAATATTCCCGTGGTCATGCTCTCCGCCGTGGCTGCCAAAGGATTTGCCCACGCACTGAAAATGATAGGACTGTCCGCGGGAGAGCTTCCCTCACCGGAAGCGTATGTGGAAAAACCTCCCCGTCCGGGTCCGCTGCTGGAAATTGTCCGCGGGCTGATAGAGCAGCCCCCGTCCTCGCAAGATAGTAAAACGGGCTAAGGAAACCCCAAGGAGTGTAGCAATGCCGCACAAGATCCTTGTCATAGACGACGACCCCTACATCGTGAAATATCTGGTGGATATCCTCAGTGACAACGGGTACGCCACCTGTTCCGCCTCAGACGGGGCGGAAGGTCTGGAACTGCTCAAACGGGAAAAGCCTGATCTGGTAACACTGGATCTGGAAATGCCTAACGAGTGGGGCCCAAGATTCTACAGAAAAATGACCAAAGAACCGGAGTTCAAGGAAATGCCCGTCATCGTCATCAGCGGTCTTGCGGGCATCCATCTGGCCATCCGCAACGCTGTGGCGTCTCTGCGCAAGCCCTTTGACCCCAACCAGTTGCTTGAGATCATAAAGGATACCCTGAGCAAAAAGGACGCGACCGGCAAATCGCCCCTTATAGAAGACTGAAACTCCGCAGAATCCATAACCATTCCCGCCGGGCACCGCATGGCAAGCGGTGCCCGGCATCCCGCCTTGCCCATTGCATACGAATCTGGTAGGCTACCAACTAGCTGTTCTTGTTGCACTTCCGCCCAACACGCACCTGCAACCAATAGAAACACCAGGGAATTTCATGCAGTACACCATTCTGCTCGTGGACGATGAAGACGGCATACGCACCGTACTCGGGCTGTCTCTTGAAGACATGGGGTACCGCGTGCACACTGCCGCAAGCGGAGAAGAAGCCCTGCGCCTCTTCAACGAGGTGCAGCCGGACATTGTGCTCACAGACATAAAAATGCCCGGCGTGAGCGGCATAGACCTGCTGCGCCGCATCAAGGCCATTTCGCGCGAAACGGAGGTCATCATGATCACCGGGCACGGCGATATGGACCTTGCCATCCAGAGCATCAAGCAGGATGCCACAGATTTCATCACCAAACCCATCAATGACGATGTGCTGGAAATAGCGCTGGGCAGAGCGCGTGAACGTATCACCATGCGCGAAAGCCTGCGCCAGCACACGGACAACCTTGAGCAGAGGGTTACGGAACAGGCTGCACGCCTTGTGGAACAGGAACGCCAGCTTGCCGCCCTGCAGGTGGCAGAAGGCTTTGCAGACGGCATGCGCACGCTCTACAATTCCATAGACGGTGCAGAAGGCATGTTCAACCAGTTGCCGTGCTTTGTTTCGGTGCACAACTCGCAGATGGAGATCATCGCCTCCAACCCCCTGTACAAGGAAAGGCTTGCCTCAGGCATCGGGGCACGCAGCTGGGACGTGTATCCCTACTGCAGAGGTACTGGCGACGAAGCCTGTCCCGTCCGCAAGGTGTTTGAAACGGGCGAAGGGCAACGCTGTCAGGAATTCGTCCGCGACAAGGATGGCAACGACATACCCGTCATCGTGAACGCCGCCCCCATTCTGGATAACGACGGCGAAATAGAACTGGTGCTGGAAATAGCGGCAGACATCACAGAGGTAAAACGCCTGCAGGAAGAGCTGCGCCTTACCCGCCACCGCTACCAGCAACTCTTTGAGGAATCTCCCTGCTACATCAGCGTGCAGAACCGCGACCTGAAAATCGTTGCCAGCAACCGCCTGTTCCGCGAAGATTTTGATGAAACCATGGGCAGCTTCTGCCACGAGGTCTACGCCCACAGAAGCACTCCCTGTACCGGCTGCCCCGTGCAGCTCACATTTGAAGACGGACAGCCGCACCAGTTTGAAACCGTGGTCACGTCCCGCCGGGGCGAACAGCGCAATGTGCTCATCTGGACCGCCCCCATCCGCGATGCCAGCGGCAACATCACGGAAGTGATGGAAATGTCCACAGACATAACCCAACTACGCACCCTGCAGGACCGCCTTTCCAATCTGGGCCTTCTGCTCGGCTCCACGGCGCACGGCATAAAGGGACTGCTGACCGCTCTGGACGGCGGCGTGTACCGGCTCGGCACCGGTATAGAAAAGGGAGACCAGTCCCGCATTCAGGACAGTTTTCTGGACATACGGCACCTTGTGGAGCGCCTGCGCAAAATGGTGCTGGATATTCTCTATTACGCCAAGAAGCGGGAACTGCAGTGGGAAGTGGTCGTGGCATCCAGACTGGCGGAAGAGGTCTCCGCACTTGTGGAACCCAAGGCCAGAGAGGGCGACGTTTTCTTCACGCTGGAAATGGACTCCGAAACAGGCACCTTTGAAGCAGATGCCGGGGCCTTTTCTTCCGCCCTCGTTAACATTCTGGAAAACGCCATAGACGCATGCATTACGGCCCGAACCTCCTCCCGCCGCCCTGAAGCGGCAGTACAGCTGCGCGAAGTGCGGTTTTCCGTCCACAACTTCGGCAACGAGGTGGAGTTCAGCATTCAGGACAACGGGGCAGGTATGGATAAGGAAACCCGCGACAAGCTGTTCACCCTGTTCTTCTCATCCAAGGGCTCTGCGGGCACCGGCATCGGGCTGTTTGTGGCCAACCAGGTGGTGCAGCAGCACGGCGGCCGCATCTCCGTCACATCGGAATACGGCAAGGGCAGCACCTTCACCATAGCCATGCCGCGCAGACTCTCCGAACAGGCCAAACGCGGCACAGAGCTTGCGGGCATTGACCTTGTTCCGGGGGTCTGACCTCCGTTCCGTTACGCCACCCGCACAGCACAGCACAGCGCTCCTGACACACCAGAGGAACAGCCCCGGCTGCCCTCCGGGAAAAGCCCTACCCTTCCGGACGCACAAGCGGCAGCCGCAGCATGGCACGCACGCCGCCCTTTATGCCGTTTTCCAACATCAGTTCCCCGCCCATCTCCCGGGCTGCCTTGCGGGTTGCCATAAGCCCGAACCCCGTTCCCCGAGCCTTGGTGGTGAACATGCCGTCTTCAAGGCTGGCAAAAACCTCATCGGTCAGGCCCCTGCCGTTATCTTCCACAATATAGCAGACATACCCGTTCACACACTCGGTGTGCAGAATGACTCTGCCGTCTCCGTGGTCCAGCCTGCCCGCCTGAATGGCTTCTTCCACCGCCTCCACCGCATTGGTGGCAAGATTCATAATGCAGGCATGCACGGCTTCCGCATCCAGCATGGCTTCCGGTTGCGGTGCGGAGTGATGCAGCAGGGTTCCTCCCGCCTCGCGCAGGCGCACGGCAAGCAGCTCCGCCACCTCCTGCACCGGCTTGTCAGGATTCACAGGACGGGGAGAAAGCTCAATGGGGCGTGACAACTGCAGCATGTTCATGGTCAGGTCGCGAACCCGCGTCACATCACGCTTCACCATCCCCCATCCCTGTTCCAGATAGTCACGCCGATTCAATTCCAGCCCCTTCTCCAGAACAAACAAAGCACCTTCCAGCCCGCCCGCAATATTCTTTATGGCGTGCGCCATGCCCGCCACGGTCTCTCCCATCACCGCAAGCCGCTCAGAACGCAGCAGCTCACGGGTTCGCTGCTCCACCAGAGCCTCCAGATTCTCGGTGTGCTGGCGCACAGCGCACCGCAGAGCAATGCGTTCCGAAGCCTTTTGCAGGGCAAACTCCAGCAGGTCGGCATTAACAGGCTTGGTCAGAAAATCGGCCGCTCCCAGCCGCAGACTGCGAATGGCCAGTTCCATATCCGCATGACCGGTACTCATAATCACTTCCGTTTCCGGCATGCGCTCCTTTATGCGGCCTAGCACCTCAATGCCGTCCATGCCGGGCATGCGGATATCGGTGATAACCACGGGCGGCGCCTGCGTTGCAAGCACCTCCAGCGCCTCTTCGCCGGAGCCCGCCACATGAACAGAATAGCCCATGTCCGCGATCAGCGCCCCCAGAACGGTCAGAATGCCCGCCTCGTCATCCACAAGCAGCACCGCAGGCTGCGAAGTCAGCAATACCGCCTGCTCTTTGGCACTCATATGCTTCCCCCGTTCCCGGCATCACCCTTTTGTTCCTTGTCCTGTCCAGCCCCGGCATCCTCGTCATGCCCGCCTTCGCCGCTGCTCCTGCGATACGCCCTGCCAGCCTGACTGGTGGAAGGAAAACGCAAGGTAAAGCGCGCTCCGGCACCGTCCACATTTTCCGCCTGAATGCTGCCGCCAAAGTCGTGCACCAGCCCGTAGCTTATAGAAAGCCCCAGTCCGGTCCCCTTGCCCACCTTCTTGGTGGTGAAAAACGGCTCAAATATTTTGTTCTGCAAAGACCGCGGTATCCCCAGCCCGGTATCCTCCACCACCACAAGCACTTCCCTTCCCTGCGACATGGTCTGCAGCAGAATGCGCCTGGGTGCCTCCGGTTCTTTTTCGCTCCGCTCCTCCACGGCATCGCGCGCGTTGAGCAGCAGGTTCATGAACACCTGTTCCAGACGGTTGGGCATGGCGAGTATGGGCGGCAGGTCTTCCTCCAGCGCCCATACGATTTCAATGTTCCGCAACGTCAACTGTCTGAAGAAGAAGTCCGAAGAAGCGCGCAGCACCGAGTTCACGTCCACATGTTCCAGCGCAAGGTCAGACTGCCTTCCGAACTCCCGCATATGATTGATGATGCGGCTGGCGCGGTCCACATGGGAATCAATCTCTTTCACCATGGTTTCCAGCACTTCAGGCACAATGGGTTCTTCACGGCGTATCTTGCGGAAAATGAAACTGCTCGCGGTCTTGATGACCGTAAGCGGCTGATTGAGTTCGTGCGCCACGCCCGTGGCCATTTCGCCCAGTGTGGCCATCTTGCCCGCCTGAATGAGTTTCTGCTCGGTTTCAAGACGCTCGGTAATGTCGTTGGTGGTAACCAGCAGAATACGGCGCTCGTGATACTCGGCGGGCGAGAGCATGATATCCACATAGAACGGGCTGCCGTCGCTGCGGTAGTTGCGGGCTCTGTTCAGCACCGTAAAAGCCCGTAACTGCGAGGCATATCTGTCCCGCTCCTCCGGCGAGAACACAGAGAGGAACGATTCTCCCCGCGCCGCTGTACGCAACAGACCGTACACACGCTCAGCCGTGGTGTTACAGTCAATAATCTCCAGCGACTGTGCGTCCAGCACAAACACGGAGTTGGGAATATTATCGAAAATGGCGTGATACTTCTGTTCGGAACGGCGCAGGCGTTCCTCCACCTCGCGCCGGCCGGAAATGTCTATGCTCATTTCCATGGCGGCCGTCACATTGCCAAGATCATCAACAATGGGCGTGGTATGCACCAGCCAGTAGGCCCGCGTGCCGTCCGGGTTCACCCTGCTCTCTTCGGAGCAATGGGCAAGCCCGGTGGCAAAGGTTCTTTCCACCGGACAATTCGGACATTTATCCGTGCGCCCCTTATACGCCTCATAGCAGTGCATGCCGCAGGTCGGGCTGAACCTGTCAGCGAATTCCCTGTTGTACTTGAGGAGCTTGTAATCTCTGTCCTGCACGGTAATGCTGCACGGCACCTGCTCGAATAACAGCTGATATTCCCTGCGCTGCCTGTTCAGTTCGTCCTGCTTGTCGGCAATAGCCTGCTGCATGCGGGAAAGCGCCTGAGCCAGTTCACCCACTTCCCCCAACCCTTCCAGACCGGCCAGTTCCACCCTGTCGCCCCTGCCTATGCGCGTAGCCGATTCGATGAGTAACGCCACAGGCTGCGTTATGAAGCGGCGCAGAAGTGCGAAGGTAAGCGAGGAAGCCAGCAAAAAAATGCCCACGGTAAGCAGGATAATACGCTGCTGAAACGACAATATATCCTGTTCTGATGAATCCGCACGCAAAACAACATCCAGCGCGCCCAGCACAAGCTTGTCCCGCTCGTGCGCGTGGCACACATCGTCCGCGCATCCCGGCTCGTTCATAATGGGGATAAGACTCCCCAGCCGGGGCGCGCCTCCGGCATCATCAAAGATGCGGATGCGTTCATCCACTTCAAGAAATGTTTTGGGTTCAGACGCTCTGTGGCAGGCGATGCAGGCGGTGTCACGAATATTTGTCTTGGTGTCTATTTCTTCTGGATTACTGGAAAACTTAACCTCGCCCGCTTTGTTGTATATACGAATGGAAACAATATCAGGATGCTGCGCCACATCGCCGATTATCTGGTCCAGCTCATGGCGCGCATTGCCCATCATGGCGTAGCGGGTGCCCAGCAGAATAGTCTGCCCCATGCGATTTGCCCCTGCCACCAGCTCACTCCGGGCATGCATGTGATGATAACGGATACTCTGCCACGCGTGCAGGCCAAGACACACGAACATTGTCGCGCTGGTTATGGCAAGAATGCGCAACGCCAGCGAGGTGCGCATGGGAAATAAACGCCTTTGCACAGCACTCCCCTTCCGCTTTAAAGCCCAGCGTGGTCACCGCAGCCGATGCGTTCTCTCAATAATCTTCCAGCCCTGTCAGCGTCACTGCTTCCAACTCACATCGGGCACCGGCGGGAACCTCCCGCCTCATGTCCGGGTGCTCCGTGATGGTGCGCACGCAATAGTCGCCAAACTTCACGCCCTTTTCCGTGTAGTTCACCAGCTCACCAAAGCAAAATTTGTCCAGATGCGCATACATGGCAAGGCTTGCCTCCTTCCACAAAAGGCGGGTCAGGCACCCCGGCGCATGCGTGCACGAAGCAGCATCCTTGCCGCAGCCTACAAGATCGGTTCCCCCTTCCAGCAGGCGCACCACTTCGCCGACAGTGATCGTTGCAGGATCAACCGCCATCATGTGTCCTCCGTTGGGCCCCCGGCGGGTCTTGACATACCCCCCGTTCTTCAACTGCCTCGCAATCTTTTCCAAATACTTCTGCGAGATGCCCAGCCGCTTTGCGGAATCGCGCATGAGTACGGGCTCATCTCTCCCGTGCACGGCGATATCAAGCAAAAGCCTTGTCCCATAGCGGCTGTTTGTAAGCAATCGCATCTAACCCCTCCTGTTATCATACTGTTTTTTACTGTTCATACGGCGCACAGTCCGCATCATGGCCCTCCGGTACAACCTGCCCCTTGCGGGGCAACCACGTCCGCCCAGACCAGTCGGCGGCTTACTCCGGCTGTTTGTTAACACTCACAGACCAGAATAAGTACAAAAAACACACTGTTTACGCCCTTACCCCAAGCATATCCTACCTGGCAGGTAGGTACAACGACAAAAATTCCGAACCCCGCTTGTCGTGAATAAACAAGCCCGGCTCCCGGCACTGCCCAACCTGCTGAAACCAATCACAGCACCCACACGACAGCCTCGAAACCCGGAGTTAGCGGCTGTATAATTTTCACCTGCCCCCGCTCTCATCTTGCCTGTGCCGGAAACTGTGGTACTGTGTAGGCTCTTTTCCCCACGTGTCAGGAGGCAAGACATGAAAAACACCCACCAGCCACACGGCCCTTGCAACGGTTGCGCATTCCACCTGCAAGACTGCATTCTCGGCATCCGGCCACAAACGACCGGCATTGCCGCCCACCGGGAACACCCCTGTCTGGAATTTGTACCGCTCTGCCTGAACTGCCAGTATCCTGCGGTCTTCTGCGCCACCTGTTCCATACGCCGGTACAACGATTTAAAGCCCCTCTCGCGCGACATCCTCCCCCTGTCCGAGCACACCTACGCCTGCACATGGTAACGCGGCTCTTCCTGTGACCCTGCAAAAGCGAAAGGCCCGCTTCCGATGCCGGATGCGGACCTTCTTCGTGTGTGCAATGGAAGTCAATTCGTCAGCAGGCCTTCAAGATTCTGTTGAATACTCCTGATGAACATACTCGCCTTCTGGCGGTGTTCATCAGATAATTCAGCCCACTGCTGTGCCACGTTCATGGTACACCGTCTGTCGGTTTCGACATCAATGTAGACCATGCCGTTCTCGCCAACCTCCACTTCGATACGCTCTCCGTTCGGTTTGGTCAGCACAACTTCCACCCTGCCCAAAGAAGTAGACTTGCCCATTAGTCATCTCCTTACAGGTAGAAGGGTTAACGAAAGAATCGCCCGATACCCGCGTGCAATGTACCACAAGAAAAAAAGGCCGCAAGCTGCATGCCTTTCCGCAACGGGTTCTTGTGAAACAGAGTACGAGCCGTAACGTGCAGGATTCCCATCGCTTTATGTATTTCCCCTACATAAGCCCCACCCTTCTAGTCCAAAAATAACGCTTTGTGAAAGTTTTTTTTTGCCCCCGGGCATTGATTGCACACCCAACCATATGCAATCACGGGAAAAAGGGGCCGCGTGAGCGGCCCCTCACATCCCTCAGTTTGCTTACTCATCATTTTCGGCGTCAGCTTTCCGGTCACCGTTCTTCTTTTTGGCAAAATCCCGCAACCCTTCTGCAAGGGCCAGCAGCTTCTCGTCCACAAGGGCGTTCACGGTTCCGGAAGGATACGCCCCATCCGGCTGACGTTCCCCGGCAGCACGCCCGGTCAGAATCTCAATACCCTCATTAACATGCGAAACAGCCCATACGTGGAACTTCCCTTCTTCCACCGCCTGCACCACTTCGTCCCTGAGCATCAGATCCTTGACATTGGCCTTGGGAATCATCACGCCCTGATCGCCGGTCAGCCCGCGTTGGCGACACACCTTGAAAAAGCCCTCTATCTTTTCGTTCACGCCCCCTATGGGCTGAACCTCGCCCTTCTGGTTCACGGAGCCGGTAACGGCTATCCCCTGCCGGATGGGAACCTCCGCAAGACTGGAAAGCAGCGCATACAGCTCCGTGGACGAGGCGGAATCGCCGTCTATGCCGCCATACGACTGTTCAAAGGCAATAGAGGCAGCAAGCGTGAGCGGCTTGTTCTGTGCAAAGTTCTTCCGCAAATACCCGCTGAGAATAAGCATGCCCTTGTTGTGCGTAGAGCCGGACATGTCCGCCTCCCGCTCAATATTGATGATACCTTCCTTGCCTATGGACGTGGCGCAGGTAATGCGCGCAGGCTTGCCGAACGAGTAATCGCCCAGCGAGTAGACGGCAAGACCGTTTATCTGGCCCGCCACTTCGCCTTCGGTGTCTATGAACACGCTGCCCCGGTCAATCATCTCCTGCAGCCTGTCTTCTATCTGGTTGCTGCGGTAGATGCGCGCCTCCACGGCATTGCGCACGTGCTCGCCCCGCACCGCGTCGCTCCCGGACTCGCGGGCAAGGAAGTTGGCCTCTTCCATGATATCGCTGAGAATGGGGAAGGAGGTGGAAATCTTCTCCTGCCTGCCAGCCAGCCGGACGCCGTGCTCCAGCAGCGCCGCCACGGCATCGGCATGAAAGGCCATGAGTTTTCTGTCTTCCGCAAAGGTCTTTACAAGGCGGCTTATGTCCTGCACGGCCTTGTCATCTCGGTTCATGGACGTTTCAAAGTCCGCACGCACCTTGAATATCCTGTCCACATCGTCATCGTAATAGCGCAGCATGTGGTACAGGTTCGGTGTCGCCAGAACAACCACCTTCACTTCCATGGCAATGGGTTCCGGCTTCAGGGCTGTGGTGGTCAGCAGGTAGTACGGGTCAAAGGTCTGAATCTCAATCTCCGAGGTCTTCAGTGCACGTTTCAGTGTCTGCCAGACACCGGGCTCCATGATGGCGTCCATGAGATTGAGAACCAGATACCCCCCGTTCGCCTTGATGAACGACCCTGCGTTAATCTTTTTATAGTCCGTGCGCCACAGCCCGTTGCGGTCCATAACTCGTTCTATGGAACCGAAAAGGTTGCGGTATGTGGGGTGGGACTCCACGATAACGGGCGGTCCTTCGCTTTCACTGTTATCCACCAGCAGGTTCACGCCGTAGGGGTGCAGCACGGCATCTGCCGATGCACCGGGAAAAGTCATTCCCATGGGTCCCTGCTGCGGCTGCCCCATGGATTTAAGGGCATCCAGATTGTCAGCCATATCTTCCAGCATGGCGTCCACAAACTTTTCCACCTTTTCCTGATCCCGCCACCCGTTGCGCAGAGGTTGGGCAAGCTCGCGGGCAATATTCATAAACATGAGCTTGTCCACATCTTCACTCTTACGCTTCACTTCCTTTTGCAGGGCGCGCACATCAAGGAAGATTGCATCTATCTCTTCCTTCAGCTCCTTGTACTTTTCCTGCAACTGGGCAAACTCCTCCTTGGGGAACCTGCCCTTCTCCATCAGTTCTTCAAGTTTGAGCAAGTGCACGGGCTCACCGTCCACAATGGGAACAATGTCGGGGCGCTGCACATTGCCCATCTGCATGTTCACCATCACAAAACCGGCATCCTTCACCCGTTCTTCAAGTCCCTTGAAGAATTCGCGCGTCTTCTTGTCGTGTTCCTCAATAATCAGGTTCTTGCTGTTTATGTACTCCTGGCTTTCAAACAGCTGGGGCACATCTCTCTTTATTCTTTCCAAAAATTTATCTACCGCAGCCTTGAACTTCGTACCGTTTCCGGCCACAAACCGCAGCAGAATGGGCTCCTCAGGCGTCTTAAAATTATTGACGTAGCAAACATCATCGGGAGTTTCCTGCTTGCGTGTGGAATTTTCCAGCAGTCGCTTCACCACCGCAAGCTTGCCCACATGGGCTGCGCCCGTGACGAAAATGTTGTAGCCCTTGGCATCCATGCCCATGCCGAACCTGAAGGCATCCACACCCCGGTCCTGACCTATTATGTCTGTCTGCACTTCCAGTTCGTCAGTGGTGGTAAAGTGAAGGCTTCCGGGCGCAAGCTTCCAACGCAGGCTATCCACCGGAACCTTTGCGGCTTCGCGTATGTCAGTCATGATTTCCTCCTCGCAGGTTACCGGCTGTTGACAAATACAACCGGAATGCGCCGCATTTCCGGACGTTTGCATTTAGGCATGGTTATAGACAGCTTTTCTCCGTCAAATTCCGCTTTCACGTCTTCCGCCCGCACCTTGCAGGGCAGCCGGAACCGCTGTTCAAAAACGCTGGCTCCGCTTGCCTCTGCGCATGACGCATGGTGTTCGCAGCGTACCACCAGAATATCCTCTTCCACAAAGATGGATATCTCTTCCGGTTTCATTCCCGGCAACACGGCTTCCACAACCACGCTGTCACGCGTATCGGTCATGGAAAGGTTCGGGTCTTCCAGCAGGGGGCGGCATACGGAAGGCAGCCCAAAGTCTGCGCACAGGCGGTCGAACATACGTTCGCTGTCCATCCGGAGTCTCTGTAGCTGCTGGCTTTTCCAATTCTTGAAGTTGGGCATATCCCAATCCTCCTTCTTGCGGATCTACGTTCCGGAACAGAGTCGCCAGTCTAAGAATGTTCTGCACAAAAGGCTTGGCGAAGCCACCTTCAGGGGCTTGTCATTCTTATACAAATATTTTCACTAGATGGGAATGGGCAAATTACTTTTTTATGCGTAATCACTGCCCTTGCGGCAAATTCCGGTCTTGACCAAGTGCGCACAATGACTTACCCAAGCCTTTCAGCGGGTGTAGTCCTTAACCGACCCCCATGCCTGCCCTTCTGCAGATGCCGGCACACCGCCCGGCTACTCCATCCCGGAAAACACCCGGACCAAGAACGAATGCAAGGAAACGAACGAATGGATACTATTCCGATTTCCGTTGAAGGTTTCAAAAAGCTTGAACGCGAACTGGAAGCCCTGAAGAAGGAACGCCCCGCCGTTATTCAAGCCATTAAGGAAGCCCGCGAAGAGGGCGACCTTTCGGAAAACGCCGGCTACGATGCAGCGCGCGAACGGCAGGGCTTGCTTGAGGCACGTATCAACTACATTGAATCCCGCATGCCTAAATTCAACGTCATCGACCGCAGCACCATGGGTGGCCATAAGGCCATTTTCGGTGCCACCGTCACCGTAGAAGATATGGAAACAGGCGAGCGCAAGACCTACACCCTGCTCGGCCCGGACGAGGCGGACTTCAACAACGGCAGCATTTCCATCCTCTCCCCTGTTGCCAAGGCACTGCTCGGCAAAGAAGTGGGTGACGAGGTAGTTGTTAACGCCCCCAAGGGACGCATCGAATACGAAATACTTTCCATAGAATTCAATAGCGGGAACGCATCCGAAGCCTGATGACCGGACAACGGATCTGAAAGCAACGGACCCCGCTACAACAGCGGGGTCTTTTTTTTCGGCCCTCTCCAAAACAGAGCGGCGGCCATAGCGCACATTTGCGCCAAACCGGGAATATTCCCAACACATAAGGAGTTACAAAGGAGAAAGACAATGCAGACCATTCCCATCTCCCCTCAGGGATTCATACGGCTGAAGCTGGAGCTGGAAGCCCTCAAGAAGGAACGCCCTGTCGTTCTGCAGGCCATACGCGAAGCCCGTGAAGAGGGCGACGTCTCAAAAAACACGGCCTACGACACGGCTCTTGAACGGCAGACCATGCTTGAAAAACGCATACGCCACATAGAATCGCGCATGCCGCATCTGCATGTTGTCGATCCCGCCATGATGGGCGGAGAAAAGGCGGTTTTCGGGGCCACCGTCATGTTTGAAAACGTGGAGACCGGAGAGCGGAAGGAATACACCCTGCTCGGTCCGGACGAAGCGGACTACACCAGCGGCAGCATTTCCGTTCAGTCGCCCGTGGCCAAAGCTCTGCTCGGCAGAAAGGCCGGGGATGAGGTGGTGGTGGACGCCCCGAAGGGGCGCGTCGAATATGAAATAGTCTCCGTAAAGTTCATGCACGGCGGCACGGCACAGTAGTTTTTCGCACCCACAGGAAAAACCACGACCGGACCCCGCCCACCAGCGGGGTCCGGTCGTTTCCGGCACCAAAAAAAGGCTGCGACAGGTCGCAGCCGGATACACAAGGGGAATCAGCAACCCGTATCATGCGGCTGTTGCCATGTGCAAAGGGCGGCGTCTGTCCGGGATGCTGCAAAAAAAACATCCCCGAGCCGGCAAGCTCCTTTGCCATGTCAGGCCGCACAGGCCGATACCCCTATAAAAAGCCTTAATCGTTGCGCTCGGTCACTTCCACAAGATGAAAACCGAACTGCGTGCGCACGGGGCCGTGCACCTCGCCCACCGCTTCATTAAAACAGACGTGATCAAATTCAGGCACCATCTGCCCGGGGCGGAACGCGCCCAACTCGCCGCCACGGCGGCCGGAAGGACATTTGGAATACTGCCGTGCCATTTCGGCAAAGTCCTCACCGGCGACGATGCGGGACTTCAGTTCGTTACATGCGTCTTCGGAATCAACAAGAATGTGACGTGCTTTGGCGGTTGCCATCAGGAATACTCCTTGGTTGTAATATCGGTGCGCGCAGCATGCCACGGCTTTCTGCGGCTGGCAACCTGCACATTTCCCGTTTTCCGGCTTGCTTCTGGAACGGATGAGGGATATAGCCCGTAAACGATTTCCATTAACCTCAACTCATGATGTTTCAAGGAGAACTGGATGGCCGGTTCCGATGACAGCCGCCAGATGGGCGCTGAAGAAAATTTTGAAGCGATGCTGGATGCCTACACGGGCTCGATGGGAGAAACCCTAAAGGTGGGCGACCGCATCAAGGGCACAGTCATCAGCATAACCGCTGACAGCGTGTTCGTGGACACCGGCACCAAGGTGGACGGCGTTGCCGAACGCAGCGAGTTTCTGGACGATAACGGCGAACTTTCCGTCAAGGAAGGCGAAGAGGTGGAACTCTACGTCATGGCCGCCGGTGCTCAGGAAATCCGCCTGTCCAAGGCGCTTGCCGGAGTCGGCGGCGCAGCCCTCCTTGAAGACGCCTACAAGACCAAGCTCCCCGTGGAAGGCCGGGTCGTTGCCACCCGCAAGGGCGGCTATGACGTGGACGTACTCAAGCGCCGCGCGTTCTGCCCTGTCAGCCAGATAGACACCCGCTTTGTGGAGAACGCCGAGGAGTTTGTGGGCAAATCCTTCCAGTTCCTCATCATCAAGTTCGAGCAGCACGGGCGCAACGTGGTCGTTTCGCGCCGCGCTCTGCTGGAACTGGAACAGGAAGCCAAGCGCGCCGAATTCATGGCCCAGATGCAGGAAGGGTCTGTAGTGGACACCAAGATCGTCCGCCTTGCCCCCTTCGGTGCCTTTGCGGAAATCATGCCCGGAGTGGAAGGCCTCATCCACGTCTCCGAGCTCTCATGGTCCCGCATTGGTGCCCCGGATGAAGCCGTGAGCGAAGGCGACATCGTACGCGCCAAAATCCTCTCCATAGAAACGGACAAAAAGGGCCAGCTGCGCATTTCCCTTTCTGCCCGTCAGGTGACGGAAAATCCGTGGGCCCGCGTGGCCGATGCACTGACGGAAGGAGAAATCCGCGAAGGCAAGGTCGTACGCCTGACCAACTTCGGGGCTTTCGTGGAAGTGCTTCCCGGCATAGACGGCCTGGTGCACGTCTCGGAAATGTCCTACACCAAGCGTGTGCACAAGCCCGGCGATATGGTCGCAGTGGGCGATACCGTCACCGTGAAGGTTAAGGGAATTGACCTTGCCCAGCAGCGCGTCTCCCTGAGCATGAAGGAAGCAGAAGGCGATCCGTGGTCCGGCGTGGTGGAACAGTTCTCCGTAGGGGCCACCCTTGAGGGCAAAGTCGAATCCCGTACCGAATTCGGCCTGTTCATCGCCCTTGCTCCCGGCGTAACCGGGCTCATGCCCAAATCCAATATGGCTAAGGCCCCCAAGGCCGCCAATCTGGATAACGCCAAGCCCGGCGACACCTTGCAGGTAACTGTGGCTCAGATTCGGGCACAGGAACGCAAGATCACCCTCGCCCCCGTGGGCGTGGAAACGGCCGAAGACACCTCGTGGAAGGAATATCGCAAGCCCAGGGCCGAAAAAGGCCCGGTGGCAGGCAGCGATGCTCCTGCTTTCGAGAATACGCTGGGTGCCGCCCTGAAGAATGCCTTGAAAAACAAATAAGTCATATCTTCAAACAGGTTATCGTAAAGGCCGGGTTCATACCCGGCCTTTTTTGCGTTCCATACGGTTTACATGCCATGAAAACAGCCTATTATGGAAGGGTCAGAGTTTCTGCCACAGCACCCCATTCAGCAGAATTCTCAAGGAGAATCTTCAATGAAACGAACCTCAGCACGTATTGTCGCTTTTGCCCCCCTTTTCACGCTGTTCATGGCCGTTTCCGTCATGGCGGCCGAACTGCCGGACTTTACCGCACTGGCAAAAAAGGCGGGCCCTGCCGTTGTGAACATAAGCACGGAAAAAACTGTGGAAATCTCCGGACCGCAAGGCCTGCAAGACCTCTTCCGCAACCATCCGCGCGGCCCTCTCTTTGACGAATTTTTCGAACAGTTCGACCAGTTCTTCAACAGGCGCGGCGGCGAACCCCAGCAGCGCAAAGAACGCTCCCTCGGCTCCGGCTTCATCATCTCGGCAGACGGCTATGTGGTGACCAACTTCCATGTGGTGGAACAGGCCGATGTCGTCCGCGTGAATGTGGAAGGAAAGAGTACCGCCGGTGATTCCTACATCGCCACCGTCATCGGCACCGACCCGGAAACAGACCTCGCCCTGCTCAAGGTGGAACCGAAGCAGAACCTGCCCTACATCAGCTTCGGCGATTCCGATGCGCTGGAAGTGGGTGAATGGGTCATGGCCATCGGCAACCCCTTCGGTCTGGACCACACCGTCACGGCAGGCATTGTCAGTGCCAAAGGCCGCAATATCCGTTCCGGTCCTTTTGATAACTTTATCCAGACCGATGCCTCCATCAACCCCGGCAACTCCGGCGGCCCGCTCATCAACGGCAAAGGCGAGGTGGTCGGCATAAACACCGCCATCATCGCCCGCGGTCAGGGTATCGGCTTCGCCATCCCCAGCTCCATGGCCAAGAACATCATCAATCAGTTGCAGACGGAAAAGAAGGTCAGCCGCGGCTGGATAGGCGTAAACATCACCGACTTTGACGAAAACACCGCCAAGGCTCTGGGCCTTAAGGATACCAAAGGCGCCTTCGTGGCCGGCGTGGTTCCCGGCCAGCCCGCAGACAAAGCCGGCGTGCGTAACGGCGATGTCATCGTCAAGGTGAACGACAGCACCATCTCCTCCTCCAGTGAGCTCATTCACGCCATCGCAGACCTGCCCCCCGGGCAGAATGCACGGCTCACCATCATCCGCGACGGAAAAACCCGCGTCATTTCCATCACCCTCGGGGAACGGAGTGCAGAAATGGCAAAGTCGCCTGAGCAGCAACCCTCCGGCGATGTCACCGTTGCCGTGCTGGGCATCAAACTGCGCCCCGTCACAGCAGATGAAGCCAAGGCCCTTGGGCTGGATGCGGTGGAAGGCATTCTCGTCACCGAGGTGGACCAGAAGCTGCCCGCAGCCGCAGCGGGTATCCGTCCCGGCGATGTGATCGTTCAGGCGAACCTCAAGCCGATACATTCCGTGGAAGAATTCCAGAAAATCCTCAAGGAAGAAGGCGAGCCCCGCGGTGCCATCATGCTGCAGTTCAAGCGCCGGGGTGCGGTTCAGTTCCTCACCATCCCCATAAGCAAATAACGCAGGCCGCCTCCTGCCGCACATGAGCCGAACATACCAATAAGCATTACGCGGGCGCGCTCCGGGCTTACCGGGCCGCGCCCGCATTTTCCATTGGCTTTCGGCCCTCCCGCTGCTACTATCCCCCCGCCCGCAATCCATAGCCACGCCATTCAGGAGAACGCATGAGTGCGCTTACCCCAAGGGAAATCGTATCGGAACTGGATAAGTACATTATCGGCCAGAAGGACGCCAAACGCATGGTGGCCGTTGCCATGCGCAACAGGTGGCGCCGCCAGCAGATAGAACCCGCCCTGCGGGACGAGATAGCCCCCAAAAACATCATCATGATGGGCCCCACCGGCGTGGGCAAGACAGAAATTGCCAGACGCCTCGCCAAGCTTTCCGCCTCGCCCTTTGTGAAGGTCGAAGCCACCAAGTTCACCGAAGTGGGCTATGTGGGCCGCGATGTGGAATCCATGGTCCGCGACCTCATGGAACTGGGCATCTCGCTGGTGCGCGAAGAAGAAACAGAGCGCGTCCGCGTGCAGGCAGAAGCCAATGCGGAAGAAAGCCTGCTCGATCTTCTTCTGCCCGGCTCCCGGCACCAGCCTGCTCCCACATACGAACCTTCCGCCTATTCCTCCCCGTCCTCTCCTTCCGCTCCTTCCGCCGCCACCACGGACAACACCCGTGAAAAGATGCGCCAGCTCTTCCGGCAGGGCAAGCTGGACGACCGCGAAGTGGACATGGAAGTGGAAATGCAGAGCGGCCCGCATATGGAAGTCATGACCATTCCGGGCATGGAAGAGATAGGCTCCCAGTTCAAGGATATCTTCAGCAAGGCGTTTCCCGCCCAGCGCAAGCGTCGCCGCATGCGCGTGGGCGATGCCTTTGCCCTGCTCATAGAGCAGGAAGCCGCCCGCCTCATAGACCACGACAAAGTGGCCGAAATGGCCCGCGAGCGCGTGGAGCAGACTGGCATTATCTTCGTGGACGAGATAGACAAGATAGCCAGCGCCCAGCACGGCGGAAAAACAGCCGACATCTCGCGTGAAGGCGTGCAGCGCGACCTGCTGCCCATTGTGGAAGGCTGCGTGGTAAACACCAAGTACGGCATGGTACGCACCGACCACATCCTCTTCATCGGAGCCGGGGCATTCCACTACTCCAAGCCTTCGGACCTCATCCCGGAACTGCAGGGGCGTTTCCCCCTGCGTACGGAGCTGTCCGCTCTGGGAAAAGACGAATTCCTGCGCATCCTCAAAGAACCGCGCAACGCGCTTACCGTGCAATACAAGGCTCTGCTCGCCACAGAAGGCGTGGGCATAGACTTTACGGAAGACGGTCTGGAAGAAATCGCCTCGTTTGCCGAACTGACCAATCAGGAAACGGAAAACATCGGCGCGCGCCGCCTGTATACCATTCTGGAACGCATTCTGGCGGACATCTCCTTCGAAGCCCCGGACCGCTCCGGCGACACGCTGGTCATAGACCGCACCTTCGTGCAGGCGCAACTGGCCGATGTGCGCGAAGACAGAGACCTGAGCCGCTACATCCTCTAACCCGGCACCAACCCCCGCATTCCCGGAGCAAACCGCATGGACCAGCACGAAAAAGACAAACTCAAATCACGGGTTCTCATAGAATCCCTGCCCTACATGCGCCAGTTTCACGGCGAGACAGTGGTCATAAAATACGGCGGACACGCCATGAAGGATGAGGCGCTCGGACGCGCCTTTGCCCTGAACATCGTGCTGCTCAAATATGTGGGCATAAACCCCGTCATCGTGCATGGCGGCGGCCCGCAGATAGGCCGCATGCTGGAAGCCCTGAACATACAGAGCCACTTCCGCGAAGGCCTGCGCATAACCGATGACGCCACCATGGACGTGGTGGAAATGGTGCTCGTGGGCAAGGTGAACAAAGAAATCGTCAACCTGCTCAATCTGGCGGGCTGCAAGGCCGTGGGGCTTTCCGGCAAAGATGGACGCCTCATCCGCGCCCGCAAGATGGAGATGGTGGTAGAAGGCTTCAAGCGCACTCCGGAGATCATCGACCTCGGCAAGGTCGGCGAGGTGGTGGGGGTAGAAACCTCTCTGCTGCGCTCGCTGGAACGGGATGGATACATCCCGGTCATCGCCCCCGTGGGTGTCGATGATGAAGGTGCCACCTACAACATAAACGCCGACGCCGTAGCCGGTGCCGTGGCCGCCGCCCTTAAGGCAAAGCGCCTCATGCTGCTCACAGACGTTGCGGGCATTCTGGATAAAAACAAAGAACTCATCCCCTCCCTCACCGTGCGGCAGGTGCACGCCCTTTTTGAGCAGGGCGTTCTGCAGGGCGGCATGATCCCCAAGGTCAAATGCTGTCTGGAAGCACTGGAAGAAGGCGTGGAAAAGGCTGTCATCATAGACGGCAGAGTAGAGAACTCAGTCCTTCTGGAACTCTTCACAGACAAGGGCAGCGGCACGCAGATCACTGCCTGAGCCCCACCCTCCGCATGTTTCTCCATACCCCGTCCCGCTCCGGCAGGACGGGGTATTATCGTTTGTAATGTAACATATCATGTTTGCACTACGTGGCGTGGCATACTATAATCAGTCATACCCCCACCCACTATTCTGCGGAGCCGGACATGAGCATAAAATTTCAGATCATCGCGCCTGTATGCCTGCTTTTCTTGATCATTGTCATAATGTTTGCGGGTACCGTTCTGGTTAGCAGCAGCCAGCAGGATGACGGACTGGCTATCAACCTTGCCGGTCGCCAGCGCATGCTCACCCAAAAGATAGCCAAAGATGTGCTCGGCATGCAGCACTCGGAAGACAAACCCACCACAGAACAGCACATCAGAACCGCCATGCACGTTTTCGAGACATCCCTTCGTGCCCTTACAGAAGGCGGCACAGCCCCGCTCACACTCAATCCGCAAGGCCCGCACGGCAGGCTGCCCGTTCCTCCGGCAGATGTGGCCGCACAGTTCAGAACAGGCGCAGATCTGTGGAATGCATACAAATCCCTTCTGGAAGCAGCTCTTTCAGGCGACACGCAGGCAGCGCGCCAGCTCTCCTCTTCCAGCGACAAGGTGCTGGGAACGCTGAACACGGCCGTCTCCCTTCTGCAGGCAAAGGCAGAAGCAAAAATCCGCGTCCTCCTCACCATTCAGGCAAGCTGTCTCATGCTGGCCATACTGGCAACAGGAGGCATTCTCTATATCCTGCTCAGGCGCATTCTCAGCCCCCTCACCCTCAGCATAAACAGCGCCCGTTCGGTGGCGGCAGGCAATCTTGCAGAGGCACAACACATCCTGAACACGAACTCCGCTGCGCCACGCTCCGCAGATGAACAGGGAGAAACAGGCAGGATAGTGTCGCGGCGCGATGAAATAGGCATGCTCACCGATGCGCTGCACACCATGATCGGACAGACGGGGCGCGTCGTCTCCAATGTGCAGCACACCTCAGAAAGCCTGAATGTGAGCATGCGCGAACTCTCCGCCTCCAGCAATACCCTTTCAGACGGAGCCACCCGTCAGGCTGCCGCAGTGGAAGAAATCTCCGCCTCTGTGGAGCAGATGACCGCCAACATACGGCAGAATGCGGAAAACGCCAAAAAAACGGAAACCATCGCCATCCGTACCGCCGCAGATGCGGAACAGGGGGGCGAAGCCGTGAACAAGACAGAAACGGCCATGAAGACCATTTCAGAAAAAATCACCATTGTGGAAGAAATAGCCAGACAAACCAACCTGCTCGCCCTTAATGCCGCCATAGAGGCAGCCCGGGCGGGCGAACACGGCAAGGGTTTTGCCGTTGTCGCATCAGAGGTGCGCAAACTGGCGGAAAGGTCGGGCAACGCGGCGGCAGAGATAGGAACCCTGTCGTCCGAAAGCATGAAAATAGCGCAGGAAGCGGGCCAAAAGCTGCGCGATGTGGTCCCCGGAATCCGCCAGACAGCGGCATTGGTGCAGGAAATTTCCGCCGCGAACAATGAACAGTACGCAGGGGCGGAACAGGTGAACAAAGCCATTCAGCAGCTGGATACCGTTGTCCAGAGCAATGCCGCCGCCTCGGAGCAACTTGCCGCATCCTCTTCGGAGTTGTCGCATCTGGCCCAGCATCTCACGGAAACGGTGGCGTTCTTTATCCTCAGCCGCAACAACAAACCGGAAGAATCACGGTAACGCGCCACGGCATGACCGGGCAGAAGGGAAAAGGCACACCACGCAACCTGCCCAAACCGGGCGCATAAAGACCGGGCGCACAAACATCCTGCTTAGTTAGACCGTGCGGACAAAAACCGTGCGGACTAAGAGGTGCGTACTAAGACCGTGCGTACTGCTTTTTCCATTCATCCAGAAACAGCACCGCCGTTTCCAGGCCGGAAAGCTGGCCCTGCTGCTGCCGGATAGCCCACACCACGTCCGCAAAGGCAGCGTCGGCAGGCAAATTCAGGCGGGCCACCATACCCGCCAGCTCTCCCCGCAAGGATTCGGGAATATCCGGGGCAAATGCAATGTCCGGCCGTTTCGCCTCCGGCCACCCCTTGCGCCGTTCGGCAATAAAGGCAAGCAGCGTCTGCATACGCCGCGCGTAGGTATGGTCGCGCAGCACGCGCTCCCTGCCCCTCTCCGCAACGGCGCGCCGCGCGTCTTCATCACCAAGGTAACGATGAATGGATTCCAGCATCTCCTCCGGCGAGGAAAACATTGCCAGCTCACCGGCAGAAAACAGTTCAGGCATCAGCGAACGCCTGTCCACAAGCTGAAAAGCACCACAGGCAGCCAGTTCAAAGGTGCGCGGGTTTACAAAGTCGCCCCCGCTCACCAGTTCCTCGGCCCGTACGCTTGAATGCAGATTCAGGTTTATTTTCGTGGCGTTATAAATTTTCACGCAATCTTCTGAAGAAATCCTGGCTCCCCCCATCTGCACATGCCTCTCCAGCAGAGGCTCACCGTCCCATTCCGTTCCCCATATCTTGAAGTCCAGATGCACCAGCTGCCGGAAGGCCACCCGCCGGTTGGGGTATCCGGCTCCCAGAAACGCCACATCAGCGCCAAATTTGCGCTGCTCCGCAGCCGAAAGCCGCATGGGCTGATGCAGCGAGGGCAGTGCCGCCATGGGCAGATACAACGCGTTCTCCACGCCAATATCCCGCAACTGGCTGATAAACGGCTCATACTGAATAACGGCAAAAAAGTCGTAATACGGGGCAAAGGCTCTCCAGTAGGTAAAAAGCCGGAAATCCTCCACAAACCACATCGCCGTGGCCACGCCGTCCTTGCGCAGTCGCTTCAGTGCCTGACGGTTCAGCGGAGCCTGCGCCATGCACAGCACCAGGTCAGGCTCAAAGGTTTCCACCTTTGCCAGCACGGCTTGAGAGACCACCTGCAAAAAACTGTTTTCCAGATACTCCAGCCTGTCCGTGGTCACACGCAAATCTCTGAGCGCAGAAAAGGCCGGATAAAAGGAAGGCGCTTCAAACACCTCCACCATGTGCCCCGATTCACGCAATCCCTCCACGCAAAACCGCCCGATGGGCAGCGACCCGCCATACAGGGGCAGAACCACCAAAACGCGAAGGGTACGGCCGGTATCTGTCATACGCTCATTCCTCTGTTTTCTGCATAAGCACAGCCCCGCGCTATCCTCTCGCGGGGAGCATCCAGTCCGCTTCGGTTAACAACGCGGTTGCCGCTTCATTGTCTTCCACCACCGGGTCTTCGACAAGTCCGAACATCTCCGCCACAAGCATCCGCTGGTCAAGCCGCGCAGCAGCGGCGGCATCCTCTCCGAAAACAGGCAGATACGTCACGCCCACGGCGTCCAGCATACTCACCAGCCCGAGCACGCCGGGGGGGTAGCTGGCATCAATCTTTCCTGCCAGAATCCTGTGAAACAGCGGGTCATCAAATGATTTCAGGCACTCCACACCTATCGGGCACGGGCGGGATTCAAGACAGGGCGAACACTGCAGCACCGCCTGCCACACTCTGTGCCCAAGCCCATACGGTCCGGTTTCGTGCGCCCAGGCGGAGGAGAGAAAAAACGCCTGCACGGGGGTGCCGAGATGCGCCGCCAGATGCATGGTGCCGGTATCCGGGGTAAGCAGCACGTCCAGACCGGAAACCATGTCCACAAGCCCGCCATAATCCGTCCGTCCCACGCGGTCTTCGGTGCGGTTGAGCAGCGCACCGGAAAAATGCCGCATCAGTTGCCGGGCAAGGGGCAGTTCCGCCCGCGTGCCCAGCAGGGTCACTCTCGGTCCGCCGTGCGCCTCAAAAACCGCCTGCACGCACCGCGCAAGCATGTCCACGGGCAGCGAGCGGCGGGAATTGCGTCCGGCAAGCACCACACCAAGCCCTCCCCCCTTGCGCATGGCAATGGGGTTTACCGACTCGGGCCGGATGGGGTTGGGAGCGAGCAGCCCCCAAAAGTCCATGAGATTCAGAGGGCTTGTGCGCCTGTTCCGCGTCCAGCGAAACGCCATGCGCATCCAGCGGTCTTTCAGGTGCTGACCGGCGGCATAGCGGTACCCGTGCACGGTTTCTGGGTCGAACATGGCGGAAAGCGCAAAGTTCAGGCCGGAAAAATTCAGGTTGAACACGGCATCAAAACGCTCTGCCCGCAGACGGTCAAAAACCGCACGGTTCTCCGCAAGAATCATCGCCTCTGCCGAATGAACGGGATGCGCCATGTTGCCCGCCGCATCGGTCATGTCTCCCGCAACCGTGCCGTGCGCCCGCATGCCGTGTACCATGGCATCGGGAAAAATCCTCCGCGCAAGTTCCGCAAGCGAGGCATCCACACACAGGTGTACCTCTCCCCCGTCCTGCAGGAGAGAGCAAACCAGCCGTTTGGTCTGCAGCACGTCACCGAACCGCGCCAGCTGTATGATCAAGGATTTCGCCATGCCCCATCCAAAAACAACAGATTTCTATTTCTCCCGCACGATTACCGCATAACAGCGCCCTTCGCAAGCAGGTCTGCCCCCTGCCGGGCACAGAACCGGATTCCCGCCGGAACGTATTTTCATGTTTTACTTTATGAAAGGCGGACTGTATAAGGCGCCATGCGGTATTATCCAACCTTTCTCGATCTGCACGGCAGGCGCTGCCTTGTGGTCGGAGCCGGAGAAGTGGGCAGACGCAAGCTCGCCTCCCTGCTTGCCGCCGACCCTGCAGAAGTGCTCGTTCTTGACCTCTTTCCGCTTTCGGAAACAGCGGACCCGGAACTGAACCTCCTCATGGAGCACCCGGCGACAGTGTATGAACAGCGCCCCTTTACCGCTGCCGATGTGCAGGGATGCGCTCTGGTCTTCGCCTGCACAGGCAACCGGGCGGTGAACAATGCCGTGGCCAAAGCCTGCGCGGAGAATAACGTACTGTGCAATGTCATAGATGCCCCGGAAGAAGGCAACTTCGTAGTGCCCGCGCACTTTGCCAACGGCGACCTGCTTGTCGCACTGGGAACCGGCGGCAGCAGCCCTGCCCTTGCCCGCCGCATCCGCATGGAACTGCAGACCTGCCTCGGCGACAGGTTTACAGGCATACTCACACTTATGGGACGTCTCAGGCCCATGGTCCTTGCGCTCGGCAAAGAGACACGGCACAATAGCACCCTGTTCCGCAACCTTGCGGAATCCGGCCTGACACAGGCCTTGCAGGAAAAGAACCGCGCAGAAGCGGAACGCATACTTACAGAACTGCTACCGGCAGAACTGCACACGAACATAGGAGCATTGCTGCATGAACTTGCATGAGCTGTTCTCCCTGCTCATCATCCTTATGTACGGATTGGGCACCGCTACCGTCATCGCCGGCACCGTATCGCGCAAAGACCGGCTGAAAAAGCTCTCCAACGGCTTCGCTGTGGCGGGCTTCGGCCTGCACACCGCCATTCTGCTCATAGAAATGGTCGGCAGCGATTTCGACCTTTCCAAGGGCTACTACATCCAGTTCCTCTCGTGGAGCCTGCTTGTCATCTATTTCTACATGTGGTGGCGCATGCGTTATTCCTTTCTGGGACTCACCGCATCGCCGCTCGCCATGCTGCTGTTCATAGGCTCCTTCTCCCTTACCGGCGTGCAGGGCACTCTGCCCACCGAATGGACAGGCATGTTCTTCGGGCTGCATATCGGCACACTGTTCCTCAGCTTCGGTCTGCTCGCCATGGCCTTCGGGGCGGGGCTGCTCTTCATGCGCCTTGACCGCAAAATCAAGACCAAAGAGCCGCTGAGCGATTTCGATAAGGACATGCCCGCCCTGTCCACCTTCGACAGGGTGAATCATATAGCGGTCATGGCGGGCTTCCCGCTGTACACCATCGGCATGGCGTCCGGTTTCATCTGGGCACGGCTTGCATGGGGCAGGCTGCTTTCAGCAGACCCCAAGGAGATCGTTTCCATTTTCGTGTGGTTCATGTTCGCGTGGCTCTTTCATCAGCGCCTCGCCCTTGGCAGGCGCGGGCGCAAGGCAGCCCTCGCCGTCATATGGCTCTTCGCCATCAGCGTTTTCTCCCTTGTCGGGATCAACGTTTTCATGCCCACTCACCACAGCTTCATTCAGTAATCCATGAAGAATCGCGATATATATCTCATCGGCCTCAATCACAAAACGGCCAGCGTGGAGGTGCGTGAAAAGTTCGCCCTCACAGACTGTAAGCATCTGGAAGCAGGCGTAATTCCCGTAGGCGGCTGCATCAAGGAAGTCATGGTGCTTTCCACCTGCAACCGGGTGGAGATTCTGGCCGTCGGCGAAGGCGACGGGGTCATCAGCCATATCATCAGCTGCTGGGCGGACGCACGCGGCCAAAAGCTTGATGATCTGGAACCCTACGTATACCGGCACAAGGGGCTGGATGCAGTACAGCACCTGTTTACAGTGGCCTCCAGCCTCGACTCACTGGTGGTGGGCGAACCCCAGATTCTGGGCCAGCTCAAATCCGCCTACCACGAGGCAGTGCAGCACAACGCCACCAAGGTCATCCTGAACCGGCTCCTCCATAAGGCCTTTTCCGTGGCCAAACGGGTGCGCACGGAAACAGGCGTGGCCTCCAGCGCCGTTTCCATCTCCTACGCGGCGGTGGAACTTGCCAAACGCATTTTCGGCGACATGGGCAACTACTCCGCCATGCTCATCGGCGCGGGAGAAATGGCGGAACTTGCCGCCACCCACCTGCTGAACAACGGCATCCGCAAAATCTACGTTGCCAACCGCACCTTTGAACGCGGGCAGCAGCTCGCCTGCCAGTTCAACGGCGAGGCCGTGCCCTTTTCCGACCTGTTCAACCAGCTGGAAAAGGTGGACATCATCATTTCCTCCACCGGCGCGCACGAGGCCATCATCCGCGCCAAGGATATCCGCAACGTCCTCAAAAAACGCAAGAACCGCCCCATGTTTTTCATAGACATAGCCGTTCCGCGCGACATTGACCCGGACGTGAACGGACTGGACAACGTATACCTCTACGACATCGACGACCTGAAGGAAGTCGTGGAAGAAAACCTTGCCCAGCGTCAGGAAGAAGCCCAGAAAGCACGGGAAATTGTAGGTCAGGAAACCAGAACCTTCGGCAGATGGTTACGGTCACTCGAGCTGCAGCCCACCATTGTGGACCTTGTGGCCCGTTCAGAAGCCATTGTGGAAGAAGAACTGGCCAGGTGTATGAAGCGGCTGGACGGTGCCAACGGAGAAACGGAAAAAATCCTGCGCGCCGCGCTTACGGCAGCCGCAAGAAAGTTCAACCACGAGCCCATCAGCTTTCTTAAACGCAGACACGAGGAAGAAGAGGCTGGCGCGCGCTACATAGACATCACACGCAGAATGTTCAATCTGGACAACGATCCCGTGGATGAAAATGCCCACAGAAGCCGCAGGAACCACCACTCCTGTACCGCCGCAGGAGACGATGCATGAAGCTTTACGTGATTGAAGACCTGACCCCGGAAAATATCCGTACCGTGCGCGACCACCTGAACTCCATGGAACTGGGCGGCACCATGCCGGACCTGTTCTGGCTGCCCCTGCCCAAAGCCATGCTCAACCAGACGCAGTCAGAACACGCGGAATGCGCTCCGCACTGCATGGCACTGGAAATTGACGGTCACATGCTGCGCTTGGAACTGCTGGTGCGGGCACGCAACCGCCTGCGCTGTGATTGTGTCTGCTACGCCTCTCCGGAACTACGGGAACACATGATACAGTATCTGGATGACATGCTCGCGCAGTTGGGCATTTACGTCTGATACGGTATCATGCCGCATCCGGGACGCCGGAAAACCGGCATGCAAGGCAGCAGCAAACATCATGAGCCAAGAAATCCCCATCCGGAACCTGCCTCGCTCCCTTCAGGAGCTTCCGCCTCATCTGGCACGCCTCTGCCTGCAAGCGGAAAAGTTCATGCGGGGAGACATCGCCCCCGCCATCCTCTCTTCCTGCGGACCGGGACAAAGGCACCCTTCTCTCTCCCCCTGCAATTCCGGTCAGACCGCCCCAGCAGCATTTGAAAACCGGGGCATTTTGGTCGCCTGTTCCGGCGGCTGCGACTCCACAGCCCTGCTGCTCATTCTGCACTGCCTCGCTCCCCGGCTGGGCTGCCGGCTTGCCGTGGCCCATCTGGACCACCAGCTGCGGCCGGAATCGGCGCAAGAAGCGGAATACGTCCGTGCAATCTGCGCAGCTCTGGAGCTACCGTTTTTCCACGCGGCTCAGAATATAGCGGTCCTGTCCGCAGAGCGAGGCACCGGCATTGAAGAAACAGCGCGCCACGCGCGGTACGCCTTTCTGGAATCTGCCCGCCGTGAAAGCGGTTGCGATTATCTTGCCACAGCGCACCACCTGAACGATCTCGCAGAGGACATTCTCATGCGCCTGCTGCGCGGCACAGGATGGCCCGCCCTCGGCGGCATGGATGCCTTCTGCTCCGCCCGCAGGCTAATCCGGCCCCTGCTTGTGACAAAAAGGAACAAGCTGGAAAATTTTCTTTCCGCGCTGTCCATCCCGTGGTGCGAAGATGCTTCCAATACAGACCCGGCCTACCTGCGCAACCGCATCCGTTCAACCCTTCTTCCCCTCTTTCTTCAGGAGAATCCGGCCTTTCTGCACGCTATGGAAGGCCTCTGGCGGCTAGCCCGCACAGACAGCGACCACTGGTCCGTTCAGGTCGATAACATCCTGTTTTCACAGGCTGTCATGAAAAACCATAGACTTTGTCTAACAGATGTGTCGGCAAAAAGCACCCATCCCGCGTCCTCTCCCGTTGTCCTTACAGAGAAGAAAGAAAACATGCCTTGCGCCAACGTGTCACCGCCCCATCCGGACACGCTGCCACAGTGCCCATCCGGCAACGCCCCCTCACCTATTGTGCTTTCAAAATCCGACCTGGAGTGCGCATCAAAAGCCCTTAGATTACGGCTGTATAAACGTTGCGTAGAACGTCTCGGACCGGGCCAGCCCCTGCTGGAAAACCTGCTCCGGCTCGATACCGTATGGCAACGGAACCAAGGCGGCAGCACGGTGCAATTCCCCGGCGGCAAAACGGCAACGATAACAAGTGGAAACATTCTTTTTTCCCGTTCATGAGACAGGATTTCCCAAAGCATTCCGTTGACAGTCAGTCTCCGTTCACGCTAAGAGCATGTGAAATATTTGACAAGGAGGAATGAGGTGAACATTCTCACTTTCGGACCCAACGGCAGCGGCAAGGGCACTCAGGGTGCTCTGGTGAAGAAGAAATATAACCTTGACCACATCGAATCCGGCGCCATCTTCCGTCAGCACATCGGCGGCGGCACCGAACTCGGCAAAAAGGCCAAGGAATACATCGACCGTGGCGATCTGGTACCGGACGACATCACCATTCCCATGGTTCTGGAAACCCTTAAGGGTGCCGGTCCCAACGGCTGGCTGCTTGACGGCTTCCCCCGCAACATGGTGCAGGCCGAAAAGCTGTACGATGCCCTCAAGGCCGCCAACATCAAGCTGGATTACGTCATCGAAATCCTGCTTCCCCGCGAAGTGGCGAAGAACCGCATCATGGGCCGCCGCCTCTGCAAGAACGACAACAACCATCCCAACAACATCTTCATCGACGCCATCAAGCCCAACGGCGATGTCTGCCGCGTCTGTGGCGGCGCACTTTCCGCCCGTGCAGACGATCAGGACGAAGCTGCCATCGGCAAGCGTCACGACATCTACTACAACACCGTGGACGGCACCCTTGCTGCCGCCTACTTCTACAAGGATCTGGCCGCCAAGGGTCAGACCAAGTACATCGAACTGAACGGCGAAGGCTCCATTGACTCCATCAAGGAAACCCTCCTGTCCCAGCTCGACTAAGAATTGTCCGATGGATGACACGCGACTCCGGGCATAAGAGGCTCCTCTGCTGAGGCTGCGCGATTATTTTGCCGCACCGGCAACAGCCCCTGACCGGCTCCCGTAGCATCATGCCGGAACGTTCCGGGTTCACTCGTTCCCGATTACCATGCGAACAAAGCCCCCCGCACATGCGGGGGGCTTCGTCATTTTTCGTCCGTGCCTCGTCCAGTTTGCGTCCACTCATAACCCGACGCAACGAAAGAAAGGCTGGTTACTTCCGCCAGAACTCAGGAACAAAAAGAATAAAAATAGTAAATATTTCCAAGCGCCCAAGCAGCATACACAGCATAAGAATCCATTTAGCCATGCCCGGCAGATGCGCAAAATTCTCCGCAGGCCCCACAGCCCCAAAACCGGGCCCCACATTGCCGATACAGGCAATTACCGCAGAAAAAGCCGTAAGCAGGTCCAGCCCGCATGCCGCAAGCAGCATGCCGGAGACTATATACAGCGCTATGAAAAGAATGAAAAAACCCCAAACACCGGCTATAACTTCCTCAGAAACGCTTTTCCCTCCCATCTTGATGCGCTTCACGGCATGCGGATGCACCAGCCGAAATAGTTCATGATATCCCTGCTTCAGCAAAAGCATCACCCGCATGCACTTTATGCCGCCACTTGTAGAACCGGCACATCCCCCCAAAAACATAAGGAAAAGCAGAAGCGCCTGAGAAAAAGGCAACCACAGTTCGTAGTCCGCAGTGGCAAACCCCGTTGTCGTGCAGATAGATACCACCTGAAATGCCGCAAACCGCAACGCCTGCAACAAGGAGTCGTACTGCGTGCCGTAAATACAGACGGTAACCAGCAGGGTAAACAAAACAACAGTGCCGGTATAGAAACGGAACTCCGGATTTTTCCAGAAACAACGTATGTCCCCGCGTAACGCCCGGTAATGCAGTGTAAAATTGGCCCCTGCGATGAACATGAACAGTGTGATGACCCAGTGAATGTACGCACTGTCGTAATGACCAACTGAAGCATTCTTTGTGGAATATCCGCCCGTGGCCATAGTGCCGAAGGTATGGCAGACTGCATCGAACAATGTCATGCCTCCCAACAGCAATAACGCACACTGCACCGCAGAAAAGAACACATAGACCTTCCACAGGACTATGGCAGTATCCTTAATACGGGGCTTGAGCTTATCCGGTTCCGGTCCGGGAACTTCTGCCTTGTACATCTGCATACCGCCCACGCCCAGAAACGGCAGTATTGCCAGTGAAAGCACAATAATGCCCATCCCCCCCAGCCAATGCGTAAGGCTGCGCCACATGAGTATACTGGGCGGCAGTGCTTCTATGTTCGCAAGGACGCTGGAGCCTGTCGTGGTAAAGCCAGAGAAGGATTCAAAAAAAGCATCCGTTGCCGTGGGGATCATCCCCGTGAACAGAAAAGGCAATGCACCGGCGCATCCGGCTGCAATCCACGCCAGAGCCACTATGGCCATACCCTCACGGTGGTTCATGACCAGCTTATCCCTGCGGCGGGTCAGCCCGTAAAGCAACGCCCCGGAACCGCAGGAAACAACCAGCGCCCCAACCAAAGGCCACAATCCCGCATCCTGGTAATACAGTGCCCATCCAATGGGGAAGAGCATGGTAAGCCCAACTGAGGCGAGCAGCGCTCCTATCACATGAAAACAGTACGTAAGACGCATGCACCCGCCTAAAGCTGACTCAGCTTCACCGTTAAAGCCTGTTCCACGCGGGAAACCTCCTCACGAGTGGTCAGGATGATGATGCGGTCTTCCGGGTTGATTATGCTGTCACCGCTGGGAATGACGACTTCCTTCCCACGTACAATGGCCAACAGCAGGGTGCCGCGCGGAAATCCCAGTTCGCGCACGGGCTTGCCCACCACATCAGAATCTGCAAGGGCCACGGCCTCCAGCGCTTCTGCGCCTTCGCCCCGTATGGAAACGGACGAAAGCACCTTGCCGCGGCGAATGTGGTGCAGAATGGAGTTCACTGCCGCCAGGCGTGGCGAAACGGAGTTATCAATGCCTATGGCACTCACAAGGGGCTGATAGGCGGCCTTGTTCACCCGGGTGACGGTTTTCTTCGCTCCTAGATTCTTGGCGAGCAGTGAAGAGAGGATATTGATTTCTTCATCAGAGGTGAGAGAAATCACCACATCCATGGCGTCCACGTTTTCTTCCCGCAGAAAGTCCTGATCAGTACCATCGCCGTGAAGAACCAGTGTGGTATTCAGCTTTTCCGCGAGCACCATGCAACGCGCCTTGTCTTTGTCCACAAGCTTCACATGCAGCCCCTTGCGCTCAAAGAGCATGGCCAGCCGCAGACCTATATTACCACCCCCGATGATGAGCGCAGACTTTACCGGAGCGGTATCGTGGCCGGATATCCGTCGCACGGTTTCCAAGCTTGTGTCTTTGCAGGCAAAATACACTATGTCGCCTGCAAGAATCTCATCACTCCCACCAGGGATAATTAGCTCATCCTTACGCACGATAGCGGCTATGATGACATTCACATCATCCACAACTTCACGGAACTGCATGAGCCGCCTTCCGATGAGCGGCCCCTGTTCCAGCCGCACCCCAACCAGCTTCACCTGCCCGTCCGCAAACTCGCTGAAATCAACAGCCCCCGGCATGGCCAGCATGCGGTCTATAGCCTTGATGACTTCTTTTTCGGGATTGATGATGGTGGAAATACTCAGAGGTTCGTTGGTCAGCGCATCTTGGAACAGATGGTATTCTTCGTTGCGTATGCGCGCGATTTTTCGGGAATCCGGGGCAATGGCGTTGGCAAAGAGACAGGATATGATGTTAATCTCATCACTGTCCGTCACGGCCAAGAAAATATGGGCGTCCATAACGCCTGCATCACTGAGCACCACAGGGCTGCATCCGGACCCTTGCACGGTCTGCACATCCAGCACTTCAGATACCCGGCGCAAAGCCTCCGCGCTCTGGTCCACCACAACGACCTGCTTGCTTTCCTGTGCAAGACGGCGGGCAATATGAAACCCCACCTCACCTGCCCCGACAATGACCACCTTGAGCTGTTCCACCCGTGGCGTTCGGCTGAAAAGACGCATGCTGTTTACTCCAGATAAGATGGCACAAACCGTCTTTCCGCCCGGTAACGGCTCCTGGCGGCGCGCCGGTACAAAGCGGTCTCTTCGGACCACACGTTCTTGCGCCTACTAGCAGATAGCGCATGTCCGCGCAAGGCGGCAACACGGAAGGACAACGCAAAAAAGCCCGCCATGGCGGGCCTTCATGCAATAATCAGGGAGCGAAAAGGCGTTACGCGATTTCTGCGACAGCCTTGCTCAGACGGGAAATGCTGCGTGCAGCCATTCTCCAGTGAATAACGCCCTTGCCGGCAGCCTTGTCCAGTACGGAGTTGGCAGTGCCAAGCAGAACCTGTGCCTGATCCTTGTCCTTCTGCAGGATTGCGGTGCGAACAGCCTTCACAGTGTTACGGACACGGGTCTTCATAGCACGGTTGCGGGTAGCGCGCTTCAGGCTCTGGCGATGCCTCTTGATGGCAGACTTGTGGTTAGCCACGGTAGATCCTCCAAAAAACTTGTATGTAAGAGTCTTCTTGACGACAATACTGGAACACGGGAAGGCAGTTCATTACGCGCCAACCACCGACATGTCAAGCTATTGTCTACAATTTATCATGGCGAAGAAGAATCAACCCCTCCCCGCCTGTTCCATTACAATTGCAAAGCGGCAAAATCCGCAAGCCGACCCAGCTTGCGCACCAGCGACATAAGCAGATTAAGCCGATTCTGACGTACAGCAAGGTCATCGCACATGACCATAACCTTGTCAAAGAACGCGTCCACATCCGGCCGCAATTCTTCCAGCAGGCCAAACAGGGCATCAAAATCCCCAGCCGCCCACAGGGCCTCAAACCGGGGAGCCATAGCGGCAAGCGAGGCTCCGAAGGCCTTTTCCGCATCATCCTCAAACAGCGCAGCGTCCGGTATTCCGTCCAGCATCGCGCCGGCCTCTTCGCCCTGCTTACGGATGATGTTGGCTGCACGCTTGAAAGTGAGCACCGCCTGCGCAAACCCCTGCGTACGGCTGAACGCAGCAAGAGCCTTCAGACGTGCGCGGGCATCGCACACATCATCAGCCCCGGCGTTAAGCACGGCCTCCACCAGCAGCGTTTCATATCCCTGAGAGACAAAGTAATTCTTCAGGCGCAGGGTGAAAAACTCCACCATCTTGGCATGCGCTTCCGGCAGAGGCAATTTCCATTGTATGGCATCGCCGTAACCGGCCTGAGCCATCCGGAATATTGCCGAAACGGGAAGATGCATATCCCTGTCCAGCAGAATACGCGTAATGGCAAGACAACAACGGCGCAGGCCATACGGGTCTGCGGCCCCTGTGGGAATCGTGTTCAGACCGAAACACCCTGCAAGCGTATCGGCCTTGTCCGCGATGGAAAGCAGCGCCCCGCACAATGACGAAGGGACGGGGGAATCCGGCCCGGCAGGCAGATACTGTTCGGAAATAGCCTGAGCCACGGCCTCGCTCTCATTCATCCTGCGGGCATATATGCCGCCCATTATCCCTTGCAGGCTGTCGAATTCATAGACCATCTCCGAAACGAGGTCCGCCTTGGAAAGGCGCCCTGCGCGTTCCGCATCTGCCTTGATGTCCGATGCGCCCTGCGCGGCAGCCACGGCAAGTTCCCCGCACAGCACAGACAGGCGCCGGGTTTTGTTGCCCATGGAGCCCAGCGGCGCAAGGAAAATAACGGAATCCAACTTCTCAAGCCACGCATCAAAACTGCTTTTAAGGTCGTTGCGCCAGAAGAAACGGGCATCTTCCAGTCGCGCCCTCAGCACCCGCTCCCACCCTTTGCGCACCACGGCCTCATCCTTGGGCGTAATGTTCAGCACCGTCAGGAAGTACGGCAGCAGGTTGCCTTCGGAATCGGCCAGACCGAAACTCTTCTGGTGGCTCTGCATACTGGTGAGCAGCGCTTCCTTGGGAAGCTCCAGAAAGGACGGATCAAACCCGCCAAGACAGGCCACGGGATGTTCAGACAACCCCTGCACTTCGTCCAGAAGCGCCTCTTTCCACAGCACATTGCCCCCTACCGAGGCGGCAAGACGGTTACCCTCTTCAATAATGACGGCACGTCTTCTGGCACCGGAAAGGACTACGCCGCACATATCCTGCAACACTCCCTCCAGCTGTTCCGCACCTGCCACGGCAAAGGGGCCGGGACCGTGTACGCGGTGACCACGAGTGGTGTTGCCGGTGGCAAGGTCAGCCACAGCAAAGGGAACAACCTGATCATCCAGCATGGCGAATACCCAGCGAAGGGGGCGGGCATATGTATACTCCAGACTCGCCCATTTCATCTTCTTGGGAAACGGCAACGCCGCGATAATAACCGGACATCCCAGAGCCAGCAGGTCCGCTGTGGCGGCACCGCCCACGCGCTTGCGCACGGCAATGTACTCGCCCTTGTCCGTCTGCAGAGTAAAGGCATCCGCAAGGTCCACTCCCTGCGTTCTGGCAAATCCTTCCGCAGCCTTGGTGGGCTTGCCCTCTGCGTCAAAGGCTATGCGCACAGGCGGACCGGAAACCACCTCCTCCGCCTCACTTTGCCGCAGGGCAATGCCACGCACCGTGGCAACGGCCCTTCTGGGCGTGGTTTCCACGGAAACAGATTCAAACTCCACATGCGATTCGGCAAGAAACGCCGCAAGGCGATCTCCCAGTTCCTTTTCAAGGCCCGGTAAAAAACGGGCGGGCAACTCTTCCGAGCCTATCTCCAATACGAATACGGACATGGTATGCTCTTCCTGTGGCCTTGCTAGTTGTCGTTTTTCGGCAGCATGGGATAACCAAGATCCTCACGCTGCTTCGCATAGAGACGGGCCACTGCCGAAGCCAGAGCCCGCACGCGGCCGATGTAGCCGGTACGTTCGGTAATGGATATGGCCCCACGGGCATCCAGCAAGTTGAACGTATGCGAACACTTCAGGCAGTAATCGTACGCAGGCCAAGCAACACCGGCCTCACACAGGCGTTTGCACTCCGCCTCATACATGCCGAACAGGTTAAGCAGCATGCCCGCATCGCTCAACTCAAAGTTGTACCGGGACATCTCCACCTCGTTCTGGTGGTAGACGTTTCCGTAGGTGACGTTCGCATTGTAGGAAAGATCGTATACGGATTCCTTGCCCTGCAGATACATGCACAGGCGCTCCAGACCGTAGGTGATCTCCACGCTGGTGGGAGACAGATCAATACCGCCCACCTGCTGGAAATAGGTGAACTGCGTCACCTCCATGCCGTTCAGCCAAACCTCCCAGCCAAGCCCCCATGCACCCAGTGTGGGCGATTCCCAGTCGTCTTCCACAAAGCGGATATCGTGCACAGCAGAGTCAATGCCGAGTTCCTTCAGGCTTTGCAGATACAACTCCTGTATGTTGTCCGGCGAAGGCTTGAGGATGACTTGAAACTGAAAGTAGTGCTGCAGCCGATTGGGGTTTTCGCCGTACCGTCCGTCTGTGGGACGACGCGAAGGCTCAACGTAGGCCACGTTCCACGGCTCCGGCCCTATAACCCGCAAAAATGTTGCAGGGTTAAAGGTTCCCGCGCCGCACTCCACATCGAAAGGCTGCGCAAGAACACACCCCTGCCGGGACCAAAATGTCTGCAAAGTTAGAATAACATCTTGAAAATGCATGGCAATCCTCTAAGCTCAATATGCTCTACACGATGCTGTCGTGTTGTTGTGGTCACGCATGACCGGACAGTGGCCGGGCAATCACACCCTGCGGAACATGCCCTTATCCCATGTCAAACCAATGTGGAACTGGATAAAGCCATCCACCGCCCGCGTCAGTTCGCGGCGCGCCCGCTCAGAAAGCGAAAGCGCTTCCCAGTGAAGCGGTGAATATTCCTGCACAAAGCGCAGCGCGTCAAGTGATTCGTTGCCCAGCCTGAACATGGGCCCGGAAGGAGCGGCGCAGTTGCCGCACAAAAGCAGGCCTTCCTGCACATGAAAAACCGCCCCCTGACCAGAATCCATCTCGCAGCCACATTGCAGACAAAAGCCCGTTTCCGGCCTGTACCCCTGATCAAAAGCAAAACGCGCACGAAAAAGCAGCGGAAGCATGGCATCCGCCCCCTTATCCGCCTCCAGAGCCTCCAGCGCTTCCTCAAACAGCGTATAGGCCGCCTGCGCCCCTTCCAGGGACACCCCCATGGCTTCCAGAAACTTCTGGCAGTTGACCGCAAGCCCCAGCCTGTGCAGATCCGTACGCAGACGACGCGGGGATCGCAGCAAAACGCCCTCCTCCAGACTGGTATACGAACCGGCCCGGCTCATCCTCACACGAAAATGCACCGTATTAAGATGATCCAGACACCCGGAGAAACGTTGACGGCTGCGGCAGCCACCGAACGCGAAGGCCGTAAAAAGGCCACGGGCAGGCGACAAAAAACGGACCCACAGGTCCGCCTCCTTGAACCGCCCGACACGGAGTATGATGCCTTTATCCGAAAATTCCATCAGAACTACTGAGCCGAAATAAAATGCAGCGTAAGCACCTTGCCTTCCTCTCCGGCCATGGGAACATTCCTGTCGTTCAAGGTAACGGTAACGCCCCCCGAATTTCCCAACTTAAGGTTCAGTTGGGCGGGAAAGCGCAGTACGGATTTCTGCCCAGCGCGCAGGTACATCTCGCGACGCTCCACTCCGGTTCCCCATACCTCCACCCAGCATTCACTGGATGCCGTGAGCGTCAATTTCTGTTCTCCGGAGCCAGGCTTAAGCGGCACTTCCATAACGGCCGGACCGTATGATGCGCCGCCCGCTGACACTGCCGTCTCGGCGGAAGAAGCTGCAGCCACAGCTTCTACTGGTTCCGGGGCAATGCCGGACGTTGTGGCGACAAGCTCGTCAGCCTGTTCCTGCCGCAACCCGCCCACGGTTGTTGCTTCCGAATCACCCACGACAAGCGCCTCTACCTCTGCGGGAACAGAAGCGGCCATAGAGGCCCCCGCAGTCCGGGCGGCCTCCGTAGCAGGAACGGAAAGACTTCCCTGCGGTGCCGGTGCAGGCAGTTCAGTTTCCGGGGCGGGAGCGGGTGCCTCCCCCGCTTCATTGGGGATAACCGTATTTTCACCGTCTTCCGGGGCCGCCTCAGTCTCACCCTGTACCTGTGGAGAAGTAGGGTCTATCCCGTCCGCCCCAGCCTGCGGAACAGCCGGAGTCGCCTCAACTGCACCTTGCGGAGCCAGCTCGTTCACAGCGGACGACGAACGGGAATCAACGAAAAAATACCAGCCACCTCCGGCAGCCACCACACAAACAAAAAGGATGAGAACCGGGATATGCCAACGGGGTTTGGGCGGCGGCAGCCTGCGGCTCACAAAAGCCACTTCCTGCTCCTCCTGATCACCGAGTTCTCTTGCGTAGATAACATCCATGGCCTGCCCGTATTCATCCGAGTCCAGTCCAAGAAGCCGGGCGTAGGATTTCACAAACCCCTTTGTGTAAACAGCGTGAGGAAGATCATCCATGTTGCCCGTCTCCAGCGCAACAAGGGTGCGTGCCGCCACCTTAATCCTGCGTGCAACATCTTCATGGGTCAGCCCCTTGCTCTCCCGCGCCCTGCACAGTTGAGCACCCAACTCGGTCATCGTGGTCATTACGCCTCCGATTGCTCGGATGTTTGAGGATTATAAATTGATCTTGATAACCGCTTTTTCGCGCAGCTTGCCGGAGTACTCTGAAAAACGCTCCTCCAGCATCGGTGCACGCAGGGTTTCCTCAATGCGCCCCGCAACCTCTTCAAGAGGAAGCACATTTCCGGCTGTCGTCTGATCCAGCTTAAGCAGCAGCGAAACCCCGTCCGCAGTGAACGGCTTGGAAACCTGCCCGTCAGACAACGGTTCCAAAGCCTCCCGCCACGCAGAGGCAAGGTGCATCCAGGTCAACTCGCCCAGCAGCCCGCCATTCTTTTTAGCCGGTCCCACGCAGAACTGGTCCACCGCCTCTTCAAACGAAAGCGTGCCGTCCTGCAGCAGGGTGTACACCTTGCCCGCATCCGTACCGGGAGCAAGGGCCAGCATCCTCACAACCACCTTACGGTCACTGGAGAACTCGCCTTTATGCTCATCGTAATAGGCCTGCACATCTTCCTTGGTCACAACGACCTTACGGCCGACCATGAAGGAAAGCAGGCGGGAGCGCACTATGCTGTTACGAATCTTTTCCTTGAAATTATCATAAGAAACGCCGTCTTCCTTCATCCGCTGCTGCGCCTCTTCCAGCGTCAGCCCGTTTTGCTGGGCAAGCTTGCGGATCTCGTTCTCCACCTCGGCGTCCTTAACCTCTATCTTATAGCGATCCGCTTCCTGCAAGAACAGCAGATCTGAAATCATGGAGTCCAGCATCCGCCGCTCCATGGCCTCAATTTCTGCCCTATGCGCAGGATTCTGGCGGGAAAGACCGGCGCGGAGCAAGTCCGGCGCAACCGATTCCTGAAGATCGAACTGGGTTATGATGTCGCCGTTCACAAACGCCACAATCTTGTTCAGTACATTCTCCGCGCGAACAGGAAGGAATGACGCGGAAAGAAGAATGGTTGTCACAAAAAGAACAGAAACAACTCTCTTGTAAAACAGGATGTTGGAGAACAAAGCTCGCTCCCTGAATATTTTTTGGTTTTCCGGCTGACCGCCGGAACGTTCACTCCGGCTGCGGCACAAACACACCACCAAAGAAGGGGCAGGGCTGAGGCAGCTCGTTTTGCACGATTGGATAGTTGGGCGTTCCCTCGGGCAACAGCAACAGCCAGGAACACTCACTCCCTGTAATCTGTTTCACACGATTATGCAACAAGCCCTGGTGCATGTCTATATTCCTCAAGGAAATCAGCACCCCGAAGTCAACCATGCGGCCTGACACGCAACCTCGCCGGTCCTTTCCGGCATTGCGGTATAGGCAATGCACCGCAACAGCTATTGCGCTTTCTGCTCAGCTTCGGCCGCCTGTTCCTCCATCTGCCGGAGCAGGCGCGTCACCTTCACCTCAGACCGCCCCAACTCGTCAACAAGCCACTCTTCAAACGCCACCCGCATCTTTTGCTCAATGAGCACCGTCTCTACCAACGGGTAGGCGCGCGAAGGATCAAGCACTTTCTCCGGCATATGCTCCAGCAGAACCAGTGTTTCAAAACCGTTGTCGCCGGATGAAACGGTGCTGGCCTGCCCCGGCTTAAGTTTGCCTATGGCACTCTCCCAACCCACGGGCAGCATATTCAAGCGCATACGCATCTCGCGTATGGTTATCTCATCAAAGGTATTCTGAACCGCCTCGATATCCTGTTGCCGCAAATACGATTCGCGGGCCTTTTCCACCTGCCGCCTGTCCGGCCCTGTTATCTGCAGAAAGCGCACACGCGGGGGCAGATAAAAATCCGCCAGATGTTCCCGGTAATAGGTCTCCGCTTCCTGCGAAGTAAGCTTCACCCGCGGGCGTAGAATATCCGACTTCAGTCTCTCCATGGCGAGCCGCTGCCGGAGCATGGAGCGCCACTCCTCGATATCGATATACTCCTCCACGAGGGATTTTTCGAACTGGTCCTCGGGATAGTCCTCCCGCACAACAGCCTCGGCCTTTGCCACATCTTCGTCCGTAATGCCCAAGCCGGCGCGGTCCAGAGCCTGAATAACCAGTTCATGCACTATAAGTTGCGAAAGTACTTGGCCGTATTCGCTCCGCAGCACATCAACGGATGGAACCATGCCCCCCGACCAGCTCAGGTTGTCCAGATCATAGCGGGCTTCCAGCTGTTTCAGATAGATTGGCTTGCCATTCACCGTTGCCACCACGCCGTCCTGCACGGAATCGTTTCCGCATCCTGCAAGCATCGCGGCCCACACGGCCAGAACCACCGCCAGTCTTTTCCAAATGCTCACATCAACTCTCCATGGTCGCCGAAAGGAGTTTGAGTTCCGCCTTGGCGTATTCCAGCCGTTCGCGTACGGAACCGCTCTTGTCCATGCGATATTCCAGACACGCAGGCGGCAGCAGGCGGGCTTGCCCCTGCCGGGCGCCCACCCACGCCACTAGAGCCGCAGGAGATATGCGATCAGCCTTATCACCCCAGACAAGCCGCACCTTGTCGCGGAAAATATCCGCCTTCACCACCTGCAGTTCCATGAGAAACCGCTTGAATCCCAGCACACCCAAAAAGTTGGAAAGTTCCTCGGGCAACGGACCAAAGCGATCGCGTATTTCCAGTTCCGTATCCTGCAACGCCACGGCATCCACTGCCGAAGAAAGTGTCTTGTAAAAACGCAGCCGTTCCCGTCCGTCCGTAATGTATGTTTCCGGAATATGAGCGTTAATGCCTATATTGAGTTCTGTTTCCACGGAAGCTACGGCCTCTTCGCCCTTCAGACGCTTCACTTCCTCTTCCAGCATTTCCAGATACAAGTCCAGCCCAACGCGGGCCATCTGGCCGGATTGGGCCTCTCCCAGTATGTTACCGGAGCCCCGCAGGCGCAGATCCTCCATGGCTACCTGAAATCCTGCCCCAAGGTAGTCCATGTCCAGAATGATACGCAGCCGTTTTTTGGCAAGCTCGGGTATACTTTCCAGGCTGTTAACCACAAACACGGCATGTGCCTGCACGTCAGAACGCCCCACCCGTCCACGCAACTGATAAAGCTGCCCCAGCCCGAACATCTGTGCCTGATCCACGATAAGCGTGTTGGCACGGGGAAAATCTAGTCCCGATTCCACAATTGCCGTGCACACCAGTACATCCAGCTCCGCATGCCAGAACCGGTGCATGGTGGTTTCCAGTTCCTTTTCGGACATCTGACCATGAGCCATGCCCACCCGCGCATCGGGCACAAGCTGACGGACAAACTCCGCCACTCGCTCCAACCCCTCAATGCGGTTATGCACCCAGAACACCTGCCCGCCCCGATCAAGCTCCCGCCGGACATAGCTGCGCAGCAGATCGGGATCACGCTCCACCAGATCCGACTCCACAGGCTTGCGGCCCAGCGGCGCTGTTTCTATGACCGAAAGCTCACGTATGCCGGACATAGAAAGCTGCAATGTCCGCGGTATGGGGGTGGCTGTGAGGGTGAGCACGTCCACATTGCGGCGGAACTTCTTGAGCTTTTCCTTATGGCGCACGCCGAACCGCTGTTCCTCATCCAGAATGAGCAGGGCCAGATTGGGCAGATCCACATCGTCCGAAAGCAGGCGGTGCGTACCGATGAGAATATCCACCTGCCCCTTGGCTGCGGCAGCCAGCACTTCTTTCTGGCGCTGGCGTGAAACAAACCGGCAGAGCATGCCGATATTCACCGGAAAACCGCCCAGTCTGCTCTTGAAGGTCTGGTAATGCTGCTCGGCAAGGATGGTGGTGGGACACAGCAGCGCCACCTGCTTGCCCTCGCAGGCTGCGCGGAATGCGGCCCGCAGGGCCACTTCCGTCTTGCCGAAGCCCACATCTCCGCAAACCAGCCTGTCCATGGGGTGCGCCTTTTCCATGTCGGCCAGCACATCCTGAATGGCACGGGCCTGATCAGGCGTCTCCTCAAACCCGAAAGACGCTTCAAACTCGCGGTACAATTCGTTCACGGGACCGTACCCAAAGCCTTTGGCAATACGCCTCCACGCATACATCTCCACAAGATCATGAGCAATTTTCTCTATGGCCTTGCGGGCGCGGGATATGGAGGCGAGCCAGCCGGAACCGCCCAGCTTGTCCAGCGCGGGCGGTGCTCCGTCCGGTCCCTTAAACCGTTGCACCAAAGAAAGCCGGTCCACGGGCAGGTAAAGCCTGTCGTCTCCTGCATATTTCAGCAGCAGAAAGTCGTTGGACACACCGCCCAGTTCCATGCGGTGCAGCCCGTCAAACACGGCAATGCCGTAGTCACGGTGCACAAGATGGTCACCGGGATTCAGGTCATCGTATTCCTTCAGTCCGGCAAAAGCACCCGTGCGTGCGCGCTCCCTGCGTTCTGCGTTGGGCTGGATAACGTCTTCGCCCAGCACAAGCACATTGTCCCACGCCAGATCAATGCCGCGCCGGAAGGGAGCCACCAACGCAAAAAGTCCTTTCTCGCGCGGCGCATAACGCAGGCGGGGCATAAGCCCGTCCTGTTCGGCCAGCTTCAGAAACTTGGCCCTGCTGCGCTGGTTCACAAAGCAGAGAAGCACCTGCCTCTTTTCCTGCATCCACTTGCGAAGCCGCAAAACCAGCGCCTGCCAAGGCCTGTCCTGCTCCTGCGGGGAGACAAAAATATCGTGGAACGCGCCGTACGACCGCTCCGTCAGGTCGCTTCCCGTCTTGTCCACACCAATGACCAGATCTTCAAAGTGCGCGCGCCGGGTGTCCTTCCACACCTCCATGGCGTCAGCGGCACTACGCAGTGCCAGCGCGGCGTGCTGCCGCAAACCGGATTCAGCTTCCTGCTTATCCAGATACGTCCGCCATGCCCTCTCCGATTCTTCAAGCGCTTCTTTAAGATCCCGTTCAGATGGCAGAATGTACACAGCATCTTTGGGCAACCACTCTTCCAAAAATGCGGCCTGCTCATAAAAACAGCCCGGAAGCAGGGGCGTTCCCGCCCTTTCCACCGCATGCTCCAGCCTTCCCGCAAGTCCGGCCGGGATACGGCTGTCCTTTTCAAGTTTTTTCCACCACTGCACGGCTTTGTTTTTATGCTCCGTGCTCATGATAACCGGGGAGGTGGGCAAAATGACCAGTTCGTCCAAATTCCCCTTGGACCGCTGACTGGAAGGCTCAAACAGGCGCATCTCCTCAAGCGTGTCCCCGAAAAATTCCAGACGCACCGGACGGGCATAACCGGGGCAGTAGATATCCAGAATATCCCCACGCAGAGCAATCTCTCCCGGCTGCGTCACCATGGGAACACGGGAATATCCCCATTCCACACACTGATCGAGCACAAGTTCGGGACCGGAATCCTCTCCAGGGGTCAAGGGCAGTTCGTGGGATTGAAACAGCGCGGTGGGCGGCAGCTTGGGCAAAAAATTGTCCAGCGAAACAAGCACCCCCTGCCTGGGTTTGCGCAAGTTCAGAGCATACAGACTGGCAATGCGGGAAGACCATGCAGCCTTACCGTGCGAACCCGCCGGGTGCTGTGGTATGATTGTCCACGGCTGCTGCCATGCCGGTGCGGAAACTTCCGCCTCCTCCATGGAGCTTTCCGGGGTGAAAAGGGTAAGCAACCCCTTAAGGTCTGCCAGTTCGTGCGAATTACGAACCACCAGCACAACATTCTCATCCCTGTTGCGCAGGGAATGCGCCATACGCGCCTGCGAAGCGGGACCGCTTCTGGCTACATGCACCACGCGGCGGGCTGCCGTTTGCAGCCCGAGCACAATTTCATCAAAAAGCACGGCAGACTCGTTTCTTCATTGTTTTGGGCATGGCAGAGAGCACGACAAAAAGCCGCCAAGCCGTACATACGGCTTTTGGCGGCTTTGGGTGCAGTGCCCGCGCCGTCTAGATTTGTCCGAGCACGTTAAGATCGGCGTTCGAAAGCAGGCGGTCAAGATCAAGAAGAATAAGCAGGCGGTCCTGCAACTTGCCCACCCCGCTGATGTATTCGGATTCCATACCGGCAACCACGGGCGGCGGCGGTTCCACCGTGCTTGCGGGTATGCGCAACACCTCGGAAACAGAGTCCACAACAAAACCGACAATCATGTTATTTATCTCGATAACAATAATCCGGGTATGCTTGTCGTGCGTCTTGGAGGTAAGCCCGAAGCGGCGGCGCAGGTCGATGATGGGAATAACCTTGCCGCGCAGGTTGATAACGCCCTCCACAAACTCCGGAGCGCGCGGTACTTTGGTGATTTCCATTGTCCGGATGATTTCCTGAACTTTCAGGATATCCACCCCGAACTCTTCATCACCAATACTGAACGTGACAAGCTGGAGAAGCTCATCATCCTGCTTTCTTTGCGCTTCACGCATAGAGTCACTCCTTAATGTGATGTCCATCCCGCAGGGGCTGAAACGTCCTGTCTCACAAACGTGCCAGCAATATAGCTGGAATGCTCCGCCTTTGCAACCAGCATAGCGTTGCCGAGGCATGAGTGTGAGTATAAAAGTGGTTGTAAAACAGTTGACGGTCGGCTAGTATCGCAATCTGTAGCCCATAGCGGCAGCATAACCGCCGATCCGGCAAGGAGTTCCAACTTGATGGCGAATCTTTCCCCCTTTCCCGAAGATGTCCCGCTGAACATGCAGATCAAATCACTGGGTGACGACGAACTCCTTGACTTCTGGGAAGAAACGCAATTTCTTGAACGCTTTCTGGAAGACGATATGATCACGCGCAGTCAGGCCTCCATGCAGTACGAGCGACTCATTCTGCAGGAATTGCAGTTACGCTCCTGCAGGCGGTGCGTTTCGGAGCGCAGAGCCTAGCCCCCCCCCAGGCCCATACATGGCTCCCGACCTGACGTCAGGCGCCCCTTCTTTACACCCCATAAGGGCGGTTACGGACAACGTGACCGCCCTTTTTCACCTCTAAAAACATAACCCCCGGTGCGCCAATGCACACCGGGGGCTTTACAATGCCGGTTTACAAAATCGCTACGCCGGGTCCGGCCTGCCCACACAAAAATAGGCAAACCCCAGCTCCGCCATCATGGACGGCGGGTACAAGTTGCGTCCGTCAAACAGGATGGGAGCGGTGAGCAGCGATTTCACCCGCTCAAAATCGGGCGTACGGAACTGATTCCATTCCGTCACCACCAGCAACGCCTGCGCCCCCTGCACTGCTTCGTACTGACCGTCCACAATCTCAACAAGTGGGTTATGCGCCAGTTGTTCGCGTACCTTCTCGCCCGCCACCGGGTCAAAGGCACGTATACGCATGCCCTGGGCCGTAAGCATCTCAATCATGGCAAGGGCGGCAGCTTCCCGCGTGTCGTCAGTGTTCGCCTTGAAAGCCAGCCCCCAAACCGCCAGAGTCTTGCCGGAAACGCCACCCTGCTGCGCAAAGTACTCGGCAATACGCTCCGCCATACGCTTCTTCTGGCGATTATTCACGGTGTCCACCGCCTCCAGCAACTCAGGGCGGAACGAAAACTCATGGGCCGTGTTGATAAGCGCCCTCACATCCTTAGGGAAGCATGAGCCGCCGTATCCCACGCCGGGATAGATGAAATGATACCCGATACGGTGATCAGAGCCTATGCCTATGCGCACGTCACGCACATCTGCTCCCACCCGTTCGCAGATGTTGGCTATCTCATTGATGAACGAAATCTTGGTGGCAAGCATGCAGTTGGCGGCGTACTTGGTCATTTCCGCACTACGCACCCCCATGACGATGAGCTTTTCACGGCTCCGTGCAAAGGGGGCATAGAGAGTCTTCAGGTATTCCGCAGACTTCTCGTTATCCGTTCCCACAACCACCCGGTCAGGCTTCATGAAATCGCTTACTGCGTCGCCTTCCTTCAGGAATTCCGGGTTGGAAACCACGTCAAAGTCGTGATTAACGCCGCGCTTGTCCAGTTCCTGCCGTATAATGGCCCGAACCCGGTCCGCCGTGCCCACCGGCACGGTGGACTTGTCCACCACGATGACCGGCTTGTGCATGTTCTGACCAATTTCGCGGGCAACCTGCTCCACGTAGCACAGGTCGCACGAGCCGTCCGGGCGGGAAGGGGTGCCCACGGTTATGAAGACAAAAGAAGCCCGCTCCATGCCTTCCGCAAGGCTGGTCGTGAAGATAAGACGGCCTTCCGCGTAGTTGCGACGTACCATATCTTCAAGTCCGGGCTCGTAGATATGCACCTTGCCCGCCTGCAGCGTGCTCACAACATCAGGATTCACGTCCACGCACACAACATCGTTGCCCATCTCCGCAAAGCAGGCGGCACTGACAAGACCGACATAGCCGGTTCCGACTATACAAACATTCATAGGAGTACCTCAGTGGTTTTCGAGGGGGATTTTTTGAAGAGCATTCCCGCACGCTGTACTCTCCGAAGCCTCTTTCGTCAACGTCGGGCCAGAATGCACAATCAACGGTCGGCAACGCCGCAACCACCTGCCGGTCCAACCGCTTTTCAGCTTGACTTTGCGCTGCCGCAACATGAACATGAAGAAGGAAATCAACCTTTCAAGGAGCCAGCCATGCCCGTTCTCGTCGTCAATGTGGACCATGTGGCCACCCTGCGCCAGCAGCGCAGAGGCATAGAGCCGGAACCGGTCACCGCCGCCCATCTTGCCGAACTGGCCGGGGCGCGGGGTATCATCGTGCACCTGCGCGAAGACCGCCGCCACATCATCGACCGCGATGTCTCCATCCTCTCCCGCTGCCTGAACACGCGCCTGCATCTTGAAATGGCCGCCACGGCGGAAATGCAGTCCATTGCCCTGGACAACAGGCCCTATATGGTCTGCCTCGTGCCTGAAAAACGGGAAGAGCTGACGACAGAAGGCGGCCTTGCCGTGGCGGGACGTGAGACACACCTGCGCGAATATCTCGCCCCCATTCACGAGGCGGGCATATGCTCCAGTCTGTTCATAGAAGCTGATGAACGCCAGATAGACGCCGCCAAATCCGTTGGCAGCGAATTCATCGAGATACACACCGGCCGCTTTGCCGATGCGGCAACCCCCAAGGCACGGCAGGCAGAATTCACCAAGATCGTCAAGGGCATAGAGTACGCCCGGTCTCTGGACCTGCGGGTGAATCTGGGGCACGGTCTCAACTATACCAACATCTTCATGTTCAAGGACGTTCCGGGCATAGACGAGTATTCCATTGGTCATTCCATTGTCTCCCGCGCCGTGCTCGTGGGCATGGATCGCGCCGTGCGGGAAATGTGCGAAATCATCCGCACCTTTGCGGAATAAGGCTTTCCGTGGCCAACAACAGGATCACCGCAGGCACAATTCGCCTCCTTGCCGTACAGCCCCCTGTTGTACGGGGCAACCGGGGCAACCGGAGCAACAGGGGTAACCGGGGCACCCCCCCGATGACCGCCACGGGAAACGGAGAACACGCCGCCGCTCCTTATCCTGCGCTACCCCGCCTTCTGCGCGGAGAATGCTCATGATCGTGGGACTGGGACTGGATGTCTGCGAACTGGACAGAATCCGCAGGTCGTGGGAGCGGTTCGGCCAACGCTTTGCCGCACGCATCCTCCACCCCAATGAGCTGAACGCCATGCCTGCCGACCCCGTAGCCTACCTTGCGGCGCGGTTTGCAGCGCGTGAGGCTGCTGTCAAGGCACTGGGAACCGGATTCGCCCAAGGGATCGGGTTCCACGACATCGAAATAGCCCGCCTTCCCTCCGGCAAGCCGCACCTGCTGTTCCACGGCAATGCGACAAAAGTCGCCGGAACCATGGGGGTTACGCGGCACCACATATCCATCACCCACGGGCGCGATGTGGCCTGCGCCGTGGTTGTTCTGGAATCTTGAGCCAACGGCGCGGCTACGCGCGGAGACAGATATGCTCACGCCCCTGCCCTCCCCGGTGGAAATGAAGGATTGGGATGCGGCCGCCATCCGCGAATATGGCATCCGTGAGGAAATGCTCATGGAAAACGCCAGCCGCGAAGCCCTGCATGTTCTCCTGCACTGCTGCGGCGAAATAGCCGGAAAAAGCGTGCTTCTGTTCATGGGCGGCGGCAACAACGGCGGCGATGCCGCAGCCCTCGCACGGCACCTGCACGACCTGCACGCACATGTTCTTGTGCTGCACTCCCGCCCGCTGCGTGCCTACAGGGGAGCCGCAGGCTACCACCTTCGCCTTGCCCGCCGCACCGGCGTCTCCTTCCTTCCCCTGAGCACCAATACGCAATTCTTCCCGTTTCCACGCGGCAGCCGCGCGGCCTCCCTCTTCCCCGCAGCCAATCCGCAATCACCCGATGCCGTCATCCCCAACGACATCCGTAATGACATCATTAATGGCATCCCAAATGGTATGCCGGACATCATAATAGATGGACTCCTCGGCACCGGATTCTGTGGTCCGCTCGCTCCCCTCTACCACGCTGCGGTAGCGTGGATAAACTCACGCAGAGAACGCTGCTTCGTTCTTTCACTGGATATCCCCTCCGGTCTGGACGGACTTTCCGGCGAACCCGGCCCTGTGGCGGTGCGCGCCCACGCCACCGTCACCTTTGAGGCGGCCAAACCGGGGCTGCATATGCCCCCTGCGGGTGAATTCACAGGTGCGCTGCACTGCCGCCCCATAGGCATTCCCAAAACCGTGCGAACCCGGCTTCCTGCCTCCCACGCCCTGCTGGACGCCGCAGGCTGCCGAGCCATAGCTTCCATGCTCCCGCTCGCCCCCGACATGCACAAAGGAACCGCAGGCCATGTTCTTGTCATAGGCGGATCACCCGGCATGACCGGAGCACCCGTCCTCGCGGCACAGGGGGCACAACGCAGCGGTGCTGGCTATGTAACCGTAGCCGCCCCCGGAGAACTTCTCCCGCTCATTGCCCCTATGAACCCGGATATCCTTACCTGTCCGGCAGGCCCCGGAAAAACATGGGAGCCCTCACCTGAGCTGAATGCCGCCATACAGCGGGCGGACGCTCTGGTCATCGGGCCCGGCATGGGGCGCGGAGATGATGCGCGGGAGCTGCTCGCACGCATATTGGGCCTTGCGGACCGACCTCCGGCCATTTTTGATGCGGACGCTCTGTACCATCTGGCCCGCACGCCCGCCCTGTGCGACCTGCTCCTGCCGGACGACATCCTCACCCCGCATCCCGGCGAAATGTCTCTGCTGGCCGGCAAGGATGTACACGAAATACAGCGAAACAGGCTGGCGGCGGCACGGGGTTATGCGTTACAGTATCCCTGCGTCCTTGTGCTCAAAGGCGCGGGAACCCTGATTGCGCAAACGGAAGAACCGCTCGTCATCTCACCGTTTGCCGCCCCGGCACTGGCTGTGGCCGGGTCAGGCGATGTTCTGGCGGGACTCATGGGCGGACTGTCCGGGCAGGGGCTTGCCCCGCGCTACGCCGCCTGTCTGGCGGTATACCTGCACGCCCGTGCCGGTACACTCCTGCACGAAACATTTCCCATGCGTGGCAATACGGCACAGGATATTGCAACAGCACTCACCATCGCACAAAAGGAGCTTGTATCATGCTTACAGCAAAAGACATAATGTCCACCAACGTTATCACCGTCACCCCTGATACGGATATCCCCACAGCAGCCCGCCTCATGGTGGACAACAAGTTCAACGGCCTGCCCGTGGTGGACAAGAACAACACGCTTGTGGGCATCATCTGCCAGAGCGATCTCATCAGCCAGCAGAAAAAGCTGAACGTGCCCACTCTGTTCACCGTGCTGGACGGCATCATCCCTACCCGTTCCATGTTCGATCTGGATTCTGAAGTACGGAAGATAGCCGCCAGCAAAGTCTCCGAGGCCATGACGGCGCTGCCCAAGACCGTGCGCCCCTCCACCCCCATTGATGAGATAGCCTCCCTGATGGTAGACAGCCAGTTCCACACGCTTCCCGTAGTGGAAGACGGCAAGGTGGTCGGCGTTGTGGGCAAGGAAGACATTCTGAGAACCCTTATCCGGTAGCAACACAGGTATACGGTGCGTCTGCATCTGAAAGACAACGAATCGACAGAAACTCTGGGCCGGACCATAGCCACCGCCATTCAGCGGACGGGTATGGTCCGGGCCATCATGTTTCAGGGCCCGCTCGGCAGCGGCAAAACCACACTCATCCGTGCGCTTGTGGAAAGCCTTCCCGGCGGAGAACTGGCCGAAGTAAGCAGTCCGAGCTTTAACGTCTACAACGTCTACCCCACCGTGCCACCAACGGTGCACTACGACCTGTACCGGCTGGAAGGCGCAGGCATGGACGAAAGCTACTATGAATTTCTGGACGAAGGCCGCTCACTTCTGCTTGTGGAATGGGCGGAATTTCTGCCTTCCGGCGAATGGCCCGATGAGTGGTTGCTTTTTCGCTGGGTTCCGTGCGATGAAGGCCGTCTTGTAGAGATTGCGGCGCACGGCCCTGAAGCCACTTGCATCCGCAATGCGCTTACTCTTCCTGCCCGGCCCTCGGGCCAGAGAGAAAGCGATGGCAAGGATAATGGCAACGTGCCCGATTAGTTTTCCAACCCCTTCAAAAACACAAAGGAATCGGTATGCGTATTCTGGTTCAGAAGTTCGGGGGAACTTCCGTCGCCAACCTGGAGTGCATGAAGCAGGTCCGCGAAAAGACGCTTGCCGCAAGAGCCAAGGGGTACAAGGTGCTTGTTGTGCTTTCCGCCCGTTCGGGGGAAACTAACCGCCTGCTCACCCTTGCGGACGAATGGTCGCGCGACCCGGAAGCCGCGGAAGTGGATGCTCTCATCTCCACCGGAGAACAGGTTTCTGTTGCCCTGTTCGCCATGCTCATGAAGGACGCCGGTGTCAAAGCCCGGTCGCTGCTGGGATTCCAGATCCCCATGCGCACCGACAATGCCTTCGGAAAGGCCAGAATTCTGGGCATAGACAATGAAAAACTTACCGCCATGCTGGAAGAGTACGATGTCCTCTCGGTAGCCGGATTCCAGGGCATCACCGACGACAACCGCATCACCACGCTGGGGCGCGGCGGCTCCGACACATCGGCTGTGGCACTGGCTGCGGCGCTGGGCTGCGAATGCGAAATTTATACGGACGTTGACGGTGTCTACACCACAGACCCCAACATGTGCAGCACCGCCCGCAAGATGGACCGCGTGAGCTATGATGAAATGCTGGAAATGGCCAGCATGGGCGCCAAGGTCCTGCAGATTCGTTCGGTGGAATTTGCCAAGAAATACAAGGTGCCCGTGCATGTGCGTTCCACCTTCACGGACACGCCGGGAACACTCGTAACGCAAGAGGATTCTACAATGGAAGCGGTACTCGTTTCAGGCATTGCATATGACAAGGATCAGGCCCGTGTTACCCTGCGCGATGTTCCGGATGTGCCCGGCGTGGCTTCCCGGCTGTTCGGCCCCCTTGCCGACAGCGGCGTTGTGGTGGACATGATCGTCCAGAACCCCAGCCGCAACGGCAGAACCGACATGACCTTCACGGTACCCCGCGGCGATCTCAAAAAGACCCTCACCCTGATGGAAGATATCCAGAAGGAAGTGAACGCGGCCGAAGTTCTGCACGACCTGCACGTCTGTAAGGTTTCCGCCATCGGCGTGGGCATGCGCAATCATTCCGGGGTTGCCGCCAAGGCGTTCGAGGCGCTGCGCTCCATGAACATCAATATCCTGATGATCAGCACCTCCGAAATTAAAATCACCTGCCTCATTGAGGAAAAATTCACGGAACTGGCGGTCCGCACCCTGCACGACGCCTTCGGGCTGGATAAAGATTCCATGCTTGGCTGACCATGAAGAAGATACAGATATACGACACAACGCTTCGTGATGGCACGCAATCAGAAGACATAAGCCTCAACAACGAGGACAAGATCAAGATTGCGCTCAAGCTAGACGAGTTGGGCGTGGACTTCATAGAAGGCGGCTGGCCGGGTTCCAACCCGGTGGACCGGGCATTTTTCAGTGAGATTCAGAATTATCATCTGAACAACGCCCGTATTGCCGCTTTCGGAAGCACGCACCATCCCAACTTCCTGCCGGAAAACGATCCTAACCTGCGCTGCCTGCTGGATTCCGGTGCGCCGGTGTGCACTATTTTCGGCAAATCATGGGACATCCACGCCACAGAAGCGTTGCGCGTACCTGAGGAGCGGAATCTGGAAATCATTCACGATTCCGTTGCCTATCTGCGCTCACAGGGTGCAGCTGTCTTCTTTGACGCAGAACACTTCTTCGACGGCTACAAGGCCAATGCCGAATACGCCCTCACGGCTCTGGGCAAGGCTTTCGAAGGCGGAGCGGAAGTACTGGTGCTGTGCGACACCAACGGCGGAACACTGCCGTCGGAAGTAACATCCATCATCGGCTCCGTCCGTGCCTCCCTGCCCGATGCAAACATCGGCATTCACACCCACAACGACTGTGAAATGGCTGTGGCAAACGCCATAGCCGCCGTACAGGCCGGTGCCATGCACGTGCAGGGCACCATGAACGGTGTGGGAGAACGCTGCGGCAACGCAAACCTCTGCTCCATCATCCCCGTTCTGGAGCTGAAGTGCGGCGGAGCATACACCACCATTCCCAGAGAACGGCTGCCGCTGATAACCGGCACGTCCGCCTATGTGGCGGATGTGGCAAACCTGCAGCCCTTCAGCCGTCAGCCTTTTGTGGGCCGCTCCGCTTTTGCGCACAAGGGAGGCATACACGCCAGCGCGGTAAACCGCCTTGCCATGCTCTATGAGCACATAGACCCCAAAGAGGTGGGCAACCGCCAGCGGGTGCTGCTCACAGAACTGGCCGGTCGCGCCAACATCGTGAACATGGCCCGCCGCTTCGGTTTCCATCTGGATAAGGACGAACCCGTGGTCAAGGGGCTGCTCAACGAGTTGAAAACACGCTCCAGCATGGGCTATGATTATGCTGCGGCTGAAGCTTCCGTGGAACTTCTGCTGCTGAAAAAACTGGCCCGGCGCGGCGTGCGCGAATTCTTCCACCTTGTGCAGTTCCGCGTACTGGAACTCAAAGACGCCCACGGGGGCGAACCCATCTCCGAAGCTTCTGTCAAGGTGCAGGTTGAAGGAATAACCGAACACACCGCCGCCACCGGACGCGGCCCGGTCAACGCGCTGGACAACGCCCTGCGCAAGGCGCTCATAGGCTTCTATCCGCGCCTGAACGAGATGCGGCTGCTGGACTTCAAGGTGCGCGTCATGACAGCCACCAACCCGGACGGCGGCGGCACTGCCTCAGTGGTGCGCGTACTCATCGAATCCGGCGACCACAACTCCCGCTGGGTCACCGTTGGCGTTTCGTACAACATCATTGAGGCAAGCTGGCAGGCGCTGGTGGACTCCATCACCTACAAGCTGTACAAAGACGAATACGAAAAGCGCAAGAAAGACGAGGAATAACCCGCAGGGCATTCCGAACCTTCATAGTAAAGAACAAGGCCGGGGAGCGATCCCCGGCCTTTTCCATTCGTGTGTGCTTTTTCGTTGTGGGAAGATTCTCCCGCATAGCCGTCAGTCTCACGGCACGGGGAAGGAAGGGTGTGGCGGCATGCCTTCCGGGGAACAGGTCTACACGGCCTTGCGCTCTTCAGCGCCCATAGCCGTGCGGTATTGCACAAGATCATCCACTGTCAGCACCGGCATTTCATGCCTGCGGGCCAAGGCCACAATCTCCGGCAGCCGGGCCATGCTGCCGTCAGAATTAGTCACCTCGCACAGCACACCGCACGGTTCCAGTCCTGCAAGACGCATAAGGTCCACCGTTGCTTCGGTGTGCCCCCTGCGCGTCAGCACTCCACCCTCCCGCGCCCTCAGCGGGAACACATGCCCCGGGCGGCGCAAATCATCAGGCCGTGCGCCACGGGCAACAGCGGCCTTCACGGTGCGCACACGGTCAGCGGCAGAAACGCCCGTGGTCACGCCTTCGGCAGCTTCCACAGACACGGTAAACGCTGTCTGGTGCCTGCTCCCGTTGTGTTCCACCATCATGGGCAGCTTGAGTTGGTGCACCTTCTCGTCCGTCAGGCACAGGCAGACTATGCCGCTGCATTCGCGAATGAGCATAGCCATCTGTTCCTGCGTAAGATGCTCGGCAGAGAAGATGAGGTCGCCTTCATTCTCCCGGTCCTCGTCATCGGTCACGAGAACGCCCCTGCCGTTACGCAGGGCATCCAGCGCCTTTTCAACACGCTGGTACGGAGTTCCGAAGGGGGTCAATAACGACTGATTCATGGCAGCACTCCCGTATTGCGAAGATACCAGAATCAGGGCGTGGAAAGAGACAGATGCCGCAGCCGCGCAATTTTACGCAACCGGGCGCAGAGCATCATGAAAGATGCCCGGCGGGACGCAACTGTCTTATCCTCTTTCATCCGGACTATACCGTCGGCTCTGGAATCGCACCAGATCTGCTGACTTCCGTCTCCTTTGACCATCGCCGGAGACGGAACGCTCGCGGGCTTTCCGGAACATGCCGGAATCACCGCCGGTAGGGAATTGCACCCTGCCCTGAGAATAAGCAGCTTGAAACTATGGTGTAATGGGATGGTGTGTCAATGTAAAACCTTGTTCACCATGCCTGCTGCGCCGTCAGAAGACGCTTGGCCGATGAAGCACGGGGCTAAGGCTGCGGAAAGGATAAAGACGGTCAACTCCCGTCAATAATGGTAAAGCTGTCCGGATTTCCGGGCACAAACTTGGCTACCCGGTTCCGCCCCATGCGTTTGGCGTAGTACAGGGCCTTGTCAGCGGCATCGATAAGGTTCTCGGTCATGGCAGAACGCCACTCCTCCATTGCTTCGGCAATGCCGCTGGAGATGGTGATGTGAATCCCCTTGCGGATAATGTCGCCATTGCCGTCCCGGATGATGAAGTTATAGTTCTCCATACGCCGGCGGACACTCAAGGCCAATTCGTCCGCAATCAAAGCCGCTCCGCCGTGCAGAATAATGCCGAACTCTTCTCCGCCGTAACGGCAGGGCGTGATATCCACCCCTTCATCCCCGAATTGGGCAATGGACTTGCGGATAATTGTGGCAACCGTGGTCAGAGCCTGATCGCCGATACGGTGTCCGAACTCATCATTAAAGTTTTTAAAGTGGTCAATGTCCAGCATCATCAGAGATAACGGGGTATTGTGCAGCTTCCATTCCCGCACGCCGTGCGAGAGCACCTCGTCAAAGGCACGCCGGTTGTTCAATCCGGTCAAAGGATCGGTCTTGCTCAGCTGGTCCAACGCGGCAGCATCCTGCTCCATCATATGGAGAACTTCGCGAAACGTGGCCTGCAGCATGGAGACAATCTCTTCCGGGTCCTGCCCGCTTGTCACCGCCTGCACGCTCCTGTCTTCCAGATGCTTCACATCGCCCTTGCGCCGCTGCACCATCTGCTTGAATTCGTCGGCAAGGGCTGCGGTTTCGTGCAGAGCGGCCTTGAGCCTGTGCTCGTAGGGCGCGACCATGATCTCCTTTTCCCGCTGCAACACGTCACGGAACTTGTCATCGCTGAAGTCCCCGCCCTGCAACACCTCCATCAGCAGATTCTGAACCTGCCCCTTCTGCATTTCAGAGAGGTAGCTATACTCCTTAATACCCCGCATATACAGAATAAGTGTTCGCCACTTCGCGTCTTTAGGAATGCCAGCCCGGTCCAGCATCTCGCAAAACTTGCCGTCCAGACTGAAATCACATTCCACTCTATCGCATGACTGATTGGAACTACGCATCCATATTCCCGAAGCATCCGGCTGACGGTTAAGAGAGAAAAAAACGCGGCAAAGGCCTGACAAACCTCTGTCCAATGACTCCACTATGCATCAAAAATCCCATCCTGTCACCGCAATCTATCGGCCCGGAGACAATGGCCACACGCCACAGTGGCGGGCGGGAGAATACCCGGCCTCAAAAGCCTCCTCCACATTGCGGAATGCAACCCTGTTCTTTGGGGAAATGCGGCCGGCATCCGCACATGCGGCAGGGAAAAACCGCATACTCCGCCTATTGCCTATGAATGGACCTGCAATCGTTATCTTGTCCGCAAGTCCTGCCCACATGCCCAGCTTCTCACGCATGGCCTGCCGTTGCAGGGTCACCATCCGGTCGTGCACTGTGCGGGCGGCATCACTCCCGTCTGAGACAAAATACGCCATGGCCGCGCCTTCACGCACCAGCAGTTCATTCACATTCCGTCCATCAGGCAAAAGGATGACGGCCAGAAAACGGCCATACCTGTCCCGCGGCAAGTCTGAGAGGAGTCCTTTTTCCCCAAGGCCAGAGAGCTTGCCCGGCGAAATAGCATGCAGAGAGAAATCAGAAGATGCTGACGGACCGCCCCGGCCGTTGCTGCCGGTAACTACCGAACCGGCTTGCACCATGCGCACAACCTGTTCCGCAGAGGCCAGAACAATCTGCCTGCCCCCCACCAACTCCGCAAGGCGGGTTCTTGCGGCTTCGGCAAAGTGCTGATCCGGAGTGCCGTCCCTGCCCATTTCCGGGCTGTCTATGCCTGCAAGCCGCACTGTACCGCTCCCCTCCAACACCACGGTATCACCGTCCGGCACAAAGTGCACAACGCCATGGGCGGCATCCGCACCAAGAGGAAGCGTAAGCAGCAGAATGCCCAAAGCCAGCAGCACATGCAGTGCATGCGTGGCGTGCAGCAATATTCGGGATGAGCGGGCCGTCATGAGAAGAGCGTACCATGAAAAACGGGCGGCTCCAAACAGGAGCCGCCCGTCACCGATCAGCTTTCGTAGTAAGACCGCAGCGTCTGGCTGCGCACAGGGTGCCGCAGCTTGCGCAGGGCCTTGGCCTCAATCTGGCGGATACGTTCACGTGTAACGTTGAACAGCTTACCCACCTCTTCAAGCGTATGGTCAGACTTCTCGCCAATGCCAAACCGCTTGCGCAACACCTGCTCCTCTCGTGGAGTCAAATCCGCCAGCACGCTGGCTATCTGCTCGCTCAGCTTGGTGTTCACCACCTCTTCCGAGGGAGCCACGGCCTTCTTATCCTCTATGAAATCGCCCAGGCTAGAATCTTCCTCGTCACCGATGGGCGTTTCAAGGGAAATGGGTTCCTTGGCAATCTTGAGCACCTTCTTAACCTTGTCGATGGGGTAATCCATACGCTCGGCAATCTCTTCCGGCGTGGGATCCCGTCCCAGTTCCTGCACAAGGTAGCGGGATGTGCGGATAAGCTTGTTTATGGTCTCAATCATATGCACGGGAATACGGATGGTCCGCGCCTGATCCGCAATGGCTCGGGTAATGGCCTGCCGTATCCACCATGTGGCATAGGTGGAGAACTTGTAGCCACGCTGGTATTCGAACTTGTCCACCGCCTTCATAAGGCCGATGTTGCCCTCCTGAATCAGGTCCAGGAACTGCAGTCCGCGGTTGGTGTACTTTTTGGCTATGCTCACCACAAGACGCAGGTTAGACCGGATAAGTTCCTGCTTGGCGCGCATGGCGGCACTGTTGCCGCGCTTGATACGCCAGAGCACCTCTTCCAGATCGCCCACATTGTGGCAGCATTTTTCCTGCAAACGCTTCAGGATTTCAATCTTGCCCACGATCATTTCCTTGAAGGAGAACAACTCCTCCACGGTAAGACCAAGCTCGTCAGCAGCAAGCACGGGATTGATCTCGCGCTCCTCAAGCTTCTGGAACAGGGACTGAATATCCACCTGCGTTTTGCCGGTGGAAAGGATATAGGCGGAAAGGTCGCGCTGGCAGTTATGCATCTGCCGCACATAATCTTCCACGGTTTCAATAATACGGTCTATGAGGGTCTTTTCCAGCTTGATATCGCGCAGGCGGTCAACTATCTCTTCCTTGAAAGAAATGATTTCCTTCTGCAAGCCTGCCACACGCCTATCCAGCGTGGCGCATTCATCCAGCTTCAGATAGATCTTCTTCCGCTTCTTGTAGACAGACTTAATCTCATCCAGCAGTTTGATAACGCGCTCGCGCTGATTCAACTCGTCTTCGCTGGGGTCGTCTTCCTCTATGGTTTTTACCACATCCTTCAGTTTGATGCGGTTTTCCTTGAGGTCATCACCCACATGAATGAGTTCTTCAACGGCAACGGGCACTTCTACAAGGGCGTACAGAACGTCCTGTTCACCCATTTCTATCTTCTTTGCAATGACCACTTCGCCGTCACGGTCCAGCAGAGGCACTGCCCCCATCTCCCGCAGATACATACGCACGGGGTCCGTGCTGCGGGTGGCGTAATCGGCAGAGTCTTCATCCTCCGTCAGTTCAATATCCACATCGGCGGGCTCGTCTTCCGACTCACTGGGAGTCACCGCTATTGCCTTGCCTTCCTTTTCCGTATCGACAATGGCAATGTCGAGCTGATCGAAGATCCCGATGATCTCTTCAATCTGCTCAGGCGTGTTGACTTCAGCAGGCAGCGCCTTGTTGACCTCGTCAAAGGTCAGAAAGCCGCTCACCTTCCCTTTTGCGATGAGGGTCTTGATCTGCTGGATGTCCTTAATATTCCCCATTGGACCTCCCCAAGGATTCGTTTAGCACACGAAGAAGTTCCAAGTCCGCGTCCGGTTCGCCGCCCTGTTTCATATGCCGCATGGCGGCCACGAGCGATTGCCCTTGCTGTTGGCGGCGGTTGCGATCCAGAAAACCGCAGACATCATGAAGCTCTTCCTGCTCCTTTTCGGCAGGCATGGACGTTTCCATCCGGTGCCGTATCCAAAATTCCTTTTCTTTGCCGGTCAGGTACAGGGCTACATCGCCCGCACCATGCTCCACCACTGCCTCCCATAGCCGTTCGGCCCACGGGGATTGCAGCAACTCGCGCCCTCCATGTTCCTCCAGCACAGCCTGAAGGTGCGGATGACGCACAAGAAATTGCAACACGGTCTCTTCCAGCGGCACCGCCAGCGATGGCCGAACCGCCGGGGGCTGCGGATACGGCGTACGGCGGTCTTTGGACCTGTATGTGCCATATCCGCCGGATGCCCGACCAGAATTCTGATCATACTTCTGGCCGGACTTCGGGCCAGACTTCGGACCAAACGGCTGCCCGGACTGCCGACCCGACTGGTAACCCTGATTGTAGCCAGCACCCGCGGCTCCGCCCGTCCGGTCAGGATGCCACCCCGGGCCGTTTTCCATTCCGTAGCGGGCCGACACAGGGTTGCCACCCGGTGCATGCCCATGCCCGGTTCCCTGTCCGGGCTTCTGTGCATACCGCTGCGGCTGCTGTGTCCTGCGCGCAGGGGCAATGGTGGCGCGCAGTTCTGTCTCGTCCAGCCCAAGACCGCTGGCCAGCCGTGAAATATAAAAAGAGCACAATTCAGGCTGAGCCAGTGAATCAAGAAAACGTTTCACCCAGTCCAGAACCTCGCGCGGGGCAAGCTGCGCCACCACGCCCATGCAATAGTCCAATCCATCGGGGGCGGAGTTCAGCAACTGCTCAAATGCTCCTGTACCGTCACGCTGCAGCAGGCTGTCCACGTCTTCGCCTTCAGGCATAAGCACCACCCGGCACTGCATTCCCCGGCCCAGAATCATCTCGCAACTCTTCAACGCGGCCTTTCGTCCGGCCTCGTCTCCGTCAAAAATCAGGTCTATGCTGGAGCAAAAGCCTCCAAGCCGCTTCACCTGCTCAGGCGTAAGAGCCGTTCCCAGCACACCACAGGCGTTATCATAGCCGTACTGATGCAGGGAAAGCACGTCCATGTAGCCTTCCGTCAGCAGTGCGCGCCTCCGGGCACTTATGGCCCGCCGGGCCTGAAACAGCCCGTACAGGTGCTCACCCTTCTTATAGATAGGGGTGTCACTGCTGTTAATGTACTTGGCCTGCTCCTTCTCCGGGTCGGCAATGATGATACGCCCGCCAAAGGCAATCACCTGCCCGCTCAAATCCTTGATGGGGAAGATAAGCCTGCCCCGGAACCGGTCAAAAATCCTGCCCCGCTCGTTCCGGGAAAGCAGTCCGGCCTCCACGCCCTGTTCCGGGGAGTACTCCTCCCGCCGCAATGCATCACTCAGGGATTGCCACGCGTCAGGAGCCCAGCCCAGCTCAAAAGACTCCACAATATGCGGGGCAAGTGCCCGCCGTTCAATATACTTACGGCAGTCTTCACCATCGGGACGGGCCAGATTATCACGAAAATGATCCCTCGCCACCGCGTACATGTGCAGGCACTGCCTGCGCAGCCCCCGTTCCAGCTGCACTTTGGGGTCAGGCCGATATTCCTGAAGCTCCACCCCGGCCTCTTCAGCCAGTTGTTCCAGCGCTTCGCGAAATTCCAACCCGTTCACTCTGCAATAAAAATCAATCAGGTCGCCGGAGGCATGGCAGCCGAAACAATAGTAAAACCCTTCCTGCTCGTTTATGGAGAACGAAGGCGTTTTTTCCTGATGAAAAGGACACAACCCCTTCCACCGGCCGCTCACCTGACGCAGTTCCATATAGCGACGCGCCAAATCGGCAAGGTTGAGCCGGGCCTTAATTTCCCGCACCACGGATTGATCGCGAGCACTCATCTGCATTCTCCCGGCTGCACAAAAACGCCCGCCGGAATCGCGCAAAAGGGGCGTTCCGGCGGCATTTTGCCGCCCGGATTATTTAAAATCGACAATGGTCATGCCATCACCGCCCTGCTCTTCCGATGCAAGACGAAAATTGGCAACGGCAGGAAACTCCTTGAGCAGCCTGTGCACTTCTTTGCGAAGAGCACCTGTGCCGCGCCCATGAACCACCTCCACCTGTAAGACGCTGCCCAACAAAGCCTTGTCAAGAAAACGGGAAAGTTCACTAAGTGCTACATCAGTCCGCATGCCCCGCAAGTCAAGCCTGAGGGAAATATTTCTTTCCGCCTTCACCACTGCACCGCCCAGAGTATGTGCAGCGGCAGGCGTGGCGTTCTTTTCGTCAATAACGGCAAGGTCTTTAGCCTCAGTCCACATAGAAACACCTGCAAGGTCCAGCTTTACCCGGTTGCGCCGTCCGTCCACCTCTTCCACAACCCCGGTCTTGTTCCACGGCAAATAGGTCAGGCGCTGCCCCGGACGTACATCCTCAATGCCGAACGCACGCACAGGCTCCTTGTCTTTTTCCACAAGTTTTTCACGGGTTTTGGCCAGTTGTTTGAGCGCCATCTTATGGCTTACCCGTCCGGCTTTCCAGTCCTGCAGTACGCCCTGTGCCTGAGCCTGCACGGATGAAAACAGGGTGGCACGGTCCTTCTCAAACCGTTCCTCCAACCTGTCGCGCTTGGTCCGGAATTTATCCCGCTCGCGTTGCAGTGTCTCAATTTCCTTTTCCCGCTCCACGGCAAGGCTGTTCAGCCTGTCGATAAGCGCAGAGGTGTCTTCACCATCCATCAAAAGATAGCTTTCCGCCCTGCGCAGCACGCTCTCCGGCATGCCGTGCTCACGGGCCACATCCAACGCCTGCGAGGCTCCTACCTGATCATAGGCAAGACGGTACAAAGGCTTCTTGGTGGCAGGGTCAAACAGCACAGACGCTGCGCGTACCTGCTCGCGCCCAAGCGCATAGGCTTTAAGCGCAGGAAAATGTGTCGCCGCAGCCACACAGGCTCCCTTCTCAAGCAACCCGTCTATCACTGCCTGCGCCAGCGCCGCCCCCTGCGCGGGGTCCGTTCCCGCGCCAAATTCGTCCAGAATAACCAACGCCTGTTCATCCGCCCGGTCCCACAGCGCGCTCAAATGCCTTATCTGCGCCGTGAACGTGGAAACATGTGTCTCCAGACTCTGCTCATCGCCGATAAAGGCAAACACCCTGCTCCAATGCGGCAACGAACTCCCGGACGCCACAGGCACGGGCAGTCCGCTCATGGCCATAAGCGTGATAAGCCCGAGTGTCTTCAGGCACACGGTCTTGCCCCCGGCGTTGCCTCCGCTTATAACCAGCGCCTTCTGGCCCGGCTTAAGAACGATATCCAACGGCAGAGATCCCTGCTCAGAAAGGGCTAACAGCGGATGGCGGGCCGCATGAAGCTGCAGCGGCGCATCCGCCAAAAGCTCCAGTGCTCCTCCGGCAAAGGCATCGGCAAGGGCACATTTTGCCAGCAGCACGTCCACCGTGACCAAAAGATCATGCACCCCCCGCACCGAAACGAACTGCGAGCGCACAAGTCCGGTCAGGTAGACGAGAACCTTGCGTTCCTCTTCCCGCTCCTGTCGCTTAAGCTCCTGCAACTCGTTATTCAGTTCCACAAGGAACATGGGCTCAAAGTAGCAGGTTTCCCCGGTCTGGGAATAGTCGTGGATAATTCCCTGCACCCGTCCCTTAAAGTTGCTCTTCAGCGGCAGCACATAACGGTCGTTGGCAAGGGTGATGTACTCATCCTGCATGTATTGCAGAAGATTGTACGTCTGCACAACCTCTTTAACTTTGCGGGTGCAGGTCTGGTGAATACGCCGCACTTCCTGACGCACCAGCAGCAGTTCGGGCGAACTCTCATCACGTATCTGCCCGTTCTCGCCCAGACAACGCGAAAGACCGGACCAGCACTGCCCCGGCCAGGGATATGCCTGCACGGCGTCTTGCAGCAAAGGCCACTGCACGCCGTTGCCCGGGACGGCAGCAATGGAATCCACCAGTTCCCGTGCCTGTGCCAACACCTGCCTAAGCGCCCACAGATCATCCAGATCAAGCACATTGGCGGCACCCTGCACAAACTCGAACATACCGGTAAGCGGAGCAAAGGGCCGCAGCCTGAATGCAGAAAACTGCGCCCACACCTGTCCCTGCCGGAAAAACTCCGTACGTTCGCGCGCCTCCTCAGGCCTGTCGCAAGGCGCAAGGGCAAGGCAAGCCTGCTGCCCGGCTTCGGATACAGCAAACCGCGCAAGGTGCGTCAGCACCTTGTCAAATTCCAGATTCTGGAGAGTACGTTGTTCCATGCGGCGAATACTTGGACGAAGATCAGGCAAGACGTGCGCGGACAAGCGCGCTCAGCACCTTGCCGTCCACACGCCCTTTATATCCCGCCATGATAGGATTCATGACCTTACCCATGTCTTTGGCTCCTGCGGCACCTGTTTCCGTTATGGTCCTGTCCACAATGGCAACAAGTTCCTCTTCGGAAAGAGGCTGGGGAAGATACGCCTTCAGCACTTCCAGTTCTCCGCGTTCAATGGCGGCCAGATCTTCCCTGCCTGCGGAGGTGAACTGCTCAATGGAATCCTGACGCTGCTTTGCCTGCTTCATGATGACTGTAAACAGGTCATCATCCGTCAGTTCACGCAAAAGCTCCACCTGAAGATTCTTGGCAGCGGTTTTAAGATGGCGCAAAACGCCCAGACGGACCTGATCTTTGGCCTTGTAGGCGGCAATATAGTCGGATTCTATCTGCTTTGCGAGGCTCATGGCGGCAACCTTGTGTAGGAGGGAATAACAAAGAATAATGCGGGGACTCGTGGTTATCCGAATCCCCGCCATATCGCACCATGCAGTATACATGAATGCTCCCCGTCGGAACGGGAAGACGCGGGCCTAGCCCACGTTCATCTTTCTCATCTTCTTGATGAGACGCTTGCGTGCAGCAGCCTTTTTCTTCTTGCGCATCACGCTGGGCTTCTCAAAGTGCTGACGCTTCTTCATTTCGGAGAGCACGCCAGCCTTTTCCACCTGCTTCTTGAATCGACGCAGGGCGATGTCGAAGTTGTAATCGCCATCTTCAAGGAATACACCGGGCATTAAAAATCACCACCTTCATGCAACATTCCGCAGAAGCACCCTCAAGGCACCTCGAGGCAAGGAGATTTCATAAACCGGTTTACTGTAAATGGCAAGCCCAAAGACGCCTAAAAGACATCAAACAAAGGCAAAGAAAAAGGCCTGCCCGAAGGCAGGCCCGAGAATACACAACATTCCACCGGCCATTAGCAGTCGTCACCCTATCGGAATGCCGCCCGAACACCCGTATCGGCCAGCCGGAACAACAATCTTGCGCCCCTCAGATCAGCAGGGAACACTAATGGCTTCCGTGCCCGTGACCGTGACCGTCATCTTCACGAGCTTCCCGGATAGATTTGAGAATAACGTACCCAAGCCCGGAACCGATGACGAACAGAACGGCGTATAAAACACCAAAGAAAACAAAATGATCAGCCATCCACCACGGAATATCCTGTGGCAGAGGACTATGCAGAGTTTCACCGTGCAGCATCATTGTTACAGCCTCCGAAGCTATTTACTTGATAGCTTCTTTCAGAAGCTTTCCGGGACGGAACTTGACCACCTTTGCGGCGGGAATGGAAATTTCTGCGCCTGTACGGGGGTTACGCCCCTTGCGCTCCTTGCGTTCTTCCACGACAAAGGTGCCAAAACCGGTCAGGGTAAGTTTGCCCTCTTTTACCAGCACACCTTCAACCGCTTCAATGAACGCATTAAGCGAACGTTCCGCGTTCGCCTTGGTCAGATTGGCCTTCTCAGCAATCTTCTCAACGAGATCTGCCTTCGTCATTTGCCACGTCCTCCTCTCTGGGGTTTACCAAAATACACGCTTGGCAAAAATGTATCACCTAAAGCTCGCACTCACGCACCCAGGCGACTTTGAGATTTTTTTCTCAAACCCAGAAAACCCCTATCAGATGCGTAAATCTGGCGCAATGGTAAATATTGCCTCGCCCAAAGCGAAACACGATTTTATACGTCAAGTCAAGCAGGAATCCAATTTTTCATAGTAGTTGCAAGAATCTGGAACTGCTTTGGCGTAAGGTTCTCAGGCCGTGCGGTGGATTGAACGTTCGCCTCCGCAAACACGGACTCCATATCTTTTCCAAGATAACCCTTCAGAATTGTTTGAATCTGCTTCCTTCTCTGCTGAAAGCACGCCTTCAGCAACCAGGAAAGCGCAGCGGCGTCAAAGTCCCGTTCCTCTAAGGGCAGAGGGGTAAACCGCACCACAGCGGAATCAACCTTGGGGCGCGGCTTGAACACGCTGGGGGGTACTATGAACAAACGCTTGGGAACACAAAAGCTCTGCAACCAGACAGACAGGGCACCGTACTGCTTCCCGTGCGGCGTGGCGACAATGCGGTCCGCCACCTCCTTCTGGATCATGAACACCGCGCGCACAAGGCCAGTCGCCCTGCTCAATATGTCCCACATGAGCGGAGAAGCCACATTGTAGGGCAGATTGCCAATGACCTTCCAGCGCTGCCCCGGTGCAAGATTCTCCCACGGAAAAAGCAGCGCGTCGGTAAGCACCACCTGCATATCCGGCGCACCTGCCGGCGGATTCCGCCTGTGCTCAGTGGCCCAATGAAAGTCTTTTTCAAGAATAGCAAACCATGCCGGTTTGCGGGCATGGATCAGATGAGTGAGCGCGCCGGGGCCGGGACCGATCTCAATTACCTTGTCACAGGGGCCAATATCCAGCTCGTCCACAATCCGATTGGCTATGTTCTTGTCATGCAAAAAATTCTGGCCCAAGCTCTTTTTAGCACGTGGGCCGGAATGAATGTCCAGAGTCATGGCGTGATTCCCGGATAAAATGATGATTTCCGCAAAACGGACCGATCAATACTCCGGTTACGGAGTCGGGTCCTGCGACGGGGTACGGCGTGCCTCGCCATTAGCACCGGTAAAGGCAGTTCCGTCCGTTCCGGCTCCCATTCCTTCCCCGGTGCTTCCAACTTCCGCCCGTGAGGAAGAACCGTCAGGAGCCTGCTCCGCACCAACGGAACCGCTTGTCTGCAAGAGTGTTCCGGCAGCCTCCGCTCCCTCTCGGTTCCCCTGCTTAAGCTGGTACTTCTTAATGAGCCGGATCATACGCTTCTGCCGATACCCATGCACAGCCTTAAAAGAGAGCACATAGGTCAGAAAGGCTGCCGGAATGCCCATTAACATGCCCCCGGCAAACATGGTCAGCACCAGTCCCCATCCCTGCTGGATCATGGCCTCTAACTCGAGGTTGCGAAAATCAAGCCTGGGGACATCAAAAGGCAACACGGCCTTGCCCACATAATACATGAGGGAATAAAAGGGAATGACATTCACCGGATTGGAAACCCACGTCCCGATGGCTGCAGGAATCTTGCTACCCCGTACCAAAAAAGCAAGCGCCACCGCCACCACGGTCTGAAAAGGGATAATGGGCATAAAACCCACCAGCACCCCTACAGCCAACCCTATGGCAATAGAGTGGGTAGTTGCCTTTAGACGCAGCAACTTAAGGTAGTTGAAACGAAAAATACGTTTGAATGATTCCCATCTCTGCACGAACAGGCACTCCATGTAATTATACACAGGAAAAAAGACTAGCCCGAATAGAAAGAAAACAGTTACGCCAGCGTGTCAAAACGGGCAAAAGTCAGCGCCAATCCCGCTCTGCCCTGTGTCACAGACCGCAGATCGGTGGAAAAACCGAAAAGCCTGCTCATGGGTGCCAGAGCCTGTATAATCTTAAGCCCCGCGCGGTCAAACATATTCCCCACCCGCGCCCCCTTCATACCCAAAAGGCTTATGGCATCGCCTACATGCTCATCGGGAACGCCTATTTCCACCTGCATGATGGGCTCCAGCAACAACGGCCCCGCAAGCTCCATGGCCTCCTTCACAGCCAGGGCGGCAGCCATGTGAAACCCTGCGGGTGAAGACGCCCCGTCCTTCCGCTCCATCTGCAGAACAGCCACGTCTGCATCCTGCACAGGATATCCCTTAAGCACACCGCTCATAAGACTATCCGTAATACCTTGCTCCACCGCGTCAAGCCACGCAGCAGGCCACCCCTCCGTATCCATGCCAAAACGCACGCGGTTCCCCTTGTCCCGCTCCCTCGGCGCGATGCCCACAGTCACCTTGCCAAAATGCGGCTGGTCGCCCAGCTCCCTGTCAAACACACCGGTCGCCTGCGCTTCGCGTGACACGGCTTCCTGATAAACAACCTGCTGATTCCCTACCCGGGGTGACAACTTGTATTCTCTCCGCAACCGGTCAATTACCACTTCCAGATGCAACTCCCCCATACCGGAAATGACACGCTCCCCCGTGTCCTTATCCAGAACGTAGGTAAGGGTAGGATCTTCTTGAAGATACTTCTCCAGAACCTCATCCAGCTTATCGCCCTCCTCCGAATTCTTCGGCTCAAGCGCAAGCGAAATAACAGGTCGGTATGCAGCAATATTTTCAAGAATATAGGGCACACCCTCTTCGGCAATCGTATCGCCGGTACGCGCAGACTTAAGCCCGGCTGCGGCCACAATATCCCCGGCGTGGGCTTCGTCTATGCGTTCCTGATGATATGCATGCAGCCGGTACAGGCGTGAAACGCGTTCCGACTCCCCCTGTGTGATGTTCCTGTACACCTCTCCCGCCCGGATGGTTCCGGAGTACAGGCGCATAAGCGCAAGCTTGCGCCCCTCATCCATAACTATCTTAAAGACCAGCGCCCCCAGCGGCGCAGATGGGGAAACTTCCAGCGTCCGCTTCTGGGCGGAATCGGCCATAACGGCCACAGCAGGCTCCACGTCCAGAGGGCCGGGAAGATAGCTCGCAACACCGTCCAGAACAAGCTGCACCCCGGCATTACGCAAGGCAGACCCCGCAAAAACAGGAACAGCCTGCAATTTCACCGTTGCCGCGCGAATGGCCGACCGGATTTCCGCCTCTGCAATCTCTTCTCCCGCAAGGTACTTCCCCATAAAGGCGTCGTTGACATCGGCAAGTCCTTCCAGCAGCCGCTCGCGCCATGGCGCGGCATACTCGCGCTCCTCGCCGGTCAGAAGCGACCGCGTATACTCGCGCCCCTGCGATTCCTGATCAAACTCCACGCGTTCCATTGTCACAAGATCAATGACACCCCGAAACCCCTCCCCCTGCCCGAGCGGAATGACAACCGGCAACGGGTTGGCCTTAAGCCGTTGGCGCATGGCCTCCAGCACAGCCTCAAAATCCGCTCCTGAACGGTCCATTTTGTTGATGAAGGCCAGCTTGGGAACATGAAATTTCTCAGACTGCCGCCACACCGTTTCAGACTGCGGCTCCACGCCGCCCACAGCGCAAAACACGCCGATGGCTCCGTCCAGCACGCGCAGACAGCGTTCCACCTCTATGGTAAAATCCACGTGCCCCGGCGTATCAATAATGTTTATGGTGTAGGGGCCCCATTGGCAGCGCGTGCAGGCAGAGGCAATGGTTATGCCGCGCTCCTGCTCCTCAGGCATAAAGTCCATGGTGGCTGTGCCCTCATGCACCTCGCCCATTCTGTGAATGCGGTCACTATAAAAGAGAATGCGTTCCGTAAGGGTGGTCTTGCCTGCGTCAATATGGGCAATAACCCCTATATTCCTGAGCCGTTCCAAGTACTTTGGCGATACTGCTTTTGTCATGTCCCGTTCCTGCGCCGACGGAAGAGTGTGAATGTAAAGCCGTAGCTACCTGCACAGAACGCTATGTCCCGCTCAGAACAGAAAGGCGACGCTGCATAAAAAACGCCGGAGGAAGCCCGGGCCAAACCCAGCAGGCCTCCTGCCCCGGCCCCAGCATAAGGGGAATGCTGTCCGGCACAATGTCCACCATGCGGGAAGGACCTGCAAAGGCCGCGAATCCCTGCCCGTCTCCGGCGGATATAAGGGCGCGTTCCCAGTCTCCGTCCGGTGCGTGAACGGGCACTACGCTCCAGTCAGGATGCGACCACCGCAGCACCTCCACGTCCACACGTTCTTCGTCTGAAGCACCATGAGTCTCAAAGGCATGTCCAGCCTCCTGTGCCACAGCTATATCGTGCAGCAACGGTTCGCGCCAAACCTGCACCGCCCCCCCGCACCATCCGTAAAAGCAGGGCATCTGCCGCGCCTCATCTCCGAACAACAGAAACCTTCCGGCACCGCACGTCCGCATATGCTCGGACAACTGCGTCATCATATCCGGTGAAAGACTGACCACAGCCTCCTGTCCTGCCAGCTCCAGTGCCGCAAGAACAGGAGCATGCCAGGCATGTCCGCCCTCCGCCACACGCACCACAAGAATATCGGCAACCCCAGCCAGCAGCGCGGGCAGCAGCCCGGCCAGCAGCCGGGGACCGGAAACGTGGTCGCGCGACAAAACAACCACGCACCACTCCACGGGCCGCTCCTCGGCTATGCTCGTAAACCCCTGCCGCCACTGGCGCTCATCACGCCTCCACGAAGTGCCCCAAGAAACACCCGAAGAACCGTGCAGGGTGTGCAGCCGCGCAATGGCTGTCTTCAACCACGCCCTGCGCATGGCTGGCACATCGTCATATGCCGCCCCGAACACATCGTCCGGCACAAGATGGTCATAAAGCCATTGGGGAAAAGAACTCTCCTCGAACATCGCTCCTCACTTCACTGTGCCCGGCCACATGCGCGCCCGGTGCGGTCTTTCAGCTGCCCTTCGTAGAAAAATTACGCACAAACAGTGTATATCCGGCCACAGTTCAGGGCAACCGGAACCGGCACATCGGCTACCGGGTATCCGCAGCCCCCTTCTCCTTCCTGCGCACAATGGGATGGGCATGGTGGGGGTTGCCCCACTTTCTGGGCCCGTCTTCATCTTTGTACGCGATTTTTCCACGGGGCCTCGTAAACCACAAAATACGCCCTCCCGCCACTGCGGCGAACAGGATATCCGCCCCCCACGCCGCCATAACGGAATAGACCAGCCCCTTCTCACCCAATGAACCGCCAAGGGTGAACAGCGCATAGTAGGCAAAGGTTATGACCAGTCCCACTCCGACACAAAAATACAGATTGTCCTTCCACGTCAGCAACATCAGCGCCACAAGCCCCATGACCACCAACGATCCAGAATAGGCAAGTTTCATGTGAAAGACGGTGCGCAGCCCCTCCACATTGGAACCGGAGGCCTGTAGCTGGCCAATGGCATCCCACAGCTTCCACAGCGGCAACTTCTGCATATCAGCTCGGGGGTCAATGGCCTGAAAAGCCGCAACATCCTGCTTCAGGGGCAGGCTGATTATGTCGGCACGGCCTGTTGTGAACATGCCCGGATCCAGAATGCGCACATCCCTGAGCAGCCACCCACTTTTTTCAACCGTAAACGACTTCGCCCGCAGCACTTGCAGGATATTGCGTCCCTCGCCATCCAGTTCATAAACGGTAATATCCTCACCCGTGTTACGGGCGGGCTGAACACGCCCCAGGTGCACCATGTTGTCGCCTTCGGTAAACCACACGCTATGCAGCGTTGCAGCTTCAATGCTCTTCTTGCGCACCTCCTCCCGCCATATGCGGGCCGAAAGCTCTTCCCCCTTCACTCCGAGAAACTGTGAAAAACAAAGCTGCACCATGGCCCACATCAGCCCGTACAGGATGAAAAAGGAAGCCATTCTGGCAAAGGATATTCCTCCAGCCTGCAAGGCAACCAGTTCACGGGCACGGGCCATGAAACATAGCTGCAAGATGCAGGCAATAAGGAAGACGGCGGGCAGTATCTGGGAAATGATCAGCGGAATCTTGGACAGAAAATACGTGGCAATAATACCTACGCCCACAGAAGCTTCCAAAAAATCATCCAGCCTGTCGAACAGATCGGAAAGCAGGTACAGACCAATCCCCACCGAAAGTACGGTGAACATGAGAAAAAGGTTCTGCCGGAGCAGATAGCGCGAAAGCAGACTCATGCCTCACGCTCTCTGCGCCGCAGACGGAACGGAATGTGCCGCAACATGGACACCACGTTGAGCGAACGCTCGCGGGTGGCGCGTCGCAGCCCCCATACCCCCAGAATCATGAACAGCAGGTTGGGTAACCATATCACCGCAGCAGGCGGAGCAATGCCGGATTCGCCCACCGTAAGCCCCACGGAAAGCAGACTGTAATAAACAAGGAAGTTAAGCAGTGCCAGCACCACGCCCATCTGCCTTTCAAGCCCCTCAAAGGCGCAGGCAAGCGGCATGGCAAAAAGCCCCAGCACTATGCAGGCAAACGGCAGGGCAATACGCTTTTGCATCTCCACAGCCACCTTAAGCATGTAGGCGCTGTTTTCCCCTATTTCACCGGCGCCCGTCATAAGCAGTCCAAGACTTTCCCACGACATTTCCTTGGGCTTCACCTCACCAAGATCAAACCCTTTAAAAAGCTTGTTCAGGTCCAGACGCACAACGTATTCGTCAAAGGAAAGAACGCTTATGCCCCCCTCCTGCTGCCTGTAGACCTTGCCGTTGTTCAGGCGCACCAGAATGTCGCCGTGCACCTTGTCCGTTTCCAGCCTGCCTTCAGGCGCAATGATGGTGATGCCGGCTTTCCCGCGTGAGCGGTCTTCCACCATCACCTCTTCCATCCTGCCGCTGGCGTTGTCCACCTGACGCGCATACACCGTAATTCCGGGAATGCTCTGGTTAAACACGCCGGGCTGCATGACGATGCGGGCACGGGTCTGGGCAATGTCGATGATGGTGGAGCGAAAATGTCCCATCCCCCACGAGAGCCCGTAGAAAGAAATGAACAGGTTAAACAGCGTGCACAGAATGCAGAACAGCACCGGTGCAGGCAGCATCTGATACAGGCTCAGACCGCCTGCCTTCAACGCGACAAGCTCACGGTCCGTGCTCATGCGTAAAAAGGTAAGAAAAACGCTGAGCATACAGGCAATGGGCACAATCAGCAGCAGGAAAAACGGCCCAAGATAGACAAAAAGCATTGCCATATCCACAAGCCCCACCTCCAGCCCCAGAAAAAGCTCCCGCAATTGAAGAATGCGCCCAATAAGGATAAGCGCCAGCAACGATCCGAGGCAAAGCCCGAAAAGGGAAAGAAGCTCCCGGAATATCTCCCGGTGCAACAGAGGATACGTAAACAGTGAGGCCCCCTAACGTTCGGCCTTTGTGGGTTTAAACAAATCCTGCAGCATCTGCGCATCCTTGGGACTCAGATTGAACCGCATGCCAGCCTCATCCAGCAGCACAGGCAAAGGTCGCCCTTCTTTGCGCTCGTCTTCAATATATTGCGCTGCCTTACGCACAAGTTCGCTTGTGGGCATTATCGTAGCCATGGCCCCTGTCCCCTTTGATTGCTGTTTTCCGCTCATGGCGGAACAGTGTTCCGCAGTCCGCAGCGGCCCGTCAAAACCGAACAAACCTACACCACTCGCGCCGCGCTTGCAACACACCCCACCCTTGCGGTATTCCGTGGGCACGCGTCCCGGCCACACCATTTCCACCCATTTCACACCAACAGGATTTTGCAATGACAGATATTCTTCCTGCCGTATGGCTGGGTATTGTTGAGGGGCTGACCGAGTTCCTCCCCGTGTCCTCCACCGGCCACCTCATCATCGCAGGCAATCTTCTGGATGTTACCGGTCCCAAGGCCGATACGTTTTCCGTGGTCATCCAGCTGGGAGCCATCCTTGCTGTGGTGGTTCTGTACTGGGAACGGTTCATGGGCCTCATCATACCCAAATCCACCATGCGGTTTTCCGGCCTGCGCGGCCTGTGGCTGCTTTTTCTCACCTCTCTGCCCGCAAGCCTTCTGGGGCTGGTGGCCCACAGCACCATAAAGCAGTATCTGTTCAATCCCATTATGGTGGGGCTGGCTCTCGGCGTAGGAGCTCTCTACATACTGTTTGTAGAGCATCACGTTGCCGGCCGGGAAACGGAAGAACGCTACGCCACGCTGGACGATGTTACACCACGGCTCGCGCTGGGCATTGGCCTCTTCCAGTGCCTCGCCCTGTGGCCCGGTTTTTCCCGCTCCGCCGCCACCATTATGGGCGGCATGCTGCTGGGCACAAAGCGGTCGCTGGCTGCCGAGTATTCATTCGTGGCCGCCGTTCCCATTATGGTAGCCGCCACTGGCTACGACATGCTGAAGAGCTATCACCTCTTTTCGGCGGACGATCTTGTTTTCCTGAGCGTGGGATTCGGCGTCTCCTTCCTTTCGGCATGGGTCGCCGTCAAGGCGTTCATCTCGCTTGTGGGACGCATAACCTTCAGGCCCTTCGCATGGTATCGCCTCGCCCTTGCCCCTGCCGTGCTCTACTTCTGGTCATGACAGGTAAAAAACACCCTGCTGAAGACTTGCCATCCCCGCCGCTTTTGTATAAGCAAGTGCCCGTTGCGTTGTCGTCCGCCCGCTGATTCGGCTTGCAGACCGACGCACCTATGGCGAGGTAGCTCAGATGGTCAGAGCATGCGGCTCATATCCGCAGTGTCGGGGGTTCAATCCCCTCCCTCGCTACCAGCAAGCACGCCCCCGAAGGTTCATAGCCTTCGGGGGCTTTCGTTTTTCAGATCTTGTCCAATTTTCTTCTTGACTTCCGAACGCTCTTCAAGCAAAAGCCTCTGCACGCCAAGCGCGGGAACCGCAAGGTGCCGTGCAGGGTTCATACGGCGAGGTAGCTCAGATGGTCAGAGCATGCGGCTCATATCCGCAGTGTCGGGGGTTCAATCCCCTCCCTCGCTACCAGACGGCAAAATCCCCCGGATTCATCATCCGGGGGATTTTTTCATGCGTCACCATAGGCCGGTCCTTGAACACCCGCCGCAAAAAACGCCAAGCCCCTTCCCGCGCACCTTTTTTCCCGATAACCGACTACGGATTCTGCTGCCTCTCTGCCTGCCCGCGTCCCTCAGCGTCCGCAGCGGGCCGGGTGGGGAGCAGAATGGTGAAGGTTGTGCCCTGATCCTTGCGCGCGTCCACAAAGAACTGACCGCCATGATTGGTCGTGATGATGAAATAGGAAACGGAAAGCCCAAGCCCCGTCCCCACCCCCACCGGCTTGGTGGTGAAAAATGGCTCAAACACACGACGCCGCACACTTTCATCCATCCCGGGACCGTTATCCGCCACCTCAATGCGCACGAGATCACCTTCGCCAAGAGTCCGCAGGGTTATTACCGGCTTCTGCCGGTTTGCCCCTGCCGTATACATGGCCTGTGCCGCGTTGCGTAGCAGGTTAAGCAGCACCTGCTCAATTTCAGTACTGTTGCAGTAGACATCGGGCGCACCGGGATCATACTCCCGAACAATCTCAACCTGCCTGAAATCATATTTCTTTTTCAGATCATAATCATTCCGGGCCAGTTCCACGGCTTTATCCAGCAACGGGGCTACGGCAACCCGGGCAAACCGGGTCTCGCTCCGCCTGCTGAACTCCAACATGTTTGAAACAATGGATGCGGCACGCTCTCCGGCAGATCGTACTCCCCGAAGCATGTCCAGCACCTTGCGCTCTTCAAGGTAGGCATTCATCTGGTCCAGCGAAACCCCAACTCTTCCAGCTACCTGCTGGTTGGCGGGGCGCGATGGTTCCACCCGCCGCAGAATGTTCTGCACACCTATGAGAATAGCTCCGAGGGGGTTGTTAATCTCGTGCGCCATGCCCGCAGCCAGCCCCCCTACAGACATCATCTTCTCCGTCTGCACCATCATCTCTTCCATGCGCACCCGGCTTGTGGCGTCATCCAGCCGCAGGACCACAAGGCGCGAGCCGTCCTGCGCCTCAAGAGGATAAACCACCACGTCCAATATGTGCTCCTCGCCATCTCTGACTTCCTGCAGCCGCTGCTTCCGCCGGGTCTCACCACTTTCAAACGCATCACCGATTATGTCGTCCAGAAAAACCAGCCACGGCAGCAGAGAAAACAGCGAACGCCCGGTAACCTCATCCTTGCACATACCGTAGCGCAGTTCCGCCTCCCGGTTCCAATGCACTATATCTCTGTCCTGCGTCACCGCCACCATCACGGAAGGCATGGCGTCAATGATGCTGCGCACAAATCGGTTGGCCCTGTACATTTCCGCCTCCGCGCGTTTGCGGTCGGAAATGTCTTCCAGAATTCCTTCTATAAGCGCCAGCTTGCCATCGGCTTCGAATATGGCCCGGGAATGCAGAGCAACCCACACCGCACTCCCGTCCTTACGGCGCAGCCGCGTCTCAAAATGGCTCACCTCCCCGTTTTCACGGAGCAGGGCAAGAAACCGGTCCCGGTCTCCTCCATCCACATACAGCTCTCCACGTATATCCTGCACACCGCGGACAAGCTCCTCCACGCTGTCATACCCCAAAATCCGGGCAGCTGCCGTATTGCCGTGCACAATGCTGCCTTCCGGTCGGGTCTGAAAAATCCCCTCCACCGCGTTCTCGAATATGGACCGATACCGCTCTTCAGCAACCTGCAAATCCCGTTGCACCTGCTCCCGCTGAAAAATCTGTGCGCGCAGTGCTTCGTTTGCCGCACCAAGCTCCTGTGCGTGGCTTTGCAGCAGCACCTCGCGTTCCTTGTAGTAATCCAGCCGCTTCAGCAGTTCCTCCGGCGAGATATGCAGGCTGGCAAGCATGGTTTTGTAGGCTGCGGCCAATTCTTCCCGTTCAGCATCAGTAAAGAGATTGCATGAGCGTATAATCTTGCTGGCCGAGGCCGATCCCACCATCCCCGCAAGCCGCCGCTCCGCTTCGCCGGAAAGGGAGGCCAATTCCACCACCGAGATATGGCTCACCCCCTGCAGCCCCACAGCCTGCACCGCGCCGCCCACAATTCGCTCCGCCAGCGAAGGGCCATAGAATTCGGAAAAAAGAGAAGAAAGTTCGGCATACTTGCCTGCAAGGGGGATAGATCGCTCAAATCGCTCGGAGTCCCGGATCATCTCCCTGTCCGCCTCCATAACGGAGACAAAATCCCGTGCAGACGCCACATCCCGCTCACGCGGTGTCCAGAGGCACGAGCCGACCACATAGCACAGCACGTTCATGAGCATGCTCCAGAACAGCGTGTGCGCCAGGGGCGAGAACACCTCAAGCCCCAGCAGTTGCTCAGGACGGAGCCATCCTATGCCAAAGGGACCGGCCTCCAGCATGGACGATTCCAGCACGCCGCTACGGATAAGCACCGGGACACACTGCGTGTAAAACCACAGCCCAAACCCGGCCAAAAGGCCGCTCACGGCTCCCGCCCTGTTGCCCGTGGTCCAGAACAACCCGCCCACCGCCGCCGGTCCGAGCTGGGCAAACGCCATCATGGATACTATGCCAAGGCTGACCAGCGTATACGATTCGCCCACCAGCAGATACACGCCGTACCCCATAGTCAGATAGGCGCACACAACCACCCAGCGGCATTGCAGAATATAGCGGCGCAGCCACGCCATACGCGGCAGCAGATTCAGAACAGGCAGCAGAAGGTCATTGGTCAGCATGGTCGTCATGGTCATGGTGGCAATGACAAGCATGCTCATCCCGGCGGAAAACCCGCCCAGAAAAACCAGCATGCTCAGCCAGTGCACGCCTTCCTGCAACGGCAGAAGCAGCACAAACCAGTCTCCGTGCGTCGCATCATATCCCTGCAGAAGTCCCGCCAGCGCCATAGGCATGACAAAGACGGTAATAAGCAGCATATACAGAGGGAGCAGCCACATGGCCGTGCGCACATGCCGTTCATCGGAGTTCTCCACCACAGCCAGATGAAACTGGCGGGGCAGCAGCAATACCGCGGGCGCGAACAGAAACGCCCGCATAACCCACTCCATATAGCCGCCCTCAATACGCCCGGGGCTAAGCAGTGAGGCAAACCCCACCTCAACGCTGCGTGAAAAGATATCACCAAACCCGTTGTACATGCCGTAGGTGACAAATATTCCGGCAGCCATAAACGCAACAACCTTCACCACAGATTCCACGGCAATAACGGCCACCATCCCCTGATGCCGTTCAGTGGGGTCCAGCCTGCGCACACCGGCAAGGATGGTGAACAAAATGGAGAATCCAAGCAGCGCAGGACCGGCAAAACCGCCCTGCACCTGCAATACAGCCCCCTCCCACGGAACAAGGGACAAAGAGTGGTCCCAAAGCCCCGTTCCCGCGTTAACTGCAGAATCTGCCGGACCATGCGCGGCAAGCATTATCCCCAGCGTTGCCAGAATGGCCTTGAACTGAATGGCCACATACGGGAGGCTGCCCAGCACGGAAAACAACGCCACAACCCCGGCGATGAAATGGGACTTGCCATACCGCGCGCTGAAAAAGTCGGCTATGCTGGTGATACGGTAGCGGGATTTAAGGCGTATCATGCGCCGTAAAACCCACCACCACACCGCCACGCCGAAAAAGGTGCCAATGAAGGAAACAAGAAACGCCATCCCCGACTGTGCCGCCTGTCCTACATTGCCGTAGAAGGTCCATGCGGTCATGTATACCGTTAGGGAAAGCGCGTAGACGTAGGGGCTGGAGGCCACTTTCCGGCGCAGGCCGGGCGTTTTTTCAACCCGCAGCGCAAACCAGAGAAGCGCAGCCACATACAACACGAAAACGACGGGGAATACAGTCTCCGGCCCCATGCCTAGCCTCCGGAATCCACATCGTCATGCAGTGCCTGCCGTGCGCCCCCTCCCCTGCGGGAGGACTCGTACCGGGCGGAAACCACGGCCCAAACGAAAATGGCGGCAATCCCCGCCCCCCACATGCCGAAAAGATACAGATACATCACCTGCGGCGAGGCTGCTTCCAGAACGGTAGGAAAGGGCCAGACAACGCACAGAAAGGTCAGCGCGATGACACAGAGAAGATACGTGCTTGTGGCTGCGAAGGGTTTTTTCTCATGCATGCCGAATCCGTGTTCCCCGAAAGACTGGTCGTAACGGAAGAAAAACCGGTTGCGTCAGTTGTGTTACGCTCCCAATGCAGCCGCCAGTCGCAACGGCTGCCCCCTGCCCGGCAAGCCCCCTGAGCATTCTAGAGACTATGGCACACCAGCGGCACGGATGCAATAAACACACGCCGCCACACCATGCGTCATGTCCCCGACAGCCCGCAGGGCGCGACCACGCTGCCCCTGTGCCGCAAACCCGGTTTATTCATGGGGGCTCCGCACGGTGGCCGGAAAACATGGCACTCTTCTTGCTCAAACAGAGCAGACTGCATGAGGGGAAATAAATGCAGGGCATCATAGGAGGTGATCGCCGTGACCATAGATGGCGTATACAATAACCTGAACAGCATGATGAGCATCCAGTCGCGCGATGCCGACAAAGAGCGGACACCGGACGGTACGGGGGTTGACCTCGCCCGGCTCACCGACTCCATCAGCCTGTCATCCATCGATCCCAAGCTGCGTGCCGTGCTGGAAGATATTTCCGTCCGCGGCGGCAACGTGGTGGACGCGCTCGAAGGAAATATCAACACGCTTCAGGAAGGATTCGTAGAAACCCTGCATACCCGCCTGTCTGCGGCGGGCGTAAGTCTTGACGACAAGATCACCCTTCGTCTCGGAAACGATGATGCACTGCAACTGGTGGGCAACCATCCGGACAGGACACGCATAGAAGAAGTGCTCTCCGCCAACCCGGACCTCAAAGAAGCGTTTCAGGAGATAGCCGGACAGTCCGAACTGGTGCGCGATATCAGGAACATCCGTAAGGTTGTGGGCACCCGGGGCGGCGTTGCACAGTACGAACAGATGGCGCAGGAAAACAGCGGCAGTGCAGACGCTTATCAGTTGAGCATGCGCGGCTCCTTCTCGCACTTCTATTTCTCCCCGGAAGGGTAATCCACCCTGCCGGATAATTGATTCACCGCAGTTGCCCTCAGTCTTTCCCGACCCGCGTATAGCCCCTTTTCCGCCCCCCTGCCCGTGTCAACAGAGCGGCATCGCCCGTAACACGGTACGCAGCTAACGCACTCGGCAGAATGCCCCCCTTCCTTTCCCGCACAAGCCTGAACGCAAAATCCCTTGCACCTCCGAGGGAAAAGACGTAAGCAGTCTTCCCGTCCGGCACCGCTTTTTTGCGTACTGCGGTTGCCACGGACGAAATGGGGATTATATTCCCCACAGCAACGGCACCAAGCCGCCAGAATGAATCAAATGGGGGCGCCCTGGTTTCGACGGGGATTGAAGATGCCGGAGTGGCAGGCCGAGGCGCCGCTGGCCTCGTTAAAAGCGGCACAAAAGTAATTGCCAACGATAATTACGACTACGCACTGGCTGCTTAATTGCAGTCACATCCATGCAGCGGACGCCTGATAGGCTGCACGGGTGACAAAAAGCATCAGGCTGGCTTCCGATGGCGTTTGCCCCTGAGGAAGTAAGAACTTTCAGACAAACTGGCTGCAAGCCACCTGGTCATGGGTAACACTTGCAGCGAGATTATGAACATGACCTAAGCCTGTAGAAGCTTCGAGCGGACCGTTCTCGGACGCGAGTTCGATTCTCGCCGCCTCCACCATTCTTAGATGTAACACGTTGATTTACAGCGCGTTACGCAAAGGGCCAGCATCTCAGAATCGTCAGTGAAACGCATTGACGATGCATAATGAGGCGCTGGCCTTTGTCTTATAGCTACCTGATACCCCCTCCCACAGGCTACGGAATCCGCTTCAGGGTTCCGGCTGCCCCTCCGGAACATATCGTACGTTACTGCCCACGCTTGACCGCAGTATCCATCTTGTAACGTTTGCACCGCACATAGCACCCGCTGCCAACGCCCCACACCTTGACCCCATGCCGAAATTGTACTACTCTTTGTACAACTATGGAGGATACCGCAATGCCCGAAGCACTTACCTATTCCGATGCCCGCAAAAACCTTGCCTCAACCATGGATAAGGTATGCGACACGCACGACCCCGTCATTATCACCCGGCGCAAGGCAAAGCCCGTGGTCATGATGTCGCTGGAAGATTACAACAGCATTGCGGAAACAGCCTATCTCCTCCACAGCCCCGCCAACGCAGCACGCCTGCGCGAGAGCATTCAGGCTGCGGAAGCGAAAAAAACAACCGCACATACGCTGCTGGAAGCGTAATGCCCAACCTTACGTGGACAGGCCATGCATGGGAAGACTACCTGTATTGGCAAAAGACCGATAAAGCGATGGTCAAGCGTATAAACACGCTGATTAAAAACGCCATGCGCACCCCATTTGAAGGGAGTGGCAAGCCGGAACCATTGCGCTTTGACCTTGCCGGCTACTGGTCACGACGCATAAATCAGGAACATAGAATAGTGTACAGCTACGATGACAAGACCGACACCCTTGTCATACTGCAATGCCGCTATCACTACTAATGCTAACGCGCCCACCCGTTTTTGGATGGGCGCGTTTCATTATCTTAATGATGCACAGCCGCATTAGGCCTTGCATGCAGCGAAACCCCCAACGCGGAAAGCACCTTATGAATAGTATCATACCGGGGTTTTGCTCCGGGGGCCAACGCCTTGTAAAGGCTTTCGCGGCCTAATCCGGCATCCTTCGCCAGCCTGCTCATACCTCTGGCCTTAGCTACATCGGCAATGGCTACAAGCAGAATATCAGGATCATCCTCTTCCAGTGCGGCATTAATGTACGCGGCAATGGTTTCTTCGCTGTCCAGATAGTCGGCGGCATCAAATTTGGTGATTTTTGAATTGCTCATTATTCATCTCCTAGTTCTTTGGCCAACTTCTTCGCAAGGTCTATGTCCCTTTGCTGCGAAGACTTATTGCCTCCGGCAAGCAGCAGATATACCTTACTACCTCGCTTGGTGAAATACACCCTATACCCCGGCCCTGTATGAATGCGCATCTCTGATACGCCTTCCCCAACAGGGGCACAGTCGCCAAAGTTACCCTTCTCCGCAGACCGAATCCGAATGAGCACCTTGGCCTTGCCCATGGGGTCTTTCAGTTTGGTAAGCCAACGGTCAAATTGGCTTGTGCGGTCAAAATGGTTCATGTCACATGGGTATCCATTCGGATACACAATGTCAATGATGAGCAGGCGACAATGGCTGCATACGGTGTTCAATTGCAAGCTGTGGCGAGGTAGAATTGGTTCTGCCCTGCCCCGCAACCAACGTTGCACCTGCAACAAAAGTTGCTCACCACGCCCTTCATTTTTCCCCGCCACCCGCCAACATAGCGCTCATCCGTCAACCTTGGTTGCACGCCCCCGTTGCCCGCCAAAGGCATTCTGCCGCGCCATAGCCTTATCCGCCATCACCTCAGTATCGCAAAAAACAATACAACACCCTTAAATCACTTACTTAGCCTGCAAACACTCCCTGCTCACCACTCCCGTCCTGCGCCTTCTGGCACGAACCTTCCTATAGGCTCCCACATCGTTCACCCGAGAAGAAGGAGCCACCATGTTTGTCGGGCTTAAAATGCTTAAAAATTTCATCGCCATGCCCCCGGACGCCCTTGTGGAGGACGCGCAGCGCCTCATGGAGGAGCAACGGTTCTGGATGCTGTTCGTCGTCAAGGAAGGCAGGCTCGTGGGCTATGTCCGTACAGAGGATATCCACGCTGCCATGCCTTCCCTCATGACCGGGCTGGACAGGCACGAGATCAACTACCTGCTCTCCAAGCTTACCGTGGGCCGCATCATGCGCACAGATATCACCTCCGTCACACCGGAAACGGAAATAGAATCCGCCGCCATGCTCATGCACAATAAAAACCTCGCCGGACTCGCGGTGGTAAACCCGGCGGGCGACCTCATCGGCTACATAAACCGCACCGTCATGCTGGAAGTGCTGGCAGAAGAAATGGGCTACGGCAAGGGCGGCTCACGCATCGTGTTCGAGGTAGTAGACCGCCCCGGCGTGCTCAAGCAGGTCTCCGGCATCATAGACGAAATGGGCTACTCCATCATCTCTACAGGCACCTTCACCCACCGTGACCGCCGCATGGTGGTTATCCGGGTAGATACCCCCAATCCCTCAACCATTGCCGCCGCGCTGCAAAAAAACGGGTACGATGTGGTCGGGCCGGAGGACTTCAAGCATGAGTGGCAGTAACCCCGTGCTTGAGGTGCAGGAGGTTACGCTCACCTTCAAGAACGTTGCCGCCCTGTCACGCGTCTCCTGCTCGGTGCCGGAGGGAAGCATAACCTCGCTCATCGGCCCCAACGGCGCGGGCAAAACAAGCATGCTGAACTGTATTTCCGGTCGGTACACCCCCACCAAGGGCACTATCCGCATGCGCGGGAACGAACTGAACGGCGTGCCTGCGCACAAGCGCACCGGGCTCGGGCTTGCGCGCACCTTCCAGAACATCGCCCTGTTCCGCGGCCTCTCCGTGCTGGATAACCTTATGGTGGGCCGCCATTCGCGCCTGCAATACGGCCTGCTGGCCTCCATCTTCTATCTGGGCAAGGCCCGTGCGGAAGAAGACAGGCACCGGGAACGGGTAGAAGAGATCATAGATTTCCTTAACCTCTCCCCCTACCGCCACCAGATAGCCGGGCACCTGCCCTACGGGGTGCAGAAAAAGGTGGAACTCGGGCGCGCGCTGGCGGCGGAACCATCCCTGCTGCTGCTCGATGAACCCATGGCGGGCATGAATCTGGAAGAAACCGAAGACATGGCCCGCTACATTCTGGACATTAACGAAGAATGGGGCATCACCGTCTTTCTGGTGGAACACGACATGGGCGTGGTCATGGATATTTCCGACCACGTGGTGGTGCTGGACTTCGGACGCATCCTCGCAAGCGGCACACCGCAGGACATACAAACCAACCCCAAAGTCATCAGCGCCTATCTGGGCGAAGATGACGGCCTGTACAAGGGACGTTAGATGGCCAACCTTTACGATACCACGCTGCCCATGCTGCTGTTGGAAAACAGCCTCACCAGACCAAACCACACTGCCCTGCGCGAAAAGCACATGGGCGTCTGGCAGCCCTTCACCTACGCACGCTACCACGCCATCACCGCAGAATTTGCCGCGGGGCTTAAGGCGCTGGGTTTCGGCAAAGGCGACACCATCGTCATCATAGGCGACAACCGCCCGGAATGGCTGTGGGCGCAGCTTGCCATACAGGGGCTGGGCGGCAGGTCGCTCGGCCTGTATCAGGATTCTCCGGCAGAAGAAATCGGCTACGTGTTCGAACTCTCCTCAGCCCGGCTTGTGGTGGCGGAAGATCAGGAGCAGGTGGATAAAATACTCTCCATCCGGCAATCGCTGCCGCTCCTGCAATACATCGTCTACCACGACCCCAAAGGCCTCATTGCTTACGATGCGTCGGGCCTGAAGTCCTTTGACGAAATCTGCGCCCTGGGCAGAGACCGCGCTGCAGAGTTCGACCGCTGGGCGGCAGAAGTCTCCCCGGACGAAATAGCTCTCATCGCCACCACCTCAGGCTCCACCGGGCGTCCCAAGCTTGCCCTGCTCTCGCACCGCAACCTGCTTTCCATGGCGTGGAACCTCGGCCTTTCGGACCCCAAGCACCAGACGGACGAATTCGTCTCCTTCCTGCCGCTGGCGTGGATGGGCGAGCAGATGATGGCCGCCTCCTCCGCCCTGCTGTTCGGATTCTGCGTGAACTTTCCCGAAGAGCCGGACACCGTGCAGGAAAACATCCGCGAAATCGGCCCGCATCTCATCTTCTCCCCGCCACGCGTGTGGGAAAACATGGCCGCCAAGGTGCGCGTGCGCATCATGGAAACCACGCCGTTCAAACGCCTGCTCTTCAACCTGTTTATGCCCGTGGGCATGCGCCACGCCTCCACCGTGCTGCGCGGCGAAAAACCCGGCGCCGGCCTGCGCATAGCCTACACCCTCGCCCAGTGGGGTCTCTTCCGTGCCCTGCGCGACAGGCTGGGCTTCTCGCGCATCCGTTCCGCCTCCACAGGCGGCGCACCGCTGGGGCCGGATACCTTCACCTTCTTCCACGCGCTCGGCGTCAATCTCAAGCAGATATACGGGCAAACGGAAATCGCGGGCATATCCTGCATCCACCGTGACGGAGCCGTCAGCTTCGAAACCGTGGGCGAACCCATTGCCGAAACGGAAATCCGCATCTCGGAAGAAGGCGAAATCCTCTCCCGCAGCCCCGCCGTCTTCCACGGCTACCTCGGCAACGATAAAGCAACTGCAGAAACCATCACAGAAGGCTGGCTGCACTCCGGCGATGCCGGATACGTTAACGACAACGGCCAGCTCGTCATCATAGACCGCCTGTCGGACGTCATGACCACAGCAGGCGGCACCCGTTTCTCGCCGCAGTTCATCGAGAACAAACTCAAGTTCTCCACCTACATTCAGGAAGCCGTGGTGCTCGGGCACGAGCGGGACTTCATCACGGCCATCATCTGTCTGGACGGCGACATTGCCGGCCGCTGGGCGGAATCCAATGCCCTCACCTACACCACCTATCAGGACCTTGCCGCCAAACGGGAGCTGTATGACCTCATAGAGGCCGAAATAGCCGCCATAAACCCCGCGCTGCAAAACGGCACGCAGATACGGCGGTTCGCGCTGCTGTTCAAGGAGCTGGATGCGGACGACAACGAGCTGACCCGTACCCGCAAGATACGGCGCAAGATCATAGGCGAACGCTACGCGCCGCTCATCCACGCCCTGTATAACGGCACGTCAATCACCGACCTTTCCATAGAGATCACCTATCAGGACGGCTCCCGGCGGCAGATATCCGGCCCCGTCGCCATCCGCACGGTGGGAGAACAGTAAGGAAACGCCATGGAATACTACCTGCAACTCATCATCAACGGCCTTGTTGTCGGCTCCATCTACAGCCTGGTTGCTCTCGGCTTCGTCATCATTTTCAAGGCGACCAAGGTGGTCAACTTTGCACAGGGCGAAATGGTCATGGTGGGCGCCTATGTCTGCTTTGCCCTGACCGTGCAGTTTCAACTGCCCTTCCTGCTCTCCTTCCTGATGACGCTGGCCTTTTCCGTGCTTCTGGCACTGGCTGTGGAACGCATGGTGCTGCGCCCCCTCATCGGCGAACCCATCATATCCGTCATCATGGTCACCATCGGCCTCTCCTCCATGCTCAAGGCTTTCGTGCAGATGTGCTGGGGCACGCAAATTCAGGTTTTCCCGCCCATTCTGCCGCAGGACCCGTTTGTGCTCATGGGCCTGCCCATCGCTCCGGTATACGTGGCCGCCTTCTGCCTTTCACTACTGCTGTTCGGCATATTCAGCCTGTTCTTCAAATACTCCTCGCTGGGCATAGCCATGCGCGCCACCGCCTTCGACCAGCAGGCAGCGCAGTCCATGGGCATAGGCATCAAATCCATCTTCGCCCTGTCATGGTGCATTGCGGCGGTCGTTTCCAGCATAGGCGGCATCATTCTGGGCAACATTAACGGCATAAACGCCCAGCTGGGCCACCTTGGCCTCAAGGTCTTTCCCGCCGTCATTCTGGGCGGGCTGGACAGCCTGCTCGGTGCCGCTCTGGGCGGCCTCATCATCGGCGTGCTGGAAAACCTGTGCGAAGGCGTGGTGAAAGACCTGTTCGGGCTGGGCGGCTTCCGCGAAGTGGCTTCCTTCATCGTGCTGGTCATCATCCTTATGGTCAAACCCTACGGCCTGTTCGGAACCAAAGAGATTGAGCGGGTATAATCATGCAAAAATGCGGTCTTTTCTACACATCCTACGCGGCGGAAGACGCCCTCTTCCCCTCGCGCTTCCAGAAAGGGTGCCTTGCCCTCTTCTTTGCGGCCCTGCTGGCCTGCCCGCTGGCACTGGATGCCTATGCCATATCGGTGCTTAACCTCATCCTCATCGCGGTCATCGGCGCGGTTTCTCTGAACCTGCTCACGGGCATGTGCGGCCAGATGTCTCTTGGCCATGGTGCCTTCGTGGGCGTAGGAGCTTACGGTGCTGCGGTGCTTTCCAACATGGGGCTGCCCTTCTTCGCCGCCCTGCTCGGGGGCGGTCTTCTCGCAGCCATGGTGGGCATGTTCTTCGGCATTCCTTCCCTGCGACTCAAGGGCATCTACCTGGCCATCTCCACGCTGGCAGCGCAGCTTATTCTGGAATACGTGTTCCTGCACTGGTCCGGCTTCACGGGCGGGGCTAACGGCCTGCCCGTAGAACCCCCGCAGATCTTCGGCTATTCCTTTGATTCAGATGCCAGCATCTTCTACCTCATCCTCGGCGTCACCACGCTGTCCGTGCTTGCCGTAAGCAACGTTGCACGCTGCCGGTCCGGCAGAGCCTTTGTGGCCATACGCGACTACCACCAGTCCGCAGAAAACGTGGGGGTGAACCTGTTCACCTTCAAGCTTCAGGCCTTCGGCTTCAGTTCCTTTCTGGCGGGCATCGCAGGAGGGCTGTGGGCGCACTACACCATGTACATCACGCCGGAACAGTTCTCCATCTCCCTCTCGGTAAGCTACCTTGCCATGATCATCATCGGCGGCATGGGCTCGGTGCTCGGTTCCATCTTCGGGGCCATCTTCATCACCCTGCTGCCCGAAGCGCTCAACCTTATCACCACCGGCCTTGCCGGCATCGCCCCGGACATGAGCGCCCTCATCATTCCCATGAAGGAAGGCGTGTTCGGCCTCATGCTGGTCCTCTTCCTCATCTTCGAACCGGAAGGGCTGGCCCGCAAATGGCGCCTGACCAAGGCGTACTGGAAACTCTATCCCTTTGCCTACTGACGGCGGCACCGCAAGGCGCATCCGCAACACCCGGAAAATGGAGAACGACATGAAAAGAATTATCGCTCTGGCCATGCTGGCCCTGTTTCTGAGCACGGGGCCTGCTTCCGCCGCCTACAAGGTGGGCGTGCTCTCAGATCTTACCGGCCCCACGTCCAGCGTGGGGGTTTCCTATGCGCAGGGCATCAAGGACTGCATAACCTACGTGAACGAGAACGGCGGCATAAACGGCCAGCCTGTGGAGCTCATTCAGGTGGACTACGCCTACAACGTGCAGCAGGCCCTTGCCGCCTACAAACGGTTTCTCTCCAGCGGCATAGTGGCCTTGCAGGGCTGGGGCACGGGCGACACGGAAGCTCTGGTCAAGTTCGTCGCCAAGGACAAAATTCCCGTATTCTCCGCCTCTTACTCCCCGCACCTCATGGACCCCTCCAAGGCTCCCTACAACTTCACCATCTCCCCGGACTATTCCACACAGGGCAGGGCCGGACTCAAATACCTGCGCGAAACATGGCAGCAGGAGCGCGCCCCCAAACTGGCCTTCATGTTCCCGGATAATCCTTACGGGACAGTGCCCATTGCCGCCATGAAGGAATACGCGGCAGAGCTGGGCTTCGAGGTCGTGGGACAGGAAAACGTGGACCTCAAGGCCATTGACGCCACCCCGCAGCTTCTGAGCCTCAAAAAGGTGGAACCGGACTTCATCTGGACAGGCGGCACCACCCCCTCCACCGCCGTGATAATGAAAGACGCGCAGAAGCTGGGCATTGCCTCCACCTTCCTGACCAACATCTGGAGCAGTGACGAAGACATCTTCAAGCTGGCGGGAGAAGCCGCCACAGGCCACTTCGGCATACAGGCCGCCGCCATCTACGGGCAGGATGTGCCGGGAATGGCAGTCATCCGCAACATCACGGGCGACACCCCGCAGATGACCCATTACCTGCGCGGCTTTGTCTCTGCCCTTGTCATGTGCGAAGGCATGAAAATGGCTGCCGCTCAGGGCGAGGTAACCGGCGAGAGCCTGAAAAACGCGCTGGAATCCATGCGCGATTACGACCCCATGGGCCTTGCCCCGGCCGTCAGCTTCTTCGAGAACGACCATCGCCCGAACATGGCCGTAAACATCTGCACCTTCCGCGAAGGCAAGCTGGAATTCGTTAAAACCGAAACGCTGGAACGCAAGATGGAGTGGCTCGGCCAATAGCCTGTCATACCGGCGGGCACGGGCACTCAGCCCATGCCCGCCATATTCCGGCAGATTCCCGGCCACAGCGGCCGCAACAACCAAAGAGAGATGAATGCATGAATGTTCTTCAGGTCATGAACCTGGAAGTGGTCTACAACGATGTGGTGCTGGTGCTCAAAGGCCTTTCTCTGGATGTGGCCAAGGGCAGCATCACCACCCTGCTCGGTGCCAACGGCGCGGGCAAGTCCACCACGCTTAAGGCCATATCCGGCCTGCTGGCAGGCGAAAACGGCAAAGTCACCTCCGGCAGCATCCTGTACAACGGTGCCGAAACCGTCCGCCATAACCCGGAAAAGCTGGTGCGGTCCGGCGTGTTTCAGGTCATGGAAGGCCGCCGCATCTTCGAGGACCTGACCGTGGAAGAAAACCTGCGCTGCGGAGCATACACCCAGCCCCGCAAGGATTTTGCGCACAACGCGGAAAAGGTGTACACCTATTTCCCACGGCTCAAGGAGCGGCGCACCCAGCTTGCAGGCTACATGTCCGGCGGCGAACAGCAGATGCTGGCCATCGGGCGGGCGGTCATGGCCTGCCCCAAACTTCTGCTGCTGGATGAACCCTCCCTCGGCCTTGCTCCCCTGCTGGTGGAAGAAATCTTCGAGATCGTTGGCAAAATCAACCGTACAGAAGGCGTGAGCGTGCTGCTTGTGGAACAGAACGCCCGTATGGGGCTTTCCATCGCCGACTACGGCTACATCATGGAAAACGGCCGTATCGTCATGGACGGCAACGGCAAAGACCTGCTCAACAACCCGGATGTGCAGGAATTCTACCTCGGCCTCGGCCACGGCGGAGAAAAACGCAGCTACCGCGATGTAAAACACTACAGACGCCGCAAACGCTGGCTCGGCTAACCCCCTGCCCGCCAACAGCCCAATGAAGAATCAGGACACCAATCCCCAGCCGGAGGAAGCATGAACGCCACGCAGGAACTCTATCATCAGCAAGAGGCGGAATCTCCCGAGCAACGCGCCGAACGGCAGTGGACCTCTGTCCGGGCTGTGCTGGACAAGGCCGTTTCCTTTGAAGGCGAATGCCGCTCCCGCCTCGCCGCAGCAGGCATACAGGCCAGCGACATCCGCTCGCTGGAAGATTTTTCCGCCATCCCGGTGCTGCGCAAAAAGGATATTTCCTCCCTGCAACGCGAGAAGGGGCTGGAATGGTTTCTTTCCTGCCAGCCGGGCAGACTTTCGCGCATCTACCAGTCCCCCGGCCCGCTCTACGACCCGGAAGGCAACGCGCCGGACTACTGGGGCTGGACAGAAGCCTTTTACGCAGCGGGTTTCCGCGCGGGAGACCTCGCCCAGATGACCTTCAGTTACCACCTCACCCCTGCGGGCCTCATGCTGGAAGAGCCCCTGCGCACGCTCGGCTGCGCGGTCATTCCTGCCGGTCCCGGCAACTCCGCCGTGCAGTTGCAGCTCATGACGGAGCTTCCCGTCACCGCCTTCGTGGGCATGACCAGCTTTCTGAAATCACTGGGCGAAAACGCGCTGGGCAAGGGCCTTGATCCTGCCGCAAACCTGCGCCTTCGCGTCGGCTTCGTGGCTGCGGAACGCCTGCCGGAAAGCCTGCGTACAGAGGTGCAGAACATGTTCGGCATGACCATACGCCAAGGCTACGGCACGGCAGACGTGGGCTGCATCGCCTACGAATGCCCGCACCTCGGCGGCATGCACCTGTCCACCCGCTGCCTTGTGGAGATATGCGACCCCGCCACGGGACGCCCCGTTTCCCCCGGCGAGATGGGCGAGGTGGTGGTCACACCTTTCACGCTAGACTATCCTCTGGTCCGCCTCGCCACGGGCGACCTTTCCCGGCTTAGCACCGCTCCCTGCGCCTGCGGACGCACCGCCCCCAAGCTGCAGGGCATCCTCGGCCGCGTGGACGATACCGCCAAGGTGCGCGGCCAGTTCATCTACCCCGCGCAGGTGGCGCAGGTTATGGCAGGCTTCCCGCAGATACGGCGGCATCAGGTGCATATCGGCAACGCGGGCGGCAAAGACTCCCTCTCCCTGCGCATTCAGGTGGAAGGTGCCCCCGGCACAGTAGACCCAGCGGAAGTGGGCGCGGCGTTTCAGGCTGCCCTCAAGCTGCGCCCTGCGGTCACCGTGCTCCCCCCCGGCGAGACTCTGCCGGAAAACGCCCCGCCTCTTGTGGATGAGCGCAAATACGATTAGAGAAGCCCATGACCAGATTCCCCACCTACCCCGTCCTGCTCGTGGATGATGAAGAGACTTGGCTCCGCTCGTTCTCGCTTGCCCTCAAATCGCAGGGCATAGACAACATCATCTGCTGTCAGGACAGCCGGAAGGTTCCGGAAATTCTGGCGGAAACGGAAATAGAGGTCATCGCGGCAGACCTTGCCATGCCCGGCATTCCCGGCGATGAACTCATCGACATGGTCACTGCCCGCTATCCGGACATCCCCGTGCTGGTCATCACCGGCCTCAGTCAGGTAGAAACGGCGGTCAGGTGCATCAAGCGCGGAGCCTTCGACTTCTTCGTCAAAACCAACGACAAGAGCAGCCTTGTCTCCGGCATCCGCCACGCCATCCAGATACGCGAACTCAAACGCGAAAACAGCAGCCTGCGCTCACGGTTCCTGCACGATACGCTGGAACATCCGGAGGCCTTCGAATCCATTGTCACCTGCTCCAAGACCATGCGCTCCGTCTTCCAGTACATAGAGGCCATAGCCCCCAGCAGCCAGCCCGTTCTCATCACCGGCGAATCGGGCGTGGGCAAGGAGCTGGTCGCTCAGGCCATACACAGGCTGAGCGGCAGGCAGGGGGAATTCATCCCTGTCAACGTGGCGGGGCTGGACGACAACATTTTCGCAGACACCCTGTTCGGACACCGCAAAGGGGCCTTCACCGGCGCGGACAAGGCCCGTCCGGGACTGGTGGAAAACGCCCGCGGCGGCACACTGTTTCTGGACGAAATAGGCGATCTGGCTCCCGCCTCGCAGGTCAAGCTGCTCCGGCTGGTACAGGAACGCGAATACCTGCCCATAGGCTCAGATGTAACGCGCAAGACCGATGCGCGCATCATCGCGGCAACCAATGCGGAACCGGAAGCCCTCAACGACCCGGACCGCTTCCGTTCAGACCTCTACTACCGGCTGCGCGCGCACCATGTACACCTCCCCCCCCTGCGTGACCGGCGCGAAGACCTGCCCCTGCTGGTAGATCACTTCCTGCGCAAGGGGTGCGGCAACCGCAAAAAGCCCGCCCTGCCCCCGGCCCTGTTGCCCATGCTCGCCGCCTACCCCTTTCCCGGCAACGTGCGGGAACTGCAGTTCCTCATACTGGACGCCCTGAGCTGTTCCGGTTCCGATATGCTGGATATGGAACGCATCAGCACCCATATCGGCAAACATCCCTCCGCAGGTCTCATCCCGCATGCTGTCCATCCGCCGCACAAGGAAGAAACCCCGGAATCCGTATCCCCGGCCCTGCCCGCAACGGAAACAGGCAACGGGCACATCCTTTTCGGGCCGGAACTGCCCACCCTCAGGCACGCCTGTGATGCGCTGGTAAGCGAGGCCATGCGCCGCACAGGCGGCAATCAGGCCCTTGCGGCAACCCTGCTGGGCATTTCCCGTCAGGCTCTCAACAAACGCCTGCACAAGGCCAGAGACTGAAGAGGCGTGCATGACAGGAGATGACCTGCTCACCCGGCTGCGAGAAGCAGAGCGCAAAAACCGCCTCCTCGCCCGTGAACTGGACGACCTGCGCACGCTGGTAGATACGCCGCGCAACGTCATGCTCTTTTCCTTTGACCTCAACTACAACTATATCGCCTTCAATCAGGCCCACCGCGAATTCGTCAAGCATAACTGGAATCTGGACATCCACCCCGGCATGCACGTGTTCGACATCCTGCCGGACCCGGAAGAGCGGGCCGCCTCGCGGCGTAATTTCGACAGGGTTCTCGCCGGAGAATCCTACATCCTGCGCCGCAGATACCGCAAACCCAAGGGAGAAACCGGCTTCTACCAGAATACCTACGTCCCCATCCTCAAGGGCGGCGAGATTCTGGGAGCCACCGTCTTCGCCCACGACATCACCGAATGGAGCGAACGCGAAGAAGAAGGCAAAAAATACCGGGCCATCTTCGAAAAAGCGCTGGAAGGCATCTACCGCTCCACGGCAGGCGGCCGTTTTCTTGAGGCAAACCGCGAGATGGCCCGCATTCTGGGCTACACCTCGCCGGAAGACCTCATGGCCTCCATCACCAACATAAGCCAGCAGCTTTACTGCGACCCTGCCGACAGGGAACGGGTCTTTTCCATCCTGCGCCGCGACGGAGTGGTCAAAGACTTCGAAACCCGCATGCGCCGCAAGGACCACAGCGAAATCTGGGTGGAATTCAACGCCCGCATAGAGAAAGACGCCAACAACCGAACCGTGTTCATAGAAGGCAAACTCACAGATATCACCGCCCGCAAACAGGCGGAGCGCAAGGCGGAACTGCGACGGCAGAAGATGATTCAGGCAGACAAAATGGCCTCTCTGGGCGTGCTGGTGGCGGGGGTGGCGCACGAGATAAACAACCCCAACAGCTTCCTCACCCTGAACCTGCCCCTGCTCCGCGATGTCTGGACAGACGCCCTGACCCTGCTGGACGAATACGGCAAGGAGCACGGAGACTTCGTGCTCGGCGGTCTGGAATTTTCCGAACTGCGCCAGCAGATGCCCCTGCTTCTGCAAGGCATGGAGGAAGGTTCCGCCCGCATTAAAGAAATCGTCTCCCGCCTCAAAGACTACTCCCGCCAGCGCCCGGAAGGGGAGCGTGAAACAACAGATCTGAATAATGTGGCGGCAGGCGCACTATCCTTTGTTCGGCACAAACTCAAAAATGCGGCACCGGGATACATCATCCGCCTCGCACCGGAACCCGTGCTGGTAGAGGCAGACCCCCAGCGGCTGATTCAGGTGCTCATCAACCTGCTCGTCAACGCCTGCGAGGCGCTTCCTCCATCGGGCGGTCACATCACCCTGCACGTCCTCACCCGCTGGGGCGAAGACGCGGCATGGGCAGGGGTAGAGGTTGCCGACAACGGCTGCGGCATAGACTCTATGGACCTCAAATACATTCAGGACCCATTCTTCACCACCAAGCGCGAACAGGGCGGCACTGGTCTGGGGCTTTCCATCTCCACCGCCATCATGCACGACCACGGCGGCAGGCTGGAGTTCGATACCGCCCCCGATAAGGGCACCACGGCACGCATGCTGCTGCCTCTGTCCGCATAAGTGCCCTGCATTTTCTCCGCTTGTCCGGCAACGCCACGCCCCCCCTTTGGCGCGCCGCCCCACAAGACTCACCGTATTTGGCTAGAATATATGAAATACTGCTAAGGACTGATCGTCCAACCAACAGCTTGAGCCATTTTTCACAAATTTTCCCATCTGTTGCACATATGCTATATAATAGAAAATGCAGTGTTCTTGCCGTACCTCTATGCAACATGCAGGCATCCCTAAAGGTATCCCGCATGTATCCATAGCCACAGCTCAGGCCGGTCTGATCCGATCTGGTCAGAACTGGTCCGGACTGGTCCGAACTGATCCGGTATGGCACTGAACAAAGAGACCAAACAAGGCATCGCGGCGCGGAACAATACGAACACATTGCCCGCTCCGGCAACCCCGCAGGCCGCCAGTTCCGGCACCGATGCCAATGTAACGTCCGGCAAAACCATTTTCTGCCCTTCAACGATGGTAACTTTTTTATAGCCTTTCTGTCTCAGGAGGAAGCATGGCAGCAGAAGAATCCGTATACAGCGTCTGTGGAATGTGCAGCGTGCGTTGCCCCATTCTGGTGGAAAAACGCAACGGCGAAGCCTCATGGATCATGGGCAACCCTCATTCTCCCCTCAAAGGCGGACTTTGCGCCCGCGGCGCGGCAGGCATTGCCCTTGAGCGCGATACGGAACGCCCCGCCACACCGCTTATCCGCGTGGGCGAACGGGGCGAAGGCAAATGGCGCGAGGCAAGCTGGGAAGAGGCGCTGGACTATGTTGCCGACCGCCTGAAGGAAATTACCGCCATGCACGGAGCGCGCAGCGTCCTGTGGTCAGACCGCGGCGGCCCCTTCGTGGACCTGCATCAGGCGTTCATGCGCGGTCTCGGCTCCCCCAACTATTGCAATCACGATGCCTCATGCGCCCGCAACGTGCAGCATGCCGCCCTTTCCGTGCTCGGCATGGGCCGCAAACTCGTGGCATACGATTTCCGCAACGCCAAGCACATCATCCTGCAAACCCGCAATATTCTGGAAGCCATTAACGTGGCGGAATGTAATGCGGTCATGGACGCACTGGACAAGGGCTGCAAGCTCTCGGTCATAGACATCCGCTCCTCCGTCAGCGCGAGCAAGGCAAGCAACTTCTTCATGGTACGCCCCGGCACGGACTATGCGTTCAACCTTGCCATCATCCATGAACTCATCACAAAGAAGCTCTACCAGGCCGACTACGTGGCAAAATACGTAGACGGCTTCGATGCCCTGTCCGCCTTCGTCCAGCCCTGCACTCCCGAATGGGCGGAAAAAGAAACAGGCATTCCCGCAGAACGCATCACCGCCTTTGCGCAGGAACTGGCGGAATCCGCCCCCAACGTCATCTGGCATCCCGGCTGGATGGTGGCCCGCTACAACGATTCCTTCAACGTTTGCCGCACCGCTTACATCATCAACGCCCTGCTCGGTTCCGTGGGCGTAAAGGGCGGCCTGCCTCTGGTAAACACCCCCAAGGATGTGGGCCGCAAGGGACTCAAAAAACTGGTGGACCTCTTCCCCAAGCCGGAAGAAAAACGTGCAGACGGCGTAGGCTGGAAGCATCCCCAGTTTGATGCCGGTCCCGGCCTTGTAAACCTCGCCTATGACGCCATTGCCACCGGCGATCCCTATCCCGTCAAGGCATACCTATGTTTCCGGCACGACCCGCTTATGGCCATGCCCGACCCGGAAGCCCTGAAGCGCAAATGGGAAGCACTGGACCTGTTGGTAAGCGTTACCTTCAGCTGGTCCGATACGGCATGGCATTCCGATGTGGTGCTCCCCCTTTCCACCTACCTTTCCCGCGAGAGCATCATCGCCTCCAAGGCCGGTCTCAAGCCTCAGTTCTTCGTGCGCAAGCGCGCCATGCAGCCACTGCTGAACACCCGTGCAGACTGGGAAATCCTGTGCGGGCTGGCCGCACGCCTCAGCGATGTGAATCCGGAAATGAAAAAACTGGCCTTCACGTCCATCGAGGATATCTGGAACTACCAGTTGCAGGATACGGGCGTAAGCGTGGCAGACTTCGCCGCCAAGGGCTTTGTGGAACTGGCGGACGCCCCGCTCTACCGCGAGGTGGAAGCCTACCCCACCCCCTCCGGCAAGCTGGAAATGATAAGCGGCAAATGGTCCAAGGCCAATATAGACACCCTCAAGCCCTACACGTCTCCTGCCCGGCCCGCCCCCGGCGAGTTCCGCATAGCCTTCGGGCGCGTGGGCGTGCACACGCAGGGGCACACCGTAAACAACCCCCTGCTGCATGAGCAGATGCCTGAAAACGTAGCCTGGATGCACACATCCCGTGCCGAAGAACTGGGCATAGCAGACGGCGACATGGTCGAGGTGGCCTCCGCAGGCAAATCCGCCGGACGCATGAAGGCCTTTGTGACCGAATGTATCCACCCGGAAGCCCTGTTTATGGTACACGGATTCGGGCACAGGCTGCCCGTGGAATCCCGCGCCATCGGCAGGGGCGTAGCCGATCATGAACTCATGCCCGGCGGCCTTGAAGTATGGGACCGTTCAGGCGGAGGCCTTTCGCTTCAGGAACATTTCGTCACCGTCCGCAAGGCATAGCCGAGTCAGGAGAGCACCATGAGCAAGTACAGACTGAAATTGGACAAGAACCGCTGCATCCACTGCAAGGCATGCGAAGTACACTGCAAATCCAAGAACAACACCCCGCTCGGTATCAAGCTGGGGGTGCACACCTCTTCCCTACCGGTCATGAAAGACGGCGTGCCGTTCATAAAAGCGTCCTACCAGTGCTGCTATCACTGTGAGGAACCCGCCTGCGTGGACGTATGCCCCACCGAAGCCATGAAGCGGCGTGAATCAGACGGCATTGTCTACGTGGTTCAGGAAGAATGCATTGGCTGCGAGGCCTGCATAGAAGCCTGCCCGTGGCATATCCCCGTGTTCAACGCGGCAACCAACACCGTCCTCAAGTGCGACTTCTGCATGGACCGCGTGGATAAGGGGCTCAAGCCCGCCTGTGTCACAGCGTGCACCACGCACGCCCTGTCCTTCGGAGAAAAGCAGAAATAGCGCTCCCCACTCCGCTCAATAGGCGCTGTAAAGCGCTGGTCCCTGTCATACACTCACCCCCGCGCCGGTAATGCCGGTGCGGGGGTTTTCCCGTCTGATCTCCCCTGCTCACTTGCTCCCCTGCTCCTTTGGGGCAACCAACATGCACAGTCAGGCCGCAAACCGCATCCGCCGCTTTCAACCTGAACCGCATTCTGATAGACTGTTCCCCATAGCCCCTTGCGGGCACATGCCTAAAGGAGAATCCATGAACGAGCAAAAATGCCAGTCCTCGGCCCTCGTGCTTTCTGCCCTTGCCCTCGCCGTGGCCATTGTTGCGGCAAGCGTCATTCTGGGAAAAGCCGTCGGAGAGTTCAAAGCCTACGACCGCTACGTCTCGGTCAAAGGCCTTGCGGAACAGGAATTCCCCGCAGACAGCGTGATCTGGCCTATCAGCTTCACCGTTACCGCCAACGAACTGCCGGTCCTGCAACAGAAGATTGAAGAATCGGAGCTGCGCATTCAGGCATTTCTGGCGCAGCACCAATTGGAGGCAGCCGACAAGACCCGCTCCACGCCCCGCATAACAGACCATTATGCCTACGGGGCCAACCCGGACCAGCGCCCGCCCCACCGGTATTCCGCAGAGGCGGTGCTCACCGTCCGCTCCGACCGCATACAGGCTGTTAAGGCCGCCATGGCAGCCTCCGGCGGCCTTCTCGCGCAGGGCGTCATGCTGGTCTATTCCTATGACTTTCAGCCCCGGTTCGACTTCACCAGACTGAACGAGGTAAAACCGGAGATGATAGCCGCCGCCACGCGCAATGCGCGCGAAGCCGCCAACCAGTTTGCCGCCGATTCAGGCAGCACGGTGGGCAGCATCCGCACGGCACGGCAGGGAGTGTTCACCATAGACCAGCGCGACCCTTACTCGCCCGAGATAAAGGTTGTCCGCGTGGTGACAAGCGTGGATTTCTTTCTGGAAAAATAACGGCTATACTGGGCGGGCCGGAATCCGGCCCGCAATCCGATCACAACCGGGCCACAATCGGGCCAGCAGTCCGATCACAACCGGGCCGCAGCTCAACCACAGTCCGGGCCACCGTCCGGGCCAGCCCCCGCCCAACCTACAGAGGCAGCATCCTGATAATATGGTCGCCTATGCGGGCAACGGTTTCCGGCGGGTCTCCGTTCTTGAAGGTAATCTCAATATCAGCCATGGCGGCAGGGTTCTTGCCCTGCATATCCATGACCGGGGCACCCCGGTGCCTGTCTTCACTCTCCGCCACAGGCATCTGGATAACAGGGACCGCATCACGCCCCAGCCCAGTAATGGCCCGGACCATGGTTTTAAAATCAAACCCCTTCTTGGTCTCCTTAGCTTCCTCAAAACCAGTCAGCGATGCCTTAAAGTTGATACGCACCGTATCAATAACCAGCGATGAAGGCGGGGTAAGGGCTATCAGCGGCAATTCAACGGCCCTGTACCGCACCTCCCCGCTCTCCACAAAGGGTAGCTGCACCACAGTAACCTTGGGCCTGCCCTTTTCCAGGTCATCATACGTTGCGTTTTCGTCATCAAAATTGAAATAACGCAGCAGCACGCGCATGTGCTGCTGCTCCGATATCTGCTGCGCCCTGACCACAGAATTGTGCATGGCACGCAACATGTCGTCCAGTTTGATAGCCACGGCTCATCCTCCCTGCCCCTGTCCTATTCGTCCCATGACGGCTTGCGAGGAAATCCCACATGATACGTCGTCGCCTGCATCACCACCTGATGCTCCCCCACGGAATACACACCAAAGCTTACGTCCCGGCCGATAATCCGTCCCCGGGGCACCTCGTTGAGGCATCTGTTAAGCTCACTTACCTGACGATCCCTCTCGGCATCGGTGGCCTGAAGATTGGGATTCGTCGACCCCACGGTAATTTTCTTGATGAACCGCACATCTTCCAAGGCAACGTCGTTGTTCATTCCCGCCCTCTGCATGCGCTGTCAGAACGCTGGTCACGCACGGCTACACATTGATGCATGAATGCTCCAGACCCATGCCGCGTGTCCTGCCTCCGGTCTTCCGTGTGGTCCGGCAGCACTGCACCCTGCCGGACCGGTGCCTTGAGCAATCCGTTCACGCCTACTGCTTGGGTTCGGCAGAAGCCAGCGGCACGGGAACCACGCTCTTGTTCATGATATCGAGCACACGGGCAAGCCCTTCGGAAGTGCCGTTATCCACGGCTGTCACCTGCACGTGGTATTTTGCGGACTTGTCCGTGGACCGCGTGTTTTCCTGATGCGTGGAAACAGAGCCGGAAACCTTGACGCTCACCTTAAAAGGACCCCATCCCACCGAACCGGAGCTTCAAACGCTCCCTGCTTGTCGGACGATTCCTTGCTCGATTCGCTACTGCGCACCTCCATATCAAAGGTAATGTCCACATTGCTCACCTTCAGGCTGGGAATGGGAACAATGGCGAGCAGCGGCGTGGAAATCTGATACTCCACCGGCTTGTTGTCCGGTCCGGGCACGCTGTAGCGGAAATCCGCAGTGCGCACTTCCTGATTAGGCTTTCCGTCGTCACCTATCTGAAATCCCACCGCCTGAATGAAATCGCTGGTTGCCTGTGCCAGCTTGAGGTTGGCGGTGCATGCTGCGGAAAGCGGGCTGCCGATAAGCTCTTCCATGGGCAAGCCCCTGAATTCATCACCCATTGCCATAACAACTCCTTGTGTTTTCGGTGAAAATCATTCTCCTGATCAGCCCGTAAACTCCAATCCGTTCTCCGGCGGAGATGACTGATTCGACCGATACGATCCCGCCCTGACATTCCACATGCCGCCGAGCGTTGTTCCCAGCCATCGTTCAATGCGCGTTATAAGCGTTGCATCATGCACATGCGTGTTGCATCTCCAATACACCCGCACCATCACGCCGCTTACGCTATTCTGAAAATTTTCAATACAATAGGCCATTTTTTCTCCTCTGGTATGCAGTATGGCGATCCTTTAAGGGCATTCGCAGGGCTTCTGGGAGCGATCATAAAACGTATAGCCGATATATGTTATTATATACTGACCACAGCACGTTTGGAAAGATTAAAGAATCGTTTCAAGAAAGCGGCCCATTACAGGGCTGACCAAGACTGGTTGAAAAATGTTAACCAGTTAGGCGGGCAGGATTGAAAGGGAAAATCTATTGGCAGGAAGACAGCCGACATACGCCAAGCATAACACGGCTGGCCCGACAGGCCCGACAGGCACGACGGGCACGACGGGCACAGCTGGTATAATGGAATTGACTGGAAAGTCAGGCGAAATAGGCTGAGAGGGCAAAGGGGGATTGCATAGCAGAGCAATAGATCATGCCTCACGGCAGACAACGCTGCGGGCACGGAACAAAATACAGAACAGGGTACAGAGCAGGGTGCGAAACGGCCATACTTTCAGGCAGATGGGAACAGACGGCAGGTATTCACAGCGGCTTCCTTTTGCACAGGGCGTTCACTCAGCGGACTCCGAAGGTCCGCTTACGCTCCCGTACGCCCTCCAAACACCGCCCTCCTCCAGCCCGCCATAGCACCGTATTACGGAACAAAAACAGTCACGCTGACAGGACACCCCGTCCCGCCTTCCAGACGCAGCCCGCCGATAACAGCCGTGGCTCCTGTGGCGGGAAGCACGTTCAGACCGGCAAGACATTCCAGCACCAATCCGCCCGCCGCCAGCACGGTGCGGTTCACGGCATAGCCATCATCCGCCGGACTATCCACGCCGTGCGTGTCTATGCCCACCCCGGCAGCGCCCCGCCCATGCATGAGCAGCTCTGCCGTCTCCTGCGCAAAGGCGGGAAAGCACATCACACCCTTCCCCTCCTGTTCCCGGCACAGTCCGAGGAACTGCCGGGGCTGCGCCCACAACACATCCCATCCTGTATGCACACAGAACAGCGTTCCCGGCTGTACGAGCCCGTTACGCCCTTCCCAGCCCGCCAGATGTTCCGGCAAAAACAGGGCACGGGCATCCCGTGCCGCATGTTCCGAAAAGTCAGCCACGGCAATGGGCAGCACGGGCGGCTCGTGCAGCACCTGCGCTATATCGGGTCCGGTGGGGAAAAAGGTATTCGGCGCATTGCAATGCGTGCCCCCATGCTCGCTCATGGAAAAAGCACGCAGGGCAAACCCGTGCTCTGCAATATCAGCGCAGGGCATAAACCGCGTAGCCGGATCCCCCGGCCACAGAGGCATTCCCTCATAAACAGGGTGGGAACAATCCACAATGCGACTATAGGTTATGCAGTGCTTCATAACTGGCTCACAGGTTTTGAAAAATAGTAATAAACAACGGGCAAACGAAAAGGCGCCATTCTCAGCCTGTACAACGTTCACCTGCCGTTTCCCGCCCGAAAGGCCACTCGCCAGATCCCGCCACTCACCAGATCACTCGCCAGATCATTCAGCAGATCGGTCGGCAAGCCATTCGGCGGCCACGTGTCCGTTCAGTGCGCCCGCCCCTGCGGCATCCCGTTCAAAAATGGTAACCACATGATTACAAATAGTATTTTCAAAGAATCAACTATCGCAGCCCCGCAGCAAAAAATAGGGCGGACAAAGCCCACCCGGCATAGCCAGTTGCCCGTCACCCAATATCCATGCTATACAAAGGGTTAAATGCTGCTTACAATGTTTTCGCAAACCATAGCCGCTCATAGCGGCATTGCCTAGCGATATATGTTCCACGGTTCCACGGCAGGCGGTACATGCCGATACCCGCCGTGCTGAACAAATGGCCGGAAAGCAAGACCGAGGTAACATCGTGGCCCTATTCCACTGCAAGGCATGCGGAGTCCAAAAGAACGTCCCGGACAGATTTGCGGGTACCAAAGTGCGCTGTTCCTCATGCAGACAGGCGGTACTTGTCACGCCAACCCCGGAACAGGCCCCAAAAGCCCCCTCAGGGGAGCTTGAAAAATCCGGCATGCACGGCACGGACAATGCGCTCGCCAATGCTGCCGGAAACACCCTCCCCAAATCCGGCAGTACGGCAGAGCAGGCAGAAGGCGAGGCTTTTCTTGCCTCCCTGCATATTCAAGATGCCGCGCGCGCACCATCCGACCCTTCCCGCACAGCCAGGGATAATAACGCAAAACCTGCGGCACCAGCCCCCTCTGTCGATTTTGGCCTGCGTCAGACGCACAGTCGCCTCCCCCTTTTGCACGGAGGAATAACCAGAAACGTGCTGAGCGGTCTGGAGAGCGGCCTGCTGCTCATCTTCTTCTGCCTCTCCTTTGCCATGCTCATCCATGAAGCCGCCCCCGGCCTATGCTCGGCTGATCTGGTGTTCGGCATGGCGCTCACTTCCTCCACGGTCTTCTGCATCGTCATGTCGGTGCGGGGCCGCCTGCCCGTTCTCGCGGCAGGACCGGAAACCGTAACATGCAGCCTGCTGTTCCTGTTTGCCCTCTTCCTGCACGGGCAAACAGGCTCCCTGTCACCGGAGCAGGCCAGTGCCACACTCATTGCAGGCATGATCATCACCGCCCTGCTCACGGGCATAGCGGCACAACTGGCCGCGCGCATGGATGCAGGCCGTGTCCTCAGGTTCATTCCCCAGCCGGTCATAGGTGGCCTTCTCGCTGCCGTGGGGCTGGTCCTCCTTCAGGGGGCATACAGGATAACGGCGGCAGACCCGTTCTGCCTGGCCGGAATAGCTCCGGCCATAAGCGCGGGCCAGTGCATGAAGTGGCTTCCTGCCCTCGGACTGGGCATAATACTCCTGCTCTTTGTCTACCGCTCCAAGAGCGCCCTGCGTAAGATTCTGCTGCTCGCACTGGTCATCGGCGCGGCTCACGGCCTATACATTTTCTCAGGCACGGGCATCTCCTCTGCGCAGGATGCAGGCACGCTGCTGGCTCCCGTCTTTCCGGCCATGCCTTGGCACATACTGCACGCCAGCATACTCGCAGACATCCAGTGGCCGGTTCTTCTGGAAGGACTACCCTATCTTGCAGCCGCCATGGTGCTGGTCATCCTCTCCCTTGCTGACAAGGTTTATACGCTGGAACTGCTTCTGGAAGACGACGTGGACCTCAACGACCTGCTGCGCAGCCTTGCCATGTCCAACACAATAAGCGCCATGCTGGGCGGGCTTCCGGGTTCCATATCCGTAAACCGCAGCATGGGTGCCGGTTCCGCCCGCAGGCACGGACCGCTGGCCGGTGTGGTGGCGGGCGTGCTCTGCGGCTCGGCCCTCTTCTGGGCGGGACCGCTGGCGGGCTACCTTCCGCGCTTCGTTCCCGCCGGTCTGCTTGTCTTTTTCGGTCTCGCCCTGCTGCGCAAATGGCTTGTAGACACTAAACGCCAGTTCACCCGGATGGACGATTACGTCCTTCTGGTCATCATATTTGTTACCGCCGCCGTATTCGGAATACTGGCCGGCATGGCAGCCGCCTTTCTGCTTTCCATCCTCGTTCTGGCGCACCGCTACAGCAAAAGCACCGTCATCAAACATCTTCTGCCCGGCAGCACCCACCGCAGCCGGGTGGACAGAAGTGCCAATCATCTGGCCATGCTCAAAACGCGGGGCAATGAAATACTGATGATGCGCCTGCAGGGTTTCATATTCCTCGGTTCCACCACTCCCGTCATCGCCGCCATCCGCAACCGCCTGCGCGACGATGCCCTGCCTTCCCTGCGCTACCTCATTCTGGACTTTTCGCTGGTAAACGGGCTGGCAGCGCAGGTCGCCATCAGCTTCACCCAGCTCAAACAACTCGCCTCCAAAAACGGTTTCCTACTCATCTTCACCAACGTCCCCTTCGAGGTTGAGCAGCAACTGGAATCCGCCGGTTATGCCCTGAACGAGGCAGACGGCAGTTCCATCTCCTTCGTGGACATGGATTACGCGCTGGAATGGTGCGAAGACCGCATCCTCTCCGAGGAAGGACTGGACGACGAAGAGGATAAATCCCTCACAGACATGCTGGCTCCGCTTTTCCCGGAACCGGACAAGCTCTCCCGTCTCATGCCTTTTCTGGAACGCATGGAGTTCCGCAACAAAGAGGTCGTCTTCCGGCAGGGCGATACGGCAGACGCCATGTATTTCATCGAATCCGGCATGGTAAACATCCAGCTGGAACTGGGTGCCAGAAAGACCACCCGCCTCAAAAAGATGGGCCCGGGAACCGTCTTTGGCGAAATGGGCATCTACACCCAAGCCCCCCGCTCCGCCTCTGCCGTTGCCGCCGGAAAGTGCGTTCTCTACCGGCTTTCGCAAACCACGCTGGACCACATGCAACACTCAGATCCACAGTTACTTTCGGCCATCCACAGGTTCATCGTCCACCTGCTTTCGCAGCGCGTGAACGATGCCAACTTCCGGGTCATGGACCTGCTGCGCTGACAACACGATTGAGCTGCCCGAGCTTCCAGCGTCAACGGCACCCCCCCAGCATACAAAAAAATCGGCCTTCTCCGCATTTCTGCGGAAAAGGCCGATTGCTTTACATAGACGGAGCGGTGCAGAAACTACATCCGCACCCGCTCTCCGGAAAGGTCCGCGGCTTCGCCTGAACGGGCCTCCCGCAGAATAACACCGGGGGCGCTCAGGTCCACATCCTTTCCGGTGTGGTTCGCGACAACGGCCTCAATATACTCTTCCTGCAGCAGGGCGGGATCAACCTGCACCACACGCATGCCGCCCGCTCCCGCCTCATCTGAGGCGACTTGGCTTCCGGTCCCGGAATCCGCTGTTCCGGGCAGATAAATAGCGCCGGTGCCAAAGTCCACGGCAAAGGCTATCACACCGGGGATGATGAAGAAAAACAGCCCCACAGCGTCCAGAATGGCCACGCCGGGGTCTATCCTTCCGGGTTTCTGCCCCTTGCGTTCCGGGTACAGAATAATGCCGCAGCCCGCCAACTGAACCAGCAGAACGGAACAGACTGCCAGAGAAACAAGTCGTTGCCAAATGCGCACGAAAGCAACCTCGCTGTTTGAAGTTACCCCCCTGAAAACCCCGCGAACCGCTTATTCCACCACGCTGGCCTTAAGAATGGCCACAGGCTCCGCAGGCACGTTCTCATGAAAACCATAGGAACCTGTAGCCACGGCCTTAATCTTGTCCACCACCTCGGTTCCCTGCACCACCTTGCCGAACACGGCATATCCCCAGCCCTGCATGGTCTTACCGGTGTGGTTAAGGAAATGGTTGTCATTCACATTGATGAAAAACTGGGAACTGGCGGAATGCGGGGCTGCCGTACGGGCCATGGCAATGGTGTAGCGGTCGTTCTTCAGTCCGTTGTCCGCTTCGTTCTCAATCTCCTCACGGGTGGGCTTCTGCACCATCTGGGCATCAAACCCGCCGCCCTGAATCATAAATCCGTCAATGACACGGTGAAAAATGGTATTGTCGTAATGCCCTTCCCGCACGTACTGCACAAAGTTGGCAACGGTCTTGGGGGCTTTTTCGGCATCCAGTTCAAGTACCATGGTTCCCATGGTGGTTTCCAGTTGTATCATGGGATATTCCCCTTGAGCCAGCGCGGGGCCGGCGGTCATGGTTAGCAACGCAAGCGCGAAAACGCGCACCAAATGAAAAAACCGCATGGAAATGCTCCCTGTTTATACGTGAGAGGGCTGATCCTGAGCGCAGGGTTTCTTACCAGAAGTCTCCCTGCCCGGCAACCGCCGGAAAAAGCACGCAGCAAGGCCGCCCCGTCTCGCTGATCAGCGAGACGGGGCGGCCTTGTGGAGCACGGAATCAAACATCTGTTAAAAGGTGCATGAACAGCAGGACTGAAGACGTTACGCCCGGTCGCTGCCGGGCACCTCAAACACCAGCCTTCCTTCACGCAGGCCAATCGAAACAGCCCTGCCGTCCGGCAACTCGCCCGCAATGATCTTGCGTGCCAGCGGCGTTTCCACATGCTGCTGGAGATAGCGCCGCAAAGGCCGCGCGCCGTACACAGGATCATACGCAGCGGCGGCGATGAACTCGCGTGCCGGTTCGTCCAGCGTCACGGTTATCTTGCGGTCTGCCAGCCGCGCCTGAATACGCTGCATGAGCAGGTCCACGATACGCTGTATCTGCTCCCGCAGCAGCGGACGGAACAGCACGGTCTCGTCCACGCGGTTCAGAAACTCGGGCCTGAAATTCGCCCGCAGTTCGTTCAGCACCGCCTCCCGCACGCCGGGGCGGAATTCGCCTTCATCCGTTATGCCTTCCAGCATCAGCGGCGCGCCGATATTGGAGGTCATTATGACAATGGTGTTCTTGAAGTTCACCGTGCGCCCGTGGCTGTCCGTCAGCCTTCCGTCATCCAGTATCTGCAGCAGGGCGTTAAAGACATCCGGGTGCGCCTTTTCTATTTCATCAAACAGCACCACGCTGTACTGCTTGCGGCGAACAGCCTCGGTAAGCTGGCCTCCCTCGTCATACCCCACATACCCGGGCGGCGCGCCTATAAGCCGTGCCACGGTATGTTTTTCCATATACTCGCTCATGTCTAGGCGCACAATATTGTCTTCGGAATCAAAGAGCGCCGCAGCCAGTGTTTTGCACAGCTCTGTCTTGCCCACCCCGGTGGGGCCAAGGAAAATGAACGAGCCTATGGGCCTGTTGGGGTCCGAAAGCCCGGCGCGTGAACGCAGCACCGCTTCCGCCACCGCAGCCACGGCCTCTTCCTGCCCCACAACCCGGCGGTGCAGTTCGTCACCAAGCCGCAGCAGCTTTTCCCGCTCGGCCTCCAGCAGCTTGGAGACAGGTATCCCCGTCCAGCGGGCCACTATCTCGGCCACGTCATCAGGGTGCACCTCTTCCTTGAGCAGCCTGCCGTCCTTGCTCTCCCCTCCGCTCAGCTCCGCAAGACGTTTCTCCAGATTGAGCAGCGTGGAATACTTCAACTCGGCCGCCCGGTTGAGATCGTAATTGCGTTCCGCCTCCTCAATGGCACGTCGGGTGCGTTCAATCTCTTCCTTGAGACTGCGCTCGGAGTCTATGGACCCCTTCTCGCGCTCCCACTGGGCCAACAGGGCGGCCTGCGTCTCACGCAGCCCGGCAAGCTCATTCTCCAACTTCTTCAGCCGCTCGCGTGAAGCCTCATCGCTCTCGCGTCTCAAGGCCTCCCGCTCTATCTCCAGCTGCATAATCTTCCGGTTGGCCTCGTCCAGTTCCGCAGGCAGGGAATCTATCTCCGTGCGGATCATGGCAGCAGCCTCGTCAATCAGGTCAATGGCCTTGTCCGGCAGCTGACGGTCTGAAATGTACCTGTCAGAGAGCATCACCGCCTCCACAATGGAGGAGTCGCTTATGCGCACGCCGTGGTGCACCTCAAACCGCTCCCGCAGACCGCGCAAAATGGAGATGGTATCCTCCACCGTGGGTTCGTCCACCAGAATAGGCTGAAAACGGCGCTCAAAGGCGGGGTCCTTTTCAATGTACTTGCGGTACTCGTCCAGCGTGGTCGCGCCTATGCAGTGCAGCTCGCCCCTCGCCAGCATGGGCTTGAGCAGGTTGCTGGCGTCCATGGCTCCTTCCGTCTTGCCCGCTCCCACAATGGTGTGCAGTTCATCTATGAACATGAGAATACGGCCTTCCGCCTTCTCCACTTCCTTGAGCACGGCTTTCAGGCGCTCCTCAAACTCACCGCGATACTTGGCTCCGGCGATAAGCGAGCCCATATCCAGCGCGAACAGGCTCTTGTCTTTCAGGCTTTCCGGCACGTCACCATTGAGTATACGGTGGGCAAGCCCTTCCACAATGGCGGTTTTGCCCACGCCTGCCTCACCTATGAGCACGGGGTTGTTCTTGGTACGCCGCGAAAGAATGCGGATGGTGCGGCGAATCTCCGCATCCCGGCCGATCACAGGGTCAAGCTTGCCCTTGCGGGCCTCTTCCACCAAATCGCGTCCGTACTTCTTCAGTGCCTCGTAGGTATCTTCAGGATTCTGGGAGGTTACGCGCTGCGCGCCGCGCACACGGGTCAGCGCGGCAAGCACCGAGTCCTGCGTAAGGCCGAAATCCTTGTTCACGCGCCCCATATCCGTGGATACCGGCTCGTCCAGCGCGGCGCAGAAAAGGTGTTCCACGCTCACGTATTCGTCCTGCAGCCGTTTGGCAAAATCCTGCGCCCGCACCAGCAGGCGGTTCAGGCGCTGCGTCACATAGATGGAGTCCGGGCTGGCACCGGGACCGCTCACGGCGGGACGCTTGCGCAGCACCTTGTCCACCGCATCGCGGTACGCCTTGGGTTTGTGCCCCATCTGTTCAAGCAGCCGCGGCACAAGCCCGCCGTCCTGCTCCATAAGCGCCACCACAAGGTGTTCCACATCCACCTGCTGATGTCCGAGACGGACGGCGATATTCTGCGACTCGCTTACAGCCTGTTGTGATTTTTCCGTAAACTGATTCAAGTTCATGTCTGTTCACTCCCTGCATGGCCCGGATGCACTGCCGGGCCGCAAATGCGGCTGTACGGTTACTCCCTGAGCAACAATTCCAGTTCCTGCACCTTGCGTTCAAGCTGGTCTATCCGCTCCAGCAGGTCCACAATAATGGAGCCGCCCAGCGCGGAAAGGGTAAAGTCAGTGCAGATACGTTCCAGCTTGCGTAAACGGTACACGTCCTTACGGGTGAAAAGATATTCCTGCTGTCCCGTGCGTGCCGGATTAAGCCAGCCAAGCTCCAGCAGTTCGCCAAGCCTTGTGGGATGCACGGCGGTCAGCTCCAGAAATTCAGCCCAGGCAATATACTCAGACTGAATGGGCAAATCTTCTTCGTAGCGGTATTTATCCATCAGCAACCTCCGCAGGAAACCGGGCTAGTATTCACGCGCCTTGAACGGAGAGGCATCACGCAGGTCTTCCCACAGTGCACGCTCCTTTTCCGTAAGCGAATCAGGCACCTTAACCACAATACGCACGTACTGGTCGCCCCGTGCGGATACAGGCCCAAGCCCCTTGCCGCGCAACCGCAATCTGCGCCCGCTGCCCGTGCCGGGGGGTATGTTCAGTTCTATATCTCCGTCCAGCGTGGGAACGCGCACGGTAGCTCCCAGCACGGCCTCCCACGGTGCCAGCGGCAGATCCAGCACCACGTTCACCCCGTCAAGCTGGAAGCGGTGGTGCGGAAGAATAGCCACCTTAAGATACAGGTCCCCGGCGGGTCCGCCGCCCATCCCCTTATCCCCCTGCCCGGAAAGGCGAATCTTGGCGCCATCCTTGATGCCTGCGGGAATATTCACTTCCAGCGTCTTGGTTCCGCCGGGTCCGGAATCCTGAATGGTCACAGCCTTTCTGCCACCGGCAAAGGCTTCTTCAAGCGAAAGGCTGAGTGTGGCCTCCACATCCCTGCCACGGCGCGGGCGACCGGACGAATAGCCGCCGAACGGGTCCGCCCCGAAGCCGCCACCGGCGCGGCGATACCCGCCCCCGCCGAAAATGGTTTCAAAGAAGTCGCTGAAATCGCCTCCGCCCTGAAAATCAAAATGCGCGTTCTCAAATCCGGGCGGACGCTGAAAGTTCTGCCCGTGCTGCCAGTTAGGGCCCAACTGGTCATAGAGCTTCCGCTTTTCATCATCCTTCAGAACTTCATACGCCTCGTTAATCTCCTTGAACTTGGCTTCCGATCCCTTGTTGTTCGGATTCAGGTCAGGATGGTACTGACGGGCCAACTTCTTGAATGCCTTGGCGATATCGTCTTTGGATGAGCTTTTGGAAACGCCCAGAAGCTTGTAATAATCCTTGTATTCAACACCCATCTCGTATAGCTCTCCTCAGTAAGACGACTGGCGGTACTACGCCGCGAACATGTACAGACAAGCGTTCTGCATTTTCGAATGCTAACATAACGCACCATAATTCATAGTCAACCTGCCACCCCCTCAAGTTATTCATGAGCCTATCCCTTCCGGTACTGATGTACCATTACATTTCCTGCTGGAATAACCCCATCGCCGTCTCGCCCGAACGGTTCGAGGAGCACTGCCGGACCATGCGGCGCGGCGGCTGGCGCGGAGTGGGACTGGAAGAGGCAGAAGCCTTTTTCCTGCGCGGCACGCCCCTGCCGCCCAAATCCGTGCTCATTACCTTTGACGACGGATTTCTGGACAACCACGTTCACGCCCTGCCCATTCTGGAACAATACGGCCACAAAGGCACGGTGTTTGCGGTAGCGGGCAAACTGGAAACGGCAGGTGACGTGCGCCCCACCATGGCCGATGTCCGGAACGGTCGGTGCATGCCCGATGCTCTCCCCCGGGTGGATGCCCCCTACGTCCCGCACAGGCTGGGATTTGAAGAACGGCAGGATATGTTCCTGAACTGGAACGAAGCACGGGCCATGGAACAGAGCGGCATCATGCGCGTGGCCTCACACTCCATGTGGCACCGTACCGTGTTCGTCAGCCCGGAATATGACGGGTTCCATAAACCGGAAAAACGCACCCGCACCTTTGACCGCGTGGACGCCGAAGTCGTGTGGGGGCTGCCCCGCTTCAAGGCGCGCCCCCGCCTTGCCAACAGGGCGTTCGTCCCCTCTGCGGCACTCACGGAAGCCGTCCGCGCGCTGGTGCCGCAGGATAAGGACGCCGCCTTCGCCTTTTTTAAAGACCCGGCCAATGAAGAACGGCTTGCCGCGCTGGTACGCGGATTCGCACCGGAGTATCTGGGCGGTTATGAAGATGACCGGACCATGGAGCACGCCATACGGCGCGAACTGGCCGAATCAAAAGAATTGCTGGAACGGAAACTCGGCAGACCGGAAAACGCACTCTGCTGGCCGTGGGGGGCCTTTTCGCCGCTGGCACTGCGCATTGCCAAAGAAGTGGGCTACACGGTGTTTTTCACCACCGCCATGGGGTCCAATCCGGCGGGACAGGCAGAGCATATCCACCGGTTCAAGGCCAAGGACAAATCCGGCGCGTGGCTCTCGCTCCGTCTCCATCTGTACTCCCGCCCGTGGCTGGCGGGGCTGTACGCATCCATGCGCATCTGAAGACACCTTCGGCCCGCTCGCAAGTCAGAACAACATCAGGTATCAGGTAACGTTAGGCCAACGCCGGGCTATCATCAGGCCAGTGCGCCCAGCATGTTCAGAAAGGCGTCCACCTCTTCCTCCGTGGTGTCGAAGGAGCAGACAAGACGCACCAGATGCGCCGCTTCGTCCCACACATAGAAATAGAAATGCTCCTGCAGCGCGGCAATATGCCCGGGCTGCATACAGGCAAACACCTCGTTGGCCTGCACCCTGTTGGCAAGCCGCACATGGGGCAGTGCCGCCAGTCCTTCCGCCAGCCGCGTGGCCATGGCATTGGCATGGGCCGCGTTCTCCAGCCACAGCCCGTCGCGCAGCATTTCTGCGAACTGGCACGAGGCGTAGCGCATTTTGGAAAAGAGTTGCAGATTCTGTTTGCGCAGGTAGGGAAAATCCGCAACGGCGTCCCTGCGTTCTCCGGCCCGGAAAAAAACCACCGCCTCGCCGAACATCATCCCGTTCTTGGTACCGCCAAAAGAAAGCACGTCCACACCCGCATCGCGGGTAAAGGCATTCACGTCCCCCCCGAGCGAGGCTGCGGCATTGGCAAGGCGCGCGCCGTCCATATGCAGGAACATGCCATTCTCATGGGCAAGATCTGCAAGGGCACGCACCTCCTGCGGAGTGTACACCTCTCCAAACTCCGTTGCCTGCGTAATGGAAATACCCTTGGGCTGGTTGTGGTGCACCACCCCCTTGGCGGCAAGCAGCGGACGCACCTGCTCAGGAGTTATCTTGCCGTTGGCGGAAACCAGCGGCAACAGCTTGCAGCCTGCCTGCGCTTCCGGGGCACCTGTCTCGTCCACATTAATATGCGCCATCTGCGCGCACACCACCGCATGGTACGACCGGGTAAGGCTCTTCAGCGCAAGCACGTTGGCCCCTGTGCCGTTCACCACATAAAATACCGCAATATTATCGCCGAAAATCCTGCGGAAAGCATCGTCCGCCTCCTGCGTAAAGGGGTCATCACCGTAGGCGCGGGCAAAGCCGCTGTTGGCGCGGCCAAGGGCTTCCAGTACTCGCGGATGCACGCCGGATGCGTTGTCGCTGGCAAAATTGATCATATGTGAAGAACCTTTCAGAGAATGCTGTTGTACAGGGCGAGGGTGCGCCCGAGAAAATCGTCGCCGCTCAGCGAGCGGATGCGCGGCTGCTGACCGGCAAGCAATGTGGTACGGTATTCCGGTTCGGTCGCCAGACGGCGCACAGCCTCTGCAAGGGCGGGCACATCCGCAGGCGGAAAAAGGGCCTCCCCATCCAGCAGGTCGGGCATAACCCCCACAGACGTGGAAACCAGCGGCCTGTGGCAGGACATGATCTCCAGCGCGGCGCGGGCAATGGTCTCGGACCACTTGGAAGCGACCACCCCGGCATCCAGCGCGGAAAGGCAGGCAACCACATCATCACGCCTGCCGGATATTGCGGCAATGTCCTGCAACTTGTAGCGGCGTATCCAGCCTTCCACCTCCGCCTGCGGGGTCGCACTGTCAAACCCCAGCAACAGCAGCCGCAGGTGCCGCAGCCCCTGCCCGTGGTACAGTTCGGCCACAGCCTCAATGGTTTCGCGCTGCCCCTTCACCTCGTCAAACCGCCCGAGCAGACCAACCACAAAATGCCCGTCATCGTAGCCGAATTCCGCCCGCACACGCGTTCTGCCTGCTTCATCAAACCGGAAGCGCCGGGCGTCCACACCGCCGAGAATGGTATGCACCCTTTCGGGCGACACCCCGAGCACATCGGTAAAATGGCGGGCCATAACGCTGTTGGTGGCCACCACCGCATCCGCCACGCTGCCGTGCAGCCAGCGGTTAGCCGCGTTGTTTTTCGGAAGACGCTGATCGCCCCGGGTACGCACAAGCCGGAACCCGCCAGCTTCCCCCGCCATCTGCCGCTTCAGGATGCCCCAGAGCAGAAACCCTTCCCCTCTGTGGCAGTTCACCACATGGGGCCGGAACTCACGCACAAGCCGGTGCATGGCAGCATAGGTCCGGGCAAGGCGCAGCGGATTGGCCGCGTTCAGGTCCATGGGAACAACATCGGCCCCCCACTCCCGCGCCTTTGCGGCGCTTGCTGTGCCCTCCAGCACAAGAACGCGAGTATCGTGCCCGGCATTGCGGAGCAGCGTGGCGAGGTAGAGCCCGTACCACGCCGTAGCGTTGAACCAGCGGACATTGATTATCTGAAGCGTGCGCATGGGCGCATTCATGACAGCAACATCATGAAAAGACAAGGGCAGTACATGGCAGTACATGCAAAAACGGGGCAGCCACAAGGCCGCCCCGTCTATCTTTTGTCAAAACGCATGCTACACCGTGAGGTTAAGCCCGAACATACCCGCAGAATAGCCTGATGCGGAAAAATCCATCAGTTCAGAGGCCAGCGACATGCCGTTGCCCTGCGCGGCACTCATAAACACCTCCACGCCCTGCATCTGTATTTCGCGGCGCATGTCCGTAATGGGCCTGTTCTGGAACTGCCGCGCCCGGTCAAAGTTGCCGAGCGTCTCAATCTGGTTGAAGCGCTCCACCATCTCCGGGTTGGCCTTGAAATACCGCTCCACCATGGCTGCGTCCTTATGGTCGGACAGAACGGATATACCGCCACCACTCACGGAAACAAGGCGGAATTCGATATCCTCATCCACCCCCAGCGCGCGCAGGTCCTTCTTTACTTCTTCCGCAAAATCATTTTCCAGCTTCTTCTTGTGGTCCGCCACCTGCTGAAAAGTAATGCGCCCGTTACTGTCCGGCTGCACGTTGGCAAGGGCCGCCTCCACCTGCCGGGCAATACCCGCCATGGTGTTGCTCCCGGTGTACATGGTGGCGCGGCGCGCAGCGGTCCGTTCGGCAGCAGTCTCTTTTGCGGTTGCCGAATCAGCGGCCTTGTTGTCTGTACGCAGTCCGCTGTAGGCTATGCCGTCCAGCTTTTCTATGCTTGTGGTATACATGTCCGTTCCTCCCTGCAATCTGCCATGCGCGGCAGAGTCTTCCGACTGGCAATTCCCTTGCAGCATCCGTACCAACGAACAGATATTGCCTCACCTCTTCAAACCAATGCCATCTCTAGACTTTTACTAATATTGACAGACTGTTGCGCAACGAGCAAAGTATTGGACGCTGTGACCGAAAAAGGGTAGCGTCTGCACACCCATATTTTCCCAAGACAGCTTTTTGCCGCAAGGCATTGAAATTATATGACAGAACAGACCATCACCAGAAAGCTGGAATTCGATGACGCACGGTTGGCCAACGACCTGTTCGGCCCTCAGAACAGCAATCTGGCCCTCATTTCGGAGAAAAGCGGCGTGGCGCTGCACACAAAGGGCGCAACCCTTTCCGCCACCTGCGCCGACGCAACCGAACTGAACACCGTGCTCAATCTTATGACGCAGCTCTACGGCCTGCTCAAATCCGGCAATCCGCTCTACCCGCGAGATGTGGTCTATGCTTACGGCATGCTCTCGCGGGAGCCGGGCACAGACCTCAAGGCCATCTTCAAAGAGGCGGTGTTTGTCGCCTCCCCCAAAAAGACCATCACCCCCAAAACCCTGAGCCAGCGCGACTACGTGTCCGCCCTGCGGGATCACGACATGGTCTTCGCCGTCGGTCCGGCAGGCACGGGAAAAACCTATCTTGCGGTTGCCATGGCCCTTTCCAAACTGCTTTCCAAGCAGGTCAAGCGCATCATACTCACCCGCCCCGCCGTGGAAGCCGGTGAAAAGCTGGGATTCCTGCCCGGTGACATGGTGGAAAAGGTAAATCCCTACCTCCGTCCATTGTATGATGCCCTGCACGACATGCTGGACTTCGAAAAGGTTTCGGAGATGCTGGAAACCGGCGTCATAGAAATCGCTCCTCTCGCCTTCATGCGCGGAAGAACCCTCAATGATGCCTTCATTATCCTTGATGAGGCGCAGAACACGACCCCGGAACAGATGAAGATGTTTCTCACCCGCCTCGGCTTCGGCTCGCGGGCTGTCATAACGGGAGACATCACCCAGATAGACCTGCCCGCAGGCGAGAGGGGCAGGAACCTGCAACGGTCCGGGCTGGTGGATGCTGCGCGCATCCTCGACGGTGTCAAGGGAATCCGGTTTCTCACCTTCCATGAAGACGACGTGATCCGCCACCCTCTGGTAGGCCGGATCGTACAGGCATATGAGCGTAACCAAACAGAATCAGCCAAAAACGGCTAGCGACGGCAAACTGTCGCGCCTGATGGCCCTGTTGCCCCTCTTCAGGCGCAGAAAGCCGAAAAAATCCGGTCGCCCCGTGTTCGGGCTTATCTTTATCGTGCTGGTGCTTGCGGGCATATCCGTCATGGGCGGTCTGCACCTGCGCCCGCAACTCCAGCTTTTCGTAGCGGGAGAGATAGCCACGCAGGACGTAACCGCCGATCAGGACCTCCTGCTGGAAGACCAGCCCTCCACCCTTGCCAAGCGCAAGCAGGTGGCCGAGGTGCAACCCCCCGTCTTCGACCTCAGCCAGGAACCACTGGACCAGATGCACGCCCGGGTGGCCGACCTGTTCGAGGCACTGACGTCACCGGATAAAGATGAGGCCGATCAGGAGCACCTGCGCTGGCTCATTTCCGAAACGCTGAACGCCGAAATCACACCGCAAACCATGGAAGACTGGCGCAGAGAAGCCTTTCAGACCGTCATGCGCACCAAAATCCTGCCGTGGCTGTCCTTCCGGCTCAGCGAAGGCGTGGTAACGGATAAATCCCTGCTGCAACAGTACCGGCACGGCATCATGGTCCGCGACCTGATGACGGAAACCGAAACACTGCGCACGGAGCTGCAAGGCATTCCGGATATTGAAGATATCCGCACCGCCCTTGCTGAACACATCAAAGACGACCTAAAACTTTCCCTGCGCATACGCCGTTCGGTCACGGCACTTACCACGCCTCTCATCGCCCCCACGCTCACACTGAACAGAGAAGCTTCCACCCAGCGTATGCAGCTTGCGCTGGATTCCGTTCCCCCCGTCTATTACCAGATCAAGAAAGGCCAGATCATCGTCCGTCAGGGGCAAAAGGTGACGGAAGAAGACCAACTGCAACTGCAGGCTCTGCTCAGCCACAAGCCCCAGACCATCTTCCCCATGCGCATAACCGGCCTGTTCATCACCACCCTGCTGCTGGGCGGCGGGCTGGCCTTTGCCAAACCGGGCCAACGCATTTCCGATGTTAAGAATAAAGATCTCTATTTCATGGGCCTGCTGGTGCTGCTCTTCGCCGTCGGTGCAAAAATGCTCATGCTGGCTCACGGCTCCTTTACCGACCAGACCCCCAACGTACGGACCGAGCTGCTCCCCCTGCTCTTCCCCGTCTCAGGCGGGCTCGGGCTTGTAGCCATGGTCTTCGGCTTCAAGCGGTGCAGTGTCGCGGCCCTCATCCTGTCCTTCATGTGCAGCATGATGACAGGCGGCACCATCTGGCTCTTCCTGTTCTACTTCATAGGCTCCATGTGGTACGTTCTGCTGGTCAAACGGGCCCAGACCCGCACAGATATTGCCCTCAGCGTTTTCCCGCACACCATGGGCCTGCTGGCCACATGGTTCGGCGTTGCGCTTCTGCAGCAAATGGAAAGCACCCAGATATGGACAGGCTGCCTGTACGTGGGCGCTAACGGCCTGCTCTCCCTGCTGGTCCTCTTCGCCATCAGCCCACTCATAGAAATCGTCTTCAGCTACACCACCCGCTTCCGGCTCATGGAACTGATGAATCTGGAACAGCCCATGCTGCAACGCCTCATGCTGGAAGCCCCCGGCACCTACCACCATTCCCTCATCGTGGCCAACATGGTGGAGGCGGGAGCCAAAGCCGTGGGAGCCAACAGCCTGCTATGCAAAGTCGCCGCGCTCTATCACGACATGGGCAAACTGGCCAAACCCGAATACTTTATCGAAAACCAAGGCCGCGCCAAAAACCCGCACGACAAGATAGCCCCCTCCATGAGCACGCTGGTCATAAGCACCCATGTAAAGCGCGGTGTGGAAATGGCCCGCAAGCACAGACTGGGTGACGAAATCGCAGACATCATCGCCCAGCACCACGGCACCTCGCTCATCCGCTTCTTTTTCAACAAAGCCAAAGAAAACGGCGACAACCCGCGTGAAGAAGACTACAGCTACCCCGGTCCCAAGCCGCAGACCAGAGAGGCAGCCATTGTCATGTTGGCAGACGCCGTAGAGGCATCCAGCCGCGTACTGGCAGACCCCACCCCAAGCCGCATCCGGGGGCACATAGACTCCATAGTCAAATCCATTTTTGCTGAAGGTCAGCTCGACGAATCGGAACTCACGCTCCGCGACCTGCATACGCTGACGGAAAGCTTCCACCGCATTCTCACGGGCATTTTCCATCGGCGCATTGAATACCCGGACGACCGCAAGGACAAGAATGGCGGCAAGAAGGGAGAATCCAAGCAGCACGAAACCCAGCCCGACCCCCAACCGGATGCCGCGGCAGACGCAGGCGCAACTCCTGCGGGCATGAACCGGAGCAAACTCTCCGGCAGCAAATCAGCAGGACGCGGCACAACGCATGTGCATGAGGCAAAGCAGGAAAAGCCCCGTCCTGTTTCGCCCGTACGTAGCAAAACAGGGTTGCGCCCCGCCGCACTCTTTACCGCCGGAAGCTGAAGGCCGGGTCAATCATGATACGGATAGCCAAAACACCGGGTATCACATGGATGCTGCCCCTCTGCACGCGCGAACTCCGCGCGGCCGCAGCGGTCATCTGCACCCACATCGGCCACGACGGGGCTTCGCTGGATATCAATCTGGTGGATGATGCAGAAATAGCGGAACTGAACAGTGCCTTTCTGGGCTGTCACGGCCCCACAAACATCCTGTCATTCCCGGTGGGCACCGAAGAAAAAGACGAACCGGCTGCACATGCCGACATATCGGCACATGCAACCGGTTGGAAAATCTCAAGCCCTGAAAGTCCGAATACTTTGGCCGGAACACTCTATTCCGCCGGAACGGACGCAGCCTCCGGCCAGGCGGACGCACGGGCAAACTGCCACATAGGCTGGCTCGCTCTGTCGCTGGAAACCACCGTCCGCGAGGCCCATCTCTACGGACAGGACATATCCGAACACGCCATCCGCCTGCTTGCTCACGGCATCCTGCATCTTGCAGGCTACGACCACAGCGAAGAAATGTTTTCGCTCACAGAAAGTGCTCTGAACGCCGCCCTCGACAGCTTGTCCTCATAAATCGCGGAACCCGCTGAAAGGCCAGACGCGCTCCCGACGCTCATGGTTTGCTGCCGCCATCTTGCATGCCGGCAACATGCTGAAAAATCAGGACTGAGACGAAGCTATCATCTCACGGGTAATCGCCAGACTTTCCTTGCAGTAGGGGCACTGCAGGTTCAGCTTCTTCTGGTCATCCCGAATGGGCTTCACCTTCAGCTTGAACACTTTCTGGCAGTAGGGGCAGCGGATTCGCTTCTCATCACTCATACTATCTCCATGCGGGCGCACCCGGATACATAGGCAGTTCGCGGGACCATAATCCCGGAAACGCCACGCCGGTGCGCGCATCGGGGGCTCGGGTGGTAGGAAAAACTGAAAAACGGAACGCACGGCAATGCAGCAGCGCACACCATGCAGCAATGTCTTCATATCGTGTCCGCCTGCCGATAGCAACCGCTTCGCTCAGACCACTCCGGGAAACGAATCCTTCCAAACCCTTGACTGCCGCGCCGCGCCACACTAGTAACTCCAAGGCACCAAACAACTACCCTGCGAGCCGCCATTGCCCGTCATCAGCTTCAACCGCACTCTTTTCATCATCTTCGGCATCACTCTCATGGTTGTCATGGGCGTTTCCAGCATCATGCCCGTGCTCCCCATGCTGGCAAGAGAACTGGATGCCCCCATAGAATCCATGGGGCTGATACTCACCGCCTTCACCCTTCCGGGGGTGTTTCTCGCTCCCGTGGCAGGCATACTGGCAGACAGGCTGGGCCGCAAACGCCTTCTCGTTCCCGGCCTGCTCATCTTCGGACTTGCAGGCAGTGCCTGCGGCTTTGCAGAAAATCTGACCACGCTCATCGCACTACGCTTTGTTCAGGGTATCGGGGCCGCCCCGCTTGGCGTGCTCTACACCACCATCATAGCCGATCTCTATACCGGACCGGACCGCACCCGCATCATGGGCTACAACGCCGGAGTTCTGGGCATGGGCACAGCCATATTCCCCATGCTCGGCGGCCTGCTGGGTGAACTGGGGTGGCACTGGCCCTTCTTCATGCCGCTGCTGGCGCTCCCGTTGTGCTACGCGGTCATCACCTGGCTGGATATCCCGGAACCGGATTCCACCCAGAGCCTGCGCAGCTACTTCCAGTCCGCGCTCTCCATCATCAAAAGCCCGCAGGCCATGGCCCTGTTCACCATAACTCTGCTCACCTTTTCCATCCTCTACGGCCCCATCGTCACATTCTTTCCCGTGCTGGCAGACACGCGCTTTACCATGCCCCCCTCTGCCATTGGCGGACTCTTCGGCGCATCCTCCCTTGCCACGGCCCTTGCCGCGGCGTGCATCGGCAAGCTCACCCGCTGGCTCAGCGAACGCACCATGCTGTGCATAGGCCACATTCTCTATTTCGTTTCCATGGTGCTCATTCCGTTCACCCCGCAATTCTGGTGGCTGCTTTTCCCCGTTTTCGCCTTCGGGCTTGCTCAGGGGTTCAACTTTCCCAACCTCACCACCCTGCTCACCGGCCTTGCCGCTACAGAACACCGGGCAGTCGTCATGTCCGTCAACGGCACCGTCCTGCGCCTTGCCCAGACCATCGCGCCCATACTCTTCACCCTCATGTTCTGGGTGGGCGGACTCACTGCCGTATACCTTGCCGGTGCCTGCGTTGCGCTTGCCATGCTCTTCCTCACCGTCCGCTATGTCCGCCCGTCCACAAATAACTGACCCTGCAAACTCCAACGGGCTCCAACGGGCTGTAACCAACTAACGCTGGCCGCAAGTGGCCGCAACAATCACGCCGCTCACCGTGCCGCACAAGCATTTTCCACTATGCAAACGCACACCTTGCACAGCCGCGTCATCTTCTTTATACAAGCCCTGCCGCTGCTGTGCCGCTGCGGACGGATTCATCATCAGCCATAAGCGCCATCCCATAAGGATCACGCCTTGAAACAGAGCCCCAACAGGATACAGTATCTCGACGGCAAACGGTTCAAACGTGTCATTGAAGCCGCCACCCGGCGGCTGGTGGAGCACCACGGCCACCTCAACGACATAAACGTCTTCCCCGTGCCGGATGGCGATACCGGAAGCAACATGGCAGGCACCATGCGCAGCATTGTCAGCCGTTCCGCCCAGTCCATAGAGCATTCCATAGGCAAGATGAGCGGCATCATCGCCCAGTCGGCCCTCATGAGCGCACGCGGCAACTCCGGGGTCATTCTCGCGCAGTTCCTGTGCGGTTTTTCAGAAGGCGTCAAAGACCTGCGGCGCATTTCTCCCAGCGATTTCGCGCAGGCCGCAGCCACAGCGGCAAGCCGCGCCCGCGAGGCTATTTCCGACCCCAGAGACGGCACCATCCTTTCCGTCATCAACGACTGGGCCACCCACCTGAAGCAGAACTGCCACTCCTACCAGAATTTCCACGACCTGCTGCACGATTCGCTGGAGCGCGCCAAAGAATCCGTGCGCAGCACCACGGGCAAGCTTGCCGCTCTTAAATCCGCCAATGTGGTGGATGCCGGGGGCCTCGGATTCGTCTACCTGCTGGAAGGCATTGTCGAATTCACAGAAAAAGGGTCCCTGCGCGACTCCGCAGCCCCTGCCCTGCGTTCCCCCTCCTCCGGTCAGCACACCACTCCGGTGCAGGACCGCGTTGCCGTAGATTCACTGGAATACCTCTACTGCACAGAGTGCCTCATCGCGGCAACCGGAACAGCCCCCATAGACAGAGACGCCCTGCGCACCCTCCTCGCCCCGCTGGGCGACAGCCTCATCGTTGCGGGCGGGGCGGACAACGTGCGCATCCATGTGCACACCAACGAACCGGAAACCGTCTTCACCATCGCCTCACGCTACGGTTCCGTCAGTTGCCGCAAGGCTGAAAACATGCTCGAACAGCACCGCAACCTGCTGGAAGAAACCGTCTCCGCACAGGTCATCCCGCAAACTGCGCTGCAGCGCACTGGCATCCTCACAGATTCCACCTGCGACCTGCCACAGAACCTGCTGGACGAATACGGCATCCGGGTTGCCCCCCTGCGCCTTTTCCTCAATGAGGAAGAGTTCGTGGACAAAGTCACCATAAGCACGGAAGAATTCAATACACGCCTTGCCGGGTCTGCCTCAGCCAGAACCTCACAGCCCGTCCCCGCCGACTTTCTGCTCCTCTATGAAGAGATGCGCGCTTCCTTCCGGGAAGTAGCCGCCCTGCATGTCATGGGCATGTACAGCGGCACGCTGCAATCCTCCCGCGCGGTGGGTTGCTCCGTATGGCCTTCACTGGAAAGTCTGGATACCGGCACCCTCACCGGCGGACTCGGGATGGTGACATTGCAGGCGGCGCAGCGCGCCCGTCTGGGCATGAGCGCGGAAGAAATCGTACACCTTGCCCGCAAGGACGCGCAGAACGTGCGTGTCTTCGTCTCCATGAACACACTGGATTTTGCGGTACGCGGCGGCAGAATGAGCCGCAGTCAGGGCATGCTGGCGCGCCTGCTGAACGTAAAGCCTGTTCTGGAGTTCAATTCCCGCCAGCAGGGCCAAGTTTCCGCCGTAGCCAAGGCCATTGGCCCCAAACGATGCGAAGACCGCCTCTTCGCGCTGCTGGAACGGGATGCGGCTGCCCACGGTAAAGGCACCCCCATGTTCGCCGTTACCCACGTAAACGTGGAAGAAGTAGCCCATCGCTATGCGGAGCGTATCCGCAGGCAATTCGGCACCGACCCTTTGTACATAATGCAGGCGTCACCCGTTCTGGGCTGCCACAGCGGTCCCGGAGCGTGCGCCGTAGCCATGCTCCTGCCGGAATAGCGGAAAGCTCTTTGCATTTCCCGCCGTATTGCATCATACTATACTCAGTCACCTTCAACGGAGCCACGCCACGCCATGCGTCTGACAGCCATATTGCTTACAGTCCTCTGCCTTGCCCTGATGCCTTTTTCCGTTTCTGCCGAAAAGGGAAAGAAGGAAGAGAAAAAGCTCACCCCCGCGACCGTAAAGAACATGGGCGTCACCAAGGACGGCGACGTGGAGTTGTTCTGCATGGATTTCAGTAACCCGCGCGTGCCCGACCTTCAGACCATTGACGATGAGGCCAACCCCCGCGTGTTCTTCGACATCCCGGCCATCGCGGAATGGAAAGGCCAGTCGACATACGAAATCAAGGGCTCGCTCATCAAACAGGTCCGCACGGGGTACAACGGCAAGGATAAGAAACTACGCGTGGTTATCGATCTGGCTCCCGTCTACAACTACAATGTGGAGCCGTCTTTCGACGACAGATACAACCTCTTCTGTGTAGCTTTTTCCGCCCGGTCCGTGCGGTAGCCACAAAAAACAGATTTCACGGGTTTCCTTTTCCTCCTGCACGTCTTACAGTATAGCTGTAACCATGGGGAGTGGCACATATGGCAATCATCCGCTCAGATCTGGTCATGTTCGAAGGCCGGCGCATGCTGGAACAGCAATTCGCGCAGCAAATCCGTACCGGAAGACGCATCAGCGTGACGGACGACATTCTCATGCAGTACTTCATGTCTCTGCGCATTGCGGAACAATACCCCATGCGCGTGCACACGGCAGGCAACCAGACCAACCTGAACGAATACCTGCTGGGCATGTTCGCCAACATAGATATCTGACAGCCCACACCTCTTCTGCCTGAACAAAAAACACCCCCGGAAGCAGTTACAACATGCCTTCCGGGGGTATTTTACGTACCCGGCCCGAAGCGGGACCGCAGAGACGGACTACTCCGTATCCTTCACCCACATCTGCAAGGTCTCAATAATCTTTTTCGCCTGATCCACGCTGGAAATATTGAACTTGGACTTGGCCCGGTACTCCCCCTCATACTTCTGATAGCGGCGGATGACGTACTTATCCGGTCCATAGTCGTCCAGCTTATTATCCCACTGCCTGTAGCGGAACATCACAGTGGCCCACGCTCCCTTGGTAAGCACCACCTTGTCCAGTTCCTCCACCACGAGTCTGCCGTCTTCCTCGTAGTTCACCGTCAATTCATCCACTGTCGTGCTCATACTGCTCCTCTTCCGTGCCGGATCCCACAGCATTTGCATGCGGCAACCCTTTCGGCACAACGTTTGCGGCACAGGTACTATGCCACCCTGCACATGGCAAGAGCCACGCCGTCTAAAATAACGGAGGCGGAGTCCCTTGCCTCCGCCTCCGTCAAACACCATGCCGTACGTCTCATGTCCCGGCTGTCAGCAAATAACAGACCGGAAAGCCTGCGGGCAAACACTGCCTGCTGTCCGCACTGCGTGCCGGCCGCTTGCACAGGCAATCTGCCCGACATAACAACTGGCTGGCATAACAACTGTGTGCCATACAAGCTGTTCTCGCCATAACAGGCAAACGCCGGCCCGTTAGTCAGAAAAATCCGCTTCAGCCTCCGCCTGCGCCTCTGCCGCCTGCCAGAGTCCGGGTGTTTCACCAAACTGCTGCCGCGCCTGCTTAAGGCCAAGGTTAAATGCCTTCAGGTTTACCTCATGAATCTTGGCCGGCAGGTTTTCCACCAAGGCCGTCCGCATGGTACGCGGTTCCGCAAAGGGCAGCAGATGTGTCACCGCCCCCAGAACCAGTGTATTCAGCGTCAGCGGATTCCCTATCTTCTTGGTGGCAAGCTCGGTAAACGGCAATCCCAGAAACACGTTGGTGGGCGGCTGCTGCACCAGTGTCGTATCCACAAGCAGAATGCCGGAACGCTTCATGTAGTGATAATACGTGTTGCAGGCCTGTTGCGAAAGCGCCACCAGCAGGTCCAGATTCTCCGTCTTGGGATAGCTGATGGGCTTGCTGCTCACCACCACGTCCGCCCGGCTGGAACCGCCGCGCGCCTCAGGCCCGTAACTCTGGGTCTGGGTAACATGATACCCGTGGCCTATGGCCAGAGCATAGCCCAGCATCCTGCCAAGGGTTATCAGGCCCTGCCCGCCCGTGCCGGAAAGGCGCACTTCAAATCGCTCAATCTGCTGAAGTTTCTTCATCACGCACGCCCCTTTGCCCGCAACGAGGCCTTAAGCTCCGCATACCGGTCTTCCAGACCGGGCCTGTCCAACGCACGGAACACGCCTATGGGAATCCGGGTGTCATCTTCCTTGCGATTTTCCAGTTTCACGGTGTTCTTCTTCAGCCATTCATACATAGACACCGCGTCACGGAACTTGTTCTTGCGCCCGTACTGGGTGGGACACGGAGAAAGCGCTTCCACCATGGAAAAACCGGGGTGCTGAATCGCGTCTGTTATCAGCCTGTCCAGCATGTTAGCGTGAAAAGACGTGCCCCGTGCCACATAATTCGCTCCGGCGGCGGATACAAGCTCCACCGCGTCAAAGGGCTGCTCCAGCGAGCCGTGGGGGGTGGTCATGGACGTGTTGCCCTGCGGCGTGGCCGGGGAACACTGCCCTCCGGTCATGCCGTAGATCATGTTGTTCAGAACGAGGGCTGTCACGCCTATATTCCTGCGGGCAGCGTGAATGAGATGGTTGCCCCCTATGGACAGGGCATCGCCGTCTCCCATGACGCATATGACCTTAAGCCGGGGGTTGGCCATCTTGATGCCGGTGGCAAAGGTCAACGCCCTGCCGTGCGTGGTATGCACGGTGTTAAAATCCACATACACGGCCATACGGCCCGAGCAGCCTATGCCCGCCACCACCACCACGTCGTCCTTGGGCAGTTGCAGGGCGTGCACACTGCGTATGAGGGAGCCGAGCACAATACCGTGCCCGCAGCCCGGGCAGAACACATGCGGAAACTTCTTGTTGTGCCGCAGGTATTCATGAATGAGTTGCGTTACATCCGCCATGGCGCACCTACAGTATGGCTTTAAGGATTTCGGAAGGAGTGATGATCTGCCCGTCCACACGGTTAAGCGTCCGCACACGGGTGTACCCGTTGTTCACACGCTTCACCTCGCGGGAAATCTGGCCCATGTTCATCTCCGGCACCAGCACATGCTTGCACCGGCGGCACAGCTTCTCCACCGCAGGTCGCGGGAAGGGGAACAGGGTCTTCAAGGTCAGCAGTCCCGCCTTCACTCCCCGCGCGCGTGCCTGCTCAACGGCATACCGGGCAGACCGCGCCACGCTGCCGTAGGCAAGCACCGCCACCTCGGCGTCATCGGTCATGAACTCGTCCACCATCATGATATCGCCGTAGAACTGGTCAATCTTGCGGAACATGCGCTTCATGGCCTCGTTCACTTCATCAGGCCGCGAGGTGGGAAAACCCATCTGGTCATGGGTAAGCCCTGTCACATGAATACGGTAGCCGGAACCTATGGGAGCCATGGCGGGCACGGCACGGGTGGCTTCGGCAAATGGCTTGAACCATTCCGGCGGCACCGTAGGCGTCACGCGGGAGAGTATCTCAAGCTCATCGCGATAAGGAATGGTAATTTTTTCGCGGGTGTGGGCCGTCACCTCGTCCACCAGCAGAATGACCGGCGTGCGGTATTTTTCCGCCATATTAAAGGCCACCACCGTCATCTCCAGACACTCCTGCACGGTGGATGCGGAAAGTACAATGATGGAATGGTCGCCGTGGGTGCCCCAGCGGGCCATCTGCACGTCTCCCTGCGCCGGGCTGGTAGGCAGCCCCGTGCTGGGTCCGCCGCGCATGACGTTCACCACCACCAGCGGAGCCTCCACCATGCAGGCATAGCCAATATGCTCCTGCATCAGCGAGAACCCCGGCCCGGACGTGGCCGTCATGGCCTTGCGCCCCGCAAGGGATGCCCCGATAATGGCCCCCATGCTCGCAATCTCGTCTTCCATCTGAATAAACACGCCGTCCTCGGAAGGGGGAAGCCGCTGAGACATCACTTCCATAATCTCGGTAGACGGCGTAATGGGATAGCCGCCGAAGAAAGAACAGCCCGCAAGCAGCGCGCCTTCGGCAATGGCCTCGTTCCCCTGCGCGAACACTTCTACCCTTTTGCGTCTCGTGTTCATATTGGGCATGATCAGCATACCTCGCTTTCAGTGGGGGGACCGGAAGGAAAAGTGGGGCACGAAGCTCCCTTCTCCTTGGGACGGATGGAGATGGCAAAATCGGGACAGTGCAATTCGCAGAATCCGCAATTGATGCAGTCTTCTTCGCGCACGGGCTCCGCCTTGCCCAGCACGCTCATCTCCAGCACCTTTCCCGGACAGAACGCGACACACAGGCCGCATCCCTTGCACCAGTCCGGGTACACGCAAACCAGCGTTTGCCCTTTTGTTTTCTTTGGCATTACCGTACCGGATACCTGTTGCTTGTGGCAGCATGCTGCCGTAGGAAAAAAACAGCAACCGGCGCACCGCACGCCGATTCCAGAAAATTGTCTGGCCTATCCTGTTACCTTGAGAAAAATTAGGCCGCAATACCAAAACGGAAAATTTCGACAAAAAAATCTTCATGTTGTGCGATTGCACAGTGCAAAAGGGAACACAATGCCCGGAATAAGCAGTTCTTCACGCCGCCTTGCCCCGTTTGCCTTTTCCTCCCGCCGGTCGCCCGTCTATGCGGAAGGGGGCATGGTCGCCGCTTCCCAACCCTCTGCGGTGGAAGCGGGCCTTCACATGCTGCGGCAGGGCGGTTCCGCTGCAGATGCCGCCGTGGCTGCGGCCGCCGTTCTGGCTGTTACGGAACCTTGTTCAACCGGCCCCGGGGGCGATGCATTCGTCCTGTACCACCATGCCGCCACCAAGACCGTCCACGCCCTGAACGGGTCCGGGCGCAGCCCGTCGCGCCTTGGTCTGGATGCACTGCTTGCACAGGGCTGGGAAAACATTCCGGAACATCACGGCCTGGCGGTAACCACACCGGGAGCCGTGGCGGCGTGGTGCGCCCTGCACGCACGCTTCGGCAGACTGGAGCGCACGGCAGTATTCCAGCCCGCCATCCGCCTTGCCGAAGAAGGATTCAGCATCGGTCCGGTCACCTCCGAGCTGTGGTCCCATGCAGATGCCCTGCGCGCCCATGCCTCCGGCGATAGCGCAACAGCCCCACACGCCGCCCTGCTTCCGGGCGCACGGGCCCCCATGCCGGGAGAGCGCGTACGCAATCCGCACCTTGCCGCCGTCCTTTCCGCCATAGCCCAAAAGGGGCCGCAGGCCTTCTATGAAGGCGAAACGGCCCGTTGCATGGCGCAGGCAGTGCAGGCAGCGGGCGGCGTGCTGGAAGAAGAGGATCTCGCCGCATGCACGGCTGAGTGGGTCACCCCCCTGTCGCTTGCCTACGGCGGGGTAACGGTTCATGAATGCCCGCCTAACGGGCAGGGCATCGTTGCCCTCTCTGCATTGGGCATTCTGAGCCACACGGACCATCTTGCCCATGCGCCGCTCTCCCCGGAGCGACTGCACCGGCAGATCGAAGCCCTGCGTCTGGCATTTGCCGATGCCCGCCGCTACATCTGCGACCCCGCCCACGCAGACGCATCCCTCTGGTCTGCCCTCATCGCCCCGGAATACACGGCGCAGCGCGCCCAACGCATCCTGCCGGACCGCCGCAACCCCGCCATCATGCACGGCACGCCGGAAACCGGAAGCGATACCGTCCTGTTCTGCGCTGCAGACCGCGACGGCAACGCCGTCTCCATGGTCAACTCCGTCTACGGCAACTTCGGCAGCGGCATCGTGCCGTACGGGCTCGGCTTCGCCCTCCAGAACCGGGGCTGCAATTTCTCTCTGGTCCCGGATCATCCAAACTGTGCCGCTCCCGCCAAACGCCCCTATCACACCATCATCCCCTGCCTCACCACCCTGCCGGACGGTTCCCTGCACGCCGCACTGGGGGTTATGGGCGGCTTCATGCAGCCGCAGGGGCACATTCAGGTGCTTTCCGCCATGCTGGATGACGGATGCGATACGCAGACTGCTCTGGACCAGCCCCGCTTCTGCGTTCAACCGGACGGAAGCGTGGCGTTGGAAGAAGGTCTGCCCGAACACGCGGCGGAAATTCTGGGAACCATGCGGCATCCTGTGCAGGTGGTGTCGGGATTCGAGCGCAAACTCTTCGGACGCGGGCAGATCATCCTGCGGGACGGCAACGGGTTCTACGAAGGCGGCAGCGATCCCAGAGCAGACGGCTGCGCCTTCGGCATATAGGCTGGCATTCAGCGCAGCAGCACCCTCTTTCCGATGGCTCCCCTGCGCCCAACACCTAAAAAAAGGGCGGCGTCATCACAACGCCGCCCCTCAAATTAGTCCTTCAATGCCTCACCCTGGCTGCACACAGGAGGCCAGCCACACGCTAGCGAGGTCTGCCCTTAGCCACGGCAAACTTCTTGGCGTCCAGCCCGTACTTCTTCACCTTGTAGTTCACAATACGGTAACTCACGCGCAGGTCACGGGCTGCCTGCAACATGTTGCCGCGTGCCTTCTTCAGGGCATCCACCAGCAGTTCCTGTTCAAACTTGGCTACCGCCTCGCAGAAGGAAAGGTTGGAATCCGTCGCCGTGCTTTCCGCCGTCTGCAACGATGGCGGCAAATGGTACGTGCGGATAACGTGCTCATCGCACACCAGCACTGCCCGCTCAATGCAGTTCTTCAATTCGCGGATGTTACCCGGCCAGTGGTACTGCGTGAACAGGTCAATGGCCGGAGTAGATATCCGTTTAATATCACGGGTATACTCTTCGGCGTACAGACTGAGGAAATGCTCCGCCAACGGCAGAATATCCTCACGCCGCTCCCGCAGCGGCGGAATGAACACCGGAAAAACGTTAATGCGGTAGTACAAATCTTCGCGGAACAGCCCCTTTTCCACCAGCTCTTCAAGGGGCTGGTGCGTGGCGCAGATGAGCCGCACATCAACCGTTATGGTCTTTTCGCTGCCAAGGCGCTGTATTTCCTGCTCCTGAATAGCACGCAGCACCTTTGCCTGCGCCGTGGGACTAAGCTCGCCCACCTCGTCAAGGAACAGGGTACCCTTGTTCGCCAGTTCAAAAAGGCCCTTCTTGTCCTGCACTGCGCCGGTAAAAGCGCCCTTCTGGTAGCCGAAGAGTTCGCTCTCCACCAGTTCGGATGGCAGAGCCGCGCAGTTGAGCTTGATAAGCTGCTGCTCCCTGCGCGGGCTGGCCTGATGAATGGCCTCCGCGAGCAATTCCTTGCCCGTGCCGGATTCCCCGCGTAGCAGCGCGGTGGCACGGCTGGGTCCGACTTGCGCAGTCTGGTTCAGCACCAGCCGCATGGCCTTGGAAGCGGCAACGATGTTGGGCGGAATAAATCCCGTCTCCACGTTGTCGCCCGCAATAAGCCCCTGCGACATCAGATGCTTCTGCCTCGCCATTTCCTCCTGCAGGTAGGCGGCGTGGTTGGCAATCATGCCCGCCACCACGGCAAGGAACTTGGACTGCCCGTTCAGCTTCTGCATCTCGCTCACGGGGGTATCCACACTCAACGTGCCGATAACCTCCCGCGAATCGTCGTCCTCGCCCGGCCCAAGCACCGGCACGCAGATGAATGCCAGCGACTTCAGCTCCTCCTCAGTCCGTCCAAAAGCACGGTTAAGGAATGCCGGATGATCCTTCATGCGCGGCACAATGACCGGCTGGCCGGTGGAGAACACCTGCCCTGTCACGCCCACTCCCGGCTCGTATTCCACATGCGCCTGCTTAATGGGAGTATGCGTCAGGCTGAGTTTGAGCGTGCGCGTTTCCGGGTCAAAGATGACCAGATGCGGACGCTGAAAATCATGGTTCTCCGCCAGCGTTTTCAGAAGCGACTTCAGAGTGGACTGAAAGGGGCGCTGAGGCCCCATTTCAGAAACAATGCGCTGAAGCGTACCGAGATACGGCTGCAGACTGACGTCTTGTAGATTGGTTACACTCATAGAATTTGTGTTTTCCTAGCCGGCCAGTGCCTGAACTCCCAGCTCCACAGCCTTAAGGTTCATATCCACCAGCGAAGGCTTCAGATATTTCCGGATTGCGGTTTCCAGCGCCTGCGGGCCAAACGGCGACAACCCGGAGGCGCACAGCGCGCCAAGCAGCACAATATTCCCCGCCTGCACAGACCCGGCCTGTACGCCCAGTGTCCTGCACGGCAGGAACCAACACTTGGCGGAACACCCCTTCACCCGCTCCGATATGTGTTCCATGGAGGGATAGCTTTCCCTGCCGCATGAAACGCCTACGGGAGGCAACGGTTCAGTATTGCTGATAACACTGCCGCCCTTGGCAAGATAGGGAAGCGCGCGCAGGGTTTCCAGCGGTTCGAACCCAAGCACGATATCGGCTTCACCATGGCTTATCTTGGGGCTCTTCCAGCCGCCCAGCAGCACGGTAGATTCCACCACCCCGCCACGCTGCGCCATACCGTGAATCTCGCCGGAAACCACGTCCAGTCCCTGTTCAAGGGCGGCACGGGCAAACAGCGTGGTCGCGGTAAGGGTGCCCTGCCCGCCAACGCCGGTCATGAATATGCGGATGCGATCCATCTAGGCACTCCTTTTGCGGGCTTTGAAGGTCTTGCTGATCTGCATGCACACCATGCAGCCGGAACAGAGAGACTCATCCACCTGCACGCCCGTATCGTCACGGTAGAAGGCAGGACAGGCAAAATCGTTCAGCACGCGGTCCGTCTCCGGCCCCTGCTCCGCCACATAGGCAGCCTGCGGACGCACCAGCTTGAACGCACGCCGCGCATACAGAATGCAAGGTTCTTCGGTAATGATAACCCGCACTCCGGACTTGGCCTTCATTTCCTCAAATACCTTGGTGGTGGCCTTCAGGTTAAAAGGCTTCACCTTGGCAACTTCGGTCACGCCGCACCCGCGCACAATGGATTCTATGTCCAGATGCACACAGGCATCGCCCAGCACCTTGGCGTCCACGCCGGGGTTAAGCTGATGCCCGGTCATGGCAGTCGTGCCGTTGTCCAGCACCACTACCAGCACATCGTGCTTGTTGAACACCGCGTTCACCAGCCCGGTGATGCCGGAGTGGAAGAAGGTGGAATCGCCGATAAAGGCCACCACGTCCTTGCCGGAAGAACGGGCGAACCCGGTGCCGGAAGAAACGGAAGAACCCATGCAGAACAGAAAATCCGCCATCCGCAGCGGGGGCAGCAGCCCCAGCGTGTAGCAGCCGATGTCGCTGGAATAGTAGGCATCGTCGCCAAATATCTGCCGCACCACGTAATAGACCGCCCGGTGCGAGCAGCCCGCACACAGGTTCGGCGGACGCACGGGCAGGTCCGCATCTCCTTCAAAACAGACGGGAGAAACAGGCTCAGCCTCCAGATGCTGCGCCAGCGCCATCTGAATAGCCGTGGTGGTGTATTCACCCTGAATGGTCAGGTACTCACCCTTGCCATACACCTGCAACCCAAGTCCGCGCTCCTGCACCAGCGCGCGGATATCCTTTTCCAACAGGGGTTCCAGCTCCTCAATCACAATCACCTTGGTGACGTTGCGCAGAAAATCTTCAATAAGCGCAAGCGGCAAAGGCCAGCTCATACCCAGATCCAGCACAGAAACCTTGTCTTCCCAGCCCTGCTCGGCGAGCACGTCGGCAAGATAGGACCGCGCAATGCCGGAAGCAATTATCCCCACCCTGCCGGTACCGCGCACGGTGTTCCACGGAGAATTCTCCGCCACCTCGCGGATATTTTCCATGGCCTTGGCCAGTTCCACGTGCCGGGCGCGCGCCACGGCGGGCACAGGCACAAAGCGCCTTACATTACGGGCAAACTCCACTATCTCCGCCGGCTTCGGCCGCTCGTCAAAAACAACCGGGCCGCGCAGATGGTTCACGCGGGTAGTCGTGCGCAGCATCACAGGCTGCTGGGTCTTGCGGGCAAGCAGCAGGGCCTCGCGGGCCATATCCTTGGCTTCCTGCGCTGTGGAAGGCTCAAAACAGGGCATATTCGCCATGCGGGCGTAATAGCGGTTATCCTGCTCGTTCTGGCTGGAATGGCATCCCGGGTCATCGGCAGAGAGCAGCACCAATCCGCCGGGAAGACCGGTGTAAGTCATGGTCAGCAGCGGGTCCGCCGCCACGTTCACGCCCACGTGCTTCATGGTCACCAACGTCAGGGCTCCGCCAAGCGCCGCTCCGGCAGCCACTTCCATGGCCACCTTTTCGTTCACGGAATATTCAAAATAGTAGCTGCCGTCCTTAAGACGATGAAACGTGTCGGGAACTTCGGAAGAAGGTGTACCCGGGTAACAGGTAACAACATTCACGCCCGCTTCCAACGCGCCACGCACAATGGCCTCGTTGCCGAGCAGCAGGTGTTTTTCACCGGAATTTCCGGCCAGAATCGGATGCGCCATGGTAGATTGTACTCCTGAAGGGGCCGGAATTCCCGGCCCGGTCATGATGATGGATAGAGCCTAGCCCTTGCGCGCCTTAAGGTCGGCAATCTTGTGGGCAAACATCTCCTTGTCTCCGTCGGTACCCTGCGTCATCAGGCTTTCATACGCGGCAATAGCCCGGTCCAGCCTGCCAACCTGCTCTGCGACAACCGCAAGCTGCAGCAGTGCAATATTTTTAAAGCTCTCAGGCGCGGCCGCCTCCGCAGCCTCCATGGCTGCAAACGCTTCTTCCGCCTTTCCGGCGGCCACAAGCGTCTGCGCCCTGCCCATACGGGCAATGAATACGGCATCTCCCGTGGCGGTGGCCACCAGCGAATCCCAAGCGGCCCCTGCGCGGTCATACGCACCGGCCTCAAGGCTCAGGCGGGCCAGTTCAAACAACGCAGACGTGCGCACGGCAACGGGGGCCTTGGCGGCAAAAGCCTCCAACGCCTCCAGCCTGGCCTGCCCGTCTCGGTTCACCAGTATCTCACCCAGTTCGGTACGGGCAGAGACAATAGCACTCCTGCTGCTGTATTCATATGCGCCGTATCCGGCCACAATGACCAGAACAGCGCCTATTCCCACAAGAATTTTCTTGTAATTATCCGTCAGAAACGTAAGCAGCGGCTGCGCCTCGCGGGAAACACCATGCTGCAATTCATCCATAAATCCGGCACCGCCGGGCTGCGCCATGCCCCCTTTGCAACCGGGCTGCGCACCAGATGCGCAGGAAGAACCCGCCAACGCCGCCGTGCCCACAGGCCCTGCGGAACTGGAAGAGTGTGCGGCTCCCGTTGCTTTAACGGAATCCTTGGACCCGGCCTTATGAGACTCCCTGTTCTCCGACATGCAGTATTCTCTCCTAAATTGTGTCGTATGACAGTTGACTCGCGCTGCGCACAGCACAAAAACGCACTCACTTGTAAGCTGGTCTTACGAAAATGTCAAAAGGGATTTCGGCGTCCGTGCTCGGAACTATCGTACGCCGCAAAGCGGATTTTCGCAGAATGCGAAGCCCAGAATGCACGATTGCGCATGCTTGCGCAAGCCCCGCCAACCGGGTATTATCATGTATTATACTTACGAACAACACACAAGGTGGAGGGTTCATGGATATTTCGGCATACATGACGCAGATGGGGAAGAAAGCAAAAGAGGCCGCCAGAATCATCGGTGCAGCCCCCCCGGCCATGAAGTCCGAAGCCCTCGAACGGCTGGCGGACCTGCTCGTGCAGCGCGAGGCTCAGATAACCGCCGCCAACGAACTGGACCTCGAAGCCGCCCGCCAGCGCGGGATGGACGCCCCCCGCATGGACCGCCTGCGCCTCACTCCCGCCATCATTGCGGAAATGGCTTCGGCCTGCAGGCAGATAGCCGCCATGCCCGACCCAGTCGGCGCGCTGGAATCGCAATGGCAGCGCCCCAACGGCCTTCTGGTGGGCAAAATGCGCATCCCCCTCGGCGTTATCGCCATGATTTACGAATCCCGTCCCAACGTCACGGTCGATTCGGGCATCCTCTGCCTCAAGGCGGGCAACGCCGTCATCCTGCGCGGCGGCAGCGAGGCCATCCACTCCAATCTCGCGCTTGCCGCTCTGGTGCACGAGGCGCTGGAAGCAGCCGGCCTGCCCCGCCACGCCGTGCAGGTGGTGGAAACCACAGACCGCGCCGCCATAGAGGCCATGTGCAAACTGGAGCAATACATAGATGTCATCATCCCCCGCGGGGGCGAATCGCTCATCCGCAACGTGGTGCAGATGGCCACCATGCCCGTGCTGAAACACTACGAAGGCGTGTGCCACGCCTACGTCGATCAGGGAGCCGACCTTGCGCAGGCCCTTGAGGTGGTCATGAATTCCAAGACCCACCGCCCCGGTGTGTGTAACGCGCTGGAAGGGCTTCTGGTACACGCGGACGAGGCACAGGCATTCCTCCCCATGGTGGCAGAGCGTCTCGGCGGTGCCGGGGTGGAATTCCGGGCCTGTCCCCGTTCCCTGCCCCTGTTGGGCAAGACCGCCGTTCCCATGCGGGAAGACGACCCCGGAACGGAATTTCACGCCCTCATCCTGCTGGTCAAGGTGGTCGATTCCATGCGTGAGGCGCAGGACCATATCGCCGCATACGGCTCCAACCACACAGAACTCATCTGCACGCGCGACCACAACCGGGCCATGCAGTTCGTCCGGGAGGTAGATGCCTCCATGGTGGCGGTAAACGCCTCATCCCGGTTCAACGATGGCGGTCAGCTCGGTCTGGGAGCAGAAATAGGTATCAGCACGTCCAAGCTGCATTCCTACGGTCCCATGGGGGTAACGGAACTCACCACAACCAAGTTCGTGGTCTTCGGCAGGGGACAGGTGCGGGCATAACATGCAGTGCATAGGCATTCTGGGCGGCACATTCAATCCGGTTCACATAGGGCACATACGCCCCGCCGTGGAGGTGTTCGAAGCACTGCGCCCCGTCCGCATCGACCTGCTTCCCTGCGCCTCCCCCCCGCACAAGACAGAAGGAAACCTGCTGCCCTTCGACCTGCGTGTACGCCTGCTGGAGGCTGCGGCACGTCCCTTTCCCTTTCTGCGGGTAAACACCATGGAAAACGAACGCAGCGGCCCTTCCTACACCTATGACACGCTGTGCGAATACAGGCGTCTGTACCCGCACTCCGGGCTGTTCTTCATTCTGGGTGCGGGAGACCTGCTCACCCTGCCCGACTGGCACAGGGGCAGGCAGTTGACGGATATGGCGGATATCGTTGTGTTGCCCCGTTCCGGCAGAGATATCGAAACCTTTCACCATGCAACCCGCGCCTGTTGGCCGGACGCGGCAGAGATACGTGCCCCTGCCCCGCTGGAGGCCCTGTACAGACTCCCCTCGGGTCACCACGTCCGCTTTCTTCCCCAGCCCCGGCTGGACATAAGCGCCACGTTAATACGCGAACGCTGGCTGCGGGGGAGAAACCTCTCCTATCTCGTACCGGAAGCCGTGCTAAATACCATGCAGCAGCACCGGGACGAAATAACCGCCTGCTGGCAGCGGGAGGAACCGTCGGTCACTTCCTAGCCTCGCCCTTCCTGCTCCAGAAGGCAAACGCGCTGGAGGCGTCCATCTTGGCACAATACATGGCCTCGTCCGCACAATGCAGCAGCGAGTCCACATCGCCGCCATCATCGGGAAACACCGCAATACCTACACTGCCGCTTATGCTGTGCACGGGGCCGTTTCCCGACAAAGGCTGCATCAGGGCCTCTCCTATCTCGTGCGCCACGCGCCGCGCATCGTCCGAGTCATTAAGCCCCTCAAGCACCACACAGAATTCGTCTCCGCCAATGCGGGCCACCATGTCGCACTCACGCACCCTGTCCCGAATACGCACGGCCAGTTCCCGCAACACGCGGTCCCCCTCCAGGTGCCCGTAGGTATCGTTCACGTTCTTAAATCCGTTCAGATCAATATACAGCAAAGCCACGCGCGTTCCGTTGCGGAATGCGGAGGCAAGCGCCCCGTTCAGCCATTCACGAAAGTAATGCCTGTTATACAGCCCGGTCAGGTCATCCCGCGAGGCGCGCCGCCGCAGGTCCATCTCCACCTTCTTGCGGTCGGTCACGTCAAAAAGCATGCCCTCAATATGGCTTATGGACCCATCAGCACCCCATACAGCGCGGGAAGAAAGCTCCACCCATATCCTCTCTCCCCCCCGCCGCTTCATGCGGACCTGAAAACGACTCACCTGCTCGTTCTCCCAAAGGGCCTGCAAAAACACCTTGCGATCCCCTGCATCCGCATACATCTGCGTGCCTATGTCGCGCACCAGGTCCACCATGGCAGACGGGGAATCATAGCCGAAAATAGCTGCCATGGCCGGATTCACCTCAAGGAACCGGCCCTCAGGCGTGGACTGGTAAATGCCGTCCAGCGCATTCTCAAACAAGGTGCGGTACTTGCTTTCCACCTCACGCAGTGCGCTGGCAGAGGCAAGCTGTTCAGTCCGGTCGGTGATAACGCAAATGATGCCGCAGCCGGGGTTGGCCGCATCATCTTCTGCAGAAGGCTCGCCCCACATGGTCATGGATATGCGCACAGGCACACTGCCCCCTCCGGCACGCAGAATATTGCCCACCAGCACACCACGTCCGCCGCTCCGCACCTTCGCAAGGGTCATAAAAAAATCCCTGCGTGTGGCATCGCACAGCAGGGATTCAAACAGCAACGGCTCCATAACGCCTGCATACTCGCCTCCGGCCATAGACAGGAAGCTGGCATTGGAAAAAACAATATGCAGGTCCGTATCCAGAATGACCAGCCCCTCGGACATGGTCTGTACAATGCTCCGGTACTTCTCTTCATTCCTGCGCAGTTGGGCATCCAGTTCCCGCTTATACAGCGCCATGCCGATGGAGCGGTGCAGGCTGTCCGGTGTCACGGGCTTTGCCAGCCATGCAAAGGGATTGGTCTCCTTGGCCCGCTGGAACGTGGCGTCATCCGTGGCGGCTGTAAGATAGATAACAGGCACGTCATGCACGCGACGCACATGCTCCACCACCTCCACGCCATCCATCGAACCGGCAAGGGAAATGTCTACCAAAAGAATATCCGGCAGACCAAGCCCCTGTCCCGCCGCCGCTTGCGCGCCACCGCACGCCTGCGCCTCGCGCTTCATGGCCTGCACACACTGCACGGCCTCTTCACCGCTGGCAAATACACCAACGACGTCATACCCCATATTTTCCAGCTGCATGCGCAAAGTCCGGGCCGAAACGGACCCGTCCTCCACCACAAGCACGCGTACTGCAGTACCCGATAACATCTCAGACACGCTCCACCCCCTTCAACCTCAACGACCGCACCTCTGTCCGGCCGGAAAACGCCCCTACCCCTGTACAATGTCGACATTCGACGCTAACCGTCAACAGGGTCAAGGCAAGTCCAAGCTAATATCCCATTCCAAATTATTTGCAATCGGAAACTGCCTTACAAAATCGGTTCCGCTTAACAATACTTTACTGAAACGGCACAGGCGGCTAGTGTACGTCCGATCAATTCGCCCATGGAGAATCGCCGAAGCATGATGACAACCACCACCCCGAAACTCGCCCGGGAGAATCTGGCCCGCGCGCGCGCCTATATGCGCCGCAACGAAATTGTCCGCTCTCTGGAATCGGCATGCAGCGCCTTCACCGAAATACTGGACTCGCGTCTTATCGGGCAGGCACGCTTCGAAGTTGAGGTTCTCATTCAGGAATATATAACGGAACTTAATAAGCATCCTGAAATAAAGGCATTCTTTTTTAAAAGAAATATTCACGCCACGCCCTATATCCGATTTATCAAAGGGCGTGAGCGGGACTGTCTGGACAGGCTGGAAAGTATTCTCCACGGCATGAGAGAAGAAAGCGAAACCGCGCGGGAAAAGCACGAGGAGCGGCACTTTTCCAAAAAACAGGAACTGCTGGAGCGTGGCCAGCAACTCATGGCGGCCAAGGACTACGCACGGGGCAAAGGTGTGCTGCGCCGCGTGGTGGAAGGCTGGGGGCAGGAGGAAGGACTCGTTACGGAAATTGCCATGCTTTTTCTGGAACACCACCTCTGCATGGAGGCGGCAGACCTCTTCGAGCAGGCCATAGAACGTAACCCGGCAGACAGCAAGGCATACGGCGGTGCGGTACGCTGCTACAAGGAACTGCACGAGTTTGAAAAATGCGAAAAAGTATACCTGCGCGCCCTCAAACAGTTCGGTTCGCACCCGCGAACCCTGCTGAACATGGCCGAACTGTACAAGCGCTGGCGTAAACCGGACGAAGCCTACGACTTTGCCCGGCGGGCACTCTCCGCAGACCCCACACTGGAAGAGGCCAAGGCCATCATTAAAGAGATGGAAGCAAGAATTTTCTGACGGATGCTACCCGCTGCACAGCGTCAAACGCCATACCGGGTGTGAGTGAAGTCATGCATATGTGTTCCCTGCCGCACGGGCGGCTTCCGTGCAGGGAGCACGGGCGGCAGTCCTCGTCGGCTTCCAGCACCACATCATGTTCCCCTTCCGGATAAAATCCCCACACGCTGTGCGTGGGTCCAAACAGGGCCACCACAGGCGTACCCACGCCGCAGGCCAGATGCATGGGGCCGGAATCCCCGGTCACCACCACCGAACACCGTTCCAGCAAAGCACATGTCTGGCGCAGGGTCGTCACGCCGGTAAGATCGTGCACCTCCGGCATATCCTTGAAAATACGCTCCCCTCTGCCCACAACCAGCACACGGTATCCGTCCGCCAGAAGCATCCGTGTCAGGGCCAGCCAGTTCTCGGGCAGCCAGGCCTTATTGGCATGGGTGGAATAGGGGTGCAGTGCCACAAGCCCCCTTTCCTGCGTAATACCCCGCGACTCCAGAATCGCCGTCGCGTCCTCCCGCTCTGACCCGCTCAGGAATATTCTGGGCAGCACCTCCCCCCGCTCCGGCGCAACCTCGTCCAAAGACAGGGCGTACCGTTGCGGCACATTGTACTGCAGCAGTTTTTCACGGCACAGCGTGCCGCCGGAACGAAGGAACAGCCTGCGCTCCATGCTGAACTTGGGGTAATGAAACACCGGACCGGGCCATATGAGCCGCAGAAACCGGGAACGCAGGCTGCCGTGCAGGTCTATCAGGCCATACCCGGCAAGCTCAGATGAAAGCGACCGGAACAGACGCAGCATGGCGGCGGCACGCACGTCATCCCTGCTCACCCCCACTATCCTGTCAATGGCCGGATGCCCCTCCAGCACAGAAGCCCACTGGGAAAAAACCAGAAAAGTGAACCGCCAGCCATGCAGCCTGTTCCAACGGTCCAGCACCCCAGTTGTAAGGGCAATATCTCCCAGTGCGCTCAACCGCACAACAAGCCACTGACGCGGTAACTGCATAGTATAAAAACGTCCTTCCGTCGCGAAAAAGGTCATAAACCCGTTCAGATGCCATTGGGGGATACCTTTGATGCGCGCAAGTTTCAAGGACAAACTGTTACACCATGGCGCATACCGCCACCAGCGGACAGGCTCATGCCTTCCGGGCAACCGGCTCCCTCATCCGCACGTACCGCCTCCGGCAAACCTTCGGAAAAGGCAACCTGCTGTGTAGCTGCACATGCCCTCACATCCGCGTCCGCCTCGCTGCGCCCCACGTTGAAAACAGGCCCGAACACCTCTTGCACCTTGCAACGCCCTGTTTCCGGTGGGTCCACAGAACGTGACATTTCAACAGGCGACCCTTCTTAAACACTGCGACACACACTTTTCTTACCGCTGTAACCCACACGTAACAACCAAATTGCCGCAGAGCGTAATAGCTCGAGGTGCGGTACATCTGCTGGCAAAACCAGCTCGGAACACAATTGACACAACCATGCGGCACACTTGCATGGTATGAACGTGCGCCACGGCCACGTGACACATAGCACGCAAACGGCTCGTTGCCACGGAGGGAGACATCATGCTCGACACACTCGGCCACTCCATGCAGCAACCCGGCACGCGCCTGTCCGGCGCATTATCGAATACGTCCATCAAGGGCTTCGTCGCCGGTCATACCGGCCTGAATCTCATCATTTTCCGTATCAGCGACCATATCCTCCTGCGCGAACTCTATGGCGACGAGGTGGCCAGCAGCATAGATACCCTGCTCCGCGAAGGCGTGCACGAAGCCATAACCGACCTGCACGACCCGGAGGCCAAAGGCACCTGCCTCTATCCGCTTGAATCAGGCGAATATCTTCTTCTGTGGCCGGATAACGGCACCCGCAAATACCGCCTCTCGGATGCGGCGTTCACCATGAAGCTGCGCATCCAGCAGCATCTGAAGCGCGACCTGCTCCGCTGGACCGGACGCGAGCCGCAGATAAACGTAGGCTGCGCCAGCTACCGCCGGAGAAACAACGAGCAGCCCGAAGACGATTTCATGCAGGCGGTACGCGAATGCCGCATTCTTGCCCGCAAAGGGTTCGATCTGGACGCCCTGCGCCTCTCGCGCGAATTCAAGGCCATTCTTCAAACCCGCGATATCCAGACCCTCTACCAGCCCATCGTCCACTTCGAAACAGGCAGCATCATGGCGTGGGAAGCGTTGAGCAGGGGCCCTGCAGATTCTCCCTTCCGCTCTCCCGCCATGCTTTTCGATCTGGCAGAAGAAATGGGCATGCTCTTCGCGCTGGAACGCGTCTGCCGTGAAAACGCCATCAAGCGCATCGGCAGGCTGGCAGAAGGGCAAAAACTCTTTCTGAACATCCACCCCCGCACCCTTACCGACCCCGGCTTCACTCCGGGCAGCACCCGCGATATTATCGAAAAAGAAGGCCTGCGCGCAGAAGACATCGTTCTGGAAATAACGGAACGCCACTCCATCCGCGACTTCAGCCTCTTCTATAAAACGCTGGACCACTACCGGGGACAGGGATTTCAGGTCGCTATCGATGATGCGGGAACGGGATACTCCGGCCTGTCCACCATCGCGGAACTCAAGCCCAATTTCATCAAAATAGACATGTCGCTCATCCGCAACATAGACCGCGACCCCGTCCGGCGGGCGCTGCTGGAAACCATTGTCACCTTTGCGGATAAAATCGATTCCAAGGTCATAGCAGAAGGCATAGAAACACGCGAAGAGGCTGCAACCCTGCTCCAGATAGGCACCCACTACGGGCAGGGTTTCTTTCTGGGCAAACCCCAGTTCCCCAAGCAGCAGAGCGTTCAGGAACTCTCATCCATCCGTCCTTCGGTGCAGCCCATTCCCCTTCGCAACATCGGGTGCTCCATCCCCGTGGGCAGCCTTGCCCGCCCCGTCGTATCCGTCACTCCTGCAACACTGGTCAGCGAAATGCGTGACCTGTTCAAAGAAAAACAGCCCCATAACAGCATCGCGGTAACAGAAAACGGCGTCCCCGTGGGCCTTGTCATGGAATACCATCTGAACAGGCAGCTTTCCGCCCAATACGGGGTCGCGCTCTACTTCAAACGCCCCGCGCGCACCGTCATGGATACAAACCCGCTCATCGTGGATGAAGCCGTGCCTGTGGAAGATACGGCGCAGATGGCCATGAACCGCAATCAGCTGCAGGCATATGACGACATAATCGTCACGCGCGACGGCAAACTTCTCGGCCTCGTCTCCGTGCAGGCCCTCCTGCACTCGCTGGCACAGTTGCAGGTGGAACTCGCAAAGGGCACCAATCCCCTGACCGGGCTTCCCGGCAACGTGGCGCTGGAAAATGAAATAGAAAAGCGCCTCAAAACAGGCGGAGCCTTTGCCCTCATCTATGCAGACCTGGACAATTTCAAAGCCTACAACGACTACTACGGCTTCAAGAACGGTGACAGAATCATCTTGCTGCTGGCAGAGATTCTCACATGGGCCGTCAACCGCCACGGCATCCGGGGCGACGTCGTCGCCCACATCGGCGGCGATGACTTTGTCTGCGTGCTCTCCCGCCAGAAGGCAGAACGCATCTGCCTTGCCGTCACCCGCTGTTTCAAACGTCTGGTGCGCTCCTGCTACAGTGCCCACGACCGGGACCGCGGATGGATTCTGGCCCGCGGTCGCGATGGCGTTGAACGGGAATTTCCCCTCGTATCCGTCTCTCTGGCGGTCATAGATTGTCAGGGCAACTGCTCACTGATGGAAATAGGCGAACGCGCAGCACAGATGAAGCACTTCGCCAAATCCATTCCCGGCAACGTATTCGTGGTAGACAGACGCAGCCCTGTGGGAACAGGCTCCACAGGTACGGAATGCCACTGCGCCGGAGCCGTGCAGATGGACAACTCGTCACACATGTAGCACCGCCGGCTCCTGCCCCCTTCCGGTCCCGCTTTACCAGCCGAATAGTTACACTTCTCTCCTGCAACGTGCCCTGCTGCGAAAAGCATCCGCCTTCTCCCCATTGCACCGCCACCTGAGCAGAGCTTTCCCCACCCATAATTATCATGGCAGAACCCCATCATCAGGAGCACGTTGCTAGTATGGAAAAGGCTTTTCGTTGCCTCAGCAGCAATGCGGGCTTCTGAACAAAACACTTGGGCCCACAGGCGGGAATCATCACCGAAGAGAATCGGAGGAGAATATGGGCGCACTGCAAAACATGAAAACCGGCAACAAACTGGGGCTTGTTCTGTTGCTGAACATCCTGCTGCTGGTCCTCATGGGGTGGCTCGGCTACTCCAGTTCACAGGATATCCAGCAAAACCTCAACAAAGTCTTCAACAGAGATTTCAAAGGCATCGAGCTTCTCCTGCAAGCCGACAGAGACCTGCACCAGACCCTCATTGCCGAAAGAACCATGATCTTCCTTCCCGTAGACAGCAAAGAATATGCACAGCAGCTTAAGGATTACGAACTGAACATAGGGCAGGCCGACACACGGGTGGGCAAATTCGCCCAACTGGAAGGTTCGGAGAAGCACAAACCCCTCGTAGATGCCTATTTCCGTGACCGGAAAGAATGGGAAGCAACTTCCCGCAACGTGCTTGCATTGCTGCAAAGCGGCTTACTGCAAGATATTGAAAAGGCCGAGGCCCTTTCCACCGGAAAGGCCAAAGAGCTTTTCGAGGCCATGCGCAAGCACATAGACGATCTGACCGACGACGTGGTGGAACAGGGTGAAGCCGCGCAGGAAGACGCGGAAAACGAATTCCAATCCCTCACCCTGTTCATTGTCCTACTTACTGCGGGCAGCATCGCCATCGGCACCATCTTCACAATTATCGTCACCCGCAGCCTCACCTCCCCGCTGGCGAAGATGCTCACCTACACGAAGCAGGTAGCAGCCAGCGACTTCTCAGGCGTGCTGGACATACACCAGCGGGACGAGGTGGGACAACTTGCCGCCTCCTTCTCGGATATGGCGGGCAATCTGGAACGCAATCTGTTAGAAGTGCAGCAGCAAAGCCGCTTTGCCGAAGAAAAAGCCCGGCAGGCAGAAATCGCTTCCGCTGAAGCCAACGCCGCCAAGCAGCGCGCAGAACAAGCCAAGCAGGAAGGCATGCATCAGGCCGCTCAACGGTTGCAGAGCATTGTGGAACAGATAACCACGGCATCCACCGAACTCTCCGCCCAGATAGAAGAATCAAGCAAGGGGTCGGATATCCAGCAAAGACGCACAAGCGAAATAGCCACCGCCATGGAAGAGATGAACGCCTCCATGGTAGAAGTGGTCAATAACGTGCACATGGCCTCAACCAACGCGGAAGAAGCATGCCGCAACGCCCGTGAGGGCAGCACCGTGGTGGAAGAGGTGGTCAGCTCCATCTCCCGCCTTAACACAGAAGCACGCACCCTCGAATCCGGCCTGAATGATCTGGGCAGACAGGCAGAATCCATCGGCAACATCATGAACGTGATCAACGACATTGCCGACCAGACCAACCTTCTTGCGCTGAATGCGGCCATAGAAGCAGCCCGGGCAGGCGAGGCGGGGCGCGGATTCGCCGTGGTGGCGGACGAGGTGCGCAAACTGGCAGAAAAAACCATGACCGCCACCAAGGAAGTCGGTCAGGCCATTCACGCTATTCAAAGCGGTACCAGCAATAACATCAAAAGCATGGAAGAAACGGTCCGCAATGTTGAGGCAAGCACGGAACTTGCCGGAAAGGCAGGTGCCTCCCTCAAGACCATCTACGCCATTGTGGAATCCACATCGGAACAGGTGCGCGCCATTGCCTCCGCCAGCCAGCAGCAATCCGCCGCGTCGGAAGAAATAACGCGCGGCACGGACGAGGTAAGCAACATTGCGCAGATGACATCGCAGGCCATGGAAGAATCTGCACTGGCAACAGAAAACCTTGCGCGGCTCAGCGAGGATTTAAAAAGCCTCATCCACGAATTACAGCAAAGCTGATCGTAATCACATCTTCTCTGCTTCCCGGCCAGCCCTTATAAGACAGGCTCCCGGAAGATCACAAATGAAAACGGGCGCACCTTCTATCCGGTGCGCCCGTCTGTTTCAATAAATACACCTTGCCTGTGATGGCAAGAGACTTTTACTGCCTGCCCTTCTTTCCGGAAGGTTCCATGTGCAGTTCCGGCATGGCAGGAAGCTCCTTCCCCTTTCTGCCGGGCTGCACCGCAGCTTCTCCGGCAGGCACCGGTTGTCCGTTGTCCGCTCCCCACAGCTCGGGCATGCCTCCCGCCCCCACCTGCAACGGAGGCAACGTCTTTCCGGCAGGCACAACACTCCCGGCTCGCGCGGCAGACCGCCCCGCCTCTGCGGCAACGCCGCCCCTGCCCTGTTCGCGCTCACTCCCCGGATCTTCCGGTGTTTTAAAAGAATCCAGCACGGCGCGCAGCGAATTCAATTCCATTACCAGCCCGCTGAACGCCTTGCCAAGCCCCGCCGTCAGCCTGCGCACCTGCGCCTCCCTGTCCGGGGCGGCATCCGCAGCCCCGCCGGAAACCACCGCACGCGCCTGCCTCGGCATATCCCGCAACCGGGCAACTTCCGGCCCAAGCACTCCCAGCCCCTCGGCAACCCCCCGCGCGGCCACCTCAAGGTCTTCCAGCAGATTCCGCGCGGCATCTTCCAGGTCATCGGAGGCGCGCCTTCCGCTGTACATCAATTCATGCATATCCGCTGCGTGCTCACGGCAGCGTTCCACCACAGAGCGCATCTCGGTCCCTATGGCCTGCAAGCCCCGTCCGTCGTCTCCGGCCCGCGCCATCTCTATATTCACGTTTATGGCCAGTGCCTCAACCTGCCGGGCCACATCCTCAAGAAACGAAGCCTTGCCCGTAAGTGCCCGGAGCCCGCCGTCCACCCTGCCGGAAAGCTCCCGCATACGCTGCGCCTCCTGCGCCACAGAGCGCACCACGCGGTCAACATCCTTCACCGCCGCAAAAACAGCCTCCATACGCGGGTACATTTCCGAAACCTGCTGCTGAACCGCCGTACTCCGCTGTGCAACGTCCGAAACCAATGAGCCTTCAAGCGCCTTCAGCGACTCCATAGCCCTGCCCGCGTGCTCCTTCAGCAGAGAGGCGGATGTCCGCGCTGCGGCTATCCGGGCGCACACAAACTGGCCCTGCGCGGCAAGGGCGGCCATAAGCTCATCCCCGCGCGAACGCACCACCACGGGCAGCCGATAGTCTCCCTGAGAACGACCGGCCAGAACATCGCGCACCACACGTTCGCCTTCCACAAGCTGGCTCAACGCAGCCCCCAGAACATCGTCCTCTGCCCGCACGGCAAGCCGCACATCCAGCTTGCCCTGCGCCACGGCCTGCACCTGCTCGGTCAGCCCTCCTCCTGCACGAACCGCCTTGTACACGGCATCCATGAGCGCAGCCATCTCTTCCGGCAATCGTCCGGTACCCGCACGCCCATCCTTGTCCACCGGCGGCTTGCCCTCGGCAATCGCCTGAAGCGCTGATGCAACGGCCATATTCCGCCTGCGCACCGCCCCGCTTATGGATAATCCGAAAATCAGCGACACAACAAAGGCAAGGGCCAGCGTCCCCCCCACGGCCAGCATGCCGATATCGCGCACATAGTCTATGGCGGCAAGATACCTGTCAGAAAGCATATTCAAAGGGGCGCGCATATCCGCCACGGCGGAAGCAAGCGTTGCGCGCACCTCGTTCATTGCAGCGGCAGAATCTTCCAACCCGCCAAGGGCGGCCAGGTAGTCCCGTCCATGAGCAAGCAAGGTATCGGCTCTGTCGCGGTCGGTTATGGAAGGCATGCGGGAACGCAGCCCCGAAACGGCCGTCATGGAAGCCCCCATGCGGGACCGCACCTCTTCCAGAGTGCGCACATCACCGCTGTCCTGCCACTGGCGGAGCAGCAGGCGGGATTCATAGTATTCCCGCAGGGCAACATTCAAAAGCCGCAGTTCCTCAAGCCCTCCTGCCGGTTCGGAAATGGAAAAGGCATCGGCCATGCTGGGCATAGCGCTTCTTCCTCCCCCCATCTCCTCCAGCAACCGGGCATACTCGGCAGCGGCACTTTCGGCCTCCTGCGCCCTTGCCGCACGGGCATCAGCCACGGCCTGCCATTTTTCCATGGCTCCCCGGAACTCAATGTTGGCCCGCATGGCTCTGTCCAGACGCACGAGCATGTCGTGTTCCACATACAGCTTGAACTGCGACAGAGCCTGATCCAACATACCGCTGCGCGAGAGCACGGCATCCAGTGCTCCGGGCTTGGGGTCCAGCATCACGGCCTGCGCCCCCGTCTGCATGCTGCGGATATCCGACTCAAGCGATGCCCGCCGCTCCAGCACGCTCTGTGCCTCGGTGAGCCTGCGGTGGCCTTCCCACCCCATCACCGCCAGAACAGCCAAAAGGGCAAACATCAGGCCGAATCCCCAGAAAATCCTTGAACCGATTCGCATACCGTTCTCCGTGGATGAACCCCGCCGATGGATTACGCCGGACGATTATGATTATTGCCGAAAACCGACGAGTATCGCTGAATGATGCGACTAATCCTTTTTTCATGAGATTTCAAACAGACTTTGCAGATACCGGAACCAGCCAATTTCAAACACAAATCGGTGACAGCTTGCAGACAGCGCACATCGCGCACGCCGCACGCTCCCGCAACGCAAAGGCGGCACCCGCACGCCACGCGTGGCAGGCACCGCCCCGGCTACACTCTTTTACAATGCAAAAGGTGAACATCTCCGCCCAATTCAGCCCACCCTCCGGGCGGACTCATCCGCCCATCACCGTCCCAAGCTGGTCAAACACGGCGGTCTTCTCCGTGCTCACACGCACATCATGCACATCCTGCAACTTGCGCATCTGGCGTATCATCTGCTCCAGCCGGTCATCCTCGTCCACCAGCAGCCATATGCGGCTCGCCTCCCCTCCGTGCATGGGCAGGCAGAGAATAGCCTCCACGTTAAACGCCCTGCGGGAAAAAAGCCCGCAAACGTGAGACATCACACCGGGATGGTTGTTCACCGTCACATCCAGAACCGTGCGCGGCACACTCCTAGGCATGGGCTTCTCCTTCAATCATAATGCGGTTGGCGGCTCCGGGCGGCACCATGGGCAGCACCTTCTCCTCCCTGTCCACAGGCACATGCACAAGGCACGGACCACGCTGCGCAAAAGCACGGGCAATGTCGGCATCAGGGTCAGCACTCGTTCCCAAATCCACCGTGCGCCAGCCAAACCCCTCCGCTATCTTCAAAAAATCCACCGCAATCTGGTATTCCGATGAAAAATAGTTCCCCCTGAAGAACAGTTCCTGCTGCTGATGCACCAGCCCGAGACAATTGTTGTTCAGCAGCACCACAGTCACGTTCACTTTCTGCTCCGCCGCGGTGGCGAACTCCTGAATGTTCATGAGCAGGCTTCCATCCCCGCTGAAGCAGATAACCCGCCTGTCCGGAGCGGCAAGCGAAGCCCCTATGGCAGCGGGCAGGCCAAACCCCATGGTTCCCAGCCCGCCGGAGGTAAGCCACTGCCTCTGTCGGCGGAAGGGATAGCTCTGGGCAGTCCACATCTGGTGTTTGCCCACATCGGTACACACAATGGCCCCCTCATCCGCAATCTCGCCTATACGGCGGATAAGCTTCTGCGGCGTCTCATATCCGCCCTGCACAGGCGCATGCTGCGGGAAGGCGGCCCTCAGTGCCGCAATATACTCCAGCCACTCGGCTCTCCCGTTGGGCTGCACCTTGGGCATAAGCACATCCAGCACCTCGGCAATATCGCCGAGAATCCCCACAGAGGCAGTGCGAATCTTGTCAATCTCGCTGTGGTCAATATCAATATGAATAACCTTGGCCGCAGGGCAGAACTCCTGCACCTTGCCCGTAGCCCGGTCGTCAAAACGCACCCCGGCGGCGATAATCAGGTCGCACGCCTCCAGCGCCATATTGGTATAGCGCTCCGCGTGCATGCCCAGCATGCCGATGGAAAGGGGATGGTCACGGGGAATGGCCCCCAGCCCCATAAGCGTCATGGTCACGGGCATAGAAGCCTTTTCCGCAAGGGCGCGCACCTGCCCGCCCGCACCGGCTGCTATCACGCCCCCGCCCACCCACAGCAGCGGGCGGCGCGCCGCGTTGATCATGGCGGCAGCAGTTTCAATATCCGCATCATAGGCCTGCGGGGCAGGGTCCGCCTCGCCCGGTTCCGGCCATTGGGCAAAGGCAATTTCCGCAGTCTGTATATCGCGGGGAATATCCACAAGCACAGGACCGGGACGCCCGGACGCGGCAAGCCGGAATGCCTCCGGTATGACAGAAAGCAGCTCCTGCGCCGAGCGGACAAGAAAATTATGCTTGGTAATGGCTATGCTCATCCCGTAGGTGTCCACCTCCTGAAAGGCGTCCGTGCCCATAAGCGGGCTGGGCACCTGCCCCGTAATGCAGACAAGGGGAACAGAATCAAGCTTGGCGTCCGCAATGGCGGTAAGAATATTGGTCGCCCCCGGCCCGGATGTGGCAAGGCACACCGCAGGCTGCCCCGTCACACGGGCCATGCCCTGCGCGATGAATCCCGCCCCCTGCTCATGGCGGGCAAGAACATGGTGTATGTGTTCACTGCGGGAGAGCGCGTCATACAGGGGCAGGTTGGCCCCTCCCGGTATGCCGGAAACAATCCGTATCCCCTGTCGTTCAAGCAGCCTTATGGTAAGCTCTGCGCCGGTCATCCTGAACATGCAGCATTCCTCCTGCGGACCCTTACTTGCAACCGGCGGGGGGCGGGTCAAACAAAAACCCCCGCCGGAGCCTTAACGCTGGCGGGGGTGAGGTTTCCTTCGTGGGGAGACTGGCCCGTTACATCGCTAAGGCACCGGCATCGCGTGAGACGACGACGTTGACGACGACATTGACGACCAATAGAACAACCGCAGCCTGCTTCAGGCTGTTCTCTGCGAAGATTCGGATGTTCTGCATGGGGTCACGCATGGGCTTCTTCTTTTGGTAAGGAAAATCACTACGTTCACGGCACAATAGAGGCCCGCGGGCGATTATGTCAAGCGGGGGACCGCTTTTCATGGGGAACGCAACACCTGCATCGGTGAACGGTCGAAACGGGCCGGTGAACGGTTTCGCCCGGCAAGCGGAAAGAAATCAGAAACGGCTGACATCTTCACTCCCGACATGCTACAAGATATGCTACAACACGGGCTATAGGTCGGTCTTTCAGGCTGCAATCAGGCTGCGGACCCATGCCTTAGCAGAGTGCCATGTTTCCCAAAGGCCAGCATAAGGTTGCACAACCGTTGCCATGAAAGAACAACGCAACGTGTTCCGTTACCGGACGTTCACATGGCGCAGGCCTATCAAGCCAGTGCCTGCACCCCAACCACTCTCACGGAGTCCTCCATGGCAAAACCGGAAGAAATGTACCAGTGCCAGACCACCAACTGCGGTTACATCTACAACCCCGACAAAGGTGACCGAAAAGGCAAAGTTCCCGCAGGAACCGCCTTTGCAGACCTGCCGGAATCATGGCGTTGCCCCATCTGCGGCGGAACCAAGAAATGTTTCCGCCCCCTTGCCGGTCCCGGTTCCGCCCGTGAGGTAACCTGCGAAACGCCCTGAACTGTGCCATACCACCCCTCTTGCTGATAAGAAGGCAAAGAAGGCGGACTGGCTATCAAGTGAACAGTTTGCCAGACAAACCGGCACGCGGCGATCCGGGGTGTATCCCCTTCCCCGGGGCAACGCATAGCGCACAAGGAGACGCTGCATGGCAACACTCCCACCCCACCCTGCAGGAGTACCCTGCTCCGCAGCCGTTTCGCATACGCACTCCGCAGCCACATCGCCCCTTACCTGTAATCATGCCGATGCGGAACCGACCAAACGTGCTTCCGAACACAGTGTCGCACCCGAAGATATCTCCAGACGCACATTCCTGCGTATGGCAGCAGCGGGAAGCCTGCTCCTGCTGCCCCCCGTCCGCCTTCTGGCACAGACAGGCCACGCCGCGCACACATCACACCCCGCACAAACCGTCCGCAGCAGCCTGCATGCTCCCGTGAACAACATCCCGAAGGTGCTGACGGTGAAGGAAGCAGGAATCCGGGCGCAAGGTCTGCCCCCGCTTGTTTACGAAGCACAGACAGAGCACGGAGTCGTGCATAACCCCACCTTTGTGGTCCGCCGGGGCGAGCGGTTTGCACTGCGCATGGAAAACACCCTGAAGGAACCCACCATCATTCACTGGCACGGAGTGGAGTGCGATTGGCGGCAGGCCGGGCACCCGCGCTATGAGGCAGGGCCGGGGCAGACGTACAACTATGATTTTCCCGTCACCAACAGGGCGGCAACGCTCTGGTATCACCCTCATCCCCACGGCGTCACAGGAAAACAGGCGCATCAGGGACTTGTAGGATTCTTCATTGTGCGCGATGCGCAAGAAGAATCCTTTGCGGAACGGCTCGGTGTGCGGCTTGGCGTCTCAGACCTGCCTGTCGCCATACACGACAGGCGGCTGGACCCATCCGGCCAGCCGATATACGCCCCAACCCCCGAGGACTTCCAGATGGGCTGGCTGGGAAACGCCGTGTTCTGCAATAATGAACGCCATGCCCGTATTTCCGTTCCGGCGGGATATGTCCGCCTGCGCTTGCTCAACGCCTGCAACGCCCGCCTGCTTAAACTCGGCGTTATGGCACACGATGCACCGCTGCCGTTCACCGTCATTGCTGCCGATGGCGGTTTTCTCACCGCCCCCGTTTCCGCAAAGGCTGTATTTATGGCTCCCGGTGAACGGACAGAAATTCTGCTGGACCTGCGCAGATTCGCTCCGGAAACAGCTGTCAGCATCGTCAACCTCCCGTTCGATCCCATGCACAATGAACATGAAGGGCACGGAGCCGCCGGGCATGACGGGCATAACGGGCATGACGGACAGGCGGGACAGAAAACCTCTGCGGCCCATTCTGATCATCAGCAGGCAATACCGCATGCGGCGGACAATAGATTGAATAGTTCGCATCCCTCCCCGCACGCAGCACACAGCGAACAAGAAAACCATGGGGCACACGAAGGGCACCGGGAACAGGAAGAGACTGCTGCCCACATACAGCACGGGGCTTCAGCCCCTCCCGTCTCTCACGGGGCGCACGCCCTGCCGCAGGACATACTCCCGGAAGGAAGCCCCTTCGTCATCGCCACGCTCCAAACGACCCTTCCCGACACAAAACCATCTCAGTCGCCACTCTCCGATGTGCCGCCCGCGCTGCCGGATTCGTACTCCCCGTCATTCAAAGCAGCCATCGCCCTGAGTGAGCACCCGGCCACAAAAGATGAAATCCCGGTGCAACGTTTCCGGCTGGCACTGTCCGGCAGCGGTCATGAGGCCAAATGGACCATAAACGGGCTCACGTTCGACATGCACGCCACCCCCATCCGGGTGCCTGCGCGTTCTGCCGAAATCTGGGAACTGGAAAATGAACAACGCAGCATGCCGCACCCCATGCACCTGCACGGCTACTTCTTCCAAGTCCTTGCACGGGTAAACAGTCCGCAGCAGGTACAGGAACTCGCGCAGGATGCCAAAGGCCGCGTTGCCACCGATCTGGGCCCGAAGGATACCGTGCTCGTCTGGCCCGGAGAAACAGTCCGCATTCTGGTGGATTTCTCCCACCCCTACCCGGAAGAAGCACAGTTGTTCATGTTCCACTGCCATAACCTCGAACATGAGGATGCCGGAATGATGCTCAATGTTCTGGTGGAGTAACGGTTGCCGATGCGAACACGGCGGAACTCTCCCGGCATATCGCAGGCAGAGGTTTCCCCTCGCATGGACAGAAGCCTGCCCACGTATGCCACGATGGGGCTGAGGAAACACACAACAGAGCCGCAACACTCAAGAAGATTGCTGCGGCTCTGGGGATTCAGTGGGAACAGATTGAGGAGTAAGAGTTATGGAAAACAAATCCCATGGCTAGTTCAAGTACGAATCTTGACTACTACTCTGTCTGATCAAAAAAAAAGTCATTCCATGACCCATTTAATCGATAGCTAATTAACCATGGCTCCTGATAGTAATGGACGGAGGTAGCCCTCAGGCGTTGGTCAAGAAGTTGTATATGATATGGAAAATAATTAGGAATATTAAGCATTGCATGATCCCATGCCCCTTGTATTCCTGAATATTTTGATTTTTTACAACTAAACAAGTTAAATCCTGTATTGTTTATGTTTGTGTTCGTATGAATGAGAATATCTTTGACTCCACCTTTCGCAAAAAAATCAAACATAACTTTAATGCCCGAAGGAGAGATGAAATATATAGTCTCAAACGATATTACAACTCGCGATTTTCCATCATCTGGGAATATTTTTTCTAGTAATTCTTTATTTGTTACGTCTGCTTCGTAAAATTCACAATCTGGAATAGATAAAGATTTACAAAATTGTATGCATTCTTTGTCGATGTCAATGCCAATTATTTTCGTGTTCGGGAACTGTTTGTGAGTATGTACAACCTCGTGACCAAAAGAGCACCCTATTATAACTACCTCATCATGATTCTTACCACTAAGAAAAGAGTATATTTTTTCTTGGTAAAGGTGCTTCAATCTAGATGCTTCTTTGAGGTCTTCCCATCTATCTATTATTTTTCCGTTTAGTTCAGGAAATTGCACGACATGATGTCTATTTTTCTTGAAATAGTATTTACTATGCATATAGCCATAAAGACGGCTTGTTCTTATAAATATTGCAAACTTGGATTTGTATATTTTTTTTAAAATTTTTAACATGTGCTTATTTCTCCATATTTTTAAAACCAACTCCATTTATTGCAATATAATTTTTCCGGCCTTATGCTTCGTGACAATACTATGCGGACGCGCATTGATGAATGCTTAATATTTTCATAAGGAGGAGTTAATCAAGATGTCAAGGGAAACAACGATGTCGAGGTCTCATCTCAAGTGCCCGTGCTTAAGGTTCGGGCTCAAAAGTCTATAGGGGAAATATGGTAGCTTCCCATCAGATATTCGCTTAAAAATTTGCTGGTTGTCAAAACTTGATAAATGGAATGATATTGGCTCCCAAAGACGAGTGGCAGGTGCAACTCCAAGTCCAGAGCTTTCTCATTTTGAACTGTGAAAACTCTCAAATAGGGTGTCCGCTTACAAGAAGTCTCGTCCCCCTCTTGCAACCCACTAATCCCGCTTTAATGCAAAAGATAAAGAAAAAGGGTTTGCAATTTTCATTGCAAACCCTTGATTTCTTTTGGTAGCGGGGGCCGGATTTGAACCGACGGCCTTCGGGTTATGAGCCCGACGAGCTACCGAGCTGCTCCACCCCGCGTCATGTGCAGGGGAGGTACTACGTGTTCAGACATGTGCTGTCAATCACTGATTTACAACTTTAGGCCAATTGGGTATGTGTCTCCGGTTATGACAAGAATCAATACCATATCCATCGTCGTCCCCGTATACAACGAGCAGGACAACCTCCCCGTCCTGTTCGCAGAAATAGAGCGCGCCATGGCGCGCACCGATAAAGAATGGCATGTCATCTTCGTGGATGACGGCAGCACAGACAACAGCCTGCCCGTAATGCGCACACTGGCGGAAAAGCATCCTTCCGCCCGTTATGTGGCCTTTGCCGCCAACTGCGGACAGTCCGCCGCGTTCAAGGCAGGTTTCGATGCCGCCACCGGCGACGTCATCGTCACCATGGACGCGGACCTACAAAACGATCCGGCGGATATCCCGGACATGCTGGCGCAATATGAGCGCGGTTTTGACATGGTCATCGGCTGGCGCGCCAAGCGGCAGGATTCGCTGGTCAAAAAACTCGTTTCCCGTTTCGGCAACGCCGTGCGTAACCGCCTGAGCAACGAGACCGTCAAAGATACAGGGTGCTCGCTCAAGGTCATGCGAACCACCATGGCGCAGCGTCTTCCCATGTTCACCGGCATGCACCGTTTCCTGCCCACGCTCATGAAGATGCAGGGCGCAACCGTGGCGGAAATCAAGGTGAACCACCGCCCCCGGCGGCACGGCGTCTCCAAGTACGGCGTATGGGACCGCGCCAAGGCCACGTTCTTCGACCTACTCGCCATCCGCTGGATGCAGAAGCGCTCATTCCGCTACAGCATCAAGGAACAGAAGTAGCCACGGCACAGGATACACGGTGGAATTCTGGCTGCGATGGACATTAACCGGCATGGGGGTCGCCATACAGGCAGCCTGCCTCATACGGCTGATGCTGCGCCGTGAACAGGCTCCAAACGTTGCACAGGCACAAAGCCCTTCCGGTACGCCCAAAGCAGATGAGGCTACCCGTCCGCAGCATATTCATGGCAGCAGTGCCTCTCCGCCCTGCGGAACACGTATTTCTTGCGGACAAAAGGCATGGCAGACCGCCGGAATACTGTCCTGCCTGCTGCTGGGAAGCATCTCCGCCCATGAGAGCGATGCCGTTTTCCTCATGGCGCAACTGCTCATTGCCGCCTTCTTCCTCATGGAGGCCCGCCGCTCCCCTCTGCCCAGCCGCACCGGGGATGAAGACCCGCTACACGGCACCGAGCGGAACGCCCCGTCTTCCCGCAGCCGCAGCAGCAAGTAGGCACATTTTACGGAACAGATACGTAACCGGCTTTTTTGATACTCATTTTTTCTGGCCCGAAACGGTAAGATGCCAGACGCAGGAAGTGTTCAGGCCCCGCTTCAAAAGGTGCGCGCAACGTCATACGCCCCCGCCTGTACAGTTCCCGGCAGCGAGGCATATTGCCTTTCTAGCAGCCAGCTAGCGACCGCATGAACGGATAGAAGGAACCCCGGTTTGCTGAACGCAAAGACAATCAAGGCCCTGTTCAAGGCCTTCCTCATCTTCTCGCTGCTTGCCGCAGCCATTTACGTCTTCAGAATCTCGCATCTGGACGATGTGCTGGACAAGCACTGGATGGATGCCCACATCCGCGACAAGGGCCTTACCGGCTACATGCTCTTTCTTGCCATTGCGGCGGGCTTCACCTCGGTAGGCCTTCCCCGGCAGATCATAGGCTTTTTCGCGGGTTATGTGTACGGTGCCGCCATGGGCACGGTCATGGGCACGCTGGGCACCGCCCTTGGCTGCGCCCTTGTTTTCTACTATTCCCGGTTTTCAGGCCGCAACCTCATCCAGCGCCGCATGGGCAAACGCATTGCCAAGCTGGACGCCTTTCTGGAACGCGGCCCCTTCCAGATGACGGTAGTCATCCGCCTGCTTCCCGTAGGCAGCAACATCCTCACCAACATGATTGCCGGAGTCACGTCCATTTCCGCCCTGTCGTTTCTCGGCGGTTCACTGGTCGGGTACGTGCCGCAGACCTTCATCTTCGCCCTTCTGGGCAGCGGCGTGCATGTGGACCCCCTCTGGCGCACAGCTCTCAGCGCGGTACTTCTGGTGCTCTCCAGCCTGCTGGGATACCGCCTCTACCGCCGCTTCAGGGTAGCGGACACGCTGGAAGACGAACCTTCGGCTGAACCGGAGAACAGCCCGTCTCCCCGATAGGATACCGGACTCACGCTGCGACAGACAACACCCTCCCGTCCCGACAGGAACAGCGCCTTCCTGTCCAAAGAAAACAACGTACTTCCGCCCCGACAGAACAACAACCTGCCGACCGGGTTGATACGGGATATGCCGTTCCTACCGGCACCAGCCGCCCCTGTCCCATCGCCATGCGGCGGCACACTCAGCGCGGCAGGGCGCGTTTCAATTCCATCACCCGGCGGTAGGAACGCTCCACCCGCGTACGCGGTATGCGGTTATCCTCCACCAGCCTGGCGAGAATACGCACCACCTTGGGCACAATATCCTCGTCATAGGCAAGGTTGTTGCCAAACAGCAAAATATCCGCCCCGGCGGCAACAGCCCGCTCCACCGCCTCTTCCAGCCCGTACTCATCGGCAATGGCCCGCATCTGCATGTCGTCGGTTATGACCACCCCGTCGTACCCCATCCTTTCGCGGAGCAAACCCGTAATGGTGCTGCGCGAAAGCGTGGCAGGATACTCCGGGTCAAGCCGGGCGTTGAACAGATGCCCAGTCATCACCGCCCGCTGCAACGGCGCACGCAACACCGTCTCAAACGGCACAAGCTCCCGCTGCGACCACGTACCGGTCACGTCCGTCACGCCCAGATGCGAATCGGCTCCCGCACTGCCGTGACCGGGAAAATGCTTCAGGCACGCGATCACGCCGTGCGCGTTCAGTCCCTCCGCAAAGGCACGCCCGTGCGCCGCCACCGTTACCGGATCAGCGGAAAAACTTCTGCCCAGCCTGCCTATGGCCGGACTGTCCGGGTTCACGTTCACATCCAGCACCGGGGCGTAGTTCCAGTTCACCCCCACATCGGCAAGCATTCTCCCCACAGCCTCACCGGCACGCCGCGTATCCTCCACCGTGCCGTTGCCAAGCTGCGCCGCAGAAGGCGAAGCGGCAAACCCATATTCCGGCTTCAGCCGGGCAACTCGCCCGCCCTCCTGATCAATGGCCACAAAAAGCGGCACACGGGCCGCCGCCTGCAGACTGCTCACAAGGCTGCGCACCTGCTCCGGGCTGGCGATATTGCGCCCCCGGCTTTTCAGGGCCACGTCATAATCAAACAGCAGCACCCCGCCAAGATGATACCGGCGCACATCGCGCATAATGGCGCTGTCTTCGCCTGCTTCAAGCCCACGGAACCCCACCAGCAGCATCTGCCCCAGCATCTCCTGCAAGGTCGGCTTCGCGTTGAAAGCCTGCGACGGCGAACCGGACGCGACGGAGGCAATGGAGGCACTGGAGGATACGGAGGAAACAGAGGAAACGGGTGCCCCCTCCGGCTTCGACAACGGCTGTGCCCATACGCACGCCGGGCCTGCCAGCACCGCCGCCACAGCCACCAGCACCGCAAGCACCGCCGCTACGGTCCGCCGTACACTGCACCACAACGCGGACAATCCGCTGCCCGCGCTGAATAAAAACATATCCTGTTCCGCGCCCGTATCATTCATGAACAAATGCCTCTGTCACACCCGGTCGTATCTGACATTTCACGCGGATATTCCTTCCCACAGTGCCGTAGTCGCCCACCATATTGAAGCTGTTGGCCTCCAGAATATCCACGGCATCCGCCTTCAGGGTCACCCCCTGTTCGCCCAGATGCTCCAGCAGCATCGTCACGGCATCCTGCTGCGCATCCTTGAGCACATACTGGCGGGTCACGGTATCCCGCAGCCCCAGCGTGGGGATAAACCGTACCCCCTTCTCCGTGTCCGCAAACAATTCCAGTTCAAAGGTGGTCCGCGTCAATGCCGCGCCTATGGCATTGGCAATGGCGTGCTGCGGCGGCACGTCCACCCTGCGGTGCATGGCTTTTGCGAGCAGCCCCTGAAACGCCTTCGCGGGTCCGCCCATCACATACACATGGGCCGGGGCAAGCGTGCCGCCTTCAATAAGCTCCATAATGGTGTACACGGGGCGCGAATTCACCTCATCCAGCAACTCATCCACCGCGCGCGAAATGCTGGAAACAGCCGTCTGAATGGCCTCATCCGCCAGCGTATCCGGAAACATATCCCACAGGGCCGCAAGGCGGCGTATGCCCTCCTTGCTGGCCTGCACATCCCCAAATTCCGCAAGCCCCTTGTATATCAGCGCATCAATGAGTGTGGGCTGCGCACCCCCGCAGGCCATGCACGGCCCCAGCCGCTCAGGCCCCACCCGCACCGCACCGGCCTGTACGTGCAGACGGGAATCTCCGCCCACGCCTATAGACCGGGTACGCAAAGCCCGCACCAACGTGGGATAGCTGCCCACCTCAATGCCGTCATTCTCTATCACCGGCGAACCGGAGGCAAAAATGGCAATATCCGTGGTGGTGCCCCCTATATCCAGAATAATGGAATCCTGCCGTATGTCGCACAGGGCGATAATTCCCATAACGCTGGCTGCCGGGCCGGAGAGAATCGATTCCACAGGGTGCTCGCGAGAGATGGCAAGAGGCATGGTGCCGCCGTCCGCCTTCAGGATATGCACCGGCGCATACACGCCGTACTCGCGCACGCACTGTTCCACCGCGTCCGCAAATCGGTTGTACACGCGCCATACGGCGGAATTGTAGTAGGCAGTGGCGATGCGCCGGGGAAAATTGAGCTGGCCGGAAAGCCGATGCCCCTGCGAGACAAAATCCGCGCAGGCCATCAACTCCTCCGCCAGCAGCGTCTCATGGGCCGGATTGCGTGTGGAAAACTTCCCCACCACGGCGTAAACCTTCAGTCCGGTATCGCAGCAGTCGCGCACCAGCGCGCCTATCTCCTCCGGGTCCGGGGGAGCAATCTCCTTGCCGCGATGGTCCACCGAGCCGCTCACCGTGTAGTAGAAGCGCCCCACCTGATAATCATCGGGATTCACCCCCGGTCCGGCAGAGACAAGCACCCCCACATCCTCGGTCTTGCCTTCCACAATGGCATTGGTAGACAGCGTGGTGGAAAGATTGAGCCGGCTCACTTCCTTGGGGTCCACCCCGGCAAGCACGGCCTCCAGCGCCCCGCGTACAGAGAGCAGCAGATTGTGATGGTCTGTGGAAACCTTGGCAGAAGCGACCACCCTGCCCTTTTCAATGACAACCGCATCCGTGTGGGTTCCGCCCACGTCAATGCCTATACGCACGCCCTACCTCCCTGCGGCTGTCCGCCAAACGGCGCGTCCGGCCATTCCTGTCCCGTTTCCGCCTCTGCCGCAGCAACACCGTACGGCTTGTACGGCTTACCCGGCTTCCCTCATCCCAGCCATCCGGTCATCATGGCGGCGAGCTTCAGGGCTTCCTCAAAGCTGCCCGTTTCGGCAACATCCCTGCCCGTAATGTCAAACCCCGTGCCGTGGTCCACAGAGGTGCGCACAAAGGGCAGCCCCAGCGTCACGTTCACGGCACGCGAAAAATGCATAAGCTTCAGCGGTCCGAGTCCCTGATCATGATACATGGCCAGCACGGCGGCAAACTCGCCCTTAGCGGCACGGAAAAACACCGTATCCGCAGGCAGCGGCCCCTCAACGGCCAGACCCCGCTTGCGGGCATCCTCCACGGCAGGCCCGATAATTTCCACCTCTTCCCGGCCTATACGGCCCGATTCGCCCGCATGAGGATTCAGACCGCACACGGCCACCGGCCCTCCCAGCCCCAGCCGCCGCACAAACCCCACAGTCAGGGCTATGCACAGCTTTACCCTCTCCCGCGTTATCAGGTCCGGCACCTCCCGCAGGGGCGGATGCGCCGTTACCAGACTCACGCGCAGCTTGGGTCCGCACAGGTGCATGCACACCTCGTCGTCGCGCAGTCCGGCAAAACGCGCCAGAAACTCCGTGTGACCGGGAAAATCAAACCCCGCCTCCTGCAACATGGCCTTGTGCAGCGGCAGCGTCACCACTCCCTCGGCCACACCGTCCCGGATAAGCCTGCACGCGGCCTCCAGTGAAACACCGGCCCCTCTCCCGCCATGCGGCGTCGCCGTGCCCATATGCAGGGGCAGTCCTTCCAGCGCGGGCGGCTCATACAGAAAAACGCCGGGTTCATCCCCCGTAACTCTGGCAGGATCAGCAATGCGGGTCCAGAATATGCCCGTGCCCAGCCGCTCCGCATGCATGCGGAGCGCGGCCTCGGGACCAACCAAAATAAGCGGCACAAGAGGGAGCGATCCGCTTCCGCCCATACCGAGCAGACGGCAGGCCAGTTCCGGCCCAAGGCCGTTGGGATCACCCAGGGTAACAAGCAGGGGACGCATGGTCACGGCATCACCATTGGTAAGGCTGAAGATGAACGCACAAAAAAGCCACCTCACAACCGCATAAACGCCTGCCAATCCGGCCTTTGCCGCCGTCAGACGCATCGGGCAAACCTATGCAGTTTTCCACTGCCTGTAAAGCGGCAGCGCGCCCCGCCCCGCCGTTCAAAATCCCTTCCTCCGTGCGGTCGGGCTAGCCTTGTGCCGCGCGATGTGCTAATCTTGTCTGCATGTTGAAACCCCATCCCCAGGAGCTGTCCATGGCCAAACGCAAGGTGAACACCGCAGATATATCCATAGATACCGCCATCCCCACGCTGGGCACCCCCAAAATCCCGTCCCCCATTTCCCACTGCCGGTTCGAGGATGACGTCAATGGCGTGAACATGTTTCTGGATAAGGAATTTCTGGAAGAACTGGGCGATGCCCCGCCCATTCCCATCCGTTTCGAAAGCGCAGGCCCCCGCCGCCACCTCTTTTTCGACACCTCCAAGACCAAATGCGCCATCGTCACCTGCGGCGGGCTGTGCCCCGGCATAAACGATGTCATCCGCGCCATCGTCATGGAAGCCTTCCACAACTACCGCGTGGCGGGCGTCATGGGCATCCGGTACGGGCTTGAAGGGTTCATCCCCCAATACGGGCACGAGATCGTGAACCTCACACCGGATTCGGTGTCAGACATCCACCAGTTCGGCGGCACCGTGCTCGGCTCCTCCCGCGGCCCCCAGAACCCGGAAGACATTGTGGACGCGCTGGAACGCATGAACGTGAACTGCCTGTTCATGATCGGCGGCGACGGCACCATGAAGGCCGTCCAGTCCATCGTCACAGAGATAACCAAGCGCAACCTCAAGATCGCCGTCATCGGCATCCCCAAGACCATTGATAACGATATCAGCTTCGTCCCGCAGTCTTTCGGCTTCGAAACTGCCGTGGACAAAGCCACGGAGGCCATACGGTGCGCCCATACCGAGGCGCAGGGAGCCATGAACGGCATCGGTCTGGTCAAACTCATGGGCCGCGAATCGGGCTTCATCGCCGCGCACTCCACCTTCTCCATCAAAGAGGTGAACTTCGTGCTCATCCCCGAAACGCCCTTCGAACTGGACGGCCCGGGCGGCCTGCTGGAAGCCCTGGCGGAACGGCTCAAACACCGCAAGCACGCCGTCATCGTCGTGGCAGAAGGCGCGGGCCAGCACCTCATGTCCACCAGCAAGGAAACAGATGCCTCCGGCAACCCCGTGCTGGGCGACTTCACCTCCCTGCTACGCGAGCGGATCAAACAGCATATGGACTCCATAGGCATGGCTTACTCCCTCAAATACATAGACCCCAGCTACATCATCCGCTCCGTGCCCGCCAACGCCAACGACCGCATCTACTGCGGCTTCCTCGGTCAAAGCGCGGTGCATGCGGCCATGGCGGGCAAAACCTCCATGGTGGTGGGCAAAATCATGGACCGCTACGTGCACCTGCCGCTGCATCTGGTCACCCGCAAACGGCATAAGGTAAACATCCACTCCGTCTACTGGCGCGCCGTGGTCGAATCCACGGGCCAGTCCGCCCTCAAGGGCATGGTGCCCGCCAGCTACTGCGACTGAAACGGAGCACAAGTTCCCGTCTCAGCCAGAGCCAGAGCCAGATAAGGAAAACGCACAACACCATGTCCGCCACGCTGCAACAGATACAAGCCTCTGCCGGGTCAGGAAAAACATACACCCTGACCCGGCAGTTTCTTACGCTGCTCAAAAACGCCGCAGAAGAATCCCGCAGCCCCGCCTGCACCCTATCCCGCGCCCCCGGCGACCCTCACTGCTGGCCGGAAATCCTCGCCGTCACCTTCACCAACAAGGCCGCCACAGAAATGCGCGAACGCATCGTGCGGTCGCTCAAGGAACGTGCGCTGGATACAGAACCCCACAACGCCGCATCGGACTGGAGCAGCGAATCCGCACAACGCTGGGTGCATATCCTGCTACGCCGCCTTTCCTCACTGAACGTACGCACCATAGACAGCCTGCTGAACATGCTGGTGCGTCTCTCGGCACTGGAACTGGGACTCCCCCCGGACTTTGAACCCGTTTTCGACAGGCGCGACCTGTACGACCCGCTCTATGACCGCCTGCTGGAAGCCGCCAGCGCGGGCGGACCGGAACACGGCCTCATTGCGGAAGCATGCCGCACCCTGCTCCTGCATACGGAAAAGGAAGGCTTCGTCCCCGGCGAGAGCATCCGCGACAGACTCTACGAGCTTACAGAAACACGTCTTGCAGACACTGCCAGTCAGCAGGAAGACGCCCCCCCCTTCATGGATGCGGAAACCCTGCGCGGCTGGCTGGTCAACCTCCATACGGACTACACCGCCGCTGCCACCGCCGTTACCCGCCTCATGCGGGACGAAGGGCTGGAGCCACAGGCAAATTTCAGCAAATTCCTGTCCGCGTGCGCCGAATCCGGCCCGTTCCGCAAGCCAAAATCCTCCGCCTATGCCGCCAAGAACCATGTGGACGAATGCCTGCTCAAAGCCTCGCGTGACAAGGCATCCCCGGATCTGCAAAAGGCCTACGCCGATCTGGTACAATGCCATGCCGATCTGGAAGGTCCGGGACAGTTGCTGCGCAAGGCTCTGGAAATAACCCCCTTCGCGCAACTGGCGGAATCACTGGCCCTGCTGGTGGAAGAAGCGCAGCGCGAGCAGGGCAAAGTACCCGCCTCCCTCTGGCCGCGCTACGCGGAACGCATTCTCACCGGCGGCGCAGGTGCCTCAGAGGCCTTCTGCCGCATGGGCACCCGCCTCACCCACCTGCTCATAGACGAATTTCAGGACACCTCCGTCCCTCAGTGGAACGCCATCCGCCCTCTGGCGCAGGAATGCCTTTCCAAGGCAGGCTCCCTCGTCTACGTGGGCGATGTGAAACAGGCCATCTACGGCTGGCGCGGCGGCGATTCCGCCCTGTTCGAATCTGTCCTTCAGGACCCGGAAATCCGCGCCGTGGTCCCGGCGCCCAAGCGCGTCAACCTGCCCAATAACTGGCGTAGCTGCAAAGAAATCGTGCAGTTCAACAATGCCGTGTTCAGCCGCCTGGCTGAACCGGACACCGCGCTCGCCTTTGCGGAACAGGTCCTCTCCGGCGCATCGGACCGTGTCATACGGCTGGCCGCAGACGACATCCTGCACAGTTTCGACCACTGCGTCCAAAGCGTCCCGGAGCACAAAGCCGAAAGCGGCGGGCTGGTCCGCCTGTACGATGTTTCCGGCGAAAAAACGGAAAACCTGCACGAACAGATGCAGCAGCACATGATACGCCTGTTCACAGAAGACCTCCTTCTCCGCAGGCGTCCCGGCGACATAGCCGTGCTGGTACGCAAGAATTCGGAAGCCGCCCTCGTCACCGAATGGCTGGTCACCCAGAACATTCCGGTCATCACGGAAAACAGCCTCTCTCTCGCTGCCCACCCGGTTATCCGGCAGATTGTGTCCCTGCTGCATTTTCTGGACTACCCCCTCAATGACCTCGCCTTCTGGGAATGCCTGAGCGGGGGCCCCCTGCTGTCCGGCGGCCCGCGCGCCGACATTTCCGGGCATTATCCCGGCCAATATTCTGGTCAATCCTCAGGCCCCGTCCCGCCTCCGTATCTGGCAGGCGCTCCCTGCCTGCCTGCCCATCGGCTGGACGACTGGCTGGCAGCCCCGCGAAAGGGCAGCCTCTTCGCCGCCTTCCGTGAGGCGCACCCCACCCAATGGCGGGCGTGGTTTGCTCCGTTCTACTCGCAGGCAGGCCTTATGAGCGCTTACGATACCGTGCGCGAGGCATTCGGACGTTTCCGGGTGCTGGAACGCTTCCCGCAGGACGCCATTTTCCTGCGCCGTTTTCTGGAGGTAGTCTTCGCCGCAGATGAGCGTGGTCTGCGCTCCCTTTCCGATTTCCTCGAATACTGGACAGAAAGCGGCGGGGAAGAAAAAGTGCCCATGCCGGAAAACGTAAACGCCGTCCGGGTCATGACCATGCACAAGTCCAAGGGGCTGGAATTCCCGGTGGTGGTCGTCCCCTTCCACCATCACATCCTCACCCGGAGCACCACCCCGGAAACGGTAACGGTTCAGGGCCGCACCCTGCTGGTTCCCCGCTGCAAGGAGCTGGGAGACGCCTATTACCTCGCCGTTGCCGCAGAAGCACGGGAACAGCTCAACCTGCTGTATGTGGCGTGGACACGCCCGGTGGAGGAACTGCACGCCTTCATCACCTCCACCCCCTTTCACGAACCGCGCTCCCCCATGCTCTGCGCCCTGCGCCTGCTGCTGGATACCTTCGGCATGGGCAATACCCGTGATGAACGGGAAAAAGAGGTCTCTTTCGGCACTCCGCCGCAGGCAACGTTTGCCCCCGCCCCTTCCGGCCTCCCGCAAGAACCGCATCCATCAGACGCAGCCAGCCATGTGCCGACCGATCATATACCGGACTGTCACATCCCTGCCGGACAGGCTGCGCTGCCCGAACAGTATGAAGAAGGCAGCCCGGACTGGAAGCCCATGCAGTGGCTGCCGCGCCTGAAAATTTTCCGCAACCCGCTGGAAGAGATAACCTTTGATGAACGACGTCGCGGCACCCTCGCCCACGCCTGTCTGGAACGGCTGCGGCTCACAGGGACGGCAAAAGGCGAAAACCTCGCACTGGACGTGGCGCGTGCCATACGATACGGCATGCGCGCCCACCCCCTGCCCATACCAGACAGGGCAGCCGTGGAAAAAGATCTGGAAGACATGCTGCGGTGGGTTGCCTCACTTCCGGAATATCCCGCATGGCAGCGGCACGGCACACCGGAATGTGCCATCATGGACGCCCGGGGCGGGCTGCACAGAACAGACCTGCTCGTGGATAACGGGCACACCCTCACCGTGGTGGAATATAAAACCGGGCAGCCGTCTCCCGCCCACCGGCAGCAGGCAACGCGCTACGTGAACCTTCTCGCGGCTGTCCCCGCCTACGCGGACAGGCAGTTGCAGAGCGTCATCGTCTATCTGGACCTGCGCGAAACCGTTGTTACCCGGCACCCGCACTCCAGCTCCGCCATTGCGTAAAGAAACAGGAACCATGCGCCAGAACAGCCCTTTCATCATCATACCTTGGGAAAACGACTTCCTCACTGCCCTTGCCGGTCTGGTCCTTGAACAGACGCAGGGCAATCCCGGCAATGCCTGCATCATCATGCCGCACAGCCGCCCCGGCCGTTATTTCTCCCGCACCCTGCTGCATATGCAAACCCTGCCAAAGCCCTTCGTGCTGCCGCAGATGCTCACCGTGAACGATCTGTTCCGCACCCTGCGGGCAGAGATGGAAGGCATGCCCCCGGAACCGCTGGAACTGCTGGACCGCGTAGGTCTGCTGCTCGACTGCGTGCAGCAGGCGTGCCCCTCAGGTGCCGGCGCAGAAACCGCCCTTCCCCTGCCCGTGCAGGACGCCAACCGCTTCTTCCCGTGGGGTATGCGCCTTGCCAGCCTGCTGGAAGATTTCCATAAACAAAATCTGGTACCGGAAGATATCGCCCACATGCACGGGCAGGTTGCGGATTTTGCGGCAGACCTGCTTGCCTCGCTGGGACGCATCCACGCCGCCTACACGCAGCGGCTGGATGCAGGCGGCTGGACCACGCCGGGCTATGATGCCTTCCGGGTAGTGCGCCGCCTGCCCCAGTCCGGAGAACAGGACCACTTTGCCTGTCTGCGCGAAAGACGCATCTTCATTGCCGGATTCTACGGTCTCACCGGAGTGGAAGAAGCCCTTTTCCGCCACCTGTGGCAGCACTGCGGCGCGCGCATCGTCCTGCATACGGATGCACGCCTTGCCCATGATGCCGCACAGGAAGAGGGCGAAGCGCACTGGGCATGCCGGGAGCACGCCCGCTGGGCGACACGCTGGGGCGCACGCATGGAGACAGCGCAACCCGCTCACCCCCGGCAGCGTTCCGTCATTTTTCATGAAGGGTTTGACCTGCACTCGCAACTGGATGTGCTGCAACGCACGCTCAGAGAGCAGGGCACGGCAGAACCGTCAGATGTTGCTGAACCTATACAGTCGGCACTGTCGGCTAAGTCGGGGGAACTACCTGGATTGCCGGAATTGGCAGAACCGGCAGAATTGGAGTTACCGCCCCAGCCGTCCCAGCCGACCCAAACAGACGGGGACGCACCGCAGGAAACTCAGGGCACAGCCGTGGTCCTGCCGGATACCGGCCTGCTCATGCCCGTGCTGCATCACCTCCCCCGCCGCGACGTAAACATCTCCATGGGCTATCCGCTGGGCCGTTCCACCCTGTTCCGCCTGCTGGAAACCGTCATGCGCCTGCAGGAAACCGCCCGTAACGGACAGTATTACTGGAAGGAACTCATACGCCTGCTCCGGCATCCGTATCTCAAGATGCTCTCCCTGCAGGGAGAACGCCCCCTCGGGCTCATGCTGCACAATATGGAAACCGCCATCCGCACCGGCAGACGCCATACCGACCCGCGCACCCAGCACCCGGACACGGACCCCCACTCAGCTGTGCCGGAAGCAGATGCCCGCGCCCTGCTGCACGCCGTGCTCGACCTCACCGTCACCCGCTGGGAAACCCTGACCACCCCGGCGGACATGGCAGATACGCTGGCCGACCTGTGCTCCCTGCTGCTTGCCCACGGCGGCGACCTGTGGGACCGCTTCCCGCTGGACGCAGAATCCATCTTCCGGCTCATGCGCCGGGTCATTCCCATGCTGCGCGAATGCTCGCTGGCGCACCAGCCCTTCCCGCGCGACGTGCTGTTCACCATCCTGCGCGAAACCATCCGGCTGGAGCGCGTCCCCTTCGAGGCAGACCCGCTCACCGGCGTGCAGGTGCTCGGCATGCTGGAAACGCGCCTGCTGCGCTTCGACAGCCTGCACATTCTGGACGCCACGGAAGACAAACTCCCCGGTGCCCCCGCCCATGACCCGCTCCTGCCGGACTCTCTGCGCGCCATGCTCGGCCTGCCGGATACACGCCACCGCGAACAGGTGGCCGCCCACAACTTCCATCGCCTCATCCATGGCGCAAACCATGTCCACATCTACTATCAGGCGGGTGTGGACCGTTCCGGCCTGTTTGAAGAAAAAAAGGCCCGTTCCCGTTTCGTGGAGGAAATGCTCTGGCAGGAAGAACGGGCGCGCGGCGCATTGCTCAAACCCGGCACCCCCCCGCTCCACGCCGTCACCTATCCCATGCCCTCCCCCCGGCATGAAGACCGCCCCGTGCTGCGCAGCCCCGCCATCGCCGCACGGCTGGATGAATACCTGCGCCGCCCGCTCTCCCCTTCGGCACTGGATACCTACCTCACCTGCCCTGTCCGCTTCTTCCATGAACGCCTCTGCGGCCTCTCCGCCATTGATCAGGTAAACGAAGGCGACGACATGGCAGGCATAGGCGAACTGCTGCACACGGTACTGGAAACCTTCTTCACCCCGCTTACGGGCAGGCCCGTCACCTTCACGGAGGATGATGCAGAGCGCCTTAAAGCCCTCTTTGTCCGTGAACTCTACCAGAGCCCCATCCGCGACACCCTGCCCTACGATTCCTTCATCATGCTGGAAGAGGCAGGCAAAATCCGGCTGGAACGGTTCCTGAAAAACCAGCCCGCCACCACCGTCCTTGCGCTGGAACAGCGTATGCAGGCTGCTGTTTCCGTGAACGGAAATACCCGCTTCCTCGCCGGACGCATGGACCGCGTGGACAGTCGCGATGGCAACATCATCATTCTGGACTACAAGACGGGCAAGGTACACCGCCCGCATCTTGCGGTATGGGATGATGAAGACCTCTGGAAACGCCTGCGCAATTGGCAGGGCGCAGATGACGACACACTGGAGCGGCTGGCGCAGGCCATGCCTAGCGTCCAGCTGCCTGCGTACCTCCACGTCTATTCCCGCACAGGCATGTCCGGCACCTCCCTGCCCGGTATCGACCAATCCGGTATCACCCAATCCGGCAACGTTTCCTCAGGCATCCAAACCGGTTCCGGCGACCCTGTGCACGATGCGGGCTGGGTAGAACTGCGCAACGAAGGGAAAGAACTCTTCCTCCTCGGCACCCAGATGGATGACGACACCCGCGAAACCATCATCCACACCCGCATCCCGCAGCTTATGGAATTTCTGTTCCGCCACATGGAACAGGCCCCTGTCTACCGTCCCATCCGCGGAAAGCATTGCCAGTGGTGCGCTTGCGCAAATTGCTGTTCTGTGTAAGAACCCCGCTTGAGGGACCAAAGGGAGAGTTGCGCCCGCAGCGCGGCTCTCCTCTGTCGTACATCGCGTACGGCATTCATAACCAATGCGGCGTGAAGCACCGCTATTTGGAGGACTGAATCATGCCTTTTCCGTCATTGAAGATTGGCAACATCGTTGCCAGAATACCTATTGTGCAAGGCGGCATGGGGGTTGGTATATCCCTTTCCGGCCTTGCCAGCGCCGTTGCCAACGAGGGTGGCATAGGCGTCATAGCCGGTGCCATGATCGGCATGAGTGAGCCGGATGTGGGCAAAAACCCGCGCGAGGCCAACATACGCGCCATGCGCAAGGAAATACGCAAGGCCCGCGAACTTTCATCCGGCGTTCTGGGCGTAAACCTCATGGTCGCCCTGACCAACTTTGCCGATCTGGTGAAAACATCCATCGAAGAAAAGGTGGATGTCATATTCTCGGGTGCAGGCCTTCCGCTGGACATGCCCAAATACCTCAAGGAATATTACGAAGACAAAAAAGAGCAGGCAAACACCAAGCTGGTGCCCATTGTCTCCTCCGCCCGTGCCGCCACCATTCTCTGCAAGAAGTGGCTGTCCAAATTCGACTACCTTCCCGATGCCTTCGTGGTAGAAGGCCCCAAGGCGGGCGGCCACCTCGGCTTCAGCCCTGAAGAACTGAACGATCCCGCCTCCGCGCTGGAAAACGTGGTTCCGCAGGTGGTGGAAGCCGTAAGGGTTTTCGAGGAAAAGCACGGCAAAAAAATTCCGGTCATCGCGGCTGGCGGCGTCTATTCCGGCGAGGACATCAAAAAGTTCCTCGATATGGGCGCATCCGGCGTGCAGATGGGAACCCGCTTTGTGGCCACCCATGAATGCGATGCCGACGAACGCTTCAAGCAGGCATACATCGATGCCCGCGAAGAAGACGTAACCATCATCCAAAGCCCTGTCGGCATGCCCGGCAGAGCCATTCTCGGCAAGTTTGTGGAAGAGGCCCGTCAGGGGCTGAAAAAGCCCTTCAAGTGCATTTTCGAGTGCATCCACAACTGCAAGAAGGAAGAAAGCCCCTACTGCATTGCCGCCGCACTGCTGAACGCCAAGCGCGGCAACTTCGACAAGGGCTTTGCCTTCTCCGGCTCCAATGTCTACCGTGTGGACCGCATCGTCTCCGTCAAGGAACTTGTAGACTCCCTTACCGCGGAATACGACGCCGCCTGCGCAAAGGCATAACACCTCCCCAGGTTCCCCCCCCATTTTCACCTGATAACCACCTGATATCGGGAAGAAAACCACACAGATCATCAAACAAGGCCGGGGCACTCTGCGCGCCCCGGCCTTTCCTTATCCTGCACTGTTTCCGTGCCTGCCGTTTTGCGTTCAGGCAGCGCACATACCTTCATCTTCCGTTTTTCCATCATAGAGAACTGTCGCAGGTCAGGCCTCGCCGTCGTCCACCCCGGCATCGCGCCCGCCCAAATACCTCGCCTCACCAACCACAGAAACCACGGAAGCCACAGTAAAAAGCTCTCCCTCCACCCTGTTGCGCCCGCCATGTTTCGCGGCGTACAGGGCCTTATCCGCCGCCGCAATAACATCTTCAGTAGAAACAGTGCCCGCCCCGCCAAACTCCACGGCAGCACACCCAAGGCTCACGGTAACACGCAGCGGTTGCCCCTCCACCGTGGAAAAGGTGTTCTCCAGCACTGTCGTGCGAATCTTCTCCGCTGCAGAACGCGCTCCGGCAGCGTCCGTCAGCGGCAAAATGACCAGAAACTCCTCTCCGCCAAACCGCGCCGCCACGTCACTTGCTCTGCAGCATCCCTTGATTATCCTCGCCAGATCACGCAGCACCCTGTCGCCGGAAGGATGCCCGTACGTATCATTCACGGCCTTGAAGTGGTCAATATCTATCATCAGGCAGCTGAACGGCGCATGATGCCTGCCCGCAAGAGCCAGTTCAGTAACAACTTTGCTGTACGCATACCGGCGGTTATACAGCCCGGTAAGCTCGTCCGTCACCGCCATGCGCTCTATGAACCGCTGGGCAATCCACAGCCTGCCCATTATGCGCCGCGTCATGAGATACATGCCCCCAAGCAGCAGCAATACAGCGGCAAAACTCAGCGCCACCAGCAAAACGGTGCGCTCCAGAGCAGCCTGCTTGCTTTCGGTAATGTCATACCGCACGCTTATGCCGCCGCGCACATCACCGGGGGCATATCCCTGCCCGCCGTGGCAGGAAAGGCAGCTCTCCTCCACCAGCAGCGGTGCCATATACCTAAAATACGTCCGCCCTTCCTCCGCACTTTCCTCATACACCTCACGCACACCCGTTTCGGCAAAGGCGTGCAATGCCCGCCGCTCAAAGGCGTCCGCCTGATTCTCCGGATTGATGGGGGCAAGGCTGGTCACGCGAAACCGCAGCAAACCCGCCTCGTTGAACAGGTCCGATATCTCGCGGGTCATCAGGGCGGGATTACGCTTGGTCAGCAGCGTGCCGTTCACGGCTGTCAGGTCCGCATGGGCAAGATGCGGATTGGAGTGCACACCGGGCCGCTTTTCCACATACACCCCGTCATACCCCGCATTCCACTGCCGCATAATGAAGATGGCATGAAAATGCATCTGCGCCCGCTTCACAAGCTCCTGTGCCGTCACATGCCTTTCATGCAGCATAAACCCGGCAAATATGCACAGCAAAAACACCCCCACCGTACCGCTCAAACCAAGGAAGAACCTTCCCCACAGCATCTTGCGGTATCCCTTCCCCATCATTTTGTCTGTCACATAATCAACAGCGTTCCTCACAGCAACTCCCGCATGGCATCATAACGCATCGCACAGCCCCCGCCCGCCATTCCAACAGCATGACGATACACCACAATTCGCCCTGCATGTCGAGAGCATGTAACGTAACCACTCACTCCGGCAAAGAAATCATCAGTTCCCGCACGGTGCAATACCTGCAAGAAAGAACTTCCAGTTGGCGTGAATATGCGCCTGCATATCTATGGCACCGCCGGAAGAATGATACAGCACGGCCACAGGCACAAACATGCCCATATAGGCCACGGCAAGCTTGTCCGCTGCAATGTCCGCACGCACGCATCCCTCCGCCTGCCCTGCCGCAAGCAGATCCCGCACCCTGCCCAGCAGCATCCGCTGCATGCGCAGCACCGTTTCCTTGTATTCGGCATGCCCTGCCATGGTTTCATCAGAAAAGAGAATACGCGGCACCACCTGCATGTCGTGCAGCATCCGGGTCATTGTCTGCAAAATGCGGTACAGGGCGTCAAGGTGCCTGCCACAGCACTCCGGCACGTTTCCCGCTTCCCCGGCGGGCATGTCGTCAGGTGCGCCCCCTGTGTCAGCCATGCAAGCGTCCACCCGTTCCAAAATACGCCCTGCCAGCAACTCCATGCCCGCTTCCAGCATGGCCATCTTTCCGGGAAAATGCCTGTACAGGGCAGAGGGCACCATGCCCACAGCCCGCGCCACGGCCTCCGCCGTCAACCCGCCAAGCCCTCCTGTACGCAAAATATCCACCACTGCCGCAGCAATCTGCTCCCGCCGTTCTTCCGTCTTCAAGTGCCGTCTTTTCATGAATAATCTGTCTCCTTCTTCCGGGATAGGCCATCCCCGCCCCAATGGCAATGCACCATTGCCCGCACCGGCGGAATGCGCTATCTCCCAGACGTACGAAGCAAACCCGGGAGATTGAAAGCACTTGCAGGCCATGCGGACCACCTGTCCGCCCCCATGCTTTCCGGCAGTCAGTCGCATGCACTGCGCTCCCCGAAACAGCATTCACGGCTCCCCCGAAGGAACACGCATGAAATCGGCACAAGGCTCCATGGGACGGGTTTTCGTCCTCAGACTGGAAGACGGCGACTCCCTCCCCGGCTGCATAGAGGAATTTGCCCGCCAAAACGGCATCGCCGGGGGCCTTGTCGCGCTTGTGGGAGGCATCGGCTCCGGCACGCTGGTCACAGGGCCGGAAGACGGCGCGGCAGCCCACATCACTCCCATGCTCCGCCTCTTCTCGCAGGTGCACGAGGCAGCGGCACTGGGCACCCTGTTCCCCGATTCCTCCGGCCATCCCAGGCTGCACATGCACGCGGCCCTCGGTCGCGGCGACAGCGCCCTTGTCGGCTGCATCCGGCAGGGCATAGACGTCTGGAAAATCGCAGAGGTCGTCATTCTGGAAATCACCGGTTCGGGCATGACCCGCAAGCTGGACCCTGCCTTCAATCTCGAACTCCTCTCGCCGGAGTAACCCATGTGGACACCGGACATTGCGCAATGGCCCAGCCTCGCCCCCGTCCTTCAGCAGTTCGACAACACCTGTATAGATGATGTCCGCACCGCCGTATGCACTGCCGTAACCGCCCTGCGTGAAGACGCAGCCGGCGGCATGCGTCCTGTGGTTCCCGGCCAGACCGTTGCCATCACGGCGGGCAGCAGGGGAATAGACCGCATAGCGGAAGTCACCGCCGCCCTCGTGGAAGCCTGCCGCCGCATGGGACTGGAACCCTTCATCGTGCCGTCCATGGGCAGCCACGGCGGCGCCACTGCCGAGGGTCAGGTGCGCGTGCTCGCCTCGCTGGGCATCACGGAAGAATCGGTGGGTGCCCCCATCCGCTCCTCCATGCAGGTCGTCCGGCTGGGGGAAACGGCAGACGGCATCCCCGTGTTCATGGACGCCCTCGCCATGCAGGCAGACCACATCGTCATTGCCAACCGGGTGAAGTCACACACCAAATTCAAGGCACCCATAGAAAGCGGCCTGTTCAAGATGGCCTGCATCGGCCTCGGCAAGCACGAAGGCGCAGCCCTCTACCACAAGCTGGCCATCCGCCACGGGTTCGCCCATGTCATCCGGGCGGCAGGCCGCGTGGCCCTTGCCAAGTCCCCCATACTCTTCGGCCTCGGTCTGGTGGAAAACGCCTTCGGCAAGCTGCACACCGTGCGCGCCATGGCCCCGCAAACACTGGAGGCAGAAGAAGAAGCCCTGCTCACGCTCAGCAAAAGCCTCGCACCGGGCCTGCCCTTTCACGATATCGACCTGCTCATCGTGGATGCCATAGGCAAAAACATCTCCGGCACGGGTATGGACGTCAACGTCACCGGACGCAACAGAGACATCCTCGGCGATTTCACCTCCACCCCGCGCGTCAGCCGCATCTTCGTGCGCGACCTCACCCCGGAGTCAGAAGGCAATGCCCTCGGCATCGGCTTTGCCGATTTCACCACCGACAGGCTGGTCAACGCCATGGACTACGCCAAAACCGTCACCAATGCCCTCACCGGCATCAGTCCGGAAAAGGCCGCCATCCCCATCCATTACCCTTCCGACAGACAGGCCCTGCAGGCTGCCCTGCACTCCCTCGGCGACTGGCAGCCGGAAACGGTGCGCATCGTGCGCATTGCCAACACCCTGCGGCTGGAACAACTGTATGCCTCGCCTGCTCTGCTCGCCGCGCAGGAAAACGCCTCCGCCCCCGCACTGCGGCAAACCGCCCCCGCCCGCCCCATAACCTTCATGCAGGACGGAAACCTCCCGCCCTTCGGCAGTTAATGCGCACCACAGGGGGAAAAACCAGCCGCAGCGCACTGTCCGCCCATACTGGCTGTAATGCCTCCCCTGATTCCCTGTTTCCCTGTTTCCCTGTTCCCATGACGCCATGATTCCATAGTGCCGTACGGGCATAACAGTTTGCGCCTGTATCCATGTCCCGCTCCGCAGACTGTATCTTGCCGCAAACAGCCGCACATGATGCAATGCAACAAAAGGAGCAACGCATGAAAACCATAGGCATTCTGGGTGGCATGAGCTGGGAATCCTCCCTGCTCTATTACAAATGGATAAACGAAGGCGTGCGTCAGCGTCTGGGCGGTCTGCACAGCGCACGCATGGTGCTGCACAGCGTGGACTTCCACCCCGTGGAGGCCGCCATGTGTGCCGGAGACTGGCAAACCGTGGAATCACACCTCGTGCAAGGGGCACTCTCCGTTCAGGCAGGCGGAGCAGATTTTCTGGTCATCGCCACCAATACCATGCACAAACTGGCAGAAAACGTCAGCCGGGCGGTGGACATTCCCCTTCTGCACATAGCAGATGCCACCGCCGCCCACGCCCGGAAGATAGGCCTGCACACCGTGGGGCTGCTGGGCACCGCCTTTACCATGGAGCACGATTTCTACAAGGGCAGGCTTACCGACAGGCATGGCCTGAACGTGCTCGTTCCTTCTCAGGCAGACCGCACCCTCGTGCACGAAATCATCTTCCGCGAGCTCTGTCAGGGATGCGTTCTGCCCGGGTCAAGAGACGCCTACCTGCGCGTCATCGGCCACATGGCCGCACAGGGAGCACAGGCAATCATTCTGGGCTGCACGGAAATATGCATGCTGCTGGAAGGCTGCATCCCACCCCTGCCCCTGCTGGATACCACCCGCCTGCACGTGGAGGCCGCACTGGACATGGCCCTTGGCCCCGCTCCCGCCGTCTGAAAAAATAAACCGCAAAATACTGCCATTTAACCATTTTCACTGAACTTGCTGTTGACTTTCCACGGCAATGTGACAACTCTGTGACAAAACCTGCCGGATATCTATAAAGAGTACCCGAACGGAGGCGCACATGCCGGAAGCCCTGCTGCACCAGATACAATTGGACAACCTGCTCAGGCTGCTGCTCGCTGGCATACTCGGCGGATGTATAGGCTATGAACGCGAAAGACGCGGGCAGGCGGCCGGATTCCGCACCAACATCCTCGTGGCTGTCGGTGCCTGCCTCATGATGCAGCTTTCCCTGTACATGGAAGACCTGTACCGGCATCTCAGTTCAGACACCGTGGTCCGTCTGGACCCGGGCCGCATAGCGTCCTACGCCATTGCCAGCATCGGCTTTGTGGGCGGCGGCGCCATCATCAAGGGCAAAGGCAGTGTACGCGGTCTCACCACCGCCGCAGGGCTGTGGCTGGTCACAGGCATAGGGCTTGCCGTGGGGGCAGGGCTTGTGCTGCCCGCCACCATGGCCACCGCCATCATCATGTTCGTCCTCTTTCTCCTGCCCGCCGTCATCCGGCGCATCCCGCCGCGTAACATTCTGGTCGTGCTCACCGTGGTCTTCCGGCAGGAAGGTACACCGCAAGGAAAACGGCACGAGGAACTGGTCGGCATGATCAACGAAAGCAAAGCCTTCGTCTCCCATACAGTCGGGCTGGAAGTGGATACATGTGCCGCCGTCACCACCTACAGGTTCCGGCTCATGGGACGTGAAAACGCGGGGTGGGTAGATTTGTATGAAAAACTGCGCACGCTGGACGGCGTGTGCCGGGTAGCCTTTGAAGAATCCCCCATTCCGTAATCAGCGGCCGATTCCGGACAGGGCACTCAAAATACTTGGAAAAGCAGGGCAGACCCGGTTCGGCCCCAGTTCAGAAACAGTTCAGACCCAGTCCAACCATGGCGCAGGAACAACAGAGGAACAAAGCACCGTTCCTGTGCCCCGGTTACGACTTTCCGGTGCGCCCCTTGGCGCTCCTGTGCGGAACAGGTGCCTGCCCGGACGTATAGCTATCCTCCGTCCGGGGAGCGGACGCAGGGGCCGCAGAAGCGGACGCCGCTGCGGAAGACCGGGCGGGGCCGGGAGCATGCGCCTTGGGGTGTGCCTTGTCATACACCTCCACCAGCCGCGCCAGATTCAGGTGGGTATACCGCTGCGTGGTGGTCAGCCGGGCATGCCCCAGCAACTCCTGCACGCAGCGCATGTCCGCTCCCGCCTCAAGCAGGTGCGTGGCAAACGAATGCCGCAACCCGTGCGGCGAAATAGCCTGCGGCAACCCCACGCGCAAACACAAATCCTCAATAATCCGTGCCGCCTGCCTGCGGTTCAGCCTGCCTCCCCGCGCCCCCACAAACAGGGCAGGCTCCCTTCCGCCCGCATCCAGCGTCTCACGCTGGCGCATCCACTCCTGCAAGGCATCCTTCGCCGTGTCAGAAAGCGGTGCCATGCGTTCCTTGCTGCCCTTGCCCATCACCCGCACCATGCCGGATGCCGGGTTCACGTCGTGCACGTTCAGCGCCAGCGCCTCCGATATGCGCAGCCCAGAACCATACAGCAACTCCGCAAGTGCAAGGTCACGGGCAAGCTGCTCACGCGCGTTGCTCCTGTTGCGGGTCGCCTCCGCCGTTGTCTGCCGTTTCCCGTCCAGCACAGCAAAGGTCTGGTCCACGTTCAACGCCTTGGGATGGCGGGTCTCGGTCTTGGGGTTGCGCACTCCGTCCGTAGGAATGGCCTGAATCATCTTCCGTCTGGCAAGGTAACGAAAAAAACCGCGCAGGGATGAGAGCTTGCGCCCCATGGAGGTCTTGTTCATCCGCTGTCGGTGCAGGTCCGCCAAAAATCCCTGCACCGCCTGCCGGGTTATGTCCTGCGGCGCATCCAGCGAGAGCGAACGCGTCTGCAAGTAGGACTCAAACTGATGCAGGTCACGGGCATAGGCGGCAACAGTGGCGTCGGAATAGCCTTTCTCCACGGCCAGATGCCCCATATACATCTCCGCCGTATCCGGCAGTTCCGGCAGTTCCGGCATGGTGCCATGCCCGCCCTGCCGCTCCGCCGTCCTTCCCCTATTGCGCCCGCTGGTCGATGACATACACGCTCCCGGGGTCTTCCTTGGCTTTCTTCTTCAGTTGCATGGCAATGGCAGATACCTGCCCGTAATGCGTCAGGCTCCCGTTGCGGTTGCAGACCACGGCAATGGAAATGCCCATAAGCGGAAAACTCTGTGGTCGCCCCTGCCTGTCGGTAGAAAGAATGCACCCGCATTCCCTGTCTTTTTCATCATACAAGCTGGGAACAATGGCGTCGAAACTGGAAACCAGTTGCCTGCACGCCTCCTCCACGCAATGAAGCGGCAGCGCAAACACAAAGTCATCCCCGCCCACATGCCCCACAAAGGAAGGCGGACCGGGAAACCGTCGCACCGTGTTCACGATGATGCGCGCCGTCATCATCAGCGCCTCATCGCCGCGCGCAAAACCGTACTTGTCGTTAAATGCCTTAAAATTATCCAGATCAGCATAGCCAAGGGCAAAATCGCGCCTGCGTTCAATATGCTCCCGGATAAACTGTATAATGGTGGTGTTGCCGGGCAACCGGGTAAGCGGATTGGCGTCCAGCGAACGGGACATGCGGTTCAGCGTCAGTTCAACCCGGGCACGGAACTCTTCCGGCTCAAACGGCAGCAGCACAAAATCGTCCGCCTCCATGGCGGACCAGTCCCTCGGGGCAAAAAGCGTTTCGCGCGGCAGGCAGAGCAGCACCGGAATCTGCCTGTACACGTTTTCTCCCTTCACCAGCGCCACCAGTGCTTCGCCGGACATATCCGGCAGCACGGCGTCAGAAACGAGCAACTCCGGCGGGTCCGTGAACAACTGGTCCACAGCCGGTCCCGCCTTAGAGAACACGGTCCACTGAATAACGCTCCCGTCCCAGAGGGATATCACGTTGCGCACAAACGCCCCGTCCCCCGAAATAAGAAACGCCCGGATCGGTTCCTTGTCCCTGTTCGCCGTTAGCATGGCTGCCGCCTAGGTCAACTTCAGGTCGGAAATATCCATGAACGCGTCGGAAAGCCTGTCCAGAACATTCTCCAGCATCCGCTGGTTCAGTCCCAGCAGCTTCATGGCGTGGGGCTGCATCACGGGCACGTTGTCGTCGCCGCCGTTGCCGTATTCGAACACGCGGGTCAAAAAATTTCCCATATGTACCACACAGGCATACTTGGTGTAGTTGCGGGCACTGAGCGGCTTGTGATGATAGGATATGGCTTCGGAAATGGCGGGGGGCAGGTTCCAGTGCGCCGCAAGCCACGCGTTCACCCGGTCATGCCCGAATCCCAGTAACTTCTTTTCCGCCGCCAGAAAACTTATGTCCCCGTCCCGCACCATGGCTTCCAGTTCCGGCTTGATCTCCGGTAACTGCACTGCCGAAACCACCTTGCCCAGATCGTGCAGCAGCCCCGCCACGGCATACTCCTCCGGGTCTTTCAGTCCCAGCACCTTGGCAATTTCACCGCTGGCAAGGGCGCAGCCCACGCTGTGTTCCCACAGTCCCACCATGGCTTTGTTCATCTCGTCAAACACAGAGGTGGATATGATAAGCCCCCGGATGACGTTAAACCCCAGCAGTACCAGCGCGTGCTGAATGGAGCTTATGCGCCCCGGAAATCCGTACACGGGCGAATTGACCATCTTCAGCACCTTGGCGGAGAGCACCTGATCAAAGGTAATGACCTTGGCTATCTGCTCTATAGAGGTATTGGGGTCCTCCATCAGGGCGGTCACCTCTTCCAGCACCTTGGGCAGGGTAGGCAGATTCTTCACGGCAAGAACCTTACCTTTGTATTCGGTACGCATGTCCTGCGTCGTCATGCCTTTGCCCTCCCTGCGCTGCCCGGTGCGACTTTGCCGTTCACCCCATTCGCCTCATTCCCCCTGCCCGTTTCCTCCGGCGCACCGCCGTTTTCGTCCGTCACCCTTTCAGCAGCGGCTGCTGCGGCAGCCGAAGCCGCCTTCAGCCTGAAGTACTGCACCAGCACCTTCTTCATGGTCATCATGAACGGGTCATCACCATGCTTGCGGAACAGGTGTTCCATCCGCTCCGCCCGCCTGCCGAAATCCGTTCCCCCCGCAAGCCCGTCCATCTGCACGGGGTTGCCCTGCACGGTCACAGACCCCACGCCGGACTGCTCAAAACGCGCAATAAGCGATTCGGTAAGCTCCACGCCCTCGCCCACAAGGGTTATGCCGTTGTCCCGAACCACGGGCTTGGCGAGAATCATGCCCGGTGCGGCAAGTTTGACAGGAATTTTCTGCATGGTCTCTCACGTGTGCAAGAAGAAACAAGGTTCCGAAACGCGCTACAGGGTAACGCTGTAATGCATGCCTGGCAACTGGCGTACCGCGCCCTGCACTTCCAGCATCAGCAGAACACCGCTTGCCTTGCCCGCCTGCCACGACAGGCTGCGGCACAATTCGTCAATATGCAGTGACTCACACGTTGCAAGCAGTTCGTATGCCAATTTTTCATCCGGCGTCATATCGTCCGTGCAGGGAGCACCCTGTCCGGCATCCTTTCTGACCTCACGCCGGGCACCGGGCACGCCCTGAAAGGCGTTACCGCCCACATCACCGGAACCCGGCCCTCTCCGCGCAGCCCTGCCGCCGGGCCGCCGGGCGGGAACAGAAACGGCTTCCGCCTCGTCGCCCGCCTCGTCACGGGCATCATCAAGGGAATCGTCAAGGGAATCATCTCGGCCATTGCGGCATGCTTCACCGGGGGCAGGCCAGTCGGTTATGCTCATGCCCAGCAGTGGCGCAATCTCCACCAGCACATCATCACAGCAGAACACCGCCTTGGCCCCCTGCCGGATAAGGTCATGGCAGCCGGAAGACGTACGCGCCCGCACACTGCCGGGAACGGCAAACACTTCCCGGCCCTGTTCAAGGGCATGTTTCGCCGTAATCAGGCTGCCGCTGCGTTTGGCCGCCTCCACCACCAGCACTCCCAGCGAAAGTCCGCTGATAATCCTGTTGCGCATGGGAAAATTTCTGGCCTCCGGCATTGTGCCGGGAGCAAACTCGGAAAGAATCAATCCCCCCTCGCGTATGGCCGCATGCAGTTGAGCGTTCTCGGGCGGATACACACAGTCCGGCCCCGTACCCAGCACCGCAATGGTGCTGCCCCACCCGGCAAGGGCTGCGCGGTGTGCCTCGCTGTCTATGCCTCTCGCAAGGCCGGAAACGGTGGTCACGCCGGAAACGGAAAGTCGGCGGCACAACTCACGCGTGGTGGCAATGCCGTCCCGCGAACACGACCGCGAGCCGACAACCCCCACGCCAGGGTTGGAAAGCAGACCGGCATCTCCTTCATAATACAGGAATATGGGCGGGTCAGCTATTTCCCGCAGCCGCTGGGGATACCGGGCATCCGTCCACAGCAGCACGCGCCATCCCCCCGCTCCTGCGGTCTCCCACTCCAGCCGGGCAGGGCCACGCCACCTCTCGGACCTAAATTCGGAAACAAGACGCGCGGCAATACCGCAGCGGCGCACCCAATGAGCCGCATCCAGCACAGCGGCGTAGGGAGAAGGATACTCCTCAAGCAGCCGCTTCCATGTACGCGGCCCAAGCCTTGCTGTGTGCCGCAAGGCCAGAGATGCCCAGAATTCCGTGCGCTGCGCGGCGTTCATACCGCCAAGGGTGTAGGCTCCGGCATGCCTGCCTGTGTGCGGCTGCGATGCCGGAATCTGCTGCGGGCCGGGTTCTTGCTGTGTCATATGTCTGGCACGAACCTACAGGGTGGCTACGCGTTCACGCGCCATCTGTGCCGGAGCGGAGTCGGGATATTCGTCCACAAGCGTTTGCAGATAAAACCGGGCGTTGCTGTTGTCCCCCAGCTTCTCGTAGGAGAAACCCACCTTGAGCATGGCGGCAGCGGCCTTGTCGTGCTTGGGAAAACGGCGCACAACCTCCTTGAAGGTCAGCACCGCCTGCGCGTAGCGCTTTTCGTGATAGTAGGTCTCTCCCATCCAGTACAGGGCATTGGGCACAAGGGCATGGTTGGGAAAATCGCCGATAAAGGAATCCAGAACCCGCCGCCCTTTATCCACCTCGCCCGCACGCACCAGCGAAAGCCCTTCCTCATAGCGCCGTTCAGCACCGGAAAGCTCTCCCCGCAACGCGGGAATATCCATGGCAACCTGCTGCGGCTCAGGTTCTGCACGGGCTGCGGATGCCGCCTCTTCCACAGCCGTTGCCACAGCAGCCCCGGCGGACGCAGAAGCAGCGCCACCTTGGTCTGCCGGAGCACCGGAAGAAGCAGCCGATGCGGATGATGCTGCCTGCGGGGAATGGCCGGGTGCATCAGACGCCGCCTTGGCGGACGCTGCTACCTGTCCTGTTGCCTGACCAGATGTTTGGCCAGATGCCTGACCAGATGTTTGGCCAGATGCTTGGCCGGATGTTTGGCCAGATGCCTGTTCTGATGCCTGTTCTGATACCTGCCCAGTTCTCTTGTCGGTCACCGGGCCGCCCGCAGAAGCGGCAGTACCGGAACCGGAAGCCGCCATTGCCGTTACCCCCGCAGCGGAAGCCACTCCCGCAGATGTGCTCGCAGATGTGCTTGCAGGGGCAGGAGCAGCAACAGGAGCAGGCACCCGGCCCTCACCCGATGCGGATGATGCCGTGCTTACCGGCACCGGGGCCGGAAAATCCGCAGGACTGCCGCCCGCCGCCACATGCCGCGCACGCAACGCCTCACGCGTAGCGGCGGTTTCCGCTGTCAGCTCAGCGGCACGTGTTCTTGTGTCGCCCAATTCCTGCTTCACAGTAACCAGCTCGCCCTCCAGCCTGCGTACAGACTCCAGCAACTCAGCTTCACGGGCTTTGCTCGCCTCCTGAAACTCCAGAAACCGCGCCTCGATATTCTGCAGCCGCCACTCATCACTGTGCGCCCTGTCCTGCGACACCTGACTGGGTGTGCACGCCGTGCACGCGACGAACAGCAGACAACACAATATCCTGTAACCCATAACGCCTCCGGCTTGGTTTCCGCACACGGCATCCTCACAAATGCGGCAAACGGTGAGAACAGCGGCAAAAGATAAACGCATGCCCGTGCGCCGGGATAAGAACACTCCCTAATCCGTTGCCTCCCTAGCAATAGGCGAGCCGTCGAGTTTTTTCAAGAAACAATGCGCGTTAATCCCCCCTCAGACCCCGTTGCCATCCCACACGGGCCTTGCCACCCACGGCAAATTGAGGCACAAGACCGTTGCCGGTCCGGGCACTCTGCGCCAGCGTAAACGCCTTTTCCCCCGCGTTGCACACGGAATAGGGGCACAAGCGCAGCACAGGAACTGTTCCGGGCACCCGCAGCAAAACAGCGCGGAAGCCCGCTCATTCCGCCGCAACCCGCACCGCCATTGCCCAACCGCAAGACAAGGAGCACACCGCATGACTCCAATGCATATGATAGCCCAGTTCGCCGCCACCGGCCTCATGGCCGGCCTCATGCTCACCATCCTTCTGGCGGCAGTGGCAAGTCCGCTCATCGCTGTGGTCAGCCAGCGCCTTGCCGTCCGGCGCAGCAAGGTCTTCTACGACAAATGCGCACGGCAGATAGCCACCATGGGCACCATGGTCGGCGGCGTCCTGTTCGCCTCCGCAGCAGCGGGCACCGCACACCTCGCCATACAGCACCCGGACCTGTTTGAAGGTCCCTTCCGCCTGCCCGTATTCATATGCGTGGGCGCACTGGCGCTGGGCATGGTGCTCAGCACCGCCTACACCCTTTCGTGGACTCCCCTGCGCGGCAACAAGTCCCTGCACTCCCTGCTGGGCGGCTTTGCCTCCGTTGCCATGCTCGCCGCACTGTTCCTGTTCCTCGGCCTTGCCGCCGCCATGCTCAAACCCGGCCACCACGTTGCCCCGCAGGCCACCACGGCGGAACTGCTCCTCGCCGTGTACACCGCAATCCCCGATGCCAGATTCTGGTTCTTCCTCGCCCAGTGCGTAGTTGGCGGCCTTGGGGCTGCGGGCATGTTCGCTCAGGCCTACCTGCTCATGCGCCGCAATCAGGACGACTTCGGACGCGACTATTACAAGTTCGCCCTGCCCTACTGCGTACGCTGGAGCATCGCCCCCCTGCTCCTCCAGCTCATTCCCGCTTCGTGGCTGGCCTTCCTGCTTCTGCGCCCCCACGCGGCCGCCACTCCTCTGGCAGACCCGGCCATATGGCTGTGGGGTGCCGCCGCAGTGCTGCCCATCACCGCCTCACTGCTCTGGCTGCGGGTCATGTGCAGCGAAACACCCCTGCGCCACAAGGCTTCCATCGTGCTCGCCATCCCGCTCGTACTGGTGGCTGCCGCGGCACAGGCCACCGCCATGCTGCACCACATGGCGCGATAGAACACACGCCATGGGCCACATCGTCGGCAAAGATATCTACCGCAAGCTCGGAGAAAAGATAGACAACACTTCCGTGCGCACCCCGTGGAACGATGCGTTCCGCGACCTGCTCGTTGCCCTGTACACCCCCGCAGAGGCCGATCTCGTCCTCCGCATGCCCTACCGCCCCTCTCCCCTCGCACGGGTCGCCGCCATAACCGGCATGGACGAAACCGCCCTGCGCCCCATGCTGGAAACCCTGTGCGGCAAGGGCCTTGTCTGCGACATCTGGGAAGGCAACGAATACCTCTACATGATCAGCCCCTTTGTCATCGGCTTTTTTGAATTCAGCATGATGCGCACCGGGGGCAGACTGGCAAGCGCCCAGTGGGCGGAACTGTTCCAGCGCTATATGTTCGGCGACACCGCCTTTCTGGACGCCAACTTCGGCGATGCCCAGCAGGTATCCGTCATGCGCGCCCTGCCGCACGAGCAGGCCATCCCTCAGGCCGACCACACAGAAATTCTGGATTACGAAAAAGCCTCCGCCCTCATCGAACAGAACACACGTTTCGCGGTGGGCCTCTGTTCATGCAGGCACGAAAAGCACCACCTCGGCACCCGTGGCTGCGATGTGCCCGATGTGCCTATGGAAACCTGCACCTCCATGGGACCAGCGGCAGACTTCCTCATCCGCAACAACTTTGCCCGCCCCATAGACCGCGCCGAGATGCTCGATATCCTCCACCGCTCCCGCGACATGGGCTTCGTGCTCTCCACCGACAACGTCCGTCAGGGGGCAGGATTCATCTGCCACTGCTGCGGCTGCTGCTGCAACCTGCTCCACGGCATCCGCACCACGGGATACGCGGGCATACTGGTTTCCTCAGGCTACATCGCCCACTGTGCGGCAGAGACCTGCAACGGTTGCGGACTGTGCGCCAAAGCCTGCCCCATCAATGCCATCCGCCTTGAAGACATGCCCCGTCCTGTACACGTCAGCCCGGACTCTGCTCCCGCCGGCCCGGATTCTCCGCAGCGCGGAACCTCCCCCCGCAGGCAGCGTAGAGCCGTGGTAGACACCTCCCTCTGTCTCGGCTGCGGCGTCTGCGCCCTCAAATGCCCGCAGCAGAGCCTCCACCTGAAAAAACGCGCCCAACGCGTCTTCCATCCGGAAGACTCCTTTGAGCGCGTCATCCTGCAATGTCTGGAACGCGGCACCTTCCAGAACCTCATCTTCGATAACCCGAACAGCCGCACACAAGCCTTCATGCGCGGCCTCGTCGGCGGCTTTCTCCGCCTCTCCCCGGTTAAAAAGGCCCTCATGGGCGATGCTCTGCGCTCACGCTTCCTGCAGGCCATCCGCAGCGCAACAGGTTCATAAAGGCCTATGTCGGGTGTGGGGGGGGTAAGGCACAAAAAAGGCCCGTAAAGGCGAAAGCCTTACGGGATTATCCGCCCTTCGCAGGCGCATAGCAAAAGGGAGTGCGGGACAGATGCGTGCCGCGCCGCTACCCCAGCCGGGCCACCATGCGCAGCAGCCTCACAAGCTGGTTGGAAAAACTGGCCTCGTTGTCATACCACGCCACAAGCCGCAGCATGGTGCCGTCCGTCACCGTGGTGAGCGTCCCGTCCACCACGCTGCCCCATGTGCAGCCCTTGTAATCCACCGAAACCAGCGGCTCCTCCGTGTACCCCATATGCTCGTCCGCGTGTGACCGCAGCAGGGTGTTCACCTCTTCCGCGCAGGTCTCCCGCTCCAGCTCACACACAAGGTCTATAAGCGAAACACTGGCTGTGGGCACCCGGAAGGCAATCCCCTGCAACCTGCCCGCAAGCTCGGGAAGAACGCTTGCCACCGTGCAGGTGGCCCCCGTGGGCGTGGGCAGCATGTTCATGCCGCAGGCACGCGCGCGGCGCAGGTCGTCATGGCTGCCGTCCAGCAGCCGCTGCCGCATGGTATAGGGATGAATGGTGGTCATGTATCCGCTGCGGATGCCGAACGCCCGCTGAATATGCTGCACGGGCAGGGCAAGGCAGTTCGTGGTGCACGAGGCGCATGAAAGCACACGTTGCTCCGCAGCAAGCGTATGCCCGTTCACGCCGGGAATAATGGTGGCGTCCGCATCCGGCGCAGGACACGCCACAACCACCCTGCGGGCCCCGGCCTGCATATGCTTCCGGCAGCTTTCCCTGTCGGCAAAGGGTCCGGCCGCCTCCACAAGAATGTCGCACCCGCTCCAGTCCCACTGCTCAGGCTTCGCGCTGCCGTAGCGCACGGGCCGCCCGCCCAGCATAAACCCCTGTTCCGTTCCCGGCAAAGGCCGCACGTCACAAAAACGCCCGTGCACGGAATCATATTCCAGCAGGTGCATGGCTTCCTGCAGGCTCATGAGATCATTCACCGCCGTCACGTGCAGGTGCGGATCATCCTTGAGCAAACGGGCAAGATAACGGCCAATGCGGCCGAATCCGTTAATGGCAATGGTTGCGGGCAAGGGAAAAGGCTCCTCGGGGTGGAGTGCGGAACGGGCAGGCCATCAGGCCTCCCAGATTTCCACACTGTCCTGCGGAATATCAAGATCTTCGATGAAGGCGCTGGCAAAGCCTTCCTCACCTTCGGGCACAATGACCACAAACTGCGCTTCGGCCTCATCACCAAACTCCGCAAAGGCCTTTATCCGGTCCGCCACTTCCTGCTCCGCAAAAAATTCCTTGGTTATCACCTCAAAAATAAAGGTAATCCCCTTTTTGTTGCGCGCGGTAATGTCGGGAACATGCCCGTTCACAGGCTCCGGGGCCGGAAAATCCTCATACCCTTCCACCTTCAGGTCTTTGTAGCCAGATTCCATCAACGCCTCGATGACGGCATCAGCCAGATCATCCCGAAGATCCAGAATTTCATCATCTATGGACATGGTTTCCTCTCAGATGGTGGTATCGTCCCGTTCAGACGGCAAACCCGTATATGCGGCGGAACACCTCCGCGCGCACACTTCAGCCATCACCCGGCAAGACGGCATACCGTTACGCCGCTGCCGGACGAACGGCGCATACCATACGGATACCCCGCCCGCGTGACAACCCCGAGTCCGAAAGAGCTTCTAGTCCCGCAAACAGCAACCGTCAAGCCCGCGTCCGCGTCAAACCGCCATGGCGCGCCGCAGCCGTGCCACCATATCCCCTATGTCTTCCGCCCCCACAATCTCGGAAACCAGCGCACAGCACCGTGCCCCCCGGCGCACCACCTCGCCCGCGTTGTGCAGCTTTATGCCGCCTATGGCCACATGGGGAATATCGTGATTCTGCACCACGTAGTCCAGATACTCCAATCCCACGGGCGCACACACATCCTTCTTGGTTTTGGTGGCGAATATGGGCCCCACGCCTATGTAGTCCGCCCCCCGCGCTATGGCATCCCTGCATTGCTCCGGGGAATGGGTGGAAAGCCCGATAATCCTGTCCGGACCCACCAGCTGCCGCACAGCCTCCACAGGCAGGTCCTCCTGCCCCACATGCACACCGTCCGCATCCACCAGCAGGGCAATGTCCACATGGTCATTCACAATAAAGGTGCAGCCCGCCTCGCGGGTCATGCGGCGCAGCTGCAGGCATTCGTCCAGCATCACGCCCGCCTTGCGCTCCTTTTCCCGGTACTGCAGCACCCGTATGCCTGCGCGGAGCATGGCATCCGCCACCTCTATCACCGACCTCCCGCGCGAAAGCCCCGCATCGGTCAGCGCATAAATATCCGTATCCAGTACCCGCTTCATGGCTCCCTCCCTGTGGATTCCGTCATGCACGCACCGCCGTCCGCAACGCAGGTGCCGAGCAGATGCGCCAACACCGCGTCCGCCTGCATGGCTGCCGCCATCATCACACGCGGCGCCATGGGCGGCATCGTGGCTATGTCACTGGAAAAATCTCCCACAAACACCGCCACGTCCCGCACTGCGCGCCGCCGCATGTCGGCACCGCCCCAGCCCGCCATACCGGAAGCGGAAACAAAAAACGCCCCGCGGCCCAAAAAAGCCTCCGCCATCATCTTCTTGCCGTCCACGCCGTCCAGTGCCTCCACCACCACACCGCACCCCGCAAAAACCCCGCAAACGCAGGCAGGTGTCAGCTCTATCCGGTGCATGGTCACACACACGGCGGGATTAATCGCCAGAAGATTGTCCCGCAGAGCCGCCACCTTGGCGCGCCCGGCCTGATCGGGAAAATAGAACTGCCGGTTCAGGTTGGAGCCGTCCACGCAGTCATGGTCTGCAATGACAAACTGTCGCACACCGCAGCGCGCCAGCAGCATGGCGCAGTTGGACCCAAGCCCTCCCGCACCGGCAATGCCCACCCGCGCTGTCGCCAGAATCTCCACCTGTTCCGGCGTAAGATACCGGCGTAACCCGCTGTCGAACAGCGTCTCGGTCCCGTTTTCCATCACCCCTTCCCTATGTGTTCCGTCACGCATACGCCCCGGCTACACCGCCACGGCGCAAACGCCGTCCAAAGGCTCCCAGTCCTTGAAGACCGGCTGATACCCCCGCCGCCGTATGGCATCGCACACCTCTTCCACGCTCCGGGGATCGGAAATCTCAAACTGCCCCACACTCTCCGTTTCACCGGCATGTCCGCCCACGGCGGTGCTCACTCCCGCAGACATGCGGGTCACGCCAAGGGGAATAAGATGGTCGCGCAACACGGCAGGCTCACGGGTAGAAATTGTTATGCCGCAGCGCGGCAGAAAAATGCGCAGGGCAAGCAGTATCTGCACCAGTTCCCTGTCTCCCACCAGTGAGGCAGGCTGGAACGCTCCGGCATGGGGCCGCATGCGCGGCAGCGAAACCGCCACATCTGTCTGCGGATACTTCTTTTGCAGATACCGGGCATGCATACCCGTAAAAAAGGCATCGCGCCGCCAGTCATCCAGTCCCAGAAGCGCCCCCACGTTCACCAAGCGCATCCCCGCGCGGCATCCGCGCTCCGGCGCATCCAGCCTGAAGGTGTAGTCACGCTTGGGGCCGGCGGGATGCAACGCCGCATACAGGCTGCGGTTGTATGTCTCCTGAAACAGCGTCAGCGAATCCACACCGCACCGCAAAAGATGCGCATACTCCTCCTCCCGCATGGCAAAGACCTCCACGCCGAGCGAAGGAAAAAAGTCGCGCAATGTCCGGGCAGCCTGCCCGATATACTCTGCGGAAGCCCTGCGCGGCGCATCCCCCGTAAGCAGCAGAAGCTGCTTCAACCCGGAAGCCGCAATGGCTTCCCCTTCACGGAGAATTCCTTCCTCGTCCAGCATGGTCCGGGCAATATCGTTGCGGGCGTTGAATCCGCAATACACGCACTGGTTCGTGCAGTGGTTGGAAAGATACAACGGCGTGAACAACTGAATGGTCCGCCCGAAGTGCTGCACAGAAAGCGCATTCGCGCGCTGTGCCATGGCTTCCAGCAACCCTGCCGCAGCGGGAGAAAGCAGGGTCAGATACTCATCCGGGCCCAGCACGGGTTTTTCCAGTGCCCGGCGCACGTCCGCCTCGGTCACCGCCTGCGCCGCACCCGGAATATCCGCCCCCTCATACCCCTGCACAACCCGCAGGAACGACATTTACGCCTCCCCCAAAAAGCCCGTCAGGGGCGAAGAGGCATCGGCCCCGCCGCAGAGCACAGGTCCCGCCTTGGCAAGAAAAGCCTGCCGTCCGGCCCGTACCGCCGCGCCAAACGCCATGGCCATGGCAACCGGGTCGCCCGCCGTGGCTATGGCGGTATTCACAAGACAGGCATCCGCCCCCATCTCCATGGCCTCACACGCCTCAGAGGGCCTGCCTATTCCGGCATCCACCACAATGGGCACCCCTATTTCCTCAATCAGAATCCCAATCATCTCCTTGGTCCGCAGCCCCCGGTTGGTGCCTATGGGTGCCCCCAGCGGCATCACCGCGGCGGCTCCCGCATTTTCCAGATCACGGGCCACATACAGGTCAGGGTTCATGTAGGGCAGCACCACAAACCCCTCCTTTGCCAGTATTTCCGTAGCCCGCGCCGTCTGATAACCGTCTGGCAGCAGGTAGCGGCTGTCGGAGATGACTTCAATCTTTATCCAGTTGCCACATCCGGCGGCGCGAGCCAGCCGGGCAATACGCACGGCCTCTTCGGCATCGCGCGCGCCGGAGGTGTTGGGCAGGAGCCGCATATGCTTCGGAATGTGCTGCATCACATTCCCCGTGGCGGCGCGCATATCCACCCTTCTCAGGGCCACGGTTATGACCTGTGAACCGGAAGCCCGGCAAACTTCGGGGATGACTGCGTCAGAGCCGTACTTCCCGGTACCGACAAACAGCCTGCTCTGCAGCACGCTGCCGCCGATAACCAAGGGATCGTTGTTGTTGTCGTGTTCCATCAGCCCCCTCCTACAAAGTGCAGGATTTCAAGTTCATCCCCGTCCGCCAGCCGGACGTCTTCCCACGCATCGGTCATAACCACGGAGCGGTTATGCTCCACCACCACGGAACGCACATCCAGCCCCCTGCCCTCCAGAAAAGTCCGCAGGGGCATGTTTTCCGCGCATTCCACCTGTTCACCGTTCACACGAATGATCATGCCCTCTCCCACCGTTGTCCGGCACCGGACCGGAACAAAAAAAGGCCTGCCGCAAGGCAAGCCGTAAACGCACTCCCCCATGGAGCACAGGCTTCCCTCCGGCGGTCCGAACCGCTTCAGGTTCAAGGGGTCTGGGCCATGCCCACTCTCAGCCCGCCGCAAAGCGGACTCCCCCAGCCAATCCCGGCACCCGTGCGGGCGCGTTACCGCAGCACGGGTGAACAATTCAACAACTCTCAAACCGCCCGAAAACGGTGCGCCATGAACGGACAGGCAAAAAGCAACAGAGCGCCTCAAACAAAAAAACGCCTGCCCTGATGAGGCAAGCGTGGCGGCAACCCTTGTACGGAACAGCGGCTGCTGTAGCTTCCCTCCGCCGGTGCAAGCCGGTTCAGGTTCAAAGGGTCTGGGCTTCACCCACTCTCAGCCGTGCTGCATTGCCGCATGGCTCCCCTAGCTGTTTACGTGAACAGTACGCAACGGCGGTCACGTTGTAAAGACCTTTATGCTCCCCGCATCGCTGCCCCGTGCGCCGCAACGGAATAGGGCCCGTAATCCCCGACCATGGTTCCTTTTCCTTGCACAGTGGCACGATTAGAAATATTGTCACACCACATCAGCACAAACCGGAGGCCCCGTATGTCACGCATCTCCTGCATATCTCGCATCTCCCTGCCATCACCAACCACCCGCACATCAGGCACTGCCCCGGCATCCCGCCCGCAGTGCCTTGTCGCAGCCCCGTCCCGTCTGCTGTGCGCCATGCTTGCCGCGTTCATGCTGTCCTCCCTGTTCTGGGCAACACACGCCCACGCCCACCGCGTGAACATCTTCGCATGGGTGGAAGGAAACGCCATCCACACGGAATCCTCCTTCAGCAACGGCAACAAGGCCCGCAGCAGTCAGGTAACGGCCACCATCAAAGATACGGGAGACGCCATAGCGCAAGGCATGACCGATGAAGCGGGCGTATGGAGCTTCACCATACCGCCCCATATCCTCTCAGCAGGGCCGGACATCCTCATCTCCCTGAACGCCAATGAAGGCCATGTGAACACGTGGACGGTGAAGGGTGCGGAATACGCCCCAGCCCCGTCACAAACGCAGCACGCGCCCGCATCTGCCTCACCGCAGGCGAAAAAGCCCGTCACAGGCGATGACGGCGACATGCCCCCGTTTATGGAATCCCACACCGCACCCACGCCAGCCGAAAAAACACAGACAGGCAAGCCGCAGGCAGCCCTGCCCGCATCGGATGAACTGCGGACCATCGTGGAAGAGGCTCTGGAAAAAAAACTCGCGCCCATCCGCAGACAGCTTGCAGAAGAATCCCAACGCGGCCCCAGCCTGCAGGATATCATAGGCGGCATTGGGTATATCATCGGGCTTGCGGGCATTGCCGCGTTCATGGCGGCACGCAGAAAAAAATAACCTGCGATTCTCTCGCAGGTTATGCACAGTAATGTCGGCGTTACAACCGGCATCAGTCAAAAAACGCCATAGCCCACTGCAAAGACTCTTCGTACGCCTTTACCACGCGTTCCTCACTCAGGCCCAGTTGCCCCATGACCGCCATGGTTTCATCCCACTCGGCCCGTTCATACGAGGTCAGCAGTTGCAGCCACGGGGTGTAGGCACTCTCCCCTCCCTGCAGGGCACTGACAATCTCCTCGTCCAGCGGCATGTCCTTGAGCATGTCTTCCAGCGATACGGAAAGCAGCGTCTCCAGCAGGGAAAAAAGTCCCAGCAGGAACAGGCTGTTGGACTCCACGCCCCCCCTCGCCCCGGTGCCCAGCAATTCCAGGAACTTGCCCCGCTGCGCCGCCTGCGAAACCACATGCTTGGCCATGGGCGCGGTTTCCAGTTCAGAAAGCACCGTCACGCACAACCACTGCTTCAGCTTCTTGCTCCCCAGAAGGGCAATGCCGTGCTCCACACTCCGCACCTTCATGGGCAGGGAAAAATGTACGGAGTTAAGGTATTTCATAAGCTTGTACACAAGCGAAACATCGGCCCGCAGCGCTTCACCAATTTCCGCAACGGAAAAATTCTCGTCGGAAAGCTTGGTCAAAAGCCGCATCTTCACCGCCTGCGAGGCAGAGAGTTTTTTCCCGCGCATAATCTCGGGACGGGAGAAGAAAAAGCCCTGAAACAGGTCAAACCCCATCCGGTGGCATACCTGAAAGGTATTCTGGTCTTCCACCTTCTCCGCCAGCAGCAGGCAGGGATACTGCTTAAGATCCTTCACGTTGCCGAACACATCGCGCAACGGGCGCCCCAGCACATCCACCTTCACAATGTCCGCCACCTTGAGGAACAGCTCCAGTTCGCCCTGTCCCACATAGTCATCCACGGCAAGCAGATACCCGTCATGCTTGAGGTGCAGCAGAGAACGCAGCACCTCCCGGCTGGGAACCACGTTCTCCAGAATCTCCACACCGCACTGGGCGGCGGGCAGCACCTTGGGAATCTGCTGTTCCAGCAGTTCTGCGGTAAAGTTGATGAGTACCTTCTGGTTGGGGAGCAAGGCGGGCTGAACGATGGAAAAACCGTCCGCAATGACGGAAGAGGTGGCAACGTTAGAATCCACCTCGCTGGGAAAATTCTCGGTGTCCGGCGGGCGGCGGAAGAGAAGCTCATACCCCCATATGGCCGCGTCACGGTCAAAGATGGGCTGACGTGCAACCAGCGTAGCGGAGGTATGTCCCTGACCTCCCCCCGTCACGGTAGAATCCGCGTGGGAATAGGCAGAGTCAGAAGCGCACACCCGGGCTATCGCCTGCGGGGCTGCGAGCAAATTTCGTAGCCTTTTCAACATGTAGACTGCCTTCGCTGCAAGAGACGCCCCCCGGCCAATGCCCGCACGCAGCAGTCGAATTCCCGACTTTGTGTGTTCCCATTTATTACACGCGCCCACCGCCCAGTCAAATGCTTGTTGACCCGGCTACGGCAAACGGCCAGCTATCTTCCTCATCTCCCCCGTCACGGGAGAGACTCGTCAACAGCCTCAGGGCATTCCGGCGCAAGACGCCGCTCCACTTCTTCCGCAAGCTCCACGAGCAAAGACCGCTCCATGCGCGCAACATGCACCGCCCCCACAGCAGCCCCCTTCACCTTGCGCACATTGCGGACAAACGCGCACATCACCCGTGCCTGCCCGCCCTCGCGCTGCCAGCTTTTCAGTCCCACCAGAACAGCCGCCTCGCGCAGGGTCTGCTCAGGCACTTCCTGCCCGGGAAACTCAAGCCGCAGCACCAGATGCGCGCTGGGACCATCCTCCGCATGAAACCACAGGTCATGCGGCTGCGCCCGGTTCAAAATTTCATGATTGCCCTTGGCATTCCTGCCACGCAGCATAAGCAGACCGTCAGAACTGCGGAAACGCTGAAAGAGCTTATGCACCCCTGCGTCATTGCGCTGCCCCTTCACTTCTTTCCGCTGCCCTTTGCCGCCGCTGCGCATACCCTGAACGGTCTTCCCGCCTGTCCGAGTACCGGAAATGTTGTCCGCCTTCCCGGAACGAGGGAGCGGCACCGCGCCGGCATCGCCTGCCTCAAGCCGCGCAATCTGTTCCCGCAACTGCCCGCGCCGCGCATCCAGCATACCTATGCCCCGCCTGCCGCGTGCCGCCTGCCGGAAAAGGTGCTCCATGTTTTCGTGCACGGTGCGTAAGGAATCCAGCGCAATACGCCTGCATCCGCCATCCGGGAACGGCACCTCCACCGCTTCAAGCCGCGCGTCCGTCCCTATGCGCCACAGTTCTGCCTGCAGGGCAAGCGCATCATCATGCCCGGCCATCATGGCCTGAAGCCTGCGCTCCTCGGCATCCAGCTTGGCAAGGGTTTTACGCGCCCGCTTGAGCGCACTGCGCAGGGGGGCATCTTCCTGTGCCTGCCGCGCGCGGTCCATAGTGCCAAACAGCTCCGGCTCCCCGGCAACAAGGGCTGCCTCCAGCGCCGTGGCAAACTCCCGCTCCCCGTACCCTTCATATTGGGCGGGATGCAGCGGCCATGTGCTGAGCATCGCAGCCCTGCCCGGGCGCACATAGCAATACACGGGGGTATCGCACCCGCCGGGACCAAACTCCACATCTGCCAGCAGCGCCCTCGCCTCAAGGTACGCATCCGGTTCCAAACCGCCCGGATTCACGTCTTTGTGCGCCCCCTTCCCCAATCCCGCCATGCACGCCAGCGTCTCCCGCAGCAGCGGCGTATAGTGAGGATATCTGCGCCACACGTCGCCATCCCTTCCGCCATCGCCACCGGCATCACCTCCGGCATCACCTTTGGAATCACCCTTGGACTCAAGCATGGCGGCAAAGTCTTCGTGGGGCGGCCACGGCGGCACCTGCCCGAAATTGTCCGGAAGAGCGTCAAGCACCGTAACCCCGTCCCGCAGGTCCAGCACTAGCCAGCCGCCCTTCTCTCCGGAAAGCGGAAACGCCATGCGGCGCTGCAGCCAATCGGCAACAGCCTTTCCCAACCGCCGGTTCCCGGCGTATTTACGCAACCACATGGCATGGGCGGAAGGCGTATCCGGGTTTGCAGGGCGCTCATCGGCCAGCATCAGCAGCGGAAAACGACGACCGGCCCGAAGCAGCAAATGCCGCTTGGGGCCGGTTCCGTGTAAAACAATGGTGGTAACATCCGGCGCGGGCGCATAAAACCGCTCCACGCGTGCGCCTTGCAGCGCTTCGGCAAGTTCCTGCGCCAGCCGTCTGAAAAAATGCGCGTCCATGCCCGCAGAGTAACGGAGCGGCTAGTCGGCCCGCTCGCGTTCGTCCTCTTCCTGTTTGCTTTTGCAGTTGATGCACAGCTTGGTCACAGGACGAGCCTTGAGCCGCGGCACGCCAATGTCGCATCCGCAGTCTTCGCAAACGCCGTAGCTTCCCTCTTCCATGCGCCCTATGGCGGCACGGATTTTCTTGATGAGCTTCCTTTCCCGGTCACGGATGCGCAACGTGAAAGCGCGGTCAGATTCCGCAGTGGCTCTATCCGCAGGATCAGCAAAAATCTCGTTGCTGTCCGTCAGTTCGTCGAGGGTGGCATCGCCCTTCTGCTGGGCTTCTTCCAGCATGGCGTGCAGCAGATCTCGGAAATAATCCAGGTCTTTCTGTTCCATAAGTCCTCCTCGGCATGTCTCGGCATGTCACGTCTCGGCATGCCCCGGCACGGTTCACAGAGGGTGAACGGCTAACAACAATCAGCGGAACCACGTCGGTATCCAGTATAAAGAGCACACAGGCATATACCAATGCTCGTGCATAAGTAAAGCACTACTTGCTTTCACACTAAAACCCACAAAATTCCGGGCAGATAAAGTTCACCGGACCGTTATTGCGTTCCTTCCGGCCTCTCCCGGCCCACCCGCGCAGCTCCGGAAAAGCCACCTGCGGGCCCGCAAACCGGCCCGCAGAAAATCCGGACCAACCACACTGCCTGTCAAAGCTCCAACATAATACGAAAAACGACCTAGGCAAGCTTTTTTCACTTTCCACTTGACCCTCCAAAACTCTTTGCGTATAAACCCACCTCGTCAGTGCGGAGCGCTTCTGAAAGACCTACATCTGAATGAACGGTCGGCACTGCGGTCTTCACACAATACGAGCGGGAATAACTCAGTGGTAGAGTGCAACCTTGCCAAGGTTGAAGTCGCGGGTTCAAATCCCGTTTCCCGCTCCACTTGATCATCTGCCGCACATGGCCTTACGACTCCATATGCGGCCTTTCATACACATGATGAACCCCGGCCCTCTTTCCGGGGTTCTTCCTTTTTCGTCCAGTCTCGTCCAGTTTCGTCCGGTTCTGTCCGGCTTCCCCCCACTCCCGGCAAGCAGCCATCCCGTTTCGTTCTTCCGCGAACATTGAATTGACAAGTAGCCGTGGCTATGGCAACTTCCTGCTTCCCCAAGCACTGGTACGGCGCGCAAAGCCGCTTCCAACAGCGGTTACGACAGCACGGTGCCGGGGCGGGATAAGTTTTTCAAAAAAGTGCTTGCAATCCTTTCCGGGTTCAGGCAAAAGCACTCCGGCGAGAGGCAATCCATGGTGATTCCTCAAGGATACAAATGACTTCACTGTCACTGTATCCACGCCGAAGGAACGATGAGGCGGCATAGCCAAGTGGTAAGGCAGAGGTCTGCAAAACCTCCATTCTCCAGTTCAAATCTGGATGCCGCCTCCATAATGCGGGAATAACTCAGTGGTAGAGTGCAACCTTGCCAAGGTTGAAGTCGCGGGTTCAAATCCCGTTTCCCGCTCCAGAGAACAAGGGCCGGTGGCGCAAGCCACCGGCATTTGCCCGAAAAGGCAATGTTGATCAGGAGCCGTTTTACATACGTGCGGGAATAACTCAGCGGTAGAGTGTCAGCTTCCCAAGCTGAAGGTCGCGGGTTCAAATCCCGTTTCCCGCTCCATAAGTCGATACGCCGCAAGGCAGATATATTTCCTGCGGGAATAACTCAGTGGTAGAGTGCAACCTTGCCAAGGTTGAAGTCGCGGGTTCAAATCCCGTTTCCCGCTCCACACTTCGGAAAAGGCCGGTCCCAAAGACCGGCCTTTTCCATTTTCCTCTTCGCACAAAGCCTCATCGTCTCCACTCGTCCGCCATTTTCCATTTTTCTTCCACCCCTCTAATGTCGGGGCACCGGGGCTGCCTGCCTGCCTGCCTGACTGACTGACGAACACGCCCCGTCCTGTTCAGGTATGCCGCATCAGCATGCAGCCTACTCGAACCGCCGTGCCGAAATAATCTCAATATCATCCACAGGCAGGTCATCAAAGCCGTCTCTGGCCTTGGTCACCTTCCAGTTTATCTTCTTCACCACGTCCATGCCTTCCACTACCCGTCCGAACACGGCGTAGCCGAAGCCTTCATCGGTATCATCCTGATGATCAAGGTCGGCGTTGTCTTCCGCGTTAATGAAAAACTCATCGCAGGCAGAATCCTTTTCCGTAGCCCGCGCCAACACAACGGTACCCTTGAGGTTGGAAAGCCCGTTCGTGGCCTCATTCACCACAGGCTCAAACGTTTCCCTGCGTTGCAGGCGGTTGTCGTACCCGCCCCCCTGAATCATAAATCCGCGTATAACGCGGTGAAAAATAGTATAATCGTAGTGCTTGGCATCCACATACCGCAGAAAATTGGCAACGCTTGCGGGTGCCTGTTCCGGCAGCAGTTCAATGAGAATATCTCCAAGGGTCGTTTCCAGCAGAACATAGGGATTTTCCATGCTTTCTCCTGCGCGCCAGCGCGTATGAAATAGATACCGCCGCATGCCTTGTCAGTCATTCAGCGGCACCGGAGTCTGTGTAGCAGAACTCGAAGCGCAGGTCAGCCCCCGTCTGCCGTCCCGCGTCCGCCCGAAGCTGAGAAACATACCCCCACTCCGCCTTGCGCAAACGCCCGTCATAGGGCATGAACGGCAGGTGCCGCCGCAGGAAACACCCCGGAACCCGCGGCACACAACAGGGCCAAAGGCCCACACAACGCAGCCAAGGAATGAACATGCAATACCGTCTGGACGCCCCCCTAGACGAACTTCTTGATATGGCACGCCAGCGTTTTTCCGTGGAGTTCGAGCAACTTGCCGTAGGCGACATCAGGCTGGAAATCCTGCAGGTGCAGAACATGCGGGAGTATCTGGATCAACTCATTCCCACGCTCAGGGAAGACGCACTCAAGGCTATGCCCCTCTGGGCCAAGATATGGCCTGCCTCAATCATGCTGGGGCATTTTCTGCGCCACCTGTCCGCAGAAGGCAAAAGCCTGCTGGAGATAGGGGCGGGTTGCGGCGTATCGGGCCTCATCGCCGCCGCGCACGGATTTTCCGAAGTCTTCATCACAGACATCAACGAAGACGCTCTGCTTTTTGCCCGCATTAACGCCCTGCGCAACGACCTTGGTGACAGGGTAACCGTATGCCGCATGGACATTGCCGAAACCCGCCTGAATCGTACGTTCGACTATATTGCCGGCGCAGAGGTGCTGTATCTGGAATCGCTGCACCGGGCACTGGTCAAATGCCTGCGCCACCACCTTGCCCCCGGCCCTTCCTCCGAAGCCCTGCTTGCCAAGGACTACCGCCGCAAGGCAAAAAAATTCTTCAAGCTGGCCGAGCGGGAATTCCAGATGCAGGAGCGCACCGTGGGCACAAAGATAACGGAAGCAGACAGCGTCGGAGCGGACGATGCGGCCACGCCCCAGACCACCCGTTCCCTGTTCACCATTCACAGATTGCGAGCCAAATAGCATGATTACACTCAAGCCCTGCCCCAAGCACTATACCACTGATCAGGACAAGGTCATGACTCCCGCCGAAACGGTAGCCCGCGTTCGGGCACGGCTGGAGCAGCTGGAAACCCGCATTCTGGCGGAAACCCGCCGAATAGATACCGGGCGGCTGGACATTCCCGTCTTCCTTTCGGTCTGTGGTGCGGATGCCAGAAAGTTCATGCCCACCCGCAAACAGATGGGTAAAGGTGCTTCAGTGGAGCAGGCAGAAGCCTCTGCCCTCATGGAACTGATGGAGCGTTACAGCTACTGGACCTTCTGGGACAGCAAACCCCGCATGGTACGGTGCACATGGTCAGAAGCAGCGGCCCGGTTCGGCGACCGGCTCATCCCCATGGAGCAGATGCTGCAATCCGTTTCGGAAACCATCTCTCCTGCCGATGCAGCCCGCGTTCTGGACCTGACCCAATGGTGGTTCTGCCCTGCCACAGACGTGCTGTACGGTGCGGAACGCATGATCCCGCTGGACTGGTTCCGCAAACTGGGTGAATTCAACGGGTCTTCGGCGGGCAACACCGATGAAGAATCCATCTTTCAGGGCGCATGTGAACTGGTGGAGCGCCACGTCTGCTGCCTCATAGACAGGGCAGGCACGCCGGTTCCCACCATTGACCCGGCCTCCATTTCCGACTCCGTGCTCAAGCGGCTCCACGCCAAATTCACGGAGAACGGCATCGTGGTGGTGCTCAAAGACTTTTCGCTGGGTCTGCCTGTCCCCACCGTGGCGGCCATTGCATGGGATCCCGCAACCTTCCCGCACAAATCGGAGATAGTCTACACTGCCGGAACGGCTTCCTCTCCCGTCAAGGCAGCGGTACGCGCCCTCACGGAGGTGGCACAGCTTGCGGGCGACTTCGAATCCGGAGCCTGCTACGAGGCATCCGGGCTGCCCAAATACGCCCGCCCGGAAGATATGGCATGGCTGCTGGAAGGCCCTACGGTTCCTCTGGATTCGCTGCCCGGTGTGGAGCATGCCGATATCTACGAGGAACTCATGGCGCTGGCGCGCGGCCTTGAATCCGCGGGCTACACGCTTTACTCCGTGCAGACCACCAACCCGGAACTGAACGTTTCCGCCAATTACAACATTGTTCCCGGCTTCCAGTTCCGCGAACGGGATAAAAACGCCAGCCTCGGGCTTTTTGTAGGCCGCATCCTGAGCGAGGAACATGACGCGGCATCCGCCATGCAGGGGTTGGAGGTCCTTGAAGACATCTATCCCGGCGCACACTTTCTGCCTTTCTTCAAAGGCATGCTGGCCCTGCGGGCAGAAGCCTTTGATGCTGCCTGCGCCCTGTTTGAAGAAGCGGAACCCTTACAGCCGGAAGCCGATGCCCGCGGCCTTGCCGCTTTTTACAGCGGCTACTGCCACACTCTGCGGGAGGACTGGCAGGCCGCCCTGCCCGCTCTGGACCGCGCCGTAGCCCTGTGCCCGGAGATGAAGGAATATTTCAACTTCCGTGGTGTCACACGATTCAAGCTCGGCATGTACGCAGAGGCTGCGGAAGATTTCCGCACCCTGATAAAAGACCTGGACAAGGGGTCTGCCATAGACCTCGCCAATCTGGGCCTGTGCTGCAAGTTTCTCGACCGGCGGGACGAGGCGGAAGAATACCTTTCCGCCGCGTTGGAAATCGACCCTTCCATCGAGTTCGCGCGCACACATCTGGAAGAATTGCGCGGAGCATGACGGGCTGCATATGGCGCAGATCAGCTACTCCTGAACAGATAATTAGGTACTAACTTCTCTTTTCACTGCCTTGCACACGCAGCGGTGCGGCCATATCCCGCCGCTGCGTGCTTTTCCACGGCACAAGACAAAGCACGGCAAGCACAGCCACCACTGCCAGAACAAACCACGCAGCCTGCCACAGCACCACAAGCAGTACCGTTGCCAGCAGCCCTGCGGCTCCCCGCTGCCATGGCACGTGCAGCATGACAATGGCTGCTGCAATGCCCATGAGTGCATTGGCGAGAAAGAACCCGCTGGCAACGGATACCAGTGATTCAAGCCGCGCCAGCCCGGCCATGCAGGCAATCAGGGTGGCCGCCTGCGCAACGCACAGCAGAGTTACAGCCCCCACGGGCACATCCGCCCCGTTCCGTCGTTCCAGCAGCCGGAGCAGCGGCAGGAATACGGCAACGGCTCCGCGCCCGTACTTCCGGTTACCCCGCACGACCGACCGTGTCCCAAAGGCCGATGACACATGAATGGCTGAAGTCAGTGATGCAGCCAGAGATGACACCAACCGTGCCACCCCTCCCACAAACATCAGGTAAGTGGTCGTGCACAGAGCCGTAACCAGCAGGGCACATACCATCTGCCCCGCATCACCAAACAGAGGGTACAACAGTCTCGCCACGCCGTACCCCGCCGCCGTAGGCAACGCCTCGCGCTGAACAGCCAGCGCCACGCACATCTCCACCAGCGTTACCGCCGCAACACTGCCCAGAACGGCACGCGGTATGGTGCGCCCGGGAGTTTCCACATCGCCGCTGTAATTCCCTACCACTTCCCAGCCCACGATTATCCAGAACAGCATGAGCAGGGCGTGCCCAAACACGCTTGTCTCGAAGCTCCCCGTTTCCGGCAGCAGCGGTTGCCCACCGTCATGCAGTGCCAGCACCAGAATACCTCCGGCAAACAACAATACTGCGGAAACGGAAGAAAGCACCAGTGCCACAGTCCCCACGGCGCGGATACGCTGCAGCAGGAGCACATATCCCGGCCCCACCAGCCCCAGAGCCAGCAGCATACGCTGTCCCTGCTCTCCCTGCCCTGAAAAAACACCAGCGGCCAGCCACTCCGCTGCCTCCGGAAACACCGGAGGCAAGGGCAGATACTGGGCAATGGTCAGCAACACTGCGGCAGGACCGAATATGACCGCCGAGATGAGATACAGCGATGCAAGCATCCCTGCCCGTATGCCGAAGGCGTGGGCAATGGCATCCGACACCCCGCCGCTGCCCGGAAAACGGATGGAGAGAAATCCGAACACAAAAGCAAACACCGCGTTCAGGCACACGGTTATCATCCATGCGGGCAGGGCCCATTCCCCCGCCTCGCCGTACACCAACGGCGGCAGAATGAATATGCCCGACCCCAGTACCGGCCCCACCATCAATCCGCTCAGAAGGAACGGTCCCAACTTCTTTCCGCGCATGTACAGCTCCTGTATGGTCTTGTATCAGAACCCGTAATGCCGTATTCAGAACCATCTTTCCAACAGATTAACCTGATGGGTGCATTCTGTTTTTCCGAACGGCATCCCCGGAACAGCCATGGAACTTAACCAGCTCAAATCTTTTCTCTGTGTGGCGCGGGAAAGAAACCTCACCAGAGCCGCCCGTGTGTTGCATATAAGCCAGTCCGCACTCAGCACGCAGATACGGGGACTTGAAGAATCGCTGGGAGTCGTTCTCTTTGAACGTAAAGCACGGGGCATGGAACTCACAGCCCACGGTAAAACCCTGCACCAGCAGGCACGGCAGGTGCTCAATGCCGCGCAGGCTCTCAGGGATGCGGCGGGCAGGCTTTCCGCGACGCCCACCGGGGTCATTACCATGGGACTGAACACAGACCCCGCCTTCCTGCGCATGCGCACGCTGGATGCCCAGATGGAGCGCCATTATCCCAAAATCAGAATGGAGTTTATTCCGTCACAGACCCTTGCGACCACAAGCCTGCTGCGCGAGGGCGTGCTGGATGCCGGATTCCGCTTCGGACTGAGCGGCGATGAAGGCATAGACGAGATTCCACTTGCCGATGTGCCACTGTGCGTGGTCATTCCCACCCGGTTCGTGCGAAACGGCATGACCGTGCGCGACTTCACATGGAAATCGCTTGCCGCCCTGCCATGGCTGTGGACCACCTGCGAGTGCCCGTTCCACAAGCTGGTGGCAGACCGCATGGCGGAATACGGGGTACGCCCGCGTCCTGTTGCGGACGCTCTGGACGAGTACATCGTCCGGGAAATGGTGGCCAACGGAAAAGGCGCATCGGTTATGCGACGCGACATGGGGGAATTGCTGGAAGAGGAGGGCCTTGCCGTGGTGTGGGACGAACCGGACATGTTCCGGAATACCCCTTCCGCTCAAAGACAGCCGGCCAGTTCAGCCAGTTCGGTCAGTTCGGCCAGTTCGGTCAATCAGGGCAGTCCGCTCAGCGTTCCGCTCAGCCTAGCCTGCCTTGCCCGCCGCAGAGAGGACCCGCTTATACAGGCTCTTGTGGAAAGAGCACTGGCCGTATGGTCAGCCTGATCGCGCGCCTTTCTACAGTAACAGATATGCCAGCCGCCTGCCGGAAAAGCGACTCCCCACAGGGTTTCGGCTATCCCAATCCCCGCGCCTTGCGGAAGAGCTTCTCGCGCACCTTTTCAAAAACCACTGCGGTACGCAGCGCGGCAACTCCCAGTGCCAGAACGGAAAGAATAAGGATAAGCCCCTTCTGTATCTGCCATTTCTGCTTCACCACCAGATCTGTGGCCCAGTCTGCCATGATAGTCTGGCCGTAATAGATAGTGAGGGGCAGCCCGATAAGCGTAAGCAGCATGAAGGCCAGTTCCAGCCAGAAGAACGTTTTTCCCATGATAAGCATGAACAGTGTGGCATCGCGGACGACTCTCAGAAAACGCAGGCGCGTTTCCAGCAGTTTAAGCCGCTCCTCCTCCACTTCGGCCATTTTCTGTGCACGCTTGAATGTTTCCGCCACCTGAAAATGCGTTTTAAGCGCCCAGTTCAGATTGGCCGCACACATGTTGTATTGCTTATTGAACTCGATGAGAATACCGGGAAAAGGAAACCACGCAGCCTCATCCCGAATGTATGCCAACCTGTCGAGATAATATTTGAACTTCTGCTTCAGGTCGCGCGCTTCCTGATTGATGCGCATCTGCATGTCACGGTCCAGTCGCTCCCGCCCCTGCAAAAGCCCCATAAAGGGAACAAAGTTCTTCACCTGAGCCAGTTGCAGCAGCCGTGAAATGCGGGCCAAAGCCTGCTCGGCAAAAGGATGTTCCTCCGGGAACCATGTGGCGATATCCAGCCGGAGCTTTTCCAGCCCGTCACGCATCTGCCCTGCTTTAGCCTCGGTTTCTGTCCACGGCACATTCAGGGCGGAAAGAATCTGTATATGCCCGCGCTCCATCTCCGGGTCCAGCAGCACACGGTTGAACATGTGCGGGTCCTTATCTATAAGCCCCAGCAAAAACCCCATAGCCTGATCGGCAAATCCCATTTTCACCTGACAAACGGCCTGACGATACAGCGCCTCAAGCCATTGCGGGCACAGGCGCAGCACCTGCTTGTACATATTGCTCGCTTGCTGAAACCGGCCCTGAATCTCCAGATTACGACCCTGCAAAAACACGTGGTACGCCTGCAGCAGCGGCGAGGTGGAAAACGATTCGCCCTCTTTCCACAACTGCTGCGCGCGGATGAGGTCTCCCCGCTCCATGGCGATGAACCCGTTAATGGTACGGGAACGGAAATCACGCGGAAACCGTATGACCACCTGCTGCAGTTCCTTTTCAGCCGGGATAAGTTCCCCGGCGAGCATGGTATTCAGCGTGCCCCATATGGGGTTATCGTCTTTGGGAGCCAGTTCATCCACGCCTTTGGGGTACTCTTTTCCCCGCGCCAGCCACATGCGGCGCATCATGCGCAACTGAAACGTATCCGTTACGGAAAACACGGCCCGCAACAGGACGTTATCCAGCCCCTCTCGTCCGAGAACGGTCTTCACCCCTTCATGCACATCACCCTGCAGGGCGGCATCTATGGTTCTGAAACCTGTATTAATGGTTTCAAAATCCATTGCCGCTACTTTATTCCAGATGGAGGTATCCAGATCTTCAAAATGCCGGGTGGGGCAGGCGGCCGGTTCATGCGTTCGCAACCCGCAATAGAAGCAGTAGTTATGCGCACCCGCCACAAGCCGGTTGGAAATGTCTACAGGTAAAATGCCTATCGTGTCCGAATCGCTGAGGGTCAGGTTTATATTGCACCAGTCGTCCACGCTGCTCGAATCTGCATTGAACCGCGTATCATGAACCTCGAATCCTTCGCCCAGAAGATAGGCGTTGCGGTAGCTCATGTGCGGAAAATCCGGCACAAGCTGGTCCCAGTCCAGCCGCACCTTTTTGTGCAGCTCGTTGTTAAAATTCAACCCCTTGCGGTCTACAAGCGCCTGAACACAGGGCCAGTAGCGCTCCGGTGCCTCTTCTTTGAGAGAACCTATGAGATGCAGGTATTCTTTGCACCACAGCCGCAGCGTTCTAAGGTTATCCACCTGAAAGAAAACATAGTTCTCAAACAGCATGAACTTGATCTTAAGACGCTGAAAGGCCTGCTCCACCTCTTTGAAGAACTCTCTCCACCCTGCCTGAAACCCTTTTTCCAGAGGATTTCCCAGCGGTTTGAGCACACCATACCAGCCAAGAGAAGACTGATAGGGCAGACGCGAATCCGCATGCAGCAACGACCATTCGGCAGAGGCAAGGCCGGTGTAGGGTTTGTGTTCCTCAAAGGTGAGGCCGGGCAGCCCCTTGCCATCCTCTCTGGCACGCGGGTGCACCCACACCTCAAACTCATCCGGGACTATGGCTGTTTGCGCCGCCAGCACCGTATCAACGGAAAGATTTATCTCCCGCTTGCTGCTGAACAGGAGCTTTGCGGAGAAAACCTGCGCGAAAACAGGCAACCGGTTGAACTTTCCCCATATTTCAAGACGCGCAAGCGCAAGAAATACATCTGTGGAGAAGAAAAACCACAAAGCCTGCCCGCGTTCCGTGGCAAGATGCAACCCACCGTAATCCTGAAATGTTTGGATTATGGACGGGTTCAGATCACCACTCCAGTTGACCCACAACCCGTAGCCGGAAGCCACCATCCGGGCTTCCTTGAATTGCGGCAGTTTGCTAAGCAGTGAGGAAAGTCTGGACATTCGTTATTCCCATTTAAGACCACGGAGGCTCTATGGATGTTACCAAGGCCCTTGCCGAACTGAAGCAGGAGCCGGGCTTTGCCGATCACGTTGGCATGATGCTCGTGCATAATGGCGTTGTGCGGGCATGGTCACGCAAGGACAAAAGCAATGTTGTCGCGGTCCGGGTTCGTCCCGATCATGCCAGAATACAGGCCATATGCAAGGAGATGGAACAGCGCGAAGGTATTTTCCGCATCGTGGCCAAAGCCAATGAAGGCGAGCTCCGCCCCGGCGATGACCTGCTCTTCCTCATCGTTGCAGGCGACATCCGTGAAAACGTGAAGGCCGTCTTCTCGGAACTTCTGGACCGCGTAAAGGCTGAAGCCATTACCAAGGAAGAAGTCCCGGGTTAAATCGCACACGGCACCTTGCCGTTCCTGAGGATTTTTCGCCTACCAGAGCGCATCCTCTGCGGCCTGCCGTGCCTTATTCTCCAAGTGCCCTTTTAAACACATCGGGCGCTCACCAGGCGTTCGCCAAGCGTACATCAGGCGTTCGCCAGGCGCATTAAGCGCAACGGGCGCTTCCTCCCCGGGGGGAAGCGCCATTTTCCTGTCTCGTACAATGTACGAAAGATATTTGCAATTTTCATTCCTCTCTCACCATGTGCCCAGAGCCCCCGCAGATACTTTTCCCCGGCTTGACACTGTGCCTCACGGCATATAGCAAATACTATATGTGCAACATGGTTTTCCGCTCCCTCCTTCGTCTGCTCCTGAGCTGCTCCCTTCTGGCAGGCACCTCCTTGCAGATTGCCTTCGGGGCAGAAGCATCCTACGGAGACGCCTTAGCCCATGTGGTCCGCGTGGTGGACGGTGACACCCTCGTTGTTGACATTCCAGCCTTTCCGGACGTTGTAGGCAGGCACATCAGCATCCGCCTTGCGGGGTGCGATACCCCGGAACTGCGCGACAAGAGCCCGGAGAAGAGAGAAAAGGCCCGCGAGGCAAAGGCCTTTGTCCATGACCTGCTCGCCGGGCGCACGGTTATACTGCGGGATATACGAAGGGGAAAATACTTCCGCCTTGTGGCCCGCGTGGAATTGCCGAGCCACGCCTCTCCATTCCTTGCGGACACGCGCGCAGGCCCTTCAGACTCCGAGATCCCCGCCGAGTATTATCTCCTTTCTCCGCAGCCGCGCTCAGCAGAGACAGACACCCACGGGGCGGATATTTCATCCCTGCTAATCCTTCATGGCTATGCAAAACCGTATGATGGAGGCAAACGCGAATAGCGTTGCCACAGTAAGCCCTTTTCAGGAAATGCAAATCCCGTCCTTCCGCTTCGCCATTCCGCTGCTTGCACTGTTTCTGCTGCCGATGTACTATCCGCGCAGAAACTACACCATGAAGAAGCACTATCGCCACTTCTCATACTGCACGAGAAACATGCACTCCATTCACGGCACAAAGCAAGCCCCAGCGTCCATCAGCCATGCTTTTCCGGTACGTGCCCTCTTCACTCCCCTGCTGCTGGCCATACTGTACACCCTGCTGCTGGTGGCAACCGCCCATGCCCGACCGCTTGACAAGGCAACTGCTCCCGCTGCCCCGCAGGATGCCCTGCGCATTCTCATAAGAACCATTCCGGAACAGTTCGACCCCGCCCGCGCACATACGCATGCGGCAAGCACCATCCTTGCCGACCTGTTTGAAGGCCTTATCACCGTTGGTCCTGACGGAGAGCTTCTGCCGGGCGCAGCGGAGAAATGGACCGTTTCGCCCAATGGACGTACATACACTTTCCGGCTGCGCAGCAATATGCGCTGGTCAGACGGAACATCGCTCACCTCCCGCGATTTTCTCTACTCCTTCACGCGACTTTTTGCCCTTGGGGAAAACGCCCCGAGAGGCTACGACTTTCACGGCATAGAAGGGGCTGAATTGCCCCGCAAGACAGGAGATGCCACCAATCTGGGCATTGCCGCGCCGGACGACCGCACGCTCATCATCAGGCTGCGTGAACCAAACCCATTTTTCCTGCGCATGCTCACCCACACGGGTGCCGTTCCCGTTCCCCGGCACGCCATAGAGCGCCACGGCGACCTATGGAGCACACCGGAAAACCTGATTGTTAACGGTCCGTTTGCCATTTCTTCCCGAGAAAATGACAACCTGCTTTCCCTGCATAGGAACCCGCACTTTCACTCGGTCTCGCAGGTTGCTCCCAACAAAGTGTGCTATCTGGTAACGGAAGACGATGACAACCCCTGCCGTATGGCGCAGGCGGGGCATGTAGATATTGTGCAGCATCTGCCTGCCCATCAGGTGCAGTATGCCAAGCGGCACATGCCCGGATGGTTGCGCGCCAACCCGCAACTGAACACCTACTGGCTTTCGCTGAACCATAAAGACCCCCGCCTTGCCTCGCTCAAGGTGCGCCGCGCACTCTATCTTTCCATTCACCGCGAAAAAATTACGGAAGGACTGGATAACGGCGCTGTTCCCGCCTACGGACTCATACCCCGCATGAAGGGATACGCGCCCCTCGCCGCCCCCACCTCGGCGTATGAGGTCCGCCTTGCAGAAGCTGCCCTGCTCATGCGCGAGGCCGGGTACTCCGATGCGCGCCCGCTGCGGCTCACCATTCAGACCACGCAGGAAGCCTCAAGCAACCTCATAACGGCCGCCATTATCCGTAACTGGCGCAAAATTCACGTCTTCGCCGACATAGAATACAAGACATTCCCGGAATTGATGTCCAGCCTTCGGGCAGGAGACTACACCGTATCACGCCGTGCGTGGACAACGGGGCTGCCCTCCCCCATATATTTCCTGAATGTTTTCCACAGTGCTTCCGCCACGAATTTCAGCCGCTGGGCCAACCCCCAGTTTGACAGCCTTATGGCGTCCGCCGAGTCTGCGCGAACCCCGGAAGGTAAAACGGCCATGTATCAAGCTGCGGAAGCCCTTCTCGTGGAACAGGCTGCGCTCATCCCCCTTTTCCACGGCGCAAGCCTGTCCCTCGTTTCTCCCTTTGTCACCGGCTGGCAGGATAATCCCTATGGCGCTCGCCTCTCCCGCTGGCTTTCCAAAACTCTCCCCTCAAAACCAGCCGCTTCCGCCAAAGAATGAAACATCTGGCCCGGATAGTGCATTAATTTCCGGGCAGGACAAAAGTACGACGCTATACGGCTTTCTGTCCCGTATCTGCAGGCAGCCCGTTTTTAAGCAGTCACCGCCTGTAAAAACGCTTGCAACATACCGTAAGCAGTGAATAAACTACCCAAAACCCCTTCTCACCGCAAAAGGAATGGGATAGTCTTTTCAGCATAGTCACCTGAAAACAGGGAGGGAAGCGTGCACCTGAACTTCAATAAAAAACTGCTTCTGGGCATTGTAGGAACAGTCATATTCATGCTGCTGGTTTCCGGCCTGTATTCGTACACTATTTCCAAAAAGAATCTGAACACGCTCGGGCGGGCCTTTATCTCGTCCATGCTGGACGGGCTGCAGGACACCATAGACCTGCAAAACAAGATCACGCAGGAAAAGCTTAATGCCGATCTCGTAGTCATGGAGCGGGAGATGGCAAAACTGGGCAACGTGTTTCTTGCCACGGACAAATCCTTCCAAACGTCCATTGTTAACCAGATGACCGGAGAGCGGGAAGAAGTTTCCATTCCGCCCCTGCAACTGGGCAACCGCTTCTCCAGCACCACGCTCAACGGAAACTTTGATACCGTGGACGAGGTGCAGAAACTGCTCGGCGGTACAGCTACCATATTCCAAGTTCTGCCGGACAAGCTGCTGCGAGTTTCCACCAATGTGCTTACCCTTGCCGGAGAACGCGCAGTGGGGACCTACATTCCTTCCAGCAGCCCCGTATACAAGACCGTCATGAGCGGCGAAACCTACCGGGGCAAAGCCTTTGTGGTCAGCGACTGGTACGTCACCGCCTATAAGCCCCTGCGGGATGACGATGGCAACATTGTGGCTGTCATCTACGTGGGGCGGCAGATGATGACTCCTGAACTGCGCCACGTGGTGGAAAAACTCAGCTACGAAGGATACGGAGAAACCGTCATCACACTGAGTGACGGCAAATATGCGTACACAGCAGGGCAGATTGCCAAAGACGCCCTGTTCACTGACACGACCCACGGCAAGGCTCTGCTGGAATCGCCGGACGGATTTGTGGAATTTGATAAAGATGGCGCTTCCCACCTAGCATACAAGCTGCATTATGCACCGTGGGACTGGCACATTACCTTTTCCCTGCCTGAAGAACGCCTGTACCTTGGTGCAGACGGACAGCTGCTCACCGCCTCTGCCGTAATCATTGCGGGAGGCGCCGCCTTTGCGCTTGTCCTGTTCAGCTTCCTCATCCGCTTCCTTCTGCGCCCGCTGAACGACCTTTCCGCCGTCACCCGGCGAATTGCACAGGGCGACCTCAACGCACGCAGCACCTACACAGCGGATGACGCAATAGGCCAAACGGTTACCTCCGTGAACTCCATGGTGGGCGAACTGAAAAACAAGCTCGGATTCGCGCAGGGCGTGCTGAACGGCATTCCTTCTCCCTGCGGCATCGTGGGCCCGGACTTCACCATGACATGGGTAAACCGGCAACTCTGCGACTTCCTGGAAAAATCGCGCGCGCCGGAAGAATATGTGGGCACACCATCCGGGCAGTTCTATTTTAACGATGCCTCGCGTGAAACCCTGTCCGACAGGGCTGTGCGCGAACAGAAACCGCTCAGTGCGGAAATGGAGATCATCACCCCGTCGGGAAAACGACATTTCATCGATGTAAACACCACGCCGTTCCACGACCCGGACGGCGTCCTCCTCGGCTCCATAACCTTCTGGCACGACCTTACCGCCACCAAGCAGAACGAACAGCGCATCATTGCGCAGAATGCCCGTATCTCCAGAGCGGCGGCAGAAGCGAACAATATTGCCGATCAGGTTTCGGAAGCCTCTGCCCAGCTGGCGGAGCAGGTGTCCGAAGCCAGCCAGACATCCGGCCTGCAAAATGACCGTATAGGCGAATCTGCAACAGCCATTGAAGAAATGAACGCCACCACGCTGGAAGTGGCCCAGAACGCATCGGAAGCCGCAGAAAAAGCAGAAGAAGCCCAGAAAATTGCACAGGAAGGCGCGCGGGTGGTGCAGGATGTCATCAAGTCCACGGACGAGGTGCACTCCCATGCCAAACAGATGGAAACCACCCTCACGGAGCTGGGCAAGCAGGCAGAGGGCATAGGCCAGATAATCGGCGTCATTAACGACATAGCGGACCAGACAAACCTGCTCGCGCTGAACGCCGCCATAGAAGCCGCACGCGCAGGCGAAGCAGGACGCGGTTTCGCCGTGGTGGCGGACGAGGTGCGCAAACTTGCGGAAAAGACCATGACCGCCACCAAAGAAGTGGAAAGCGTGGTCAAGGCCATTCAGGGCAGTACGTCTACCACACTCAGGCACATGCAGGGCGTGGCAAAACTTGTGGGGCAAAGCGCGGAACAGACGCACAGGGCGGGCGATTCCCTTGCCAGCATCGTGGAAACGGTACTCGGCACCTCTGACAGAGTACGCTCCATTGCCACGGCTGCAGAACAACAGTCTGCCACATCGGAAGAAATAACCCGCGCCACGGATGAGATTAACACCCTGAGCCGGGAAACCGCGCAGGCCATGGAGCAGGCTGCGGACGCCGTGAACGAACTGGCTGGCCTCGCCCAGCAGCTCAAAGCTCTTATCCATGAACTGGCTGCCGATTCCAACGAATAATCCCCCAAGGCAACGACACAAAAAAGGCTCCCGCAAGGGAGCCTTTTCCATTATCCATCTTATATTTCAAGGCAATCCTGAAAACCATTCAGACTCGCCGTGCCATACCCGTTCAAAGCCGGAGCCAGCCAGTAACGGAAAGACCTCGTTCAGCAGGGCTGCAGAAAAAGACTCCCCTTCAAGGCACCTGTCCCGGCACAGCTATCAGAATACCTTCAGCCCCTTGAGCAGTACCAGCACCACCAGCAAAGGGGTAACGTAGCGCACCAACGCATACCACACGCGGATGACCGCCGCGTTAGCAAGAGTGCCGCCGTTGGAAAGTGCGGCGTGCGAACGGGCCCCGCCCCACACCCACCCCGCGTACAGGCAGATGCAGATGCCGCCCAGCGGAAGGATGATGTTGGAACTCAAAAAGTCATACAGATCAAAAAAGTTTTTCCCGAACACGCTCACATCCGCCAATGTGCTGAACGAGAGCGTGGCGGGTACACCAAAGGCTGCAAGACCAAGAGCAGTGGCTATGACCGCGGCCTTACGGCTCATCATGCCGCTTCCCGCAAACAGGGCCACAGGCACTTCAAACAGCGAAAGCATGGCCCCTATGGTGGCAATGCCCGTGAGCAGGAAAAACACCGTCATGAACACCTGCCCCAGAGGCAGCGAACTGAACACGGCAGGCATGGTCATAAACAAAAGCCCGGGACCGGCGGTAGGCTCCAGCCCGTAGTTGAACACGGCGGGGAAGATGGCAATGCCCGCCAGCAGCGAAACCACAAGGTCGGCAAGCATTACCCGCGCCGTGGTCAGCGGAATATCCGCATCGCTGCGGAAATAGCTGCCGTAGGTCATCATGGTGCCCATGCCGATGGAAAGCTTGAAAAAGGCAAGCCCCATAGCGTTAAGCACCACGTCCACCGTCACCTTGGAAAAGTCCGGCGCAAAGAGAAACGCAAGCCCCTGCGCCGCACCGGGCAGCATGAGGGAACGCACGCACACCGCCAGCAGCATGAGAAACAGCAACGGCATGAGCACCTTGGTGGTTTTTTCTATGCCCTTGGAAACTCCGCCCAGAAGAATGCCGCCCACAAGTGCCAGCACTCCCCACTGCCAAAACAGCGCGTGCCAGGGATGGGAAACCATGGCGGAGAATGCCGCCTCGCCCACCTTAGGGTCCGTGGAATTCAACTGTCCTGTGGCTGCGCGCACGATAAATGAAAATACCCAACCCACAACATCCGTATAAAACGCCATAATCAGGAACGCAGCCAGCACGCCCGCTGCGCCCACCAGAAACCACGGCGTACCCGGCGCAAGGTTCTTCCAAGTTCCCACTGCGTTGGCCCGGGCTTCGCGTCCGAGCATGATCTCCCCGATCATCACGGGCAGCCCTACGGCCAGAGTTGCCAGCAGATAGATTATCAGAAACGCGGCTCCGCCGCCGTCACCCGTCATGTAGGGAAATTTCCAGATATTGCCCAGCCCCACGGCAGAGCCCAGGGTGGCGGTAAGAACCCCCAGCCGCGTGGCGAAACCGTCGGTATGCCTGTTGGTCAGTGCCATGATTTTCCTCTTTCCGGTTGTGTACGAAAAACCCCATCCCGCTCACAAAGCCTCTTCCGTTGCCCACACAACGGCGCAGCATACCGACAACGCATACCTCCGCAGGAGCATGCGCAAAGCCTTCCGGCAGGTGCAATGATAACAGCTCCACCTCCCGGCGACAGTCGTGCCGAGCCCATGTAGTCTGTTCCGTCCTTATTTTCAAGAAAAATGCGTTCCTCACCAATCAGGAGCCGCTGAATTGCTCAAAGAATCAAACACGGCAAGATGATGGCGCAGAAAACCCCTTCCACCCAAAGGCGAAAGGGGTTTGTACCCGGTAGAACCGTGGACGGAGTCACATGCAAAATCTCTTTTGCCAGTATAAGGCAGCCGCCGCCGGAAGCAACTCAATCTCCCTTAATGACGACGGCAAGTTGCCCCGTAATAAACGTATTGATTCTGCCTCCGTATCAACGTCTCACGCATTCACCAGGTTCAAACAATATATAGTGCCTCATCCGCGTTTGTCACGCGCCTCGGCCCGAATTTCCTCACGCGCCTCAACCCACAGAGGCTCGGCCCAGCCTGCTCCCGTCGTCCGGGCAGGCATGACGGAGACCACTGCCTCTCCGGGCACGGGGGCATGTTCGTCTCCTTCCGCAAGCAGGCGCAGATCGCCCGCACGGCACACACGCACATCCACCGGACTGCCGCTACGGACCGCTTTGGGCGAAAACGAAGCAGCAAAGGCAGCAGCGTCCGCCATCGTTACCTCGTCCCACGGGCTGCCGGAAAACTGCCTTCCCACAGCTACGGGGCCGGGGAATGTCCGCACCCGAAACACAAGGTCATCATCACCGCACACCTTGAGCAACCCAGTGTTGTCCATGCGGTTTCTTCCCACGGCCATCCACCGCCCCCCGGACCAGAACTGCCGCCCTATGTTGGAAAGCTTGAATTCACGCGCGCAGGGTTGCGGCGAATGCATAAGCACCTGCCAGTAGCGGCTCGCGTTTTCCTTTTCCGCCAGCTTGCACCCGCCGCCGGGAGTGGGAATTTCTGCAAACCCATAGCGCCGTGCCAGTTCCAATTGCTCTGAACGCCCCCGTCCCCGTATGTCCAGCAGCCGTTCACGGTCCACCAATCCTTCCAGTTCCATACGGGTAGGCTCAAGATGCTTGGCGCACAGCGGACGTAGCAGCAGGTCGCGCACATCCGCGTCACGGCGGATGACGTTCAGGGTATCCTGCCGCTGCGACATGGGCCGCTGCCCGAGCACCTCGCCGGAAATGATGAACCGTGCGCCGTAGCGCTCCATCATCTCACGCGCTTTGCCCATCATGAGTATCTTGCAGTCCACGCAGGGATTCAGCACCTTGCCGAAGCCGTACACAGGGCGTTCCACAAGCATGCGGACAAAATCGGCGGAAATATCCACCGATTCTATATCAATGCCGTACAGGCCCTCCCAGTGCCGCCGCTTGTGCGGCTTGCCGAAGAAGGGAGTGACAAAGTGCAGGCATTTGACGCGCAGCCCCTGTTCCTGAATCAGTTTAACGGCGAGAATCGAATCCAGACCGCCGGAGAGCAGAGCCACGGCATCATAGCCGGGAAATGCAGATGAAGTGTCCGTTTGCATGGCAGGCAGATACGGCGCAACGCAGGGAAAAGCAAGCACTGACCGCAAAGACGCCCGCAGCGGCCATCACACGGCATTGCACCGTATGAAACATTGCCCCCCGTGGCGGGTTCTGCTATTGGTTTTGGGCTTTGAACGAACCACTATCCGCTCCGGAGACCATCACCCATGGCAAAAAAACCTGCTCAGAGTACCGAAGACCTGCGTCGCGACGCCCTGAAGACTGCCCTCAGCTCCATTGAACGCAAATACGGGCAGGGCTCGGTCATGCGTCTGGACGACAACGCCCATGTCAGCATCCCCGTCATTCCTTCCGGCTCCATCGGGCTGGACCTCGCCCTTGGCGTAGGGGGCATTCCGCGCGGCCGCGTGACGGAAATTTTTGGTCCTGAATCCTCCGGCAAAACCACCCTTGCTCTGCACATGATTGCAGAATGCCAAAAGAGAGGCGGCACCGCCGCCTTCATAGACGCCGAACACGCGCTGGACCCTTCCTACGCGAAACGCCTTGGCGTAAATACGGAAGAACTGCTCATATCCCAGCCGGATTACGGCGAACAGGCTCTGGATGTGGCAGACATGCTGGTCCGCTCCGGCGCGGTGGACATAATCGTCATAGACTCCGTGGCAGCCCTCATCCCGCAGGCGGAACTGGAAGGCAACATGGGCGAAATGCAGGTGGGCGGACAGGCACGGCTCATGTCCCACGCCATGCGCAAGCTCACCGGCACCATCCACAAGTCCAAGGCGAGCGTCATCTTCATCAACCAGATACGCATGAAGATAGGCACCATGGGCTACGGCAACCCGGAAACCACCACCGGCGGCAACGCGCTCAAATTCTACTGCTCCATCCGCATAGACGTACGCCGCATCCAGTCGCTCAAGGACAAGGAAGAGGTTTACGGCAACCGCGTGCGCGCCAAGATAGTCAAAAACAAGGTTGCACCGCCCTTCCGCGAAGCAAACTTCGACATTCTGTACGGTCAGGGTATCTCACGCCTGGGCGAAGTCATTGACCTTGGCGTAGAAAACAACATCATAGACAAGAGCGGCGCGTGGTATTCCTTCGGGTCCGAGCGCCTTGGGCAGGGCAAAGAAAACGTGCGCCTGCTCCTGATGGAAAACGAGGCCCTTGCCAAACAGATTGAAGACAAGCTACTCATCCATTTCGGCGTCAAGCCCTCCGAAGCCTCCGAGGCGGAAACGGAATAGCGCAGCTACGTTCCGGCTCCCCGAAAGCACCCGAACGCCGCCCGAGGGCGGCGTTTGTCTGCTCCACGCACAGGTCGGACGACAGCATATTTTCTTCACAGGGAGTACACCGTGATAACCGCAAATGAGATACGAACCCGCTTTCTGAACTACTTCAAATCCAAAGGACACGAAGTAGTTTCCTCCTCAGCCCTCATCCCCAATGACGACCCCACCCTGCTCTTCACCAACGCGGGCATGGTGCAGTTTAAAAAGACCTTTCTGGGGCAGGAAAAACGCGGCTATGTCCGCGCCACCACCTCGCAGAAATGCCTGCGCGTGGGCGGCAAGCACAACGATTTGGAAAACGTGGGCCGCACCGCGCGCCACCACACGTTTTTTGAAATGCTGGGCAACTTCAGCTTCGGCGACTATTTCAAGAAAGACGCCATCCGCTTCGCGTGGGAATTCATCACCGAAGATTTGAAACTGCCCAAGGATAATCTCTACATCACCGTCTATAAGGATGATGATGAAGCCCACGCCCTGTGGCAGTCCGAGGCAGGCGTGCCTGCCGAACGCATCTTCCGTCTGGGCGAAAAGGACAACTTCTGGTCCATGGGCGACACCGGCCCTTGCGGCCCCTGCACGGAAATACACGTGGACCAGGGTGAGCACATGACCTGTGGCCCTGATTGCGGAATCGGCACCTGCGACTGCGACCGTTTTCTCGAAATCTGGAACCTCGTGTTCATGCAGTTTGAGCAGGCTGCGGACGGCACCCGCACCCCCCTCCCCAACCCCTCCATTGATACGGGCATGGGACTGGAACGTATTGCGGCCGTCTGTCAGGGGGTAAACTCCAACTACGATTCCGACCTCTTTCAGGCCATTATCGGCTTCACCGCCGACATGGCGGGCGTACGCTACAGACAGCAGGGGGACGAAGTGGATACCGCCCTGCGCGTCATTGCGGACCACAGCCGCGCCATTGCTTTCATGATTGCCGACGGCATACTGCCTTCCAACGAGGGCCGGGGCTACGTGCTGCGCCGCCTCATCCGCCGCGCGTACCGTTTCGGCAGGCTCATCGGGCTTACCGGCACCTACCTGCACAAGACCGCGCTTAAGATCGTGGACATCATGGGCGACCATTATCCGGAACTGCGCGACAATGCCGGCTTCATGGCCCGCGTGGTGACAGAGGAAGAGGAGCGCTTCAACAAGACGCTGGACAAGGGCCTTACCCTGCTGGAAGACGAGCTCACTGCCCTTACCGCTGCAGGCTCCACGCAGGTTTCCGGCGAAACCGCCTTCCGGCTTTACGATACCTACGGTTTCCCTCTGGATATCGTGAATGACGTGGCGGAAAAGCGCGGCTTCGTCGTGGACGAGGCAGGCTTCAAAGCTCACATGCAGGAGCAGAAGCAGCGCGCCAAGGCTGCCTGGAAGGGCGGCGGAAAAGAAACCCTTGCGGCCCGTTTCCAGTCGCTGCTGGAAGAAGGCCTGTGCAGCGAGTTCACCGGCTATGAGCATATGCAGGGAGAAGGGCGCATAGCCGCCCTCATGGATGCGGAAGCAGACACTGCGCCCTCCCTGCCCTCCGGCAGCAAAGGCTATATCGTTACCAACCGCACGCCCTTTTACGGCGAGTCCGGCGGGCAGGTGGGCGACCCTGGCTCCATCATCTCCGAAACGGGCAAAGCACGGGTCGTCAACACCCTGAAGCCCAGCCCGGAACTTACCGTGCATGAAGTGGAGGTCACGGAGGGTGAAATCCTTCAGGACCAGTCCGTACGGCTTGAGGTGACGGAAGATGACCGCATGGCCTCCGCACGCAACCACACCTGCACCCACCTGCTGCATGCCGCCCTTCGCCGCGTGCTGGGCGATCACGTTAAGCAGTCCGGCTCACTGGTAGGCCCGGATCGTCTGCGCTTCGACTTCACGCACATTGCCGCGCTCACCCCGGAAGAGATTCTGGCCATTGAAAACGATGTGAACAGGGCCATCATGGCAGATACCCCTCTGACGACGGAAGAAATGGCCTATGACCATGCCGTTGCCAAGGGAGCCATCGCCTTGTTCGGTGAAAAATACTCCTCCAACGTGCGCGTGGTCTCCATAGAAAAAGAATCCGTGGAACTATGCGGTGGCACCCACCTGCGTTCCACCGGTCAGGCGGGCAGCTTTTTCATTATCTCTGAGAGCGGCGTTGCCGCAGGCATACGCCGCATAGAGGCCGTTACCGGCTGGAACGCCCTTGCGCTTGCCATGCAGCAGCGGACGGAATTGCAGGAGGTGGCAGGCCTTGTCAAAGGCAAGCCCGGTCAGGTCTCTGCGCGTGTACAGGCCCTGCAACTGGAAATTCGCAGCCTGCGCAAGGAAATGGAGCGCATGGCGGCCAAGGCCGCTTCCGGTCAGGGTGGCGACCTCATGGATAATGTTGCAGAGGTGAACGGCGTCAAGCTGCTCGCCGCCAAGGTGGATGCCCCCAACGTAAACGCCCTGCGAACGCTCATGGACGATGTGCGCTCCAAGCTGGGTTCGGGTATTGCCTGCCTTGCCTCTGAAGAAGATGGCGGCAAGGTGACCTTGCTGGTGGCTGTGACCAAGGACCTTACCGAACGCTTTAAGGCCGGTGCCCTGATTGCTGCCATCGCTCCCGAAGTAGGCGGCAAGGGTGGCGGCAGACCCGACATGGCGCAGGCAGGCGGCACCAACCCCGCCGGGATAGAAGCTGCCTTCGCCAAGCTGCGCGAAACCATCAGCGCCTGATCATTCCCATACGCACCCAAAGCCCCCGTTCCGTCACAGCGAACCAACGCAACGCACGGAACGGGGGCTTTCATATACACCGTCACATCCGGGCCTACCCCATCCACGCCAACGATGCCAGAACCCGCGCCACATGGGGCGCATCGTGCGCTCCATCGGAATGTGGCAGCAGCAAAGGGGCACGGCGGACATGCAGTCCGGGATACCGATGCGAAGGTACTTCCTGCCCCTCATCAAGCAGCACATGCGTGAGCAGCCTGTGGGTTTCCACCTCCCCTGCATCAGCACGCAGCACGTCCAGCAACACCCGGATACGCCCTTGGGCACCCATCCCCAGTTCTTCCGGGTCGCGTCCGACGTTGGGTACAAAAATCTTGGGGCAATCGGCTTCCGAAATGGCGCGCCCCACCCCGCGCGGAAGCAACGCGGCTATGACGGAGGAGTAAAAACTGCCCATGGGATAACAGATAAGATCCGCCTGCCGGATGCGTTCCAGCAGGTGTTCCGACACCTCCGGGCGAACTACCCTGCACTCTCCCGCCCTCCACTTGCCGCTGCATGCCCATCTGCCTTCATGCCAGTCGTCCGGGCGGGCATCCGTCAAATACATCCGCCGCACCGGAGCGTTGATGCACGGTCCTCCTTTGCCGGTAAAGAGATGCTGCCCCACAAGCCGCACACCATCTTCCAGTTCTACAGCGAGGTGTAAATCATCTGTGACAATGGGGGCAACCTGCCCGCGCACGCGCAGGAGCCGTGAAAAAAGAGAAAGAACCGGAAACAGATCGTTCCCGGCACGCAAATAACCGCCGGTGAGCAGCAGGTTCCCCAGACACGCCCCGCCAAGCAAAAAATCATCCGGCATTCGTTCTGCGAAATACCTGAAATGTCGTGCGCATACCTCCCTTACAAGGACAGGTAAATCCAGCATAAGCCGGTCAGTTCCGGCACAAAGACCATGCAGCCGCTCCCGCAGCACATTCTCCGGTTCACCGGCATCAAGGCGATACGCAAAAAGGGAAACAAGCCCGGTGGGTACCCGTTCCGGGTCCGCAAGTGCCGTCATGCGGTTACGCACATCCCCCACGGCGGGCATGGAAAAATGACGGCGCAGCTCCGCTGTGCTGCCGCCGGAATCGAACGGGGTTATCAGATGCAGGGCATTATGCGTAAACCGGACAAGTTCCCGGCTTACTTCACGCAACGCCGTTCCACCGCTGAAGAAGACAATGCGGGGTCCATGACCGGGGCGTTCTTCCAGCCCCTGCGGCACAGTTTCCGTGATTTCAGCAATCATGCACGCTCCGCACGCCCGGCAAGCCTCTTCGTCATCTCCTGTCAGCCCCCATTTTCTGCTCTGCGGTTTCAACACCAGTGTGCCTGAAAAAACTGATAATGAACAAGGTTTCACGCCATAGAGCAGACGCGGAACGGTAATCCCCGCCTCGAAAATCCGGCGCACACCCCGCACACAACAAAGCAGAGGTCAGGCGGGGAACGCAGCCGTATGAACTCTCCCGACTCGTTGCATCATCCATACACGCCATACCGGAACTGGGCGCCACGATAGACAGCATGGAGCTTTGCACGAGGTGTGCGGTGGGCAAAACTGCCGGAGGGCAATGTTAAGCGACCTGCGAAGATGCATGCTCTCCGCAGGTCGCTTCCAGACGTCTGTGTCGAGGCACAATTACTCGTCGGAATCGTCCTGATCGTCCGCTTCTTCACCGGGTTTGGCATATTTCACCTTCAGACGAAGGCGCATACCCGATTTGCTCTGCCTGAACGAAACGGAAAAGGTGTCGTACTCGTCCACGGCAATCTCCTTGCCGCCCAGCGAGAGCACGCCCGCTTCCACCTGCTCGCCAAGCTGTTTAAGCACGGCGGGTACTTCTTCCGGGGTAATGGGGAGTTCTAACTTGCGTTTTCCGGTCTTGGTCATAGGTATGTTCTCCTTCTGCCCGCTTGCTCGGGGCGCAGAATAGTATATCCGGCCTTTGAAAAAAGGCAATCCGCAACGTGACGGCTAAATATTTCCCCCCGCAGGTCTGCCCTTGTTACCGCAATGAACCATGTCGCCACCCGTTCATCCACAGCATGCCATCATAAACCGACCGAAAAAAAGCCGAGTGTACAGCATGATACGATGGATGAACCAGATTGCTGCACTTTTCTCCGGTGCAAAAAAAACGGCGCACGTTGCCGTACGCCGTGAAATAAGCAAAAGACTCACAACAGGAGAGCCACCGAACGAGTCCGGGGTGCATGTTGTCAGGTTACTGCCGCACTATCTGCATATACGGTGTTTAATGCTCACCCCTTCCACAATAAACACAACCGCTTCGGCAATATTAGTGGAAAGATCGCCCACCCGCTCAAGGCTGCGGGAAGTGAGAACGGTGCTCACAGCCCGTTCCACAGCAGGGGCTTCTTTACTCATGTAGTTGACCAGATCCTTAATGACCATTACGTCCAGCGCGTTGCACTGGCTGTCCCAGCGGCAGATGTCGCGGGCAAGGTCGGGATCCCCCTCACGGAACGCCATGATGGAGGCGCGGAACATTTCCAGAGCCACATCGCTCAGTTCCTTCAGCTGTCCGCCAAAGGGCAGCGGAGGACGCGTCGACAGAAACATGGCTTTTTCGGCAATGTTCACGGCCTCGTCACCCACACGCTCCAGATTGACGGAAACCCGCATAATGCCCACGATGGACCGCAGATCCACCGCCAACGGCTGATCCAGCGCGAGCAGCCGCAGGCTCATGTCGTCAATCTCGCATTCAAGCAGATTAATCTGCATATCGTTGTCGATCACCTTCTGCGCAAGGTCTCCGTCGCGCTCCAGCAGTGCCTTGCATGCGTCTTCAATGGCCTTCTGTGTGTAGGCGGCCATTTCCAGCACCTTAAGGCGCATCTTATCCAGTTGTGCGTGAAAATGTGTTTCCATTGTATGGCTCCTAGCCGAACCGGCCAGTTATGTAGTCTTCCGTCTGCTTGTTTCCGGGACGGGTGAACATCATTTCCGTATCACCCACTTCAATGAGGCGGCCCATGTAGAAAAAGGCGGTAATGTCCGAAACGCGGGCTGCCTGCTGCATGCTGTGGGTTACGATAATGATGGTATAATTCCGCTTGAGAATGTGAATAAGCTCTTCAATTTTCTGGGTGGCAATGGGATCCAGCGCGGAGGCTGGTTCGTCCATCAACACCACCTCGGGCTCCACGGCAAGGGCTCGCGCTATGCACAGCCGTTGCTGCTGCCCGCCGGAAAGCCCCAGTGCCGAGGTTTGCATCCTGTCCTTCACTTCATCCCACAGTGCCGCGCTGCGCAGGCTCTCTTCCACCCTTTCCTCAAGAAAGGTCTTATCCTTCACTCCGTTCACGCGCAATCCATATGCCACGTTTTCGAAAATACTCTTGGGAAAAGGGTTGGGCTTCTGAAACACCATGCCCACCCGGCGGCGCAGCTCCACCACGTCCACCTTAGGGTCATAAATGTTCATGTCTTCCAGCAAAATCTCACCTTCCACGCGGGAGGTGGTGATGAGATCATTCATTCTGTTCAGACAACGGATAAAGGTGGATTTTCCGCAACCGGAAGGCCCGATCAGCGCCGTTACCTGATTTTTCCTGAAATCCAGATTCACGTCATACAGGGCCTGAAAATCACCGTAGTAAAAATTCAGTCCCTTGGAATGCATTTTCATGTCTTGTGTCCTGTATCCGCAGCAGGCTATTCCTTGAACCGGTAGCCGACTCCCCGGATGGTCTCTATGTACGCCGCATAGTCACCAATTTTCTGGCGCAAACGGCGGACGTGTGTGTCCACGGTGCGGGCGTACCCTTCAAATTCATATCCCCAAACAGTGTTCAGCAGTTGGTCCCGGGTCCGCACCCGTCCCTTGTTCTTGAGCAGTTCCGTCAACAGCTTGAATTCGGTTGCGGTAAGCAGCGCTTCCTCTCCGTCAATTTCCACCCTGTGCGCGTCAGTATCAATGATCAGGCCATCCATGCGCAGGTGGGCGCGTTGCGCCGTATCTTCCACGCCCAGCGTGCGACGCAGAATGGCATGAATGCGCAAAACCAGTTCGCGAGGGCTGAAAGGCTTAACCAGATAATCATCCGCGCCAAGCTCCAGACCGACAATGCGGTCCACTTCCTCGCCCCGTGCGGTAAGCATGATCACGGGAGTGGAGGCAACCTCCGGCAGGCGCCGCAACTCTTTGCACACCTCCAAACCGCTCATGCCGGGCAGCATCAGGTCCAGCACAATAAGGTCCGGACGGAAATCCATAGCCCGCGCCAGACCATCGCGCCCGTTTGAAGCCGTGCGGACATCAAATCCGGCGGATTCAAAGGTGAAGGTGAGCAGTTGCAGAATGTCTTCGTCATCCTCAACAACGAGAATCTTCTCTTTCGTCATGCCGATTCCTCCGGATAAGTACCCAAAGACGTACACCACATTCCCGTGACAGGTTAATGGTGTCTCCGTTACATAATGATGACAACTGCGGCGGTGCTTGCCACAGCAAGGCACTCTATTGCATGAAATTTCCCGCGATTATGCCACTCTCTCAGGGAAGAAAGCAAAACAAAAAAGGCCGGGCGCATTCCGCCCGGCCTTTTTTGTCACATCCGCTCAAAATGTGACAAAAGCATTACGCAGCAACAAGTTCCTTAATAAATCCCAATGCTTCCATGCGCAAATGAATTTCTCTGCTTATCCACGCATCTGTGGCGGCATATTGAATTTGCTGCGCGGTCAGTTCACGGCTGGCCCAGTTGGAACACTGTGCACCTTTGGAAATGCGGTATCCAAGCAAGTTGGCAGCCAGATTGCGCAAGCCGTGCGTTTCCAACCCCACAGCCCGCGCCACCTCTCCAAGGTCCATTACGCCAGCGTCCTCAAAGTGCGAAAGACGCTGCAAATCCTTTATGTCATCCCGCACTGCCACCCCGGTCTTGATAATGGAAGAATCGGAAAGCAAGTCTTTCAGACTGTCCGTAAGGGGCAACCAGTTCAGTTGGATAAGAAAAACAACATCGCTGCACGCAAACTGCACCAGCGACGGGAGGTTCAGCTTCCCTTTGCGAAAGGTGGGCCGTGTTTCCGTATCAAATCCGAGCAGGTTTTCCTGACGCATGCGGGCAATGGCCACCGCAAGCTCCTCATCAGTACGGACAACCTCCACCCTGCCCTCATATCGGTGCAGGGGAAGTTCGTTTATCTCTTCTTTGGTAATTTTGCGTTTATATTCTTCTGGAATGTTCTTCATGTGCTGCATCGTGTATTCTGACCACTCGCCGTATGCACGCTGGGCACCGACGGTCGCCTTTCATACATTATGCCTGCAACGGCGTAAAGTGTTTTCAGGAAAGGGCAATGCCCATTAAATGCGGGCCACGGCAAGAAATACGGCGTGCAGCGAAGAAACCAGCACCACAAACAGGCGCTTGGAAAACGCAGGAGAAGCACGAAAAAAGGTAAGCTCCATGGCACCATGAGCACACACGGTGGTGCAGTCTCTGCACAGCGAACAGGAGAGAGCAGGCCGACCTTTTTCCACCTGGCAGGGTGCAAGCGCATTGTACCGGCATACACGTGTACAGGCACCACATCTTGTACAACGGTCATTAATGCGCAGCCGCCACGGGCTCACGGCAGAGAGCAGGTTGCCTGCCAGCCCCAGCGGGCAGAAGGCTGAACAGTGCGCCATGGTTCCAGCACGGGAGCTGCAGGCCATCATCACCGCCACTCCCGCCAGACCGAACGCCGCCGCCAGTGCCAGAGCAAGCCCCAGAGACGCGCCAGCCAGTCTTAACCCCAAAGCCGTACCGAACACTGTCACGGCAATGCCTGCACGGACGGTTCCTGCCCATGCGGGCAGCGGAGCGGGAGCCCCTTTGCGCACCCTGCTCAGCCTGTCATCCCATGCGCCGATGTAGCAAAGATGGCTGCACCATGCGGGTCCCACCAGCAGAACCGATACCGAAAAGAGGATGAGCATAAAGAATCCGTCACCCCGGAACAGGGGACCGGCAATGACCAGTGCAGGAACAGGCATGTGCAGAGTACCCGTCATGAGCAGCCGTTCGACTCCCGCAAGTCCCAGCGCAAGCTGCCCGAAAAACACGGCAGAAAAGAAGGCCCAGGTGGCCGCCCTTACGCGGCGGGCCTTGCGATTATCCAGAAGCAGGCCGCACACCACGGCGGCGTATATGGACATGAGGACAATCTGCAGCATGCCGCTGCCGGGGAAAAATCTGTCGGAAAGCAGCAGGGTTACACGGGTTGCCTGATCACGACTGACGAGAAGAAGCAAGGCGCACACCATGAATGCTGCCGCCTGCGGAACGGCAGTCGCCGCATGCCGCATGTACCGCGCGCGGGCCGGAGCGGAAAGAAGCATGCCGGCTCCGGTGAGCGAAAACAGCGACACTCCGCCCATAATAGCGGCCAGCCGCAGCCAGTCCTGGCCCATCATCATGCGCATGTGCACCAGGGAGATACCGGTGCGCACCCAGAGCAGGCTGGCCCCGAATAAAACTGCGGCAGTGACCAGCCGTGCCCAGCCCTGACGGGTGAGGGCAAGGCAAAAAATCGTTACCACAAAGGATGTTAGCCACACATCACCCGTGCGTAACGTATGGGCTCCCAGCAGGAGAATACCCAACAGCGGCACTGCCAGTCCATACCGCATAGGGGTATGAGAAGGTGCTTCTTGAACTGGACGAAATGTGGACGAAACCGGACGTTCTTTGGACGAATCCGCGAGCTGTTCACTGTTCATGGCCGCTCCAGTGCGTCCTGTACGGAATCGCCCAATTCCTCCACGAGGGTGCCGAAGCGCAACCCTTTCCGGTAGTGCCGCATGTACAAATTGACGCAGCCGCTCACAAGGGCTACGGCCTGCTCCCCGTCAAACACGCCGGGCAATTCCGTTGCCAGCCGGGGGTGCCTGCCCAGCTTGCCGCCAAGCACTATCCTGTAGCCGGATTCCCTTGCATGCAACGCCCGCTCCGGGCACTTGTCCACGCAAATCCCGCAGCGCATACAGCGTGCATGGTCGCATACCGGGCCATGCGCGTGCATGGTCATGACCTTGTCCGGGCAGACGCGTGCACACAGGCCGCAACGGGTGCAGAGGGAAGTATCCAGTTCAGGCGTAATGGCGCGGATGATGCCGACATCGGCCACATGGGGGCGTGAGCATCCGTTAGGACAGGCTGCCAGCGCCACCCGGAAGGTATGATGGTGCAGCACAGGCCCGGTTACGGCACCATGCAGAAACTGCGCCCAGCCGCTCTGCGCCAGACACTGTTCCAGTTGCACGGCAAGGGATTCCGGTACCGGCATGGCGAACCGGCAGTTGGTCTGCGCCTGAACGCCTCGGCAGACGGTCATTTCATGGGGTGTTGAGGGGGCAGACATGGACGCTCCGTATACGGCTGAGGTGAAGCGGAAGAGGTCACGGAACCAGCAGTGTGCCCGGCTTTACATACTATTGAAACGTGATGATCCGCAGCGGAACCGGGAAATGTTCTGCCGTTCGCGCCCTGTTCTCGACACGCACGGCGGCAACAGAGCCCGAACATGTTCTGCGCCTTGCCGCCCGCCATGTGGGAACGGCCCGCGGGTTTATGGCTCTCTCACGGCGCGACCTTGGAAAACGGCACCGGGCCGTATCCCGTGCAGGGCGGTGCATCATTCCTGAATGATCTGCAAAAATGGGCGCTCTCAACTGATAGTCCTATCCGCCTCGTGCGTCCGTGACGCACATCACATTCCGCAGCGCACCGCGGACCTACTTGCCGATGCAGAAGCTGGAAAAAATGCTGTTCAGAATATCGTCCGGCGTGGTTTCGCCCGTTATTTCCGAGAGCATGGCGCAGGCTGTTTCCAGCCGTACTCCCAGAATATCGTACGGGACGCCGCTCCCGATGTCTTCCCGCAGGGCGCGCAGCTCCTCCTCCGCATCCCGCAGCGCCATGCTTTGCCTCAGGTTGGGGGCCACATCACCCGCAGCAGGCTCGCCGCCGCCCATTCTTTCCAGTATATGAGCACGCGCTGCTTCCACAAGCGCATCCAGCCCTCTGCCCTCGCGGGCGGAAACACGCACCTGCGCACAGCCGGACAGGGGCGCGGCAGTATCCCCTGCTCTGTTGTCCTTTTCATCCCTTTCATCCCATTCAGGGGAATCAAGCAGATCGAACTTATTCAGCACAAGCAGCACTCTTTCTGCCCCCACGGCAGCCACAAGCTCCTTCTCCGCAGAACCGGGTCCGAGACGCGCGTCCACCACCAGCAGCACGAGGTCGGCCTGTGCCGCAAGGTCGCGGCTTATCCGCACCCCCTCCTGTTCCACAATGTCGCCGGACTCGCGAAGCCCCGCCGTATCCACCAGACGCACGGGCAGGCCGTTGAAGCTGAGTTGCTCTTCGAGAAAGTCGCGGGTGGTGCCGGGGATATCCGTTACAATGGCACGGGTACGCCCCAACAGGGCGTTCATGAGGCTGGACTTACCGGCGTTCACCTGCCCCGCCAGAACCACCAGCACGCCCTCGCGCCAGCAACGGGCACGATCGTAATTGCGCAGCAGGGACTGCAAGGAATGGCGTACGTGCTCCACATCATCCAGAAATTCCTGCGGGCTGAGGCACTCCACGTCTTCTTCGGGAAAATCCACAGCCACGCACAGCTTCATGCGCACCATCTCCAGCCGTTGCCGCAGGGCGGCTATGCGTCTGCCCAGTTCTCCGTCCAGTTTAGCCCTTGCAAGGCGTATCCCGCCTTTCACGGGAGCGGCGATCATTTCGGCCACAGCTTCCGCCTGTGTAAGGTCCATGCGCCCGTTCAGAAAGGCCCGCTTGGTAAACTCGCCAGCATCGGCTGAACGAGCACCGCACGCGAGGGCAGCCTCCAGCACGGCGGTAACAATGGCGGGGCCGCCGTGACAGTGGAATTCTGCCACATCTTCCCCGGTGAAGGTGTGTGGCCCGGGCATGAACACGGCCAGAACGTGGTCCAGAGGTTCTCCCTGCGCGTCCGTGACCATACCGTAATGCAGGACACGGGGCCTGAAGTCCCTGAACGTGCGCGATGAAGACCTGAACAGGCGGCGGGCCAAGGTGCCCGCCTGCGGCCCGCTGATGCGGACAATGCCTATGCCGCCTTGTCCCAGAGGAGTGGCTATGGCGGCAATGGTGTCTCCGCTGTACGATGAATGAAGATGTTGCATGAGCGTTGTGTAGTCCTGTCCGGTGGTTGCGGGCAAGTCGTTTTAGGGGAAAGACACCTCAAAGAAAAAGGAGGCCCTTATGAGCCTCCTCCGAATCGGTATGCCAAGGGCAGATGCGCTACTGAGCGCTTTTGCGCTTGCGGCCTATGATTACCCGCTTCATGGGGCCATCGCCCTTGCTGCGGGTCTGAATCTCATCATCTTCCTGCAAGGCCAGATGCACGATGCGCCTGTGGTAGGAGCTGAGCGGCCGTGTGGACTGAGGCTTGCCCAGCGTTTTGGCCTTGTCGGCCAGATGCAGGGCTATTTCGCGGAGTTTATCGTCCTGCCGCTCGCGGTAGTCGCCCGTATCCAGCTGTACCCGCACGGCAACGCCCATGCGCTTGGCCACAATGCGGTTCACCAGATACTGGAAGGAAGCGAGGGTCTGCCCTTCACGTCCGATGAGCAGGCCGGAATTGTCGCCGCTGGAAACGGTGACCTTCACCCGGTTTTCTTCAATGACTGCCTCCACCGGAGTTTCCCCGATAACGGGAACCACCATCCGCTTTACGGCTTCCGTGACGACGGAGAGCAGAAGCTCCTTGTCCAGTTCGTCAAGATTTGCCTCTGCCATGGGCTCCCGGAGGATGTCGTCCATGGAGTCATCTTCGAAATCGGCATCGAATCCGGCACCAAATCCGGCGCCATTCATCAGGTCGCCTTCGCTGCCGAATGCGGCAAAGTCATCGGGAGCGGCATCGCCTTCTGCCGAGGTCACGCCATCGGCTGTGCCCTCTTCCTTGCGACCGCCACGTCCACGACCGCCACGCGGGCGGCGGCGACCGCCACGGCTGCGACGGCTGCCGGAGCGTTCTTCCTCCGTCGCCGATCCTTCCTGCGCTGCCTGCTCGCCATTTACAGGCGCTTCGGCACGCGGGGCAGCCGTCTCATCCTGCTGACGAGAAGGCCTGCTTCCTCTGCCCCGGTCCTGACGCCGGGACTTGTCGTTCCGGGATTCCGAACGCGCCTCGGAATGTTCTGTGCGGGCTTCGGACTGGGCTTCAGGCTTCTGTCTGCCACGTCCCTTTTCGGAACCGGACGTTTCCGTACCGGCTTCCGCTCCAAGGTGCTTTTCGGCAGGCTTTTCGGCACGTCTTTCGGGACGGCCTTTTCCCTGCGCACGGTCCGCATCCTTTACGCCCTGTCTGGAACGGCTTTCGGGAGCTGCCTGCTGGGCACCTTCCTGTCCGTTCTGAACACGGCTTTTCTCGGAACGTTCCTCGCGCGGCCTCTGTTCGCCGCGCTCTCTGCGCTGTTCGTCACGGGGCTTTTCATTGCGCCCGGAGCTGGGTTTTTTCCGGTCACGACCATCTGCCGTGCCCGTTCCTTCACCGCCGTTCAGCACACCAGCTTCAAAATTCAGCTGCATGCGCCGGGCGCGGATCTTTGCCTTTTTGGCTCCCACCAGACCGAATATGCCGGTCTTGGCGTCATTGACTATTTCTATTTCAAGCTTCTCTCGTGCGCTGTTGAAGTAGCTGCAAGCCGCTTCGATAGCGCTGTCCAGGGTTTTTCCCTGGAACTCCTTGTATGCATCCATGCATTCACCTCAAGGTGTACTCGCGATTAACAGGCAAGGCTCTATGCCTTGCGGAGCATGAGCCACTGCTGGAAGATGGAGAGTACGTTGTTTACCAGCCAGTACACCACCAGACCGGAGGGGAAGCTCAGGAACATGAAGGTGAATACCACAGGCAGCATCAACATCATCTTCCTTTGCAGCGGGTCGCCGGAACTGGGGGTCATAAGCTGTTGCAGCAGCATGGTCAGCCCCATGACAACGGGGGTAATGTAGAACGGGTCGGCCACGGAAAGGTCGGCAAGCCAGACGTAGTCCGTAAAGGGCAGATTGTGGATGAACGAAGCGTGACGCAGTTCTATGGAATTCATCAGAGCCTGATAAAGACCGAAGAACACGGGAATCTGCACCAATACGGGCAGGCAGCCCCCGGCGGGGTTGACCTTGTAGGTCTTGTAGAGGTTCATGACCTCCTGATTCTGCTTTTCCCGGTCATCCGCATATTTTTCGCGGATTTTCTGCATCATGGGCTGAAGCTTCTTCATCTGCTCCATGGACTTGTAGCTCTTGTGGGAAAGGGGCCAGAAAGCAAGCTTGATAAGAATGGTGAGAATGATGATGGCAACGCCGTAGTTGTTCACATACTTGTGGAAGAAGTTGATCATCTCCACCATGGGCCGGGCAAGAATGGAGAAGAACCCGTAATCCACGGCGCTTCCGAGCAGGTTGGGCGCCTTTTCCAGATGCATGGAAAGCTTGGGGCCCAGATAATAGCTCGTTCCCGCCTCCACTTCTGCTCCGGGAGCAAGGCCCAGCGCATTGTGTTCCACAGCCACGCGGTACACACCGTACTGGAACTTGGCCTTCATTGCCACATCAGTGCTTTCCGGCGCGATGGCGGCAAGGAAGTAGTTGCTCTCAACCCCGGCCCAGAGCAGGGGGAGCCGCTTGGCAAGCCCTGCTTCCAGATCCTTGGCATCGGCTTCGCTGTCCAGCCCTTCCGAGTCGGAGAACCAAGCCACCTTGGTGGGGTTGTACTTATCTTCCGGACCGCTCAGGGAAGACGCCCCAAGCGTGAAGTCCAGACGCACGCTGCGCGGGGTTTCCCCGGCGTTCAGCAGACGGATCTTTTCTTTGACGACGTAGGAATCGGCAAAGAAATGCAGTTCACGCACAACGCGGATGCCTTCCACCTCGCCGGTGAAGACAAGCAGCCCGCTCTTTTCGCCTTGCAGCGCAAGGTTATCGCCTTCAAAGCTCCACTGCCCTTCCACCCACGAACGTTTGCCGTCCAGCATAACGCCCAGCGCGCCAAGGTTGGCGGCTGCTTCGCCCACCATATCCACCAGCGGCGAATATTCCGCGATGGTTTCCTTGTAGTCGTTCAGGGTAAAGGACTTGAGCACGCCGCCCTGCGAATGGAAGGTGGCGGTATAGAGAGGGGTGGAAACGGTAACTTCGCGCCCTTCAGTGGGCTTGAACTCAACAATGGCGGGGGCATCCATGCCCGAATCAAAGGAAGGCTGACCGGCTTCCTGCGGTGCGGCGGGCGCAGCCTGTTGCTGGGCAACGGGCTGCTTGGATATCCACCCCATGTAATCCGCCAGATAATTCCAGCCTACAGTTACGAGCAGACAAAGCACCACAGCGATCATTATGCGCTTGTTATCCATCATGTAGTCCTCAAAAACTCCTGTGCAAGGGGGATTGACGCCGAAGGGGAGGGACGGGATCATAGCCGCCGCGGCTGAAGGGATGACACCGCAAAATGCGCCACACCGCCAATGCGGTTCCCTTGAAAACGCCATGACGCAACACGGCTTGCGCTGCGTATTCTGAACACGTGGGCACAAATCGGCAGGCAGGTGGAAACAATGGTGATATGCACCGCTGGTAGAAGCGGATTGGCAGCACCAGCAACCTTTGTGCGAGTGTTTTCATGACGCTTCGCTTCCCGACTTCGGGGTACTGTTTTCGCAGATTGTGCGGAGAAGAGGCAGCAGTTCCTGCGAAACGCTCTTCAGGTTCACCCTGTCCGGGTCCATGCTGCGCTTGGGCACCACGGCGATATCCAGACTACCACATATTTCATGCTGGTTGAGCCGGAAGAACTCGCGGATCACACGTTTTATGCGATTGCGCGTGACTGCCGGCCCCGTTTTTCTGGTTACCGCCATCCCCATCCGCCAGCCGGGCTCTCCGGAGGGACGGAACAGAACAAACAGGATGAAATTTTTTGAAAAGTAACGGCGGCCTGTATTGTAACAGCTGACAAAATCAGGCCGCCGGATCAAACGATGCGCTCTCGGATGCGTTAGGCAGATAATCTCTTACGCCCCTTCGCACGACGACGACGCAGAACAGCGCGACCACCCACGGTCTTAAGGCGAGCGCGAAAACCGCATGCGCGTGCACGTCTGATTTTGCTCGGCTGATACGTTCTCTTCATGGGAATACTCCTTTAAAAAAATGAACGGACCCTTTTACAGTGTAAAACGGCCCGCGTCAAGTTTGACCCGGTGGGGATATACACGCAGTCGCCCCGCTGCCGCGCCGGACAGGGGTTCGCCCGCGCCTGCTCTGGCGACCGCGCAACACCCATAGGCTGTTTCGTTCATTAATACAAGCGGAAAAGGCCGCTTTTCCCAATTTTCCGCACCTGCGATGCCCGGAGAGCCTTCCCGCAGGCTGCTCACAGCTTATGCAGCCAGCCTGATGCTTGCGCAGTGTACCCCGCCGCGCATCAGCAGGACATCAGCAGGACATCAGGAGGACACGTGATGCGGGCCACGCAGCGGACGGACGCAGAGCATACGGAATACCGGACAGGGCTTGCAGACGGCTACTTTATCCCCTCGTCCGGCACACTGGTCATGGGCATGACGGGAGGGTCTTCCGTATAGGTCTGAGCACTAGGAGATGCAGCTCCTGTCGCCGGGAACGGAGTTCCCGCCGTTCCACGTGGCGGCACATGCCCCACAAGCGGGACTCTGTCCGGCCGCTGCACGTTCAGGTTCTTAACGGGAGGCAGCGAAACACCATTGCTGGCGTATGCTTCGGGCCTGCCGGCAAAGGATGACCACATGCTTCCGTCACCGGATGCCTTGCGGCCCTGCTGCAACAGACTGCGCACCTCGCCCCTGTTGGGAAGATAGTATTCGTAGGCTGCCACCACCGCGCCATCATCCAACCGGATGAGGCGCAGCGAAAAATACACTGCGGACAGGCTTTCCGTATAGCTGCCCACCAGCACTGCCTGCGCGGCATACTCTGTCTGCATCAGCCGGGCCACATCGCGCGAGAGCATAAACTCCCCTTCATGCGGGCGCATGACCATGCTGCTGCGCAGGCGCGAGTCCACAATGCGGTATCCGTATTGGCTGAGCCGCGACCCCACCTGCTGCATGACCACCCTGCCGAGGCCCGAGGTCTTTTCCAGATCGTCCAGCTGCACCATACTGGCCACCAGCACCGGGCTTTCTTTGCTGAGGCGGGCGGAAAGCATGTTGTGCAGCACATCGGCAGCATAATGGCTGGAGGCCACAAGCACCGAACCGCCGTTCTGGGGCGCGGGGGCAGCCTCGTACTGCGCCGGCTGGCGGGGAACGGCCCCCTGACCGGCAAGGGCGTGGCCCGCTATCAGCAGAGCCGCAGCGGCGAACAGGCAAGAGAGAATTTTCATGGCCATCGCCTCCTACTGGCTGGTCACACGCACGGGGCGGGACCGGAATTCCTGAACGAAATGGCCGGGGGCGAGCGGGTCTACATACTGCTCGAAATCCGGGTCATTGATGTAATAGACGGAAGATGTGTGCACCACATAGCGGTTGTTGTAGGACATGGAGACTGAGATAAGCATCTCGTGGTTGGATACGCCGGTTATGGCCCCGCTGGCAAAGTCTGCCAGCACCCCGGCACCGATGGCGGCGGGAATCCACTCCGCCATGGAGTCCAGAGCACGGGCCACGCTTATTCCTGCGGCTATGGAGGTGAAGGTGCCTATGGGCGGCCGCTGTGCCCGTGAGGAGTGCAGGATGGAGAGCACGTCGAACTCCACATCTACCACATCGCGCTCACGGTGGAGCGAAACCTGCATTCCGCGCGAGACAAGTTCGCTGGTCAGCAGCTTGTAAAAACCCATGGCAAAGGGGCGGCTGTTGGGCGGCTGCACGTACAGCGGCTTCATGAGCAGGTCGTCACGATCACCTATGGCTTTTAAAATACGGTCGGCCACATCGCCTGCAAGAACCTGCCAGTGCCCGGCCGACTGCATTTTGAACTGCCAGTCTGCCTTATGCGTAACCGGCACAGGCACCTGCGACCGATATGCCTCGCACCCCGCGAGCAGAGTCGCGCAGGCAAGCAGCAAGCATCCGAAGGTATATCTTTTCATGGTCGCCCCCAATATGACGGACGCAATGACATTTGCACGGCAACAGACGAGGGGCACGCTCCACACCCGTCCTGCATCCTTCTCATCGGCCACAGGGGCACAAACCTTTAGGGGCACAAAGGACTACACAAGCTCTTCATGCAGTTCCCACAGCGCGCTCACCAGCGCAGCACGGCAGGGTTCCACGGCATCCGCATCGCGCACGCAGGCCGCCTCCAACGCGGCAGCCGCCCTGCTCACACGCATGGCTCCCACGTTGGCTGCATCGCTTTTCAGCCTGTGCGCTTTGGACTTGATGGTATTCGTATCGCCCCCTACGACGGTGGTGAAAAAATCCGTCCACTCCCCAAGTTCCTTACTGAACAGAACGATGAGAGTTTCCAGCGACTGACGGTCTATGCCCAGCAGTTCCATGGCGGCTTCACGGTCCAGCGCCTTGCAGTTTTCAGACGGGGTTTGCATACAATAGATTCCTCGCGGTGTTCAGATGACAAAAGAATGGAAGCCGGACACGCCCCTTCTTCACACTATTTTCTCTTGCGGAAAAAGGAAAGGGCCGGAGCGAACTCCGGCCCATACAATCAGGGACAATACGGGGCAGCTTAGTACATGCCGCCCATGCCGCCCATGCCGCCCATGCCGCCGGGCATTGCGGGAGCAGCGCTCTTTTCGGAAGGCTTTTCTGCAATGGCGCACTCGGTGGTGAGCAGCAGGGAAGCCACGGAAGCGGCATTCTGCAGGGCAATACGGGTAACCTTCTTGGGATCGATGACACCGGCCTTGATCAGGTCTTCGTATTCACCGCTGGCAGCGTTGAAGCCGAAGCCGTCCTTGCCTTCGCGAACCTTCTCGACCACGATGGAGCCTTCGAAGCCTGCGTTTGCGGCGATCTGGCGCAGCGGCTCTTCGATGGCGCGGCGGACGATGGAGACACCGGCAGCCTCGTCGTCATCGGCAACCTTCACATCTTCCAGCACGGTGGCAACACGCACAAGCGCGGTACCGCCGCCAGGCACGATGCCTTCTTCCACGGCAGCGCGGGTAGCGTTCAGGGCGTCTTCCACGCGGTCTTTCTTTTCCTTCATTTCGGTCTCGGTGGCTGCGCCGACATTGATGACGGCAACGCCGCCCACCAGCTTGGCGAGACGTTCCTGAAGCTTTTCGCGGTCGTAATCGGAGGTGGTTTCTTCGATCTGCGCACGGATCATCTTCACGCGGGCCTTGATGTCGTCGCTCTTGCCTGCGCCGTCAACGATGGTGGTGTTTTCCTTGTCGACCACCACGCGCTTGGCGGAACCGAGGTCGGCAACGGAGATGCTTTCCAGCTTTACGCCCATTTCTTCGGAAACAACCTGACCACCGGTGAGAGTGGCTATATCCTGCAGCATGGCCTTGCGGCGTTCGCCAAAGCCGGGAGCCTTAACGGCAACAGCCTGCAGGGTGCCGCGCAGCTTGTTGACCACGAGAGCTGCAAGGGCTTCGCCGTCTACGTCTTCGGCGATGATGACAAGGGGCTTGTTCATCTTGGCGACCTGCTCCAGCACGGGGAGCATGTCCTTCATATTGGAGATCTTCTTTTCGCAGATGAGGATGAGGGGAGAATCCATCTCCACGATCATCTTGTCGGCGTTGGTCACGAAATAGGGGGAGAGGTAGCCGCGGTCGAACTGCATGCCTTCCACGATGTCCAGAGTGGTTTCCAGACCCTTGGCTTCCTCTACAGTGATGACGCCTTCTTTGCCCACCTTGTTCATGGCTTCGGCAATGATGTTGCCGATGGTGGAGTCGGAGTTGGCGGAAATGGTGCCGACCTGGGCAATTTCCTTCTGGTCGCGGGTGGGCTTGGCAAGGGTGTTCAGTTCTGCCACCAGGGCTTCCACTGCCTTGTCAACGCCGCGCTTGATGGCCATGGGGTTACGGCCTGCGGCAACCAGCTTTACGCCTTCCTTGTAGATGGACTGGGCAAGAATGGTGGCGGTGGTGGTGCCGTCGCCTGCGATGTCGGAAGTCTTGGAGGCAACTTCCTTCACCATCTGCGCGCCCATGTTCTCGAACTTGTCTTCCAGTTCGATTTCCTTGGCTACGGAAACGCCGTCCTTGGTGATGACGGGGGAACCGAAGGACTTTTCAATGACCACATTGCGGCCCTTGGGTCCGAGGGTAACCTTAACGGCGTTTGCAAGCTTATCCACACCGCGGGAAAGACGTTCGCGTGCCTTGGCGTCAAAAAGAATTTCTTTGGCCATGTGTATTCTCCTGAATATCTAGCTAATGAGAGAAGTTAAGCGATGATTGCAAGGATGTCGTCTTCGCGCATCACCAGATAGTCCACACCGTCGATCTTGATCTCGGAGCCTGCGTACTTGTTGAAGAGCACGCGGTTGCCGACAGCAACGGTCATGGCGATGGCGTTGCCGTTTTCCACCTTGCCGGGGCCAACGGCCACGACTTCACCGCGGGAAGGCTTTTCCTTGGCGGTGTCGGGGATGTACAGACCGCCAGCGGTCTTTTCTTCGGCTTCCAGACGCTTCACCAGAACTCGATCGCTCAGGGGCTTCAGATTCATACTATAAACCTCCAACATTACTTGTATTAATCTGGTTTTACTAGCACTCACCTACGACGAGTGCCAGCACAGGACGGCTTTTCACCCTCTCCTGCTCTTCTGTCAAGCCAGAAGAGCACTTTCCGCGCAAGGCGCAGCAAAAAGCCGCTAGGACTACACATGAAAAGCCCGCAGAAATCGCGGGGCTGACTTACCGGGAGCCGTAAAACCTACCCGGCGCTGAGGGGATAATAAAGCAGTTTTTCACGATGAAAAGGGGGAGCAGAATAATTTTTTAAAATTTTCTCAATACTCCTTTAATATCAGCATATTAAATGACTGAAATTTCTTTGAGCAAAACGGACTTGTTCAGCGGTTTGGTTAAAAATCCTGTACACCCGGCATCAAACGCCTTGGCGCGCTCTTCATCCAGGGCATGGGCGGTAAGTGCCACCACGGGCACCGGGGGCAGGCCCCGCTCCGCCTCCATTTCACGGATGCGCCGTGTGGCGGTGAGCCCGTCCATGACCGGCATTTCTATGTCCATAAGCACCACGTCAAAATGCTCACGCCCGAACAACTGCACACCCTGCTGACCGTTTTCCGCCATGACGAGCTCATGCGGTGTGCGCCTGAGAAACAGTTCCACCACCATTCTGTTGTTGGGAGAATCGTCCACCAACAGGATGCGCAGAGGACGGGTTATGGTTTCCCCCTGCTCAGGCTCGTTTATCTGTTCCGATGAGGCGTCAAACACATCGCACAGAGCGGATTCCAGCGATTCCGGCGCAACGGGCTTGATGATTCTTGAAACCAGCATATCGGCGGGAATGACAGGATCTTTGGCACTATTCACTATTGTGCGCAGAATAATACAGCGCGGCACTCCTTCTTCCGCAAGGGCGGCGAGATACTCCCTTGCTCCTTCGAAGGGCAGCACGGTCACGGCGGCATCTACCGCCCACCCGCGGGAAAAGAGCCTGCGCACCAGTTCCGGGGCAAGGACGGGATCGCTGAGGGTTTCCACAGAGGCACCCATTGCCTCCAGATGCTCCCGCATGAACGTGCGGCTGAAATCGTGAGGTTCCACAACCAGCAGACGCCTGCCCGCCACGGTAAGAGAGTGTTCCTTGCGGGCAAGGGGGGCGTGCCGTACCCCGAACATGGCGGTAAACGAAAACACCGCGCCTTTTACTCCATCACTCTCTACCCGGATGCGTCCGCCCATGAGCGTGACCAGCTGACGGCAGATGGACAGCCCCAGACCTGTTCCGCCGAACTTGCGGGTTATGGAGGAGTCTGCCTGCGAAAAGGTATCGAAAATGCGGTCATGCAGGTGTCTGGGCACGCCCATGCCTGTATCGCGCACGCTGAACAGCAGGTTGCCGGAATCAAAGGTATCCGGGTTTGGCTCCACTTCCAGAAGGACCTCGCCCTCATCGGTGAATTTGATGGCGTTGCCCACAAGATTCATGAGCACCTGACGCAGTCGCGTGGGGTCGCCCACCAGCTTACCGGGAACATGCGGAGCAATACGCCACGCAATTTCCAGCCCCTTTTCGTGAGCGCGCACAGCCATGGCGCGGACGACCTTGTCCACCACTTCGTGGAGGTCGAAGTCGATATTCTCCATGGACAACTGGCCGGCTTCAACCTTGGAGATGTCCAGAATATCGTTGATGATGTCCAAAAGCCCTGCACCGGCAAACCGCAGCACCTTGAGGTTATCCCTCTGCTCCCGGCCCAGTTCTCCCTCTTCCAGCAGTTCCGCCATGCCCAGAATCACGTTCATGGGCGTGCGGATCTCGTGGCTCATGGTAGCGAGGAACTGGCTCTTGGAGCGGGTGGCGGCCTCCGCCTGCTCTTTGGCCTTCTGGAGATTTTCGATAACATGCTTTAATTCATCGTTTTTTTCATCAAGCTGGCGGGTGCGCTCGTCCACCTTGTCTTCCAGTGTCCAGCTATATTCCTCAATCTGCCTGCTCGCCTCGGTGAGGCTGCGCGCAAGCCGTTCCGACTCTTTACGCATGACCAGCAGGTTGGACAGCATGGCGTTAAACGCATCGCACAACACGGTAAGTTCGTTGCGGCCGTGCGTGTTTACCCGCACGCGCACGTGTTCCAGCGTATCCAGACTGACGTGCGTGGTGGCCTGCGTGAGTTCTTCCAGCGGCTTTGAAAGCAATCTGCGGGCAAACCAGAGGAAGATAATCCACAGCGCAGCGGTCTTGAGCACCGCGTTCACGAAGATGATGACAAACTCCTGCCACACCTCGGAAAGGACCACCCCGTGACTGGAAAAAACCGTCAACGCGCCTATGGTGTAGGGTTCGCCCCCGTATTCCGTATAAATGACCGGTGTGGTGAACCAGAAAAGGCCCTCACGGCCGCCGCCGCCTTCCACATGCAGCAGTTCACCGTCACGCCCGAAGGCGGGAGTGGTGAGCGGAAGGGATGTTTCGGTATTGCGCACCTCAAAAATACCCTGGAACTCTGTCTCAACACGCACCCCGACCACAACGGGGCTTTCCAGCATGCCGCGCACGATGGTGTGCACCTGCTCCTCGTCCACGTTATAAATGGCGGCGGCGAGGCCGTCGCGCACAATGATTTCCATGGAATAGATAGAACGGATGACCTTGTCGCGGGAGTTCAGGTAGGCGTTGAACAGCTGCAGACTTGTGAGGATGCAGGTAACGATGACATAGACAACAAAAACCTTGCGCAGCAGCAGGGTGGCCACGGAATCGTGAAGCGGAACGAAGAAGGGACTACGACTGTTCTCTGCCACCGCACCATCCCCTTATTGCGGGAAATTGAAACAGGGATAGGCGAATCCCCATTTCTCATAAATTTCACGCAGTTCCCCTGTATTATGCAGGCGTTCCATACCCCGGGCGTACCACTGCTCAATGGCTCTGCCCCGTGGTGAATCCAGCAGCACGGGAAAATACTGACGCCTGCCTGCCACCTGAATGGCATAATCATCCCTGTTAAACGGGATGCGCGCGTCCGCAAGCGATTCCTGTATGAAGTTCAGATCGTCCACATAGTAATCCGCCCGCCCCAGAAGAACCATGGACAGCGCGGCGTCCGGCGTTCTTACTTCACGCATGGTCACGGACTCCGGAAAATTCCTCTCTGAATAGTACCCCATACGGAATACCACGGTTTTTCCCGCCAATGTTTGCGGCCCCTCCCACTCCGGCTGCTGCCTGCGGTTGAAAAAAACGTGAAAATCCGCCTCATACATGGGATATCTGGCAACAAAGAGCGGTTCGGCCGCCCTGTCGCGACAGGTCATCATATCTGCCCTGCCCGCCTGAACCAGATCATTGGAGCGTTGCGGGGGAGCGTATGTGCGCGCGATATGCACCCCTTGCCGCGTGAATATGTTATCCAGTATTTCATGATACAGCCCTGTACCATCGCGGTTTGTGAAGCGTTCCCATTCCGGACCGACCACAACCACGGCTCCCAGATCAGCAGCACACAACGCACGGGCAAACGCAAGAATCAGAAAAAAAGCCAGTCCCGTCCGCCTCATCCGTTGCCCCCTGTCACGCGCCTGATGCATCATGCAAAAATTCCTATGCATAATGCCATAATGGACACGCAGACGCAACGCCGCAAGCCATAAAAAGCAAAGCTGCCCCGGCTACTCCTGCGAATAACGGGGATACGGGAAGCCCCATTTTTCGAAAATAGGTTTGAGCCTGCCTTCGCGGATAAGCTGCTCCATGCCGTTGTCGTACAGGTCGCGCACCTTGTTGCCCCGTTCAGAAAGAAGCAGCACGGGATGGTAGGTTCTGTATCCGGCTACCTCCACTCCGTATTCGGCGGGATTGAACGGAATCTTGTTCTGACGGATGGAGTCGTCTATAAAGGATAAGTCGTCCACATAAAAATCGGCCCGCCCGAGCAGCACCATGCCCAGCGCCGCACTGCCCGTCTTTACTTCCCGCGCCTGTATGGGCACGTGGAAGTTGGCTTCTGCATAGTAGCCTATACGCCAGACAACGGAACGGTCCCGGAGCGATTCGCCCCCTTTCCACTCCCCGATGCGTTCCTTGTTGAAGAACACATGGTAGGCCCCTTCGTACATGGGATATTTGGCCAGTTGCAACGGAGCCACGGCCACGTCATGACAGGTCATCATATCCGCCCTGCCGGAACGGACAAGATCATATCCCCTCTCTGAAGGCACATACTGCCGCACGACTGCTATTCCGTGCAGAGCAAAAACTTCGTTCAATATCTCATGATAGAGACCGGTTCCATCTTTATTCGTAAATCTTTCCCATGAGGGACCGACGACTATCACTTCATCGATATTTTGAGCAAAAGCATTGCCTAAGCAAGCGCAAAACAACCATACAACAAATATTGCCGTACGCATAAGTACTCACCGCCTGTATGCTACACACCCTACAACAGGCAACAGGCGGTGAGCAATAGTGTTTTGCAACATCCTTCCGCTTTGTGCGAGTGCACCATCTTATACAGGAATGTGAGTGCCCGAACAAACAGCAGTTTCCCGGAACTGTTCCACACCTCCCGTACCGGGAACTCCTCCCCCGTCGCGCCGCGAAATGCGAACGCGCAGCCAGCGGCACTGGCAGCCGGATATAATACGATAAAGCTCCATTAACGGGTCAAGCCGGTTAGTATGGGGGTACACGAAGTGATGTTCCGGAAACTGTTCCGGGATCATGCGCAACTGAATGGCGTGTTCTTCGAGCAGATACTCGCGGCTTAACGCCGCAACACGTGCCCGTTCCGATTCACCGGCATCTGCCGCGCAGGCAGACCGCACAAAATGGCCCACCATTTCATCCACAAGATGATTTGCGCAGTAACTCTTGGAGCACAGCGCATCCAGCTCGCGGCGGTGACGCATGTAAGCCTCTGAATGCAGCAACTCTCCCCAGTAGACAACACGGCACGGTATGGAAAGGTCTTTCCAGTGAGCGCTGTTGGCTGCAACCCACTGCCTGCCTTTCTCCAGCGCGCGCGACAATGCTTGCTCCGCATCGAGTGACGCATCTTCAATGACCAGCGTGTGCCTGTGCAACACGTCGGACACAATGATCACACATTCTTTGAAACTTTTTTCCACCAACCGCATAATGGACGCAAACTTGCCACCCTCATGGTACTCCTGCCCGAGGCTGATGGGCACAAAACAGATATTGTCGTACAGGGCCTGTTTTTCGAACTGCAGATTCCTGAACTTGGCCACATACAGTTCCCTGCCGGATGCAGCTTCTGCAAACGCCTTCTGCGCGTCAGACCGGATACCCTGATTGGGTGAGATTTTGTCATCGTGCCACATGCTCCACTCCTTATTTGTGAAGAGGTATTTAGTGACACGCTATTTATCAGTTTGCCTATATAATGAAAACGAAAAAACCCTCCACACAGCCATATTGCGGAGGGTTCCCTTTAACACACGGGAAATTCAGAGAGTAATCACAGATATGCAACCATAACAACGCGAGGCGCGCTCTTAGCCGCCCGCAACGCTTCTTCTGCCGCTACCCGCGCAGCGCTTCCAGTTCTGCAATGCGCGACTCCACAGCTTCCCACCGCTCCAGAGTACGCAACTGCTCTTCTTCCAGTACCGTCATTCGCTCTCCGGCAGCGGTAAACCCGGCGGGGTCGCGGGTGTAGAAGCCGGAGTCCGCAAGGTGCGTCTCCAGTTCTCGCTGTTCCGCCTCCAGCGATTCAAGCACGGACGGAAGACCGGCCAATTCTTCGCGCAGTGCGCTGAGCTCCCGCTGTTCATTAAAGGTCAGCTTGCGGACCTGTACGCCTGCAGATGTTGCGGAAGCTGGAGGCTCCGCTCCATCCTTCCCGGCATCCGGCACCACTGCTCCGGCTGCGGATACAGACCCCGGCGCGCTGCGCTGCCGCAGCCAGTCATCATAGCCGCCCACATATTCCCGCACCCGTCCCCCGCCCTCGAAGGCGAGCGTGGAGGTGACCACGTTGTTCAAAAATTCCCGGTCATGGCTCACCACAAGCACAGTGCCGGAATACTGCACCAGCAGGTCTTCCAGCAGGTCAAGGGTCTCCATGTCCAGATCGTTGGTGGGTTCGTCAAAAACCAGTACATTGGACGGTTTGGTAAACAGACGGGCGAGCAGCAGCCTGTTACGTTCTCCTCCGGAAAGAGTTTTTACAGGCATGTGGATGCGCTCGGGATCGAAAAGAAATTCCTTGAGGTATCCCACCACATGCTTCTGCACGCCATTTATCTCCACCGTGTCGCCACCGTCCGCAACGCTCCGGCGCACAGAGAGGTTATCATCCAGTTCCGCCCGCAACTGGTCGAAATAGGCCACCTCCAGCCGCGTGCCGTGGCGCACGGAGCCTTCCTGCGGCTGCAGCCTGCCCAGAAGCAGTTTGAGCATGGTCGTCTTGCCCACGCCGTTGGGCCCCAGCAGCCCCACCTTGTCACCCCGGCTTATGACCAGCGAGACATCACGGATGACCGGCTCAGAAGCATCGGGGTACGTGTAGGTGATAGCACGCGCATCCACCACCAGCTTGCCGGATCGCTCCGCCTCCTGCACATGCATGTTTACCGTGCCCGTACGCTCACGCCGCTGCCTGTGCTCATCGCGCAGTGCCTCCAGCGCACGCACCCTTCCCATGTTTCTGGTGCGCCTTGCCTTTATGCCCTTGCGTACCCACACCTCTTCCGATGCCAGCTTCTTGTCATGGCGGTTCCACTCCTGCTGTTCGGCATGCAACTGCCCTTCCTTGCGTTCCAAAAAGGTATCGTAATCGCATGACCAGTCCGCCAGATGCCCGCGGTCCAGTTCCACAATGCGATTGGCCACGCGGCGCAGAAACATGCGGTCATGCGTTACCAGCACAAGCGTGCGCACGCGGCGGAGCAGAAACTCTTCCAGCCAGTCTATGGAATCCACATCCAGATGGTTGGTGGGTTCATCCAGCAGCAGCATGTCCGGTTCGGCGGCAAGGGCGCGGGCCAGCATGACCCTGCGTTTCATACCGCCGGAAAGGCTTGAAAATTCCACATCCGGGCGCAACTTCAGATGGTTGATTATGCCCTGCACCATGCTATGGGCCTGCCAGCCGTCTGCCTCATCCAGCACCTGCTGCGCCCGCGCCATGCGCTGCGCCGTTTCCGGCGACATATCGCCTGCCTCCATACGGGAAGCGGCGAGGTGATACTCCGCAAGCGCCTGCCCCACACGCCCATCGCCGCCCGCTCCCTGAACCCCACCGGCAATGACGCCGTAAACCTGCCCGGAAATATCGCGCGGGACATCCTGCGCCAGCATGGATACGCGCAGCCCCTGCTGCAGGGCCACCGTTCCCCCGTCGGGGGAAATGTCACCATGCATGACCTTAAGAAAGGTGGACTTGCCCGCCCCGTTACGTCCAAGCAGGCAGACGCGCTGCCCTTCTTCTATCTGAAGGTTCACGCCATCCAGCAGCAGCGGGCCGCCGAGAGAAAGAGACACGTTATGCAGACTGAGTAATGCCATGGGATGTTTCCTTAACGCCGGAAGATTAACCGGACCGGCAGCGGTGAGTTGTAGCCGTCATCCGCTGAAACGGCAAGCATGGCCCGCCTCTGCCCGTATGGCTGCTCCGGACGAACGGCCTCTCTTTACCGATGGGTACTCCGACCGGACAGGTGCTCCAGCGGGTGATCCAGCGGGCGCTCCAGACGGACAGGTGCTCCGGGCAAACGACTGTTCCGGACGGCCCGAATGGTTTTTTTCTGTATTGCCCGGTGGCCCGATTCCATACTGCCGGAAAGAGATATGCACCGGACAACAGGAGTGAGCATACACATACTGCATCGACGCACTGATAACGACATTCATATGGCATTTACGTTGCAATCTCATGTCAAATAATACTATAGCGGCCTTGGGGGCAACACACCAATGCAGAAGAACTTTTCTTCTACGCTTCATTATCCGGAGGATACGCACATGCGCATTTCATTATTTCCAACATTTGCATTGCTCTGCATAACTTCTGCCGCAGCAGCGGCGACAAGCATATTAGCTTATTCCGCTACAACAAATCCATCCTTTACAGGTATGGTATCTATTGCATTCATCACAGCGGCAGGTACTGCGGTTATATCCGGATTATGCCTGCATTACATGGTAAATACACCACAGATGCTGCTGCACCGCATCACATCCGGCAAAACTGCCGACCTTGCCCTGCTGCGGGCTGACAGCCCTGCGGGCAGAGCCGCTTGTGCCATCCTGACGCTGCGGGCGGAAAAACAGCACGCCGAATCGCTCTTTGACACTGCGCTTGGCGCGCTGGCGGGAGCAAGACCGTTTGTTATCATTAATGCGAACGGGGATATACTTCGGCTGGATGATCGCACAGTGCCGCTGCTGGGCCTTTCCGGCACGGCGGAAGAGCATGTGTGCAGGCCCCTTGCCTCTCTGCCCGGACAGGCGGGCAGCATTGGTTCCCTTGCGGAACGGGCTTTGCGTGAAAAACATGCGGTTTATGAAGAGGTTTCCGGACTGCCGGGGCACTCGTCCGGCACCTGCCTGCTTGTTACGGCAGAACCGCTCATGACGCCTTCCGGCAGCATGCTCGGTGCTTGTATTTTCCTTACTGACCTTACCGAACAGCGGGAGCTGGAGAGGGAAGCCGTTGCCCGCAAAGTGCACACGGCGGAAATGACCACTCAATCGCTCCGTGCGGCACAACAGGTGAGCGATGCCTCGGAACATCTTGCAGAACGCATACAGAGTGCCAATGCGGGAGCTACGCAGCAGCAGGAGCGCACCACGGAAACAGCCACCGCCATGGAGCAGATGAACGCCACGGTCATGGAGGTTGCCCGGAGTGCGGGAGAGGCGGCGGAACTGGCTTCTACCACGCGTGAGCATTCTTCACGAGGTGCAGAGCGCATGCAGCATCTGGAACATTCCATCGCCGGGGGGGCACAGTCATTTCCAACCTGAGCGAACGCATTGCCGATCTGGGCACGCGCGCCGTGGACATAGGACAGGTGATGAACGTCATTAACGACATCGCGGACCAGACCAACCTGCTGGCTCTGAACGCGGCCATTGAGGCTGCCCGTGCGGGAGATGCCGGGCGGGGATTTGCCGTGGTTGCCGACGAGGTGCGCAAGCTGGCAGAAAAAACCATGACCGCCACCAAGGAAGTGGGCAGCGCCATCCAGTCCATACAGGAAAGCTCCAAGGCCGCGGGCAGTGAAATGCAGCAGGCCCTTGCTGCCGTGCAGGAAGTGACGGAAAGCGCCAACGCCTCCGGTCTGGCGCTGCGCAGGATTGTGGAGCTTGCGGATAAGACCAGCATGCAGGTGCAGTCCATAGCCACAGCCGCTGAGGAGCAGTCTGCCACCTCGGAACAGATAAACCGGGCCGTGGAAGAGATAACCCGCATTGCCACAGACACCATGGAGACCATGAACCTTGCGGCAACAGACGTTTTTGGCCTTTCCGGCAGGGCAAGCGACCTTAAGCTTATCATCTCGCGCATGCAAAACGGAGAAGACCACGCCTGCACCGAGGCCCATGCAGACGGCAAGGCCGTTCCGTGCTGGGTGCACAAGAACTGCGGAAGGGAAAAAGGCGGCAAAAAGGAAAAAGAAATGGGCGTGTGCCCCGCATGGCCCGACCATGGCTTCAGTTGCGCCTCGGTTACCGGAACCTACTGCGGCGGGGTGGTGCAGGAAACCTTTGCCAAAAAGATAGCCAACTGTGCCAAGTGCGACTTTTTTAAAAGCACCCACTATGACCGGGAAAGTATACACGCGGCCTTTGAAAAGGCGCCCTCCGGCCCCGGCCTCAAGCCCCGTATACCGCTTCGCTGAACAGCTGCGCTGTGCCCCGCGGCAGGCGGCATTGCCCCCTTGCCCGCAATACCGCCTGAGTGCAACGAACACCCGCTCCGCAGGTTCCCCGAAAAAACGGTGGTGCTTCTCTCAGTAAATATTCAGTGCGGGCGGGCGGATATTCCGCTATGTGCAGAGAGCTGGATATTTCACGGCCCGTAGCAGATTGCCATTTTTCCGGGGCCTGCTATGGTGCCTATAGTCAAAGGAGTGTGCCATGGGAAAAAATCCGTTCCCCCCGCTGACGGAATGGCTGGAAGCAAAGGCCGCCAAGATTGCCATGCTGGAGGAGAAGGCCCGCATCTCTCTGCATGAGGAGCAGGATCAGGCCCGATACAAACAGCTTATGCTTGAAAAGGCCAGCCTGCTGGCAACCCTTGCAGACGAGGCTGCCCCGTTTACCGCGCAGCTGCCGCAACCGACGCGCAACATGGTGGAAGAGGGGCTTGCCCGATTTTCGCACAGCGCCATGGTGGCGAAACGGGTGGGTTCCGTTTTCTACATGTCTGCCCTGCTCTACCCGGAGGACCACAGGCCGGGAGAGAAGAACGACCTTGAAATATTCATGGACTCGGTACGGCAGGCAGCCAAGTCTGCCTGAGATACGCCCCCAACAGACGCGGAACATCTACAGTGCCTGAAGGCGCAACACCAACAAACGCGGGGCGGGGAGTAGTGCACTACTCCCCGCCCCGTTCATTTCTGCCTGCCGTTCTGGTGCTTTTCGCACTCCGCCCGCACTCCGGCGGGCAGCCGGATCAGGATTTCATATTCACAAACTGTAGCGGCACATCGTACTCCCCTGCCCGGAGCAGGGTGATCACTTCCTGCAATTCGTCAATTTTCTTTCCGGTAACGCGCACCTGCTCATCCTGAATGGCAGCCTGCACCTTAAGCTTGGTGGCTTTGATATCCTTGACGATTTTTTGCGCCTGTTCCTTGGAAATGCCTTCCCGTATATGCACCTCGCGCTTTACCGCTCCGCGCGATGTGGGTTCCATATTCTTGAACTCCAGCACCTTGGGATCCAGCTTGCGCTTTATGCAGTGGGCCTGCAGCATTTCGCCCACAGCCTTTATCTTCATCTCATCAGCGGTGACAATGCTGACACGCTTGGAACCCTTATCCAGCGTGATTTCCGTCTGAGAACCGCGAAAATCGAAGCGCGTTTCCACTTCCTTTTTCACGTTGTTCACGGCGTTGTCCAGTTCCTGCAAGTCCACCTTGTTCACAACGTCAAATGAGGGCATTCTGGATTCCTCCGTTTCTTTGGCATCCGGCCAGTATTCTCTTGGGCGGGTTGTAGCAGAAGCGCCCGCCGGATTCAAGCCGGCAGGCCGTTTCCCGGTTAATCCCGGCCCTTGCCGCCTTCCGGTTCTTCGCCGAGTATCTTTACAGATGGGTCCATGCGGGTCCCTCGCTTTTCTGCACAGGCTTCTTCCGCACGACCCGCAGGCGGGGCGACAATTCCTTTTCCGGCACGCGGCGGTCTTGCGCCTGTCTGAACTTTCTGAGTCCCTTTGCTTCTGCCGCCTGCACTCCCCGCAGCCTTCTGCGTTCTGCCGGGTACGACCGATCCCGCCTTGCCGGTACCGGGGGATTTTCCCCCATCGGGGGCGTTCTGCGGCGGCAGAGGGTGAAGAATGCCGCGTACGTTACCCGCATGAGGGGCGGGTTGCCTTGGCGGGCGCTGATTGCGCAGCGCATCCGGCGTCTCATGCTCCACCTGGGTGGGCATGAAGGCACGGGCCACCCTTTTGGGACGGGGCACCCGTGGTACCTTGGCGGGACGCGCGTCCATGCTCCGCCTGTCTTCGCTGTAATCAAAACCGGGAACGAGGCAGACGGGAAGCGATTCTCCCATGGCGCGTTCCAGCGTGCGCACCATGGGCTCATCTTCGGGCGTGACAAAAGTGATGGCCTTTCCCGTGCGGCAGGCTCTGCCCGTTCGGCCTATACGATGGATGTAGGTATCTACCGTGGGCGGAAAATCGTAGTTAATGACATGGGATACGGAAGAAATATCCAGCCCGCGGGCGGCGATGTCCGTAGCCACAAGAACGGCATACTTGCCCCGCCTGAATCCTTCCAGCGCGGCCTGCCGCCGCCTTTGGGACAGGTTGCCCTGCAGGCAGGCCACATTGAACCCCACCTTGCCCAGTTGCTGCCACAGCCGCCGCGCCCCGTGCCTGGTGCGGGTGAACACCAGCATGGAATCATACCCCAGCGTGCGCAGCATGGTCTTGAGCAGAGGGGTTTTGAGGTGCGGGGCAACGGGATACAGGGCATGGGAGACGGTTTCTGCCGGGCAGGCGGTATTTACCTCCACAAGCACGGGATGCCGCATATTGTCTTCCACCAGCGCCTGCACGGGTTCCGGCATGGTGGCGGAAAACATGAGAGTCTGCCGCCGGGTACGGGTAAGCCGCAAAATTTCGCGCACATCGTCCAGAAAACCCATGTCGAACATCATGTCGGCTTCGTCCAGAACCAAAATCTCCACAGCGGAAAGGTCTACCGTGCCCTGCCGCACATGGTCGAGCAGCCGCCCCGGACAGGCCACAAGAATTTCTGCCCCCGCCCGCATCTGGAGAACCTGACCGTGGAAGCCCACCCCGCCGAAGATGGGCACGCTGCGCAGCCGCGTGCGCCGCGCAAAGAGGCGGATATCGTCATGGATCTGCCCGGCAAGTTCCCGGGTGGGAGCCACCACCAGCCCGCGCACCACGTTCAGGGGGCCTTCGTGCAGGCTGTCCAGCATGGGCAGGACAAAGGCCGCCGTTTTGCCCGTGCCTGTCTGGGCAAGCCCGAGCACATCCCTGCCCTCCATGGCGGGGGGAATGGCCCGCTCCTGAATGGGCGTGGGCGCGATGAAGCCTTGTTCCGCCACGGTTTCCAGCAGGCTGGGGTGCAGGGAAAAATGGGTGAAGCTCAACGGTGCTCCCTTTACGACAGATTCCGCAGGTCAGGACTATTACACTGATCAGATGTATCTGACCGGACTAACTGGGCGAACTGGGCAAGCTGTTCAGGCGGGCAGAGTCCGTTCCTGCACCAGACGCAGAGCGTCGAGTCATGCGCCTGACGCAGAGCGTCGAGTCATACGCCCAGACGCGGAGCGTCGAGTCGTATGCCAAGCGCAGAGCGTCCGGTCAGACATGCAGAAGCCCGCAAACAATAATCATATGCCGACTGCGCCATTTCCGCAACGCCCGTCCTGCCCCCAATCCGGCTGGACAGAAACACAGCACCGTGGAAGAGTGCCGCCCATAATCCGGTCCGGTTGCTTATCCGGACACCGGATGCACCCCGGAACCATTGCGCGAACCCCACGCCATGCGCAGACACGGCACGCGCTGTCATGTAAAGGGCGGAACGATTTCCGGGTATACCACCAAACAGGAACAGACGCATGCGCGATATACTCAGCCGTTTCGACCTTACCCTGCACCGCGTGCGGGACGACATTTTCATTCCCGGCAGCCCGGAGCGGTGTATCGCCCGCTGTGTGGCGGAAGACACGCGCCAACGCCTGTGGCTCGTGGAGCGGCTTCCCCTTTCGCGCAGGCAGCGGCGTGAAACCGTGGGCTGGCTGGTCAGCACCCTTGCGGCAGCGGGGGCGCAGGGCGTGCACGGATTCCGCCGCGCGGGCCCCTCTGCGGTGAGTGCTGCCTATGAAACACCGGACAGGACGCCGGGGCGCATATCGGAGCTCACATCGGAAACAGGCGCATACACCGTGCTGCAAGACGGCTGCGCGTGGCAGTGCTCGCCCTTCATCCCCGGCGTTGAACTGCCAAGGCCGGAATATCTGGGCCATGCGTGGCGGGGCACCCATATTGCCGACTGCATTGCGGGCATCGGGCAGGCGTGGAAAAGGATGGCGGATGGCGGTGCCCGCTGCCCGGAAAATGCGGAAGTGCCTCCCCTGCCAGCATATATTGATCATATGCAGGACACACTGCGGCTTCGTGAACCCGGTGTGCACGCCCGCACGGAACCTGTAGTCCGGTCGCTTGCTCCGCTGTTTGAAGCATGGAGCACCCTGCCCCGCACCCTTGCCCACGGCGACTGCCACCCGCTTAACATCATATGGGGGGCAGACAGCATTCTCGGGCTGATAGACTGGGAGTTCTGCGGCATGCAGCCCGTGCTGTACGATGCCGCAAACTGCATAGGCTGCGTCGGGTTTGAACACCCGGATGGTCTGGTGAACGGCATGGTTCCCGCCATGATTGCAGGCTTGCGCGGAGCGGATATGCTGACGGCTGAGACCTTGCCTTGGCTGCCCCCCTTTGTGCTTGCCCTGCGCTTTGCATGGCTGTCGGAATGGCTGCGGAAACGCGACCATGAAATGGTGGAAATGGAGCTGGACTACATGGAGATTCTCCTGCGGCATCAGAAGGATATTCTGACCCGCTGGCGACAGTGCTGACATTCTGCGGTCCATGTTGCCTGTTACCTGTTCCATCTTGCTTGTTGTCTGTTACCTGATGCGTGACATTCCCCCCTCCCCTTTTTTGCAAAAGGCATTATATTGCCAGACAGGGCACCGCGCATTGTGCGGGTGCCGTAGCGGATGCACCACCGCAGATTGTTTTATCACCGGCCGATACGCCGCCGCGCTACACCGCGCGTAACCGTACGACACCGCGCGCAGTCCTGCGAAGTCGTGCGAAGTCGTTCGACATTGGGAGGTACGCCATGACAACATCCGCAGCCCTGCTCACCGCTTTGCTGTCTTTTGCCCTGCTTGCCGTCTTGCCGAGTGGAGTACGTGCGGCACAGAGAACTCCGGAGTCCGAAACATCACAGTCTGAAACGTCACTGCCCAGCGCTGCCGCCACGGCGGATAATGCGGAAGCCATTGAAAAGAAAGAGCATCCCCATGCTGTAGCCACCTTTGCGGGGGGCTGTTTCTGGTGTCTGGAGCCACCGTTTGACGTGCTGGACGGCGTGCTGGAAACCACTTCTGGGTACACGGGCGGACATGCCGAGAACCCTACCTATCAACAGGTTTCCGCAGGCATTACCGGCCACATGGAAGCCGTGCGCGTGCTCTATGACCCGGACAAGGTGGAGTATGCCACACTGCTGGATATTTTCTGGCGCAACATAGACCCGCTGGACCCGTACGGGCAGTTCTGCGACAAGGGAGAACAGTACCGTTCCGCCATCTTTTTCCATACCGAGGAACAACGCGCCCTTGCGGAATCTTCCATAAAAAAGCTAAATGAATCCGGCAAGCTCACGGGGCCCGTGGTCACGGAACTTCTGCCCGCCTCCAGATTCTGGCCGGCGGAGGAGTATCATCAGGACTATCCCGCGAAGAATCCTGTCCGCTACAAGTTCTATCGCTACAACTGCGGACGGGACAGACGGCTGAAGGAACTATGGGGAACCCCCTGATACCCTGAGCAATGCCGTGCTCACACGGCTTTGTACGCAGCAAACGCAAGAACAGTATGCAGGAACAACCAGACATGCTCCATAACGCCGGAGAAAACACCATGAAGCACAGGCACACCTACCTCGTCATGCCCGGCGTGTGGAGCGCAAAGGGCAACTTCACGGACGGCAACGGGACGCAGCATGCGGTTTCGGGCACGAGTACCATAACGCACGACAGAGGCATATGGTACAACCGCGCCGCCATGCTCATACACACCGTGCCACCTTCGGACATGGAGTGTGTCTACGAAATCGCCCCCATGATGCCGGGCAGCAACCACACAACGTGGACAGCGGAAACGCTGCCCATGGGGCGTATGTCCGGCAACTTTGCCATGGTGGGCAACACCATTCTCGCCTGTGCCTACACCCCGCAGGGAACCAGCATGGAAACCATGCGCCAGATAGATGCGGACACCTACGAGAACCGTGGGGCCCTTTTTATGGACGGTATACTCATATCCGCATGGGAGACGGTGCTGCACAGGCAGCAGCCCCAGTCCGACGGTCGGTGAGCAGACGACGGGCAGGGAGATTTTCTCAGCCGCCTTCCGGAACACGGCCACCTGACGGCGCGGTTGCACAGACAGCCCCGGACTGCGCGGTTGCGCAGGCAGCCCCTGACGACGCGGTTGTACGGGCAGCCCCGGACAGTGCGGCCTTCCTTCCGTTGTGCGCTGTACAGCCCGCGTACCATCTGGCATAGTGCAGGCTCGGGATACCGCAACATCCGCAACCGGAACGGAGAGCCGCCCCATGACCCAGCTTTCTCACCGCATGGAACGTCCGCCGCGCACAAAGAAGCCCGCACGTATACTGGCTGCGGACATAGGCGGCACCAACAGCCGGTTTGCCGCGTATATACTGGAATCCGGCACACTGCGGAGGGAAGACAGCGTATGGCTCTCTACAACCAACGCAGAAAGCTTTGCCGGACTGCTGGACCAGCTTGCGAAATCCTCACTGCCGCTTACGCCGCAGGAAGCGGACGTTATCGTCCTTGGCGTGGCAGGGCCTGTGCGGGAGCGGCGCCGTGTTACCCCGCCCAATATTGCATGGGACATTGATCTTGACCTGCTGCCCGCCGCATACGGCATGCAGGACGCACTGCTGGTGAACGATTTTCTGGCACAGGCCTACGCCTGTGTAAGCCCGGCCCTGCATGCGGCGCGGACGGTGCTGCCCGGCAATGCTGTGCCCGGTGCGCCCGTGGCGGTGATGGGGGCGGGAACGGGTTTCGGCCACGCCCTGCTGCTGGAGACGGCCCCCGGTCACTTCCGGGCTGTGCCGTCTGAAGGGGGACACGCCCATTTCCCCTTCGTAGGCAAAGAGGAGTTCGCCTTTGCCGACTTTCTCCGTGAGGAGACGGGCAGAAGGCAGGTGGTGGGCGACATGGTCATTACCGGTTCCGGCATCCGCAACCTGCATACCTTTCTGACCGGAGAACGCCTTACCTCGCGGGAGGTGACGGCCAAAATCAAACCGGATTCGCCCGTACTGGAATGGTTTGCACGGCTCTTCGGCCGCGCCTGTCATGATTTTGTGCTGCAAACGCTGGCCTTCGGAGGGTTGGTCCTCACAGGCGGCGTGGCGGCAGGCACCCCGGATGTGGCGCTTCATCCGGCCTTTGCGGAAGAATTTACGGCCAGCGACACCCATGGCGCCCTGCTGAAAAATGTTCCCGTCCGGCTGAACACGGACGAGGAATTCGGCCTGTGGGGAGCCGCGCAACTGGGAGCATTTGCCCTGCAAGGCAAAGATATGAGGCTTCCGTAACCTTCCCGCGCCCTGCCGCTGCCGGAAAAAAGCAAGCCAACAACTCAGTCGGCCACCCGGCCAGCCGACAATGCGGACGACCCCCGGCCAGCCCCCGGTCAGCCAGCCGGTCGGCCCCGGTTTGCCCCGGTTTGCCCCGGTTTGCCCCGGTTTGCCCCGGTTTACCAAGGAGAACACATGCAACGCCCCGCCCCCCTGCGCCTGCTGCTTCTCGCCGTTATGGCGGTACTCGCGGGGCTGTTCTTTGCCTTTGATCTTGAGCAATACCTCACGCTGGACTTCATCAAGGCCCAACAGGGCGACCTTGCCGGACAGTACAATCGCCATCCTGTGCCCATGCTGCTCGGCTACTTTGCCCTGTACGTGGCGGTCACGGCCCTTTCCCTGCCGGGTGCCGTGGTCATGACGCTGGCAGGCGGAGCGGTGTTCGGATTCTGGCCTGCCCTGCTGGTGGTTTCGTTCGCCTCTACCATAGGTGCCAGCCTTGCTTTTCTGGCAGCACGGTTCATGCTCCGCGACTGGGTACAGGCACGGTTTGGCCCGCGTCTGCAAAGAATAAACGACGGCATTGCCCGCGAAGGCTATTTTTATCTCTTCACCTTACGCCTTGTGCCGGCGGTGCCCTTTTTCCTCATCAATCTTGGCATGGGACTGACCTCCCTGCGCGTGGGCACCTTCTACTGGGTTTCGCAGGTGGGCATGCTTCCGGGAACGGCGGTATTCGTCAACGCGGGGAAGGAACTGGGCAAGGTTGAAAGCCTTTCCGGCATTCTTTCCCCATCGCTCATTGTCTCATTCGCCCTTCTGGGCATTTTTCCGCTGGCAACGCGCAAGGCTGTGCAGTGGATACGCAACCGCAAGGCAGCCGAAGCACACGATGACAAGGAGAAACGCATGGCAGAGCACGATTACGATCTCATCGTCCTTGGTGCGGGAGCCGCCGGGCTTACCGTAACGGCGGGAGCCGCGCAGCTGGGGGTGAAGGTTCTGCTGGTGGAAAGGGAGCCGCTGCTCGGCGGAGACTGCCTGCATAACGGTTGCGTGCCCAGCAAGACGCTTATTTCTTCCGCACGGGTTTTTCACCAGATGCGCAACGCCCCGCGATGGGGCCTGCCACAGCCGGAATTTGCAACGTCTGAAAGTCCCGTCGTGGACTTTTCCGCCGTATCGGCCCGTATTCGTTCCGTGATTGCAGATATTCAGCCCCATGACTCGCCGGAACGCTTCCGCAGGCTGGGGGCAGAGGTCGCCTTCGGAGATGCGGCATTCATGGATGCGAACACCATCCGCATTGCCCGGCAGGGCGAAGCGCACGGTGCCTACCGCACCGTCTCTGCGCCGCGCATTGTCATTGCCACCGGGTCATCACCGCAGGTTCCGCCCATTCCCGGCCTTGCGGATGTGCGTTTTTTGACCAACAAAGACATCTTTGCCCTGCCTGCCCTGCCGGAATCCCTTATCGTGCTAGGCGGCGGGCCCATTGCCATGGAGATGGCGCAGGCATTCCGCCGCCTTGGCTCCGAGGTGACGGTGATCCAGCGTTCTGCGCAGATACTTTCCAAGGAAGACAAGGACATGGCCGATATTGTTCAGCAGGCCATGCAGCGGGAAGGCGTGCGGTTCATGCTGAATACGGCAGTGCGGCAGGTGCGCTATGCCACCTGCGGCACCTGCACGGACGCCCCGCCTGCCCATGCGGGCTTCGCCCCGCAGACAGCCGCTGCACAGTCGCCCGAATCCCAAGTGGTTGGCGCGCAGGCGGTTGATCCCGAGACGAGCGACTCGCAGTCGCCCAGTTCACCGTCGCCCGGTGTGCAGTCGTCTGGTTCGCAGCCGTCTGGTTCGCAGACTGTTGGGCTGCAATGCGGCAACGGAGAACGCCCCATGATCGCCGTGGATATTGAGCAGCCCAACGGCATGCCCCACACCCTGTATGCAGATTCTCTGTTCGTGGCCATGGGCCGGACCCCCAACGTGCAGGGATTGCAGCTGGAGCACGCCGGGGTGGACTATTCCGCCAAAGGCATTGCCGTGGATGCCCGCATGCGCACCAGCCGCAAGCATATCTTTGCCTGCGGCGATGTGACGGGACAGTACCAGTTCACCCATGCGGCAGGGTACGAGGGCGGCATAGTGCTGGCAAACGCCGTGTTCCGCCTGCCGCGCAAGGCGGATTACACATGGCTTCCGTGGGCCACCTTCACCGACCCGGAACTGGCCTCCATAGGCATGAACGAAAAAACGGCCAGAGCACGCAACATACCGTACACGGTCCGTACGGAGCCGTTTTCCGGCAATGACAGGGCGCGGGCAGAGGGGGAAACGGAAGGCATGCTCAAAATGCTGCTGGACAAGCGGGGCAAAGTGCTGGGCGTGCAGATTGCCGGACCCCACGCGGGCGAGCTCATCAACGAATGGGTGGCGGTGCTGGGCGGCGGCATATCGCTTGCCACCCTTGCGGGAGGCATACACCCCTACCCCACGCTGGGCGAGATTAACAAGCGGGCAGCAGGCAACCTGCTGGGAGAAAAACTGTTCTCAAACCGTGTACGCGGATTGCTGCGCCTGCTTTTCCGCTACCGCGGCAGTGCGGGGATGGCTTCCTGATACCTGCCACACTGAAGGGCAGATATCCTGAGGAGCCGCCCACTAATCACCGGCGGTTGACCAGTGACCGTACCTCTGAGACAAGCTCATCAAAATAGGGGTTCCATGTAAGCCGTGCGTGAAACTTATCCGGCTCTGTGTAGCCGTATGCAGAATACCACAGATCTTCACGTGCAGGCCCGCTCACGGAAAGATGCTGCCCGTTATCCAGCATGATTATGGTCCCGTTTTGGCCGTAATACGGATGACCGGGAGAAAACAGCACGCACAGATGGGAAAAACTGCTGATACGCTGCTCGGGCAGCCGCGTTGGTCTGGAAATAACCCGCGCATCGCTTGTTCCGGGAGACGGTCCGTACCATACGAACCGGCTACCCTTATGAGAGAACCGCTTCTCAAAAATATCCAGCACGCCATAGGGATCGATGATGCTGTCATCCCTGCTCATGACCACAAGGGCTGGTTTGTCGAATCCTTTCCAGCGCAGCAGGGAACGCACTTCCTGCGTTGTCTTGTAGTACAGGTCCACCGCATTGGCGGATAGCGCCTCATACCGCATATAGTTATTGGCCGGTTCATCCACGTCTACCCAGTCGATGAAGAGATTGGCAACGGAAGCCAGCGCAATTCTTTTCTGTCTGGGAACGAATCCCGGAGAGAACAACAGCAATCCGCCCACCTCTTCGGATTGCAGGGCATACGCCGTTACCAGATTGGCACCTGTGGAAAAACCGCCCAGCCAGACTTCATCCACCTCTTCAGACAACAACGCCACCTGATGGGCGACAGCATTCTTCCAGTCCTCCACGCTCGGGAGCATGAGGTCCGCAGGACGGGTACCATGCCCCGGCAGGAGCATTGCCCGCACGAGGAATCCCTCGCGCACGAGCACCTCTGCAACATCCTTGAAATACCCCGGAGAATCGCCCAGACCATGCACCAACAGAATCCCTCGTCCGGGCCGGGTTTCCTGAGAAGGACGCAGCTCGAACGGTGTGTTGACGGCAAGTTCCGTCTCTCTTGCCGTTGTAAGAAAATAGCGGTTCTTCTCAATCCACTCCCTTGTCTCGTCCACGTATTGCTGAAACGCAGGCTGATCATACCGTGGTAACGATTCAGACGCCGTGTACAGGGGGCCGACAGGATTTTCCAGACAACCGCTCAGCAGGAAGGGCAACATCAGAAGTATCAGCAATCCGGCTTTCATTTGACTTCGGTTCCGCTCGTTTTTTTCGCAGGGGACAGAATAAGATGCGTTGTATCTTCCGTTCTTGGGATATACGTACTCCACATCATGCAGCACTCTGCATGATGTGCAACGCACACGATCCGGAAGCCGTTGCATATGATAAACGCCGGATTGTCGCAAGACAGGCAGGTATTGAAAATCAGCAATTATGCGGGAAGAATGAAATTTTATTCAAAAGCCATCAGTAACCATCAGTGCCTGCCGCGAAAAAACGGTATGGGCGGCTATGTGCCCTGCACCGGATTTTCACAGGCATTCTCCCCGGTCTGCCACGGGTCCACGTGCACCATCACTTCTACCACGCCCTCGCCCTCTGCCAGCAGCAGTTGCTCCACGGCATCGGCCACGTCGTGCCCTTCGCGCACTGTCACTTCGGCATCCACGCCTATGTGCATATCCACAAAAAGCCCAGCCCCCTGATAGCGTGTGCGCAGCCTGTGCACGCTCTGCACGCCCGGAACAGAACAGGCTAGAGCATAAAGACGCTCCGTGACATCAGCGGGAGCGCCCCTGTCCAACAGCTTATCGAGGGCGGGGCGGCAGATGTTCCACGCTGCGTGCAGGATGAATATTGCCACAACAATGGCCCCCACAAGGTCTACAAAACCCCAGCCCGGCAAAAACATGGCCACACCCACCGCAAGGGCTGCGGGCATGGAGCTCAGGGCATCGCTGCGATGGTGCCACGCGTTGGCAACCACGGCAGAAGAATTAAGCCGCCGCCCCTCGCGCACGGTCCAGCGGTACAGCGCCTCTTTGCTCACAATGGAAGCGACGGCCGCAAGGAAGGCTATAAATTTTGCCTGCGTCTGCTCGCCCGACTGAAAGGCGTTTATGGCATCCCAGCCTATGCCCACCCCGGCGGCAGCAAGCAGCAGCCCTATGCCCACCGTGACCAGCATTTCCATTTTGCCGTGCCCGTATGGGTGGCCGTCATCCGCCGGGGCAGTCCAGAAATGCACGCCCACCAGCAGTGCCACATCTGTGACAAGGTCTGACAGGCTATGCACCCCGTCCGCCACCACGGCACGGCTGTTTCCCGCCGCACCGGCCACAATTTTTCCCGCAGCCAGCAACAGGTTAATGACCAGCCCCGCCCACGTTACCCGGCTAACGGCGGCAATGTGCCGCGCCTGTTCTTCGCTCCGCATGGATACCCTCTTCTGAACACATGCCCTCAGACCGCCGGATACGGCAACCTGCCGTTTCAGTACGAACATTCACCGTGCATACAGGAGCTATGCTCACCACACATAACATACGCATAAATCCTGTAAACGTGTGAAAGCGAGAGTCGATTTCAGAACATGCTGCGCAGGCGGGAAAACAGACGGCAGCCACGCTGAAGAAGCGCAACGGAGTGCGGGAGAATACCGGATGCATGCCGCGCGGCAACGCGGCAGACAGGGAACGGACGCGGCCTGTCAGCCCAGCCGGACATTCTGGAAGGTGCGGTCTGCGAGGTCGAAGAACAGGATGCCGCGGTCTCTTTCGGCACCGGCATGCGGAGCCCCCTGCCCGCCCGCCTGATGCTTCCCCGTGATAAGGCGCATGATCTCCGCACACTGCAAGGCAGCAGCACACGCCACCACGGGCGCGGGGGTTCCCAGCACGTCTTCCGCCGCACCGCCTGTTCCCAGCAGTTCGGCAGGGCCGGTTTCGCCGGGCATGACCACGGCAACATAGCCGCTCAGCCCGCCCACTGCCGCCGTTACCATGGGCACGCCCGCCTGCGCAGCCGCCTGCTGCAGTTCCAGACGATACTGCAAACCGCCAAGGGCATCCACCACAAGGGTTTTACCCCGGCATAAGGCCCGCATGCGCTCGCCGGAAAGATATTCACAGAGGGGGATAAAGGTGACGGCGCTGTTGATGACAGCTACCCGGTCTGCGGCAGCCTGCGCCTTGGGAACGTGCAGCCGCGACTCGTCGGAAAGAAGCTGCCTGTTCAGATTGCTGGGCACGAAGGCGTCGCCGTCCGCGCCGGTGATGGTGCCCACGCCCATACGGGCGAGCAGTTCAAGCACATACCCGCCCAGACCGCCCAGACCTACCAGAAGCACATGGGCATCCAGCAGGCACAGTTGCTGCGCGCAATCAAGATGGTTGGCATTGCGCACATAGCGTTCCGGCATGACTCCGCTACGCAGGGCCTGCCGTTCCAGTTGCCGTGCAGTCCAGCCGTGGCGCACACCAAGGGCATTCAACGCCTCCATGGTGATGATGCGGCGCACGGGACCATGCTCCTGTCCTGTCCGTTCAGGACTGGCACAGGCTCGGTCTCCGCCCTGTACGGCTGATGCCTCATCCTCACATCCGGGCAGCGGAACGGAAACCGCAAACACGGCTGCGCGCATGGCTTCGGCCTGCCCGCCAGATTTCATGCCAGATTTCATGTCGGGCTGCATGCCAGACTGCTTGCCGGACTGCATGTCGGGCTGCACTGTGGGCCGCATATCCGGCGTATCGGATTCCGCAGTCATGGCATCCTCCCTTCTCCGGCAGAACAGGTTTGTCCGGTCAGAAACAGGCCAAGCCAGACGATTCAGGCGATTCAGGCAATTCAGGCAGCCGGAGACGCCACCCCCGCCATCATCAGCCCAATGGCCTCCACCTTGGCGGTATCGGACTTATGGAACAGCCCCATGAACCGCCCCCTGTACATAACGGCGATGTAATCCGCCAGTTGCAGGGCCTCGTTCAGTTCCGAGGTGATGAGCAGAATGCCCGCCCGTTTACGCGCCTCCAGCAGGCGCTGCCACACCTCTTCCGTGGCGGCAATATCCAGCCCCTGTGTGGGGTTTTCTGCCACGATGATGTCCGGTTCGCGGAAAAACTCGCGCCCGATGACCAGTTTCTGCAAATTGCCGCCGGAAAGCGAACGGGCCGTGCCGTCGATGTGTCCGGGCTGCACGTTGTATTCGTCTATGATGCGCACCGTGGTTTCCGCCGCGGCCTTGCGGTTCAGGAAAGGCCCGTTGGTAAAGGCGTGCCGCGTGGTGAGCAGGAAATTATCTACCAGATTCAGATACTTGCATGTTGCAAGCCCCTGCCTGTCTTCCGGGATGTAGGCCAGAGACTTGCCCTTGCGCGGCGGACGGGGATAGAACCTGTGCCACTCCAGCCCCAGAATTTCCACCCTGCCGCTTACAGGCTTGCGCAGTCCGCAGACCACCTCTACCAGTTCCTTCTGCCCGTTACCGGCAACCCCGGCGATGGCGAGCACCTCGCCCTTGCGCACGGTGAGGCTCAGGGATTCCAGCCCGTCACCGGAAAGGTTGACGATATCGAGCACCACATTGCCGGGGGTGACGGGTTCCGCCTCCACGGCGAGCACCACGTCACGTCCCACCATGCGGTTGGCAAGCACGGTTTCGTTAGGCACGTCGCTTTCGTGGAATTCATCCACAATCTCTCCCCGGCGCAGGATGGCGATTTCGTCCGCCACGGTCAGCACCTCGGTGAGCTTATGGGAAATGAAGACGATGGACTTGCCCTGATCAGCCATGCGCCACATGGCTTCGAAAAGCTGGTCTGTCTCTGCCGGGGTGAGTACGGCTGTAGGCTCATCCAGAATGAGGATGCGGCTGTCGCGGTAGAGCAGCTTGAGGATCTCCACCCGCTGCTTCTCGCCCATGGAAAGGTCGCACACGCGCGCGGCAGGGTCTATGGGCAACCCGTAACGACCGGAAAGGGCGGCGACCTCCGCTTCCATGGCACGGGGGGAGATACGCCAGCTATTCTCCTGCCCCAGCAGCACGTTCTGGGCCACTGTCATGGATTCCACCAGCATGAAGTGCTGGTAGACCATGCCTATTCCCGCATGGATGGCGTCTCTCGGCGACCCGAACCGTACAGGCTTTTCATCCACATAGATGGTGCCGCTGGTCTGGGCGAACCTGCCGGACAGGATGGACATGAGCGTGGACTTGCCCGCCCCGTTCTCGCCCAGCAGGGCCTTGATCATGCCGGGGCGGATATCCAGCGATATATCGTGGTTGGCGCGCACGCGGCCGAAGGATTTGCAGATGCCTTCCAGCCGGACCAGCGGCGGAAGATGGACGAATGCGTTGCGGTTTTCGCGTTTGTTGGTGACGGTGCGTTCCTGCATGTGCCTATTCTCCCGGCTCTATGTTCACGCCCAAGGCCGCCGGTGCCGCCCTGCCCTTACCTCTGGAAGAGGAGAACAGCAGCACTACAATGGTCAGCGCATACGGCAGCATGAGCAGCAGCGATGAGGGTAACGTGGCCCCCATGGCCTGCAGACGCATCTGGAAGGCCATAATCCCCCCGAAGAGATACGCCCCGAACACGGCCCGGCCCGGACGCCAGAAAGCGAAGATGACCAGCGCGACCGCTATCCATCCGCGCCCGCCGGTCATGTTGTTGGTCCAGAGATGCGTGTAGGCCAGCGACATATAAGCTCCGCCCAGCCCCACCAGAAAACCGCCCCAGAATACGCCCATCCAGCGCATGAGGCGGGGGCTGAGCCCGGCGGCGGCGCAGGCGGCGGGGTTTTCTCCCGCAGCGGCAACAGCCAGCCCCCACCGGGTGCGGTTCATGAAAAACCAGAACAGCAGCGGCAGCAGGTAGGAGATGTAGACCAGCGCATCCTGCCGGAAAAACACAGGGCCGATCAGCGGAATGGCGGAAAGGACGGGAAAGTCGAAGGGATAAAAGCCCTGCGTGGCAACGCCGACATACGGCGTGCCCAGATAGTCCGCCAGACCCACGCCCAAAATGGTCAGGGCAAGGCCGGAGACCACCTGATTGCCCTGAAATACCTGACAGACCACCCCGTGGACAAGCCCGAGCATACCGGCGAAAAAGCCCGCCATGAACAGCCCGAGCCACGGGTTGCCGGAAAAATACGTGAAGAGGAAGGCCCCGAAGGCTCCGAAGATCATCATGCCTTCCACACCCAGATTGAGCACGCCGGAACGTTCCGTGAGCATCTCGCCAAGGGTGGCATACAGGATGGGCGTGCCGGACTGAATGGCCGCCGCCAGAATGGGAATGACAAGCTCAAGACTCATGACCGCTCTCCCCCGTCGGCGCTCCCGTCCGTGGACGATGCGCCTTTCTTCCCCTTCCCGGAGGTTTCTGCGCCGGGAACCCGCTGAATTTCATACCAGATGAAGAACTGGCCGGCCAGAACCGTAATGAGCAGAAGCCCCTGCATTATTCCCGCAAACGCCGCAGGCACCTGCAATTCCAGTTGCAGGTTCTCCACCCCCACGCGCAGACCGGCGAGCAGGATGGAATACATGGCGATGGAAACAATGCGCAGCCGTGCAAGCCACGCCACCACTATGGCGGTGTAGCCGTATCCCGCAAGCACATTGGGTTGCAGACGGTTCAGCGTGGCGGAGGTTTCTATGAGACCGGCCCAGCCCGCAAGCGCGCCGCACACCACCATGACCAGCATGACCAGAAACCCGTAAGGCATACGCGCATACCGGGCAGCACGGGGGTTTTCTCCGCCTGCCATAAGCTCGAAGCCCAGCCGGGTTCTGCGCAGGAACACGGAAAGCAGGGTTGCCACCACCGCGCACACAGCCGCCCCCCAGTGGATGCGCCCGAACAGGGAGCCTATGATGGCGGCATCCGGAAAGATGACTGTCATGGGAAAGCCGAAGCTGGCGGGGTCTTTCCACACGCCGTAGACGAGATATTCCATGAGCAGTATGCCTATGTAGTTGAACATAAGCGTGGAAATGATCTCGTTAAGGCCCATCCGCAGCCGCAAAAAGGCAGGCACGGCGGCCCACAGCCCCCCGGCCACGGCGGCACAGAAAAACATGAACGGCATGAGCGCCCACGCCGGCAGGTTGGGGAACGAAAGCACGGCCCACGTGGCCCCTATGGCACCCAGCGCGAACTGCCCTTCTGCCCCGATGTTCCAGACCTGCATGCGAAAGCACACCGCAACGCCCAGCGAACACAGGAAAATGGGTATGCTCTTGAGGGCGGTATCTTCCAGCGCGTAGTCGTGGGCGAACGCGCCGTCCCACAGCATGAACAGGGCGCGCATGAACGGCTTGCCCTGAATGGCAAGCAGCATGCAACTGATGCCCAGCGAAAGGGCCAGTGCCGCGAAAAAAATAAAAAAGGAGCCCCACCGAAGGGGCTCCTGTCTTTTTGCTATCCTGAATCCTAGCATGAAACGGAGGTCTCCAGTACCCCTGACAATGGCGTACGCTATTCGTTGGAGCCGACAACACCTTCCACGAACCAGGTCATGCCCAGAAGCACGTCGTCGGGAGCCACTTCGCCTGCGGCGATGCGTTCCTTGCCGGACTGGTCGTTGATGGGACCGGTGAATACCTTGTACGCGCCGCTCTTGATTTCAGCCTTGCGTGCGTCAACAAGGGCGCGGACCTCTTCGGGCACCATTTCGCCGTAGGGGGCGATGTCAACGATACCTTCTGCAAGGCCCCACCAGTAATGATCGGACTTCCACTCGCCCTTGCGCACCTTGTCCACCACGGTGGTGTAGAAGGGAGCCCAGTTCCATACGGCGGCGGTGAGGTGCGACTTGGGAGCGAAGGCAGTCATGTCGGTGTTATAGCCCACGGAGTAAGCACCGCGTTCCTGTGCGGCTTCCTGCGGGGCGGGGGAATCCTGATGCTGGGCGATCACGTCGGCACCGATATCCAGCAGCGACTTGGCGGCTTCCTTTTCGGTGGCCGGGTCGTACCAGGTCTTGGTCCACACCACGTGCACCTTCACGTCGGGGTTCACGGCACGGGCACCCAGCGTGAAGGCGTTGATTCCGCGAATGACTTCAGGAATGGGGAAGGCGGCGGCATAGCCGAGGATGTTGGACTTGGTCATCTTGCCTGCGACCATGCCGGTAAGGTAACGGGCCTGATAGATACGGCCGAAGTAGGCAGACATGTTCTCGGCGGTCTTGTAGCCGGAGCAGTGCAGGAAGGTAAGATTGGGGAACTCGCCAGCCACCTTGAGGGTGGGGTCCATGTACCCGTAGCTGGTGGTGAAGATGATATCGAAGTTCTTGCGGGCCATGTTCATGATCACGCGCTCGGAATCAGCACCTTCCGGAACGGATTCCACATACGAGGTGGTCACGCCTTCCATGGCGGCAACAGCCTGACGGCCCATATCGTGGGCATAGGAGTAGCCTGCGTCCCCGATGGGGGAAACGTAGACAAAGCCAACCTGCATGGGCTTCACTTCAGCAGAGGCTGCGGCCTGTTCCGCAGGCTTTGCGGTCTCTTCAGCCTTGGGGGCTTCCGCCGCAGGCTTCTTTTCCTCGGAGCCGCAACCAGCCAGGCCGAACACGCCCAGCAGCAGTACCATCAACAGCGCAGCAAAACGTATACGCATCGTGTTCCTCCAGAACAAAAATTCAGCTCATCCCGGCAACCCACGCAGCACACGCGGCGCGGGCTTTCTCCGGTTCACGCCTGACACACAGAGCCACTTCGGAAAAAAGAAAAATTACCCTTCTTCAGCCAAATTGACAATAGGTGCCACAAAGCGCACCTCCGAATCCCACGGGAAGAGAATCCACGTATCCTGACTGACTTCGGTGATGAAGGTATCGACCATGGGCCTGCCCTTTGGCTTGGCGTACACGGTGGCAAAATGCGCCTTGGGCATCATGTCGCGCACCACTTTGGCCGTGGTGCCCGTATCCACAAGGTCATCCACGATAAGCCAGCCTTCGCCGTCGCCATCCACATGCTTGAGCACCCGCAACTCGTCCTGATCCTTCCAGTTATAGCTGGAAATGCACACCGTTTCTATGAGGTGCACTTCTAATTCACGGGCAAGCACCGCCGCAGGGACCAGCCCGCCCCGGGTTATGGCCACAATGCCCTTGAACGGGCCTTTTTCCAGCAGCCGCCATGCCAGAGCCTTGGCGTCCCGGTGCAACTGCTCCCACGAGACGGGAAACATCTTCTTGTAGCGTTCAGCTTTGGACACGCAATCCTGCCTTGTTCAGACCCGGTTGTTTCCGGCGTATCATCACGCGCCGGAAGATGATGGACAACGCATGTGCGCATAGTTTCTGCGGCGCCATGCAGTAATAAGGATTTCTTTGCACTTCTTTACATACAAAGGCGTTGTGCCGCACCCTATAGTGGCGCAACCAGAACGGTATTCGCGCAACAGGCTCGCGGCGGGCTCGCGGCGTACACACGACAGGCGCGCAAAGGCTATTGCCTGCACAGCACAAACCATTTCTGCGCACGGGGAAGGTGCGCCTTCGTTGCTGCGTCATTTGCCCAGTTGTGCGCAATCTGTCAAGTAAGGCAGCACTTACATGCGGCCTTCGCAAGCCCCCGCCCCGCCTGACTATGCCTGCTCCTCTGCTCCTTCCGCATCACGTTTTGCCTTGCGGGTTCCCTCATACAGTTCGTACTCCAGCAGGCGGCATTCAATCTTGGCGGTATGAAACGGCAGCCTGCGCTTGGTGCGCAGCCCCACCTGCTTGGCCAGTTCCGGATTGCCTGTGAACACGTAGCCCATATATCCCCGGCAGCGGTTCTTGAAAAAATCCCCCATGCCCGTGTACAGGGCTCCCAGCTGCTCCCTGTCTCCCAGCCGCTCGCCGTAGGGCGGGTTCATGATAACCATGCCCGGCCCGTCCGCAGCGGACAGTTCCGGCACGGGCACTTCCGAATAGTCTCCGGTTCCCAGCTCGATATACCGTTCCACGCCCGCAGCCTTGGCATTGCGGTAGGCTGCCTCTGCCGTGGGCCGGTCTATGTCTGTGGCGATAATGCGGATGGGCAGATCGCCGCCTGTTTCCGCAGCTTCCGCCTCGTCCAGCAGGGCATCCCATTCCGCAGGGTCATAGCCGGGCACGTGCATGAACCCGAAATTTTCGCGCATAAGCCCCGGCGCGCTGTTCAGGGCTATAAGCGCAGCCTCCACGGCAAGGGTTCCGCTGCCGCACATGGGGTTCACGAAATGGGTGGTGCCCCGCCAGCCGGAAGCCAGAATAACGGCTGCAGCCAGCGTTTCCTGCATGGGGGCCTTGCACGGCAGTTTGCGGTAGCCCCGCCTGTTCAGCGGCTCACCCGAAGTATCCAGATACAGGGTGCAGCTGTCGCCCACCCAATGCAGAAAAAGCACCGTGCCCGTGGCGTCCGGGCCGGAATCTGGCCGTACACCGGAAAGCCCGCGCAATCGGTCCACAACGGCGTCCTTTACCCGGACGTTGGCAAAGCGGGTATCGCGCATGCTGTCGTTGCCGGTGACGTAGGAATCCACGGTGAGGTATCCGTCCGGCGCGATGTAGTCTTCCCACGGAATATCCCGCACCTGCCGGTACATCTCTTCCGCGTCCAACGCCCGGAAGCTTTTAAGGACGTACTGGATTCTGTTTGCGGTACGCAGGTGCAGGTTAAGCCGCATGCACTGCCGCAGCGTGGCCTGTGTTTCCACACCGGCCGTATGCTCGGCTCCTACAGGAAAGCCGAGGGCTGCAAGTTCCTGCGCAAGGAAAGGGGCAGCCCCACGGGGACACGTTGCCAGCACGGGACGCGATATTTCGAAAACACTCATGATATGTCCGTTCCGGCCCAAAGTTCTTCCGCTACGCCGCAGGTGCCGACAGCTTGGCGATGATATCCGCCTGAGCCGCCGCTTCATCGTTGCAGCGCATGGTCTCGTACTCAGAGGCCGTGTATTTCATTTGCAGTTTGTACATGTTGGCGTAGGCGTTGCCGAACTCCCCGCTGTCCGAGTGGGCGGTTTTGCCTGTACGCTTCATGTGGGTAACGCGCAGATGCCCCGTGTACACGGGCAGACGCCCGTGCAGCACGCCCCGCAGGTCGTGCTCCAGATCATCATACTGCGTGGGTGAAAATCGCAGGTCAAACCCGCCGTGCTCCAGCAGCGTCTCCCGCAGATACATGTGGGTGCATCCGGTGACGGAGGCGCAGGGGCGCATGTAGTCGAACCAGCCGAAATCCAGTTCCTGATGGTGAATGTCGGAAACGCTGAACCGGCGCTGATACGGCTCCATCCGCTCCGGGGCGGGCAGCACCTCGCCGCCTTCATTCAGGTGCAGGTCCACGGCCTGCAGAACCATGGGATTATCATGGTCCACAACCTTGCATCCCCATGCCAGCGCATCGGGATAGGCGTTCATGGCAGCCCCGAAACGGCCAAGCCAGTCGGGGGGAAGCATGGCGTCGTCGTCCAGATACGCCACCCAGCGACAATCCGCAAGCTCACGCGCCTGCATGAGCCAATTCCGGGCCGCAGGCGCGCCCACGTTCAGCGGCAGCGAGATGATCTGCATGCGGTCACGCCCCATGCGTTCGCGCCATGCGCGCAGCACCTGCGGCGTGGCATCCACTGAGCCGTTATCCAGCACCACCACACTATTCGATCCCATCTGGCTGGCGGCGATTGACTCCAGCGCCCTGTCAAGGCAGTCCGCCTTGTTCCATGTATACAGCAGGGCCGCGCCGTGTCCTTCCGGCAGGCGCACATCTTTGTCCAGCCCGGTGCGCACGTCATGCAGGCGGAGCAGCGTATTCACGCACCAAGGACGTGCGTGCGCCACTTCCTGCCAAAGCCGCACTGCCTGCACGGCGTCACCCGCCCGGTATAACGCCTCTGCCAGACGCGCCCGCATGAAGGGCAGCGGAAGTTCGGCCAATGCCCGCTCCCAGTGCAGTGCCGCATCGGCATATCTGCCGCGCGCAAAGGCCGTATCGCCCAGCACGCGTTCCGCCAGCGGACGCGGCAATGCTCCGTCCGCACGGACCCATGAGTCCACACGGTCGTACTGTCCTTCGTAGAACCCCACCATCAGCGCCTGCGCCGTCCAGAACAGGGATTCCGGTTCCTTCAGCTTCTGCTGCTCGAGGAAGCGGAACGTCTTTTCCGTTTCCCGCTTCTGCAGTAATCTGTTCAGGTAGGCCGGATTATCAGGACGCCGCCATCCCGCCTGCACGGCGGCGACAACAGGGCGCACCTGCGGCGCAAGCAGGGGACGCACTCCATGCAGGGCAAGCAGTTGCCCTGCCGTGTCGCCGTCCAGACAATCCTGCTCCCATGCGGCAAGGAGCATGTCGGACCCCAGCCCGGCATGAAAGGCGGCGCGGGGTCCGCCCTTGCCCGCAAGCCCCAGCGCGGTATCCGCCATACCCAGCAGATGCACCTTTCCCACACCGCCCTTGAGCAGCGGGCGCGACAACTCAGGCACCAGTCCCTTCCAGTCAATGATCACGGACAGTTCCTCGGTTTCAGGGTTGACATCCCGTTCGGTCCCCTTCAAAGTTCGCAGAGGATTCAGCTTCCGCAGTGTGCCTTGGTTCCGCCCCGGAATCAATACCCAACAGGGCAAGGGGGTTCCCGGCCAGCCTCCGGCGTCCCATAGCCAACGGACACTCCATGAACCACGCCTTTACCACCGCGCAACTGGACATTCTGTTTGATGCCGTGCCGACACTCAAACTGGGCGCACTGGGCCACGACAACGCATGGCGGCATATCTCCCTTGCGCTGGAAGCAGTTCACGCCGACACAGAGCACCAACCCGTGTTCGGACGGTTTGTGACCGAACTGGGCCTGTGGGCCCTGCAGGATACGCCGCTGGATGAAAACCTGCTCTGGCTCGCCTGCAACCATCCGCCGCTGGAAGCTCTGCTGCACAAACTGCCCGTGGAGACATGGCTGAGGCTGGCATCCCGGCCGCCAGCCGGCAACCCCGGTCACGACGGCTGGACGGAAACCTTCGACGCAGACGATCTGCCCGCCGCGCTCAGAACCGCACGAACGATGGAAGAGCACATGCTGTTCCGGTTGGGTGCCCTCTTTTACCGGGCACTGGCACTGGGACAGTTTGATCTGGCCCGCGAAACAGTCGCCGCCCTTCCCCCGGACCTTCCCGGAAGAGAGCCACTGACCGCCCGGCTTCTGGCGGAGTGCTCTCTGTTCTCGCTGCCGCCGGAAGAGGCACTCGCAGCGGTCCGGCAGGTGGAGCACCCGGCCTTCTCTTTGTGGCGCGACAGGCAGACGGCATATCTTATGCGTACGCTCGGCGATATGGACGGCGCAGTTTCGCTGTATACAAGCCTGTGGATGCGCTTGGGGTTTCACCCCAACCTCAGCCTGCATCTTTATGACCTGCTTTTTCCGCAGCCCGAAACCGCCCTGCCTGACGGAGAAAGCGCGCCGGCCATTGCCCTGTATTCGTGGAACAAGGCGGAAGAACTGCGGCAGACGCTGGAGAGCCTGCGCGCCTCCGAGACAGGCGGGTGCCCCGTCTTTGTTCTGGACAACGGTTCCACCGACCACACCACCGCCGTGCTGGACGCCATGCAGCAGCAATGGCCCGGGCATCTTTTCCGGCGTATTGCCCTGCCCGTGAATATAGGCGCACCCGCCGCACGCAACTGGCTGCTCTCGCTCCCGGAAATCAAGGCCCGCCCGTGGACGGCATTTCTGGATGACGACCTTGTGCTGCCTGCGGACTGGCTGCGCCTGCTCTGGAGCACCGCCTGCGCCCATCCGCATGCGGGAGCGGTGGGCGGCACCATTACAGACCACACACCGCCAAACCGCATTCAGTGCGCCGACTTCTTCCTGCTGCCGATGGACTTTGGCCAGCGAAGCTTCTCGGATCTGGCTGAACAGACATACATTCATGCCAACGCCGCAGGCTTGTGCGAACCGGACCTTGCGCGCTATATACGCCCCTGCCTGCATGTCTCCGGGTGCTGCCATCTGGTGAACATGCGCAGCGTGGAAGCCTGCGGCGGGTTTGACGTCCGCTTCACCCCCAGCCAGTTCGATGATCTGGAGCGCGACATGCGGGCTTTCAGCAAGGATTTTCCCTGCGTATACAACGGCAATGTCCGCATAGGCCACATGCAGCACTCCAGCCTCCGGCAGGCCGCGACCAGAGAACAGCGCGGCAGGGTGCTGGGCAACAAAATCAAATTGGAATTCATCCACCAGGGCAAGGAAGTAGACCGCCTGCGTGAATCCGCCCGCCTTATGGCCCGTGACGACCTGAAACAAAAAACGGACAGCCTGCACAGGCTGCTCGGTCAATGAGCCCCATGCCCGAACACACAAGCACCCGCCTCAGCATCATCATACCCGTATGGAACCGCTGGGATCTCACAGAGGCCTGCCTGCGCAGCCTGCGCGCGCACACGCCCGGCAATTTTTTCGATGTGATCGTGGTGGACAACCACTCGGAAGATACCACCGCCACCGCGCTGCAACCGCTGGGCGAAAGCCTTTTCGGAGAACGGTTCCTGCGCCTGCGCCTTTTGCGGAACGAAGGATTCGGCCCCGCCTGCAACGCGGGGGCGAAGGCGGCACGCAGCCCGATGCTCTTTTTCCTGAACAATGACACCCTGCTCACGGAGAACTGGCTGCCGCCGCTGCTCAAAGCCATGTCCTCCGACGCCCGGACGGGCGCGGCAGGCCCGCTGCTCCTTTATCCTGATTCTGACAGGGTGCAGCATTGCGGCATAGCGTTCACCCCGTCGCTGCGCACGGAACACCTCTACGCGAATTTTCCCGCCAGCCACCCCGCCGTACACGCCAAGCGCACCTTGCAGGCCATTACAGGTGCGGCGTTCATGGTGACAAAAGAACTGTTTCTGGCCTGCGGGGGGTTCTTTCCGGGCTACCGCAACGGTTCTGAAGATCTTGAATTGTGCTGCCGCATCCGGGAAGCGGGCAGGCGGCTGGAGGTGGTTGCGGAAAGCCGCATATACCATCTGGAAAGCCAGACCCCCGGACGGGGAGATGATGACCCGGCCAACGCCGCCCTGCTCAACGAACGGTGCAAGGGCTGTTTCGGGCCTGACGTACACCGGCTGGGACGGCGAGATGGCTACGAGATGGCCCTTACCCCGTGGCTGGAATCCTATCTGGTATTGCCGGCGGAACGGGAACAGGCGCTCACCGAGTCGCTGACCAGCCCCTTTGACGCCGCTGCCTGCTGGAGCATGCTGCAAAAGGAGCCGCTCTGGCATACGGGCTACAGCCTGCTCGCCGCCGTGCTGGAACAGCACGGCAAATTCGCGGAGGCAAGCGGCCTGCGCCTTTTGCAGACCAATTTCTTTCCCATGCTCCCGCACTACAGGCAGCTTGCCTCTACCGCCGCCAAAGCGGGCAATCTGTCTCTGGCCAAACAGGCGGTGGACAAAGCGGAACACGTTTCATCGCTGCTGGAAGACCCCGGCCCGCTGATCAAAAAGGCGGCAGGACTGGCCAACTGGGCGCGCAAGGCAGGGGAAGCTGACCTGCAACGCCTCTACGAAAACTGGCTGCGCGATCTCGGCGTTCTGTAGCGGAAAAATCCGGCCCGGGCACGGCCAGAGCAGGATTATAGGACGGTAAGTGCGGGAATATAGCACGGGCAGCCCGCGCCCTCTCCTGCTGCCGGACTGACAGAGAACGGGCTGCAATGCCTGCCTTGCCGGTGTTGGCAGGTGCAGGTCTGTCCGCCGGTGCAGGTGAGCACAAAAAGCACGCAGCACACGCACGCAAAACACATGCTCACACTCCGCGCACTGCATGCAGCGCACAAAAAAACGGAACATGTACGGCAGAAAAAGGTGGTTTTACACCACAAAATAAACGTGTTGCCTGCGTATTATTTTTCCACCCATTTTTCCAATATGGCGTTGTACTCTTCTTCCGTATAGGTAGGAGAATCGTACTTTCCTGCCAACTGCCGTTGGCGGGCCGCTTCCGACAGGATGACGGCTGCGGCAACGGAAACATTGAAGCTCTGGATCATGCCATACATGGGAATGTAGACCTCGCCATCCACAAGCCCCACCAGTTCAGAGTCCACACCCCGATGCTCGTTCCCCATGATCACAGCCGTGGGCCGCGCCAGATCATACTCCTGCAACGGCCTTGCGGCAGGTGTGCAACTGGTGGCCAGCACCTGCATGCCCTCTGCACGCAAAGCCTTCATCAGGCTCTGCTCATCCTTGTGCCGCACAGTATCCACCCACTTGCGCGCAGAGGCGGACGAACTGGCTCCCAGTGTGGGAAAAGCGGTGTCAGTATAGTACAGATGCACCCTGGGAACACCAAAGGCATCACAGCTTCTGTATATGGCCGACACATTGTGCGGGTCGTGGATGTTGGCAAGCACCAACGTCAGATCCTTCTGCCTGAGCGCAAGCACGCGCCGCAGCTTTTCAAGCCTTTGTGTAGTTCTTTCTCTCACCATTCTTTTTCACCGATGCATACATCATATTTAATAGGTTCACCGCAGTAAAAACGCGAACTTCGCTTTACGGATGTTTCCTTCAATTGTCACCCCCGGCGGTGGGGTATAAAACCGAAAAACCAACATCTTTCCCCTTTGTCCGCTTTTACGGGTCAACATTCTGAATACATTGATTAAATAAGCTTTCTACCGGGTTTTATTAAATTTTTCTGTCTTCGTCTATTGAAAAGTACCTTCCGTCTGGGTAGAAGTACACAGGTCATGCAAATTCTTTACACCTTAACAGCACCATAGGTGCCAGCTTCCATCGAAGCTGAGACTGGGTTAGGCCGACGGTATTCCGGCTGAAGGGGTTCTCCGGAGTCATCGTCGCAAGGCATTTCTACATCGCGAAAGAGTATGGACGTTGACTGAAGACAACAAGGAGGCTGATACGGTGTTTACCTGGCGTACCATCAAATCATTGGCTGTCACTGCTGCCACACTGGCTGCCATCATGCTGCCCGCACTGGCTGTTGCCGCCGGTGCCGACGCACCGCATCTGGACGGCGGCGAACTTTCCGCCCTCTGGGTCATTCCCTTTGCCTGCATGCTGCTCTCCATCGCCATTTTTCCTCTGGCTGCCCCTCACTTCTGGCACCACCATTTCGGAAAAGTTTCGGCATTCTGGGCGCTTGCATTCCTCATTCCCTTTACCATCCAGTTCGGTTTCTCCCTTGCGCTGTATGAGACCCTGCATACGCTGTTCCTTGAATACATTCCGTTCATCATCCTGCTGTTCGCCCTGTTCACTGTGGCGGGCGGCGTGCGGCTCACGGGTACGCTCGTGGGCACCCCGATGCTGAACACCATCATCCTGATCATAGGCACCCTGCTGGCAAGCTGGATGGGAACCACCGGCGCAGCCATGCTGCTTATCCGTCCCCTGCTGCGCGCCAACGCGCACCGCAAGTACCGGGTGCACACCGTTGTGTTTTTCATCTTCCTTGTCGCCAACATAGGCGGCTCCCTGACGCCGCTGGGCGACCCGCCGCTGTTCCTGGGCTTCCTGAAGGGTGTTTCCTTCTTCTGGACCACCATTCACATGTTCCTGCCCATGATGTTCCTGCTCTGCCTGCTGCTTCCTGCCTACTTCATCATGGACACCATCCTGTTCGGCAAGGAAGGCAAGCCCATGCCCAAGAACGCCGGTGCTGAAGCAGGCGAAAAGTTCGGCATGGAAGGCAAGGTTAACCTGCTGCTCCTGCTCGGCGTTGTCGGCTCCGTGCTGCTTTCCGGCATGTGGCGTCCCGGCGTGTATGTTGACGTTTACCACACGCATGTGGAACTGCAGAACATTGTGCGCGATCTTCTGCTGCTCACCATCGCAGGGCTTTCCCTCAAGCTTACCGACCCGGAAAGCCGTCGCAAGAACGACTTCAACTGGTTCCCCATTGTGGAAGTGGGCAAGCTCTTCGCGGGCATATTCATTTCCATGATTCCCGCTATTGCCATCCTGAAGGCGGGAACCAGCGGCGCGCTTGCCGGCATAATCAATCTGGTCACGCGCGACGGCGAACCTGTGAACGATATGTACTTCTGGCTCACCGGCTCCCTGTCTGCATTCCTTGACAATGCGCCGACCTACCTGGTGTTCTTCAACACCGCAGGTGGTGACGCCGTATACCTTATGGACCATGTGGAAACCCTGATTGCCATCTCCATGGGCGCGGTGTTCATGGGAGCCATGACCTACATAGGCAACGCTCCCAACTTTATGGTCCGCTCCATCGCAGAAGATCAGGGTGTGAAAATGCCCAGCTTCTTCGGCTACATGGCATGGTCCGTAGCGTTCCTGATTCCCTGCTTCATTCTCTTGTCTATCATCTTCATATAGGCACGGGAGATTCCGCTTCACCGGCCCCGGCAAGGCACACGCCCTGCCGGGGCCTTTTTACTCCTGCCGAAGAGTGGCAACGACATTGAGCATTCGCACACTTTTTTCCGTTTTGTGGCACGTTGACGGAAAACTCTTCCGGATGGTATGCAGCACATCCTAGGGCATTCGCTGCGCACCGGCCTTTCCGGCTCTGCGCACTCTGCCGCCAGCAACGGAGCACACCATGCATATATCCGAAGGCGTTCTGCCGCCGCTCATCCTTGCCGGTTCCGCCTGCCTCACTGTAGCGGGTACCGCCATTGGACTGAGAAAGCTCGATTACGACAACCTCGTCACCGTTGCCATTCTTGCCGCCGCCTTTTTTGTAGCCTCGCTCATCCACGTGCCCATCGGGCCCACTTCGGCCCATCTTATCCTGAACGGGCTGCTGGGCGTTATCATGGGCTGGGCCGCCTTTCCCGCCATTCTTGTGGGGCTGACCCTGCAGGCCATGCTGTTCCAGTTCGGCGGCCTGACCACGCTCGGGGCAAACACCCTGAACATGGCGCTGCCTCCGGTGCTCTGCTTCTATATTTTCCGCCCGATGCTGGGCGGCTCAGCTTCGCGCCGCTCTGTGGCCGCTTTTGCCTGCGGCGCAACCGCCGTGGGCCTTTCTGCAGTATTTACGGCTGCCACGCTGGCCCTTGCGGGGGATGCCTTCTTCCATGTAGCGCAGGTGCTGCTGCTTTCCAGCATTCCTGTCATGCTCATTGAGGGGGTTATAACGGCGGGGATTGTGGGCTTTCTCGCCAAGGTGCGCCCGGAGGTGCTGTTTTTCGCCTCCGCTCCCGGCAGGTACGGTATTACAAGCGCACCGACAGTGCCGTCAGATCAAACGGCATGTGGCCAAACAGCACATGATAAGCACTCGAGCCGCGCGGACAGTACAGGTAACACGGACAACGCGGCGCCGGATTCCCCGCAACCTCTCAGCGCCACCGCGCGCTAGGCACCGACCATGCTGGACGAGCCGTTCTCTCTGGGCAGCAGCCGCCTGCACCGTATGGATGCCCGCTGCAAGCTGCCCGTTGCCTGCCTGTGCGCCCTTGTCTTCGCCCTGATACAGTCACCCGAAGCGGCTGCCGCTGCCCTTGGCTATGCCGTCCTGCTGGTTGCCGTGGCAAGGCTGCCCCTGTTTTCCCTGCTGAAACGCCTTGCCGTGGTCAATATTTTTATCGGGCTTCTCTGGCTCTTTCTGCCCTTTTCCACACCGGGCACCCCCGTTACCACCCTCGGGCCGTTCACGGCCACGCACGAAGGTTTGCAGCTTGCCACCCTCATCACCCTGAAATCAAATGCCATAGTGCTCTCTTTTATCGCCCTTGCGGCTACCTCGTCCATCACTGCCATGGGCGGGGCACTCCGCGCCCTGCGTGTGCCGGACAAACTCTCGCTGCTGTTTCTCTTCACGTGGCGCTATGTCCATGTCATCGCACAGGAATACTCCCGGCTGCATACGGCGGCAAAGGTGCGGGGCTTTGTTCCTTCCACCGCCATGCATACCTACCGCACCTACGCTAATCTGGCCGCCATGGTGCTGATACGCAGTTGGGACCGGGCGGAAAGGGTAAACGACGCCATGCGCCTGCGGGGATTCACCGGCACGTTTCGCTCCCTGCGCCCGGCACCGTTGTCCGGAGGCGATGCAGCCATTGCGGTGCTGCTTTCGCTCCCCCCGCTTGTGTACGGACTCTCCCGGCTTATTTCCACCCTCATGCCCATTTCAGGAACATCATGACGCATACGCCTTCCGCCGTTTCAGCCTGCACATCGTCAGGCGGGCAGCAGAATCCTTCCGTCCTGCTGGAGACGCTCGACATTGCCTACACCTATCCCGGAGCATCCGCGCCCGCCCTCAAAGATGCCTCCCTGCGGATTGAACAGGGAATGCGAATAGGAGTTATGGGGCACAATGGCAGCGGCAAGACCACCCTGTTTCACATCATCATGGGGTTGGTTACGCCGCACGCGGGCGAGGTGCGCTTTCTGCAACGGCCCATGCGCACGGAAAAAGACTTCCGGCAACTGCGCAGGGAAGTGGGGCTGCTGTTCCAGCAATCGGATGATCAGCTGTTCTGCCCCACGGTGCTGGAAGACGTGGCCTTCGGGCCGTTGAATCTGGGCAAGACGCCTGACGAAGCGCGGGATATTGCCAGAGAAACGCTGCGCAACGTGGGGCTGCGCAACTTTGAACAGCGCATTACCCACAGGCTTTCCGGCGGTGAGAAGAAAATGGTTGCGCTGGCGGCAGTGCTCGCCATGCAGCCGCAGGTGCTGCTGCTGGACGAACCCACAAATGATCTGGACCCGCACACCCGCGAGCACCTTATTGAACAGCTCAACGCGCTGCCGGTAACGCGCTGCATCATCTCCCACGACTGGGATTTTCTGGAACGCACATGCAGCAGCTTTGTTTCGCTGCGTCAGGGCAGCGTACACAAGACGGATCATGTTCCGCATGTGCATGTGCACATCCATGACGGCGGAGATACCGAACACAGGCACGAAGACCACGATTAACCCCTGCCGAGAACGCTGGCAATCATAGCGATTTCTGCGGCTTCTGCGGCTTCTGCGGCTTCTGATGGTGCCGCAAGGTCCATCAGACATCTGACTTCAGATGTCTTGACGCGGCGAAAACAACTTGGGCTGCACGTCCTCCCACACCCGGTCCGGCGTAACGTTTTTCATGCAGTCGAAGTGGCCCTTGGGACAGGTTTGCGGGCCGTGCAGACCGCACGGACGGCATGGGACGTCTGCCTCCAGCACTGTGGAGCCGTTGCCGCGCGGGAAAAAGCCCAACGCGCGTACCGTAGGGCCAAAAATGGCGGTGACAGGAGTGCGCTGCGCCCATGCAATGTGCATGGGGCCTGAGTCATTGGTCACATAGCAGTTCAGCCTGCCCAGATAGGCCGCAAGAACCGGCAGCGAAAGCTGCCCGGAAAGATCGGTCACCATGCCCGGACCGCCCATGCCGTCTCCCACTCCGCTCAGTTCGAGCACCTCGCGGGCCATGGCTTCCTCGCCGGGACCGCCGAAGAGCAGCACCTGCGCCCCTGCTTCTGCCGCGCGGCGCACAACCTGCGCAAAGCCTGCGGCGGGCCAGCGTTTTGTGCCCCACACGGAACCGGGATGCACGCCCAGAACGGGCCGGGTCACATGCTGGCGCCAGAACGTGGCAGCGGCAGCATAGGCTTCATGCGGGAGCACCATCTCCGGCCAATGCTCCATATGCTCAATTCCCAGCGGTTTCACCAGTTGCAGCAGACGCTCGATTTCATCAAGCCTGTCAAAGCTCCGGTCCACCGTGTGGGTATAGAACCAGTTGTTGATGAAAGGACGATTGTACCCTATGCGCGTGCGCGCGCTGGTCCAGCGGGCAATAATGCCGCTGCGCACACTTGAATGGGCCGAAATCCACAGGGAATAGTTGCAGGCGGCAAGCCTGCGTCCCATGGCAACGGCAGCGCCGAGGCCGTTCTCTCCCCCGCGCTTGTCGTATTCATACACGGCGTCCAGCTCCGGTTGCGCCTCGAACAGCCCCTTCAACCCCCTGCGCACGTAAAAATGAATGGCGGAATGGGGATACGCAGCCTTCAGCGTGCGGATGAGCGGCAGCGTGAGCACCGCATCTCCCAAAAACGCCGTATTCCATACACCGATGACGCTCATTGCTCCGCCTCCCGCGTTGTTCCGAGAATCCAGTCCGCGGCGGCGTCCAGATCAGCAGCCACACAGTGCGGCCCGTATAGCCCGTATGGCCGGTCTGGCCCGTATGGCTCAGATTCCGGGAACGCTTTCCAGCGGACGGTTGCATTTTCGGACAAGCGGTCTGTGCCGGATATTCCCAGCTTCTCCGCCTCGACCCGCCCCTTGCCCGTAAGCACGAGCACCGACGCGGCAAGGCCCGCGTTCAGACCGAACACGACATCCGCCCGCTTGTCACCCAGCATCACGCTTTCTTCTGGCACGAGCCTGTTCTCCCTATGCAGGGTATCCCACATGCCGATCCCCGGCTTGCGGCATGGGCATTTCTCGTGGGGGGCATGCGGGCAGTGCAGCGTTCTCTCCACGATAATGCCATGGGCAGCCAGCATGGCAGCCAGCCTGCGGGTGCAGGCCAGAAAGTCCTGCTCCGAAAAATACCCGCGCCCGATGCCGGACTGATTGGTCAGGATGAACAGGCGCATTCCGGCTGCGGACAGCCGACGCAACCCCTCCACAGCCCCCGGCAGAAATTCCACCTGCTCCGGGTCGCTCAGATAGTGTTTGTCGTGAATGACCGTGCCATCCCGGTCCAGAAGAATGTTGCGGATAGGGGACATGAAACGCTCCTCGTGCGGTTGCCGCGTGTTGTTGCATGCACGCGGCTTTTTGGCAAGACTGTCCAGCAGAACTGCGCGCACCGCTTGCCTGCGGGTATTCTGCCTCAATCCTGTTGCTTTTCAGGGCATACGCCCTATAGAATATACCCAGAAGCAACGATCGTTTCACATCACCCCAGCCTAACCATGCTCAAGGACATTTCGATATGTTGGAACTGACCCTGGCAGTAACCATAGCTCTGCTTGTTTCTTCCTATTGTTCCGTGGCGGAAGCCGTGCTTTACTCTGTCCCGTGGAGCTATATAGAACGCCTACGCGCCAGCGGCCATCGTTCAGGAGAACTGCTTTATAAGCTTCGCAAGCACATTGAGAACCCGATAACCGCCGTCCTCACACTGAACACCGTAGCGCACACGGCAGGGGCAGCCGTGGCGGGAGCGGCTTTTGCCGATGTGTTCGGTGCCAGATACATGGCTATTTTTGCAGGACTTTTCACCATAGCAGTGCTTGTTATCTCCGAAATCCTGCCCAAGACCATAGGAGTAGCCTACGCACGCCCGCTTGCGCCAATCATAGCGCCACAGCTCAACGCACTGGTGTGGCTTCTCAAACCAATCATTGTAGTATGCGGAGCCTTGTCGCGACTGTTTACTCCGAGCAAAAGCGGCCCGCACACCAATGAAGACGACATACGGGCAGTTGTGAGCCTTTCTCAACGGTCCGGCACCATTAAGCCGTATGAAGAAACCGCCATCCGCAACATTCTCTCGCTGGACCACAAGCGTGTGGAAGACATAATGACCCCGCGCACGGTCACCTTCTCCCTTTCGGCAAATCTGACCGTACGTGAAGCAAAGGAAAAGGGCGACTTCTGGCATTACAGCCGCATCCCCGTATATGACGAACACAACGAAGACATGGTGGGCATTGTACTGCGCCGCGCCATTCTTGAAGAACTTGCTGCCGACAGGCATGAAACCAAGCTCTCGGAAATAATGCGCCCCGTGCAGTTTATTCTGGAATCCGTAACACTCGATAAACTGCTGGAAAACTTTCTGGAAACGCGCATGCACCTGTTTGTGGTTCTAGACGAATACGGCGGGGTTTCCGGCGTGGTGAGCCTTGAAGACGTGGTGGAGGAGATTCTGGGCAAGGAGATAGTGGACGAGACCGACCGCGTGGAAGACATGCGCCAACTGGCCCGCCGCAAACGGGGACAGTTGAGCAAGGGGTCAGGAATATAGGCTATCAGCACACAGGCCGGCGCCATGTGCAGTTTTCTTCACATGGCGCTATTATCAATGCATTTCGGGTTGTTATCAGGCAATAACAGGCTGTTGTGTATATTTTTTTTACTTGGAAAGCCCGCCCCCATGGGGTACATCGCCTTGTACGCGCTTATACGTTGCGCAAGGCGGCTATCTGTTCGGGAAAACTGCCCGAAAGGGCCAGACAAGAACAGAAGCACGACACAGGCTGCTCATACGGGGGTCTGATGCGAGCCTGCTCCGCAGGCGAAGAGATTGCGGTATTTTGACGGGACGAGAACCTCGTAACGCAGTTCAAAATGCCTTGCAATCAGGAATTATTCTCACTAAGATGGAAGCATGCCAACTGTAATCTCTGCTGCCCGCATGGGCGGCAACACCGTTTCCGTCAGGAGGCCACGTGGCAAAACAGAACAGTAAAAGTGTATACCTTGCCGCCCTGTTTCTTTTTCTGGGCGGTGTAGGCTACCTTCTTTTCTCGGGTTTTTCCGAAAACAGCGTCTACTTTCTGAATGTTTCCGAGGCAATGGCCATGCCGCCGGAAAAGCTGACGTCTGTGCGTCTTTTCGGCACCGTCAAGCAGGAAGGGCTGGAACAAAACGCCAACGGGCTCGGTGTCAGCTTTCTCATTGAAGACAAGGACAACAAATCTCTTGAAATGCGCATAGACTTTAAGGGAGCCGTTCCGGACACCTTCAAACCCGGGGTGGAAGTCATAGTGGAAGGCGGCCTTGCCCCGGACGGCAAGACCTTTGCCGCCAAGACCCTGATGACCAAATGTCCCTCCAAATACCAGAAAGAGAACCGGGAAGGCTGACACGCACTTCCCGCGCGCCCTTCGACATCATACGCCCTTTACCCAATGCCCCGCCGCTTACCGGCTGAAGGAGAACCATGCATCTTCTCGCGTATCTTCTGCTTGTCGCATCGCTTATGTTCTGCATCGGCTTCGGCACCATTGCCGTGATGCAACTCTGGCAAGGCCGCACCCTTGTGCTGCCGTGGATGGAAAAAGCCCACCTCATGGTTACCGCGCTGATGACGGTAAGTTCGCTCATTCTTCTCTGGGCACTCGTCAACTTTGATTTTTCCAACAGCTACGTTGCGCGGTACACCAGTCTGGACCTTTCCACCTTCTACCGCATGACCGCCTTCTGGGCAGGGCAGGCCGGTTCGCTGCTTTTCTGGGCATGGTCCGTAGCCATTTTCGGAGTATTTTTCCTCTATTCCGACGCCTACAAGGCACTTTCAGAAGGCACCAAGGTCTGGTTCTGGCTCATTTTCCTCAGTGTCATGGCCTTTATGCTGCTGCTGCTCACCTCATGGAGCAACCCCTTCACCATGATCAGCCCCGCCCCCAGAGACGGCAACGGGCTGAACCCCCTGCTCCAGAACCCCGGCATGATATTCCATCCTCCGCTGCTGTTCCTCGGCTACGGCGGGTTTGCCATTCCCGGCTGCCTTGCCCTTGCGCAGGCGCTGAACGGCTCCGTGAAGCAGGAAGGATCATGGACCGCCATATCCCGCAACTTCACGCTCATCGCGTGGCTGTGTCTGAGCGCGGGCATCATTCTCGGCGGCTGGTGGGCATACATGGAACTGGGCTGGGGCGGTTACTGGGCATGGGACCCGGTGGAAAACGCCTCGCTTATTCCCTGGCTGGTGGGCACTGCCTTCCTGCACACATCGGTCATTGAAAGCCGCCGCAACAAACTGCACCGCATAAACATCTTCCTCATGGCGCTGACCACCATATCAGCCTTCTTCGCCACCTATCTGGTCCGCAGCGGCGTAGTGGATTCGCTGCACGCCTTCGGCGACGGCGGCGTGGGCACCCCACTGCTCATCTTCATCATCCTCTTCACGGGCATAAGCCTGCTCACGGCCCTGCAGTACAAGCACCCGGAATCCCGCCCCCTCTCCGAACCCGCAAGCCGCGAAGGCTTTCTGGTGCTCACGGCGTGGGTGCTGCTGGCCCTGGGCATCATCATCCTTGTAGCTACCATGTGGCCCGTGTTCTCCAAGTTCTGGAGCGAAAGCCCGCTTGGTCTGGAACCGGCCTTCTACAACCGGGTCTGCCTGCCGCTGTTCGTGGTCATATCCGCCCTGCTAATGGTCTGTCCGTGGCTCGGCTGGAAAGGCGGAATCCGCGACCCGAAACGATTCGGCATCGTTCTCGCCAGTGCTGCCGTTGCAGCGGGCGTGCTGATATCCATGGGATACACGTTGCCCATGGCCGTTGCGGGCGGTGCCACGGCCATTGCATGCCTTGCGGGCATTGCCCTGCTCTTTGCCACGGAACCCGCCATGCGCCGCAGCATGCGCAGCATTGCGGCCTACGGCGTGCATGTGGGCCTTGCACTTACCGTACTGGGCGTGGCCATATCCGGCCCCTACAAGCAGGAACAGCAGATAGAGCTCGGCCTGAACGAATCGGTGCAGGTGGGCAGCTACACCTTTACCTACAAGCAACTCAATCAGGGCGAAACCCGTGCCTACATCTTCATCGAAGCAGACCTTGAAGTAACCCGCAACGGAAAGGCCGTGGGCCCCATGCACCCGCAGCGCAGGCTCTACCACAAGTTCCCCAGCAGCGCGTTTTCCGAGGCTGCAACCATCTTCTCGCTGGGCAATGAAATGTATGCCACCCTGCTCGGTGCAAACGAAGGACACAAGGCCACACTCAAGCTGAGCGTGAATCCGCTGGTGAACTGGGTATGGATAGGCGGCACCCTGATGTGCCTGTTCCCGCTGCTTGGGCTCTCCACGTACCGCAAGCGTGAAAACGGGGACCCCGATGCTGTGTAAGCTGGACAAGGTGGCCAAGTTCTACGGTACGCGGCTGGTCGTCAAAGACATAAGCTGCTGCGTGGAACAGGGCACCGTGACGCTGCTGGCCGGTCCCAACGGGGCCGGCAAGTCCACACTGCTGAAGATTATGGCCGGGCTTGCCCGGCCCAGCGCAGGCGCGGTGGAGCGTTCTGTCAGCGAGGAAGGCATAGGGTATGTGGGGCACCAAACCTTCATCTACCCCGGCCTTTCGGCACTGGAAAACCTGTCTTTCTGGGCTTCACTGCATAATCTGACAGTGGAGGAATCCACCCTTCTTGAGGCCCTGGACCGGGTGGAACTGAAGCGTTTTGCCTTTGAACGGGCGGGAACCTTTTCTCGCGGCATGGCGCAGCGGCTGAATCTGGCCCGCGTATTCCTGCTTAATCCGGCATTTATCCTGCTGGATGAACCGGGTACCGGACTGGACGTACGCTCCATGACCATACTGCACAACGAAATTGAGGCTGCCCGGAAGCGCGGAGCCGGTCTGGTCTGGATAAGCCATTCCGTGGCCTCTGACCTGCCGCGGGCAGACACGGTGCTCTCCATCCGCGACAGGCGCGTGGACTACTACGGCCCCGCCGCAGGATACACGCCGGAGGCTGCATGCTGAGGCAGGCTGCGGCCATAGCCGCAAAAGACCTGCGGCTGGTGCTGGCACGGGGTACGGGGCTTATTCAGGCCCTGCTGCTGGGGCTGCTGCTCATCTTTGTCTTCAGCCTGTCGCTGGAAGTGGGCCAGACCATGCAGCCGCAAGGCGCGTCTGCCATCTTCTGGCTGGCCTCCGCCTTCTGTCAGGTGCTCATCTTCAACACCCTGTTCGGGCTGGAAGAACAGAACGGCGCACGGTTCGGGCTGCTGCTCGCGCCCATGCCCGTGCAGTCGGTCTGGATAGGCAAAGCTCTGGCCGGGCTGGGGCTGCTGCTGTGCGCGCAAGCCATCTTTGTTCCGGCCACGGTGGTCTTTCTGGGACAGAATGTCTCCGCGCTATGGGGCACGGGCCTTGCTGCCCTGCTGCTCACGGATTTGGGCATAGTGCTGCTGGGATCGCTGCTGGGCGCCCTGTCACAGGGGCAGGCTGCGCGCGAATCGCTGCTTTCCATCATTCTTTTTCCGCTGCTCATTCCGGTGCTGCTGGCGGGCATACGTATAGGTGCGGCAGCCTTTTCAGGCGACATCCCGGAAGGCACAGCCAACTGGCTGGGGCTTGCCGGTGCCTTTGACGCCCTGTTCGCAGGCACGGGCCTGCTGCTTTTCGGCTTTGTCTACAGCGGGGAAGAATGATACACCACACACCGTCTGCCCCGGGCAGACAACAGCCTTCTTCTGAGAACCGCAAACCCCTTGCGAGGACGCGATGCGCGACAACTGGATAGCTCCCGTATCGCTGGCGGCGGGCCTGAGCTTTGCCGTATGCCAGTATTTCATCTTCGTCTACGCGCCTGTGGAGCAGACCATGGGCATTGTGCAGAAGATTTTCTATTTCCACCTGCCGCTGGCGTGGTGGGCACTGATCAGCTTTGCCGTGGTATTTGTGGCTTCCATCATGTACCTGCGCAAGCGCGACTGGTTCTGGGACAACCTTGCCGGAGCCGCAGCGGAATTGGGCGTGCTTTTCAGCGGCCTTGCCCTTGCCACGGGCATGGTCTGGGGCAAGCACAGCTGGGGCGTCTGGTGGACATGGGACCCGCGCCTCACCACAACCCTGATCATGTGGTTTGTCTACGCGGGATACCTTATCCTGCGATCCATGGCCCTTTCACGCGAACGCAGGGCTGTGGTCTGCGCCGTGCTGGGCATTGCAGCCTTTGTCGATGTGCCTCTGGTATTCCTTTCCGCGCGGCTGTGGCGTTCCATCCACCCCGCCGTGTTTGCCTCCAAAGAGGGCGGTCTGGAACCGGAGATGAAACTCACCGTCATCCTGTGCGTTCTTTCCTTCGGCCTGATATGGCTGGCCATGTGCGCCGTGCGCACCCGGCAGGCCGCCCTCACGGACAGGCTGGACACCATTGCGGCACACGGAGAAGCATAATTTACGCCGGGCATCATACAGGAGAATCGTATGGAAAGTTCCTCATGGCTCCTCATGGCCAATATCGCCATATGGCTTGGCATAGGCAGCTATCTGTGCCTTCTGGCACACACCCAGAAACAGTTGGACAGACGCATCCGCCAAATGGAATTGCTCAACACGGAGTCGCAGCGTGAAGAATAACAGTACCGCCCACAGTGTACATGGCGGCAAGATGATCGTACTCGCCCTTCTGGGCGTAAGCCTGCTGGCGATTCTGGTCACCTCGTTCGTCTACCGCACCATGCACCCGCACATTACCGAGGTCGTCCGCGAACAGCCCCCGGCGCAGATGCCGCAAAACGGTGCTCAGCAGGGAGCATCCACCGAAGAACTGGCGCATCTTATGGCCCTGATGCAGGAAGACCCCAACAACCCGGACGTGCTCAAGCAAATATCGGACCTGTTCATCCGCACCAAGGACTGGGAACGGGCACTCTTTTTCCTGCAGAAGGCTATGGTCGCCACCCCTTCCGACCCGCAGATACTGTATATGCACGGGATAGTGCTGTTTAATCAGGATAAGCCCGAAGAAGCTGCGGCAGCCTTTGAGTCCCTTCTGGCCATAGAAGACGATGCCTCGGCCCGGTACAACCTTGGCATCATCTACAAGCACTTCCTCAAGCAGCCCGAAAAGGCGCAGGAGCATTTTTCCGCCCTGCTCGCCAACGACAATGCGGAGCCCGAGTTGAAACAACGCGCCCAGCAGGAACTGGAAACGGAACACAAATAGCCGCATACGGCCTATGGATACCTTCCGGGCAACATGGAAACCATGTTGCCCGTTTTTCGTTTGTGCAGTAGGGTGGCGAATGCTGCACGGCATCTCTTTTTTTCCGCCACTTGCGGAAACGAATTCTCCTGCGGACAGGTCTTGCGCCATGCTCTCCCGGCCCCTTGCGCGGCCCGCCCCTTCTCTGCCCCGTGTGCGCCCTTTTGCATCCGCATGCCCCTGCGCGCCGGACAGACCGTTGCGGCACACGGCACAGCACGCACAACCGCAGCATACACCGCTCTTGCCACCCGCTTCTCAAAGATGCCTGCCCCGCCGGGGATTACACCCGCTGTCATCCGCCCTGCAGCCATCACTGCCGCTCGCGTTGCAACGCCCGTCGCCCGGCCCACTGCTGCGCCCATTACTGCACCAATTGCTAAGCCCGTTGCTAAGCCCGTTGCTAAGCCCGTTGCTGCGCCCATTGCCGAGATTGACACACCCGGAACAGACAGCGTATAGTAGTAAATTATACTTTAACAATTTTGTCAAAGATTGCCCGGCCCGCCGGACCGCGCCGGGATGCGCACATACTCCGGGGCTTTTCGCCGTTTGCGAAGCGCCCCATGCCGTCCCGATGAGCCGGAAACCTGCGGCAGTCTGCCACACTCGCCAGCAAAAGACCGCAAAACGAGTCCACTCGTTGTAAGGCCTTGAAAATGATAGCCACACAAACCTTTGGGAGACCCACACGATGAGCGAAATCATAGGCAAGGCTTTGACGTTCGACGACGTCCTCCTGCTTCCCGGTTACTCGGAAACCACACCGGACATGGTAGACGTAAGTACGCGCCTGACACACTCCATCCCCCTGAACATTCCCCTCATTTCCGCAGCCATGGATACGGTGACGGAATCCGAAATGGCCATTGCCATGGCCCGCAACGGCGGCATAGGCGTCATCCACAAGAACATGCCGCTGGAACAGCAGTGCCTGGAAGTGCAGAAGGTGAAGAAGTCCGAGTCCGGCATGATTCTGGACCCCGTGACCATTGAACCCGACCTCACCATTGCGCAGGCTCTGGAAGTGATGTCCGTTTACAAGGTTTCCGGCCTGCCCGTGCTGCGCGGCAAGGAGCTTGTGGGCATTCTCACCAACCGTGATGTCCGGTTTATCGAATCCCCTGAGACAACCAAAGTTTCTGAGATGATGACCAGCAAAAATCTGGTGACCGTTCCCGTGGGCACCACGCTGGAAGAAGCCAAGCGCCACCTGCACGAACACCGCATTGAAAAACTGCTGGTGGTGGACGCTGACCGCACGCTCAAGGGCCTCATCACCATGAAGGACATAGACAAGGTGGTAAAATACCCCCATTCCACCAAGGATGAGCAGGGCAGGCTGCGCGCTGCCGCCGCTCTGGGGGTGGGCAAGGATTGCGAAATGCGCGCCGAAGCGCTGCTCAGAGCCGGTGCGGACGCACTGGTGCTGGATTCTGCCCACGGCCACTCCAAAAACATTCTGGACGCCGTTGCCATGATCCGGGGCAGCTTTCCCGCCGCACAGGTGGTGGCAGGCAACATTGCCACCTATGACGGAGCCAAGGCCCTGTTCAAGGCGGGCGCAGATACCGTGAAGGTGGGCATAGGACCCGGTTCCATCTGCACCACGCGCATTGTGGCCGGTGTGGGCGTGCCGCAGATATCTGCCGTGCAGGAAGCCTACAAGGCTGCGCTGGAAGTGGACCGCACCATCATCGCAGACGGCGGCATCAAGTACTCCGGCGATATTGTCAAGGCCATAGCCGTGGGCGCAAGCACGGTGATGATAGGTTCCATTTTCGCCGGAACGGATGAATCGCCGGGTGAAACCGTGCTCTATCAGGGCCGTCGTTACAAGAACTACCGCGGCATGGGCTCCATAGACGCCATGAAGGCAGGCAGCTCCGACCGCTACTTCCAGGAAAAAAGCAAGAAGCTGGTGCCCGAAGGCATTGTGGGCCGCGTTCCCTACAAGGGCCCCGTGTCGGACACCATCCACCAGCTCATCGGCGGCCTGCGCTCGGGCATGGGCTATGTGGGTGCGGCTACCATAAGCGATCTGACCCGCAAGGCCCGCCTTGTGGAAATTTCGCCCGCCGGCCTGCGCGAATCGCACGTGCACGACGTTATCATCACCAAGGAAGCCCCCAACTACAAAATGGAAAACTAGGGACTCGTCTTCCCGCAAAGGATATCCATGGAATCCATCAGCAAAGTCATCATTATAGACTACGGTTCGCAGTTCACGCAGCTTATCGCGCGGCGCGTGCGTGAAGCAGGCGTGTATTCTGAAATCCACCCCTGCATCGTCACGGCGCAGGAAGTGAAGGCCATGCGCCCCTCTGCCGTCATTCTTTCCGGCGGTCCCGCCAGCGTGGGCGATGCAGATGCCCCCGCGCTGGACATGGGTTTTCTGCAACTGGGCGTGCCCGTGCTGGGCATATGCTACGGCATGCAGTTGCTGGCGCACAACATGGGCGGCGCCTTGGCAAGCTCGGAAACCCGTGAATACGGCCCTGCCGACCTGCAGATTCTGAAGTCCTGCCCCCTGTTTGAAGGCATTGCGCAGGAAGATGCCTCCCGCGTCTGGATGTCGCACGGCGACAAGGTGAAGGCAGCCCCGGCCGGGTTTGACGTTGTGGGCCGCACGGAAACGCTGGATATCGCCGCTATGGCGGACGAATCCAGAAACATCTATGCGCTCCAGTTCCACCCGGAGGTGCACCACTCCGTGGACGGCACGCAGATGATCAACAACTTCCTGTTCAAAATCGCCAAAATCAAGCCGGACTGGACCATGTCCGGATTCATCGAAAGCGTTATCCGCGATGTGCGCGAAGCCGTGGGACCGGAAGGCAATGTGGTCTGCGGGCTTTCCGGCGGCATAGACTCCACCGTGGTCGCCGTGCTGCTGAATAAGGCCATAGGCCACCGCCTGCACTGCATCTTTGTGGATAACGGCCTTATGCGCGCGCAGGAAGTGGAAGAGGTTTCCAGCTATCTGCGTGAGCACTTCGACCTTAACCTCACAGTTGTGGACGCCAGCGAACGGTTCCTCTCCAAGCTGGCAGGCGTGGACGACCCCGAAAAGAAACGCAAGATCATCGGTTACGAGTTCATCGAGATATTTGATGAAGAAGCACACCGCATTGAAAATGTGGCCTATCTCGCACAGGGCACGCTCTACCCGGACGTGATCGAATCCATCTCGCACAAGGGCCCCTCCGCCGTCATCAAGAGCCACCACAACGTGGGCGGGCTGCCGGAGAAGATGAAGCTCAAGCTCATCGAACCCCTGCGCGAGCTTTTCAAGGACGAGGTGCGCAAGGTGGCCATGGAACTGGGCATGCCCGATTCCATTGTATGGCGCCATCCCTTCCCCGGTCCGGGGCTTGCCATCCGCATCATCGGCGAAATTACGGCCGAGCGGCTGGAAATCCTCAGAAAAGCGGACAAGATCGTGCAGAACGAGTTGACTGCTTCCGGCTGGTATCGCAAAGTGTGGCAGGGATTTGCCGTTCTGCTGCCCCTTAAGACCGTGGGCGTTATGGGCGACGGGCGCACCTATGAGCACGTTATCGCCCTGCGCATTGTGGACAGCGTGGACGCCATGACGGCGGACTGGGTGCGCATGCCCTCCGAGATTCTGGAGCGCATCTCCAGCCGCATTATCAATGAAGTTAAGGGTGTGAACCGGGTGGTCTACGACATTTCGTCCAAGCCCCCGAGCACCATTGAATGGGAATAGTGTAAACCTCATCACCTCAGGCGAAACTGCATGTTCGGAATCGGCACTACTGAAATACTGGTCATTCTTGTTGTGGCCCTTATCGTTCTCGGTCCGAAGAGTCTGCCCAAGATTGCCCGCTCCATGGGCAAGGGGCTGGCGGAATTCCGCCGTGTTTCCACGGACTTCCAGCGAACCATAAATCTGGAAGTAGACATGGAGGAACACGAAAAGCGTAAGAAGGAAGCCGCCAAGCGCCTGTATGGTGACGAGGACACGGAAGAGACGAAGCCCAAACCCAAAAAGAAGAAAAAAGCCGCCGCCAAAACGGCTGAAGCCAAGACGGAAAAAAAAGTGACGGGTGACCTTGCCGTTGCGCCTGAGCCTGAACAGAAGGCGGGAACCGAACCCGTCGATACTGACGGTACAGGCAAGGACCCCGTTGCCGCCGCAACCGATGCTGCCGCAAACAATGCCACCGGGGATAAGGCATGAGCGATACCCCCAAGACCCCGCTTGACGACGGGCGGGAAGAACAGGACGCTTCTGCGGATACCCCCGGAGAGGATTCCGGCATTTCTTCCGGAGCGTCTGAAATCACGCCCGGAGACGCCGTTTCGGACACGACCGGTGCGGTTTCCGGTAATTCCGTTACCCCGTCTGGCGGCACAGAAGATGATTCCAACGCCGGGCCGAATGCGTCTGTTGACATGCCCGCAGGCGAACCTGCTGGCGAGTCAGTTGACGATTCCGGCCCGGCGGATTCGGAATCCGTTCCCCACCCTCCGCCGCCTTTCCCTTTTGAACAGGACCCGGAGACCGGAGCGTCGGACGATCCTTCCCTGACCGCCTCCTCTGAGGATGATGACGACGACGAAGAAGAAGAAGAAGAAGAAGAAGAAGAGGAAGAGGAGGAGGAGGAAGAATCCCCCATGACCCTCATCCAGCATCTGGACGAATTGCGCAAAAGGCTGAAGTACATAGCCTTTGCAGCAATAGCCGGATGTCTGGCCTGCTACGGTTTTGCCGAGCGCCTTTTCGGTTATCTTGTGGCTCCCATGGTGGACTACATGCCGGAAGCGAGCAGCTTCATCTTCACGGCACCCCATGAAGCCTTCCTCACCTATCTGAAGGTGGCTGCTCTGGCAGGGATATTCCTGGCCAGCCCGTACATATTCTATCAGATATGGGCTTTCATCGCGCCCGGCCTGTATGATGAAGAACGGAAATACATCATTCCCGTGGCACTCTTTTCTGCCATTTTCTTCATCGGCGGGGCATCGTTCGGCTATTTCATCGTCTTCCCTGCCGCATTCGAATTCTTCATGAGTTTCAATAACGAGCACATTCAGGCCATGCTGAAGCTGGATGAATATCTGAGTTTCTCCATCAAACTGCTGCTGGCCTTCGGATTGGTGTTCGAAATGCCCCTTTTCGCTCTCATTCTCAGCCGCATAGGCATCCTCACGGCAGACATGATGCGCAAAGCTCGCCGCTACTCCATTTTGGGAGCGTTTATTGTGGCGGCCATTCTTACTCCGCCCGACATCTTCTCGCAATTGTTGATGGCGGGCCCCCTGCTCATCCTGTACGAGGTGTCCATTATCGTGGCCAAGGTGTTCGGTAAAAAACGCCGGGGAGCCGAGGAACCTGAAGAAGAAAAAGAAGAAGAAACGGAAGAAGCCGCCAAGGCGGAAAGCTAGCGGCTGCATGCCAATACAACGCCCACGACGGGGCCGGTTGCCCGGTTCCATGCAGCGGGAGGATACTATCATGACGGAACGAACCGCCAGCATAGAACGCACCACCAGCGAAACGACCATAGCCCTTTCGCTTAATCTTGACGGCACAGGTGCCGTGCAGGTTGACAGCGGCTGGGGTTTTGCCGACCACATGCTCACGCTCATCGGCTTCTGGGCCGGGTTTGACCTCACCCTGCGTTGCAAGGGGGATACGCATGTGGACGCACACCACACGCTGGAAGACGTGGGCATCTGTTTCGGGCAGGCGTTGAACCAGTGCCTTGCGGACAAGACGGGCATCCAGAGGATAGGCTTTGCCAAGGTGCCCATGGACGAAGCCATGACCGAGGTGAATATAGACATCTCCGGCCGCCCCTATCTGGTCTACCGCGGAGATGAGCTTCTGCCCCCGGTTATGGCAGGAGAAGAAGCGGACCTGTGGAGGGAATTCTTCAAGTCCGTTGCCTTTGCCGCAAAGATGAATATGCATATATGTTACCTGTATGGCAAAAACGGCCACCATCTGCTCGAATCGGCCTGCAAGGGGCTGGGTCTGGCATTACGCATGGCAGCAAGCCGTACACGCGCACAACTTCTCAGCACAAAAGGGAGTCTGGATTCATGAAATACCGCACCCTCATCCAACTGGCCCTTGCCGTGGCGGCGGTGCTCACCCTGGGAGCATGCCAGCAGATAACCCAAGGCCCGCGGCCGCTCCCGGAGCAGGCCATAGGCGTTGCCCAGTTCACCCAGCCCACCCATACGTGGGATCTGCTCGCGGGGTATATTCCCGATGGCCAGCCCAAGGTTGACGACAAGGTGTTGCGCGATTTGGACGAATCCTTCGAGACCCTGCTCTTTCGGCAGACCAAGCGACGGTACGTCAGCTCCGGTGCAAGCACCCGCTGCCTGGAAATGGACATGCGTAAGCGCAACGGCTCCACCACCGCGCTGGAAACATGGCTGGACGTGGGCCGCTGCATGAAGGTGGACCTGCTCATCGTGCCGCATATTCTGGCATGGAAGGAGCGCGACGGGGGAGATATGGGCACGTTCATTCCCTCCGCCGTTACCATGGATATTTTCGTCGTCGACATCGTCAAAGAGCGGGTTAGCGCCCGTTACCACTTTGAGGAAACTCAGGAAAACCTTGCCAGCAACCTCATGAACTTTGACAAGTTCATGGAACGCAAGGGTAAGTGGATAACCGCCCGCCAGCTTGCGGAAGAAGGCATGCGCACGGGCATAAAGGAGCTGGGCCTGTGATCATCTTTCCCGCTGTGGACATAAAGGGTGGACAGGCCGTTCGCCTGAAGCAGGGCCGTGCGGACGAGGAAACCGTTTTTTCATCCGATCCTGTAGCAATGGCCCGCCAATGGCAGGACGAAGGCGGACAATGGCTGCACGTGGTGGATCTGGACGGCGCGTTTTCCGGTGAACCTGTAAACCGCTCCCTCATCCGGCGCATTTGCTCCAACATAGACATTCCGGTGCAACTGGGCGGCGGCATACGCGACATTGAAACAGCCCGCGCCTACCTTGATTCCGGCGTCTCCCGCCTTATCATCGGCACCATGGCTCTTGCCGAACCGAACCTCTTCGGCTCGCTGTGCAAGACGTTTCCGGGAAGAATCGGCGTCTCTCTGGATGCCGAAGGCGGCAGGCTGAGGACAAAGGGATGGGTGGAAGATTCCGGCCTTACGGTCTACGATGTGCTTCCCCGTCTGGAAAAACAAGGTGCAGCCTTCATCATCTATACAGACATTGACCGTGACGGCATGCAGACCGGCGTAAACCTGCCGGCTCTGAAAACACTGGCAGAAACGTCCTCGCTGCCGGTCATTGCCGCAGGCGGTGTAGCCACCATGGATGATGTGAAGGCCCTGTACCCCCTAAGCCGCACTGCCAATCTGGAAGGAGCCATTTCCGGACGCGCCATCTACACGGGCACCCTCAATCTGCGGGAAGCCACAGCGTGGATTGCCGCACAGGGATAACGCTCCCTTTTGCCGCCTGATACGCCTGCGTATGCGCCCGTTCGTATGTTTCGGGCGTTTCGCGGGTATATCCGGCTTCGGCTTTCCGGCCCCTCCGGGCTTACGCGCCCTATTCCATAAACAACAACGCCGGGCACCGGGCATCTCTCCATAACGCAACCGGCCGCCCAACGCACAGAATACGGACCACCCGCCATGAGCATTGATTTCAAAGATCTCGCCAGCCGTCACCCGCTGTTCTCCCGGCTGACAGGACAGGTCATCTGGCTGCTCTTTGAAGAACACAAGGCCTCTTCCGAAGACATAGACGCCTTTATGGAACACTACCTCGCGTGGCGGAACGAACAGCTTTCCGTCATGGCCGCGCTGGAAGCCAACAGGGGAGCCTATCTGCGCATTACCACAGACCCGCCTCTCAACACGGGGAACGATGCGCCGCACATTGCCTCGCGCCCGCCATGCAAGCATTGCCGCTCGCTCCACGGTGCCATTCTGCCTGCATCGCATCCGGACATCATCCGTTGCCTGCCGCCTTTTGCGCTGGGCTGCCGCTGCCGGGCAGAGATAATTACCACCGAACAGGTCCCCCCAAACGCACCGCTCATCTTCTCGTGCGAAATGCCCCGGCGTGAACTGCACTGCGCCAGCGAGTGGATATTCTCCGTTCCGTGGGCCAAGCACCGCAAGTCCTGACGGGGCGGGCCGTGCAGCAAATCCTTTCGAACCGCTCTGCGCTTCCGTGCGACGATCCGCTGGAGGTGCTGCGCACCGTCTACGGCTACCACGCCTTTCAGGGGCGTCAGGAAGAAGTCATACGGCATGTCGTGGCCGGTAACGACGCGCTTGTGCTTATGCCCACAGGCGGCGGCAAATCCCTGTGCTACCAGATTCCTTCGCTGATGCGTCCGGGAACGGGCATCGTTGTGTCTCCGCTTATCGCCCTTATGCAGGATCAGGTGCAGTCGCTCACGCAAATGGGGGTCCGGGCCGCCTTCCTGAACTCCAGTATAGGCCCTGCCCAGCAACGGGAGGTGGAATCCCGGCTCCGGCAGGGCGGGCTGGACCTGCTCTATGTGGCCCCGGAAAGGCTCGTCACCCCGGTATTTCAGGAACTGCTGCGCTCCCTGCCCATAGCCCTCTTTGCCATAGACGAAGCACACTGCGTTTCGCAATGGGGCCACGACTTCCGGCCGGAATACACGCAGCTGAGCCTGCTCCACCGCCTGTTTCCGCAGGTGCCCCGCATTGCGCTCACCGCCACGGCGGACGGGCCCACCCGCCGCGATATCGCGGAGCAGTTGCAGCTCCAGAACGCCTCTGTCTTTTCCACGGGATTTGACAGACCCAACATTTCCTACACCGTGGTGCCGAAAAGCCGTGGCGCGGACCAACTGCTGGAGTTCATAACCCGCCGCCACCGGGGAGAGGCGGGAATAGTCTACCGCATTTCCCGCAACAAGGTGGAGGAGACGGCCTCGCTGCTGCAGGAGCACGGCCTTGCCGCCCTGCCGTACCATGCAGGCATGACAGCCATTCAGCGGGCGCATAATCAGGAACGGTTCATGCGCGGGGAAGGGGTGGTCATGGTGGCCACGGTTGCCTTCGGCATGGGTGTGGACAAGCCAAACGTCCGCTTCGTGGCCCATATGGAACCCCCCAGAAGCCTTGAAGCCTACCATCAGGAAACCGGACGTGCGGGGCGCGACGGGCTTCCGGCAGAGGCATTTCTTACATATGGGCTTGCCGATGTGGTCATGCTGCGCAAAATGATAGGCTCTGCACAGGAGAACCCGCGCGCCCACGTGGAACACAACAAACTGGATGCCCTGCTGGGATTTCTGGAAACAACGGAGTGCCGCCGCAACGCCCTGCTCTGCTATTTCGGGGAAACACCCCCGGCCCCCTGCGGCAACTGCGACACCTGCATCACCCCGCCGCACACATGGGACGGCACCGTGGCCGCGCAAAAGGCACTTTCCGCCGTCTACCGCACGGGGCAACGCTTCGGTGTGGCCCACCTTGCCGATATTCTTGCAGGCAAACTCACCCGCAGGGTATCTGATCACCGCCATAATGAACTGAAAACCTTCGGCTGCGGCAAAGAGCTGGGCAAGGATATGTGGAAGTCCGTCTTCCGCCAGCTTGTGGCGCAAGGGCTGCTGGATGTGGATATGGAAGGGCATGGCAGCCTGCTGCTGAACCGGCACAGCTGGGAGGTGCTCCGGGCGGAACGGGGTGTCCGCCTGCGGAAGGACACTGCGGACACCCGCAGCACACACCGGAACGCTTCGCCAGAGACGGATGCCGAACTGCACGCTGCTCTGGCCCATCCGGCAGGCAGCGCCCTGCTCACCGCCCTGCGGGAGGAAAGGCTCCGGCTGGCGGAAACGCAGGACGTGCCCCCCTATGCCATCTTTCCGGACAAAACCCTCATGGAAATGGCGGCCTACCGCCCTTCCTCGCTGGATGAGATGAGCAATCTCTACGGCGTGGGGCAGGCCAAGCTTACCATGTACGGGCGCGTTTTTCTGGATATTGTGGCCCGGTGCGAGGCCGAGCACGGCAGGCCTCAGGCGGTTCTGCCCATTCCGCAACGTGCCGGGGAAAAGGAAAAACGCCGCGCTGCCCGCAAGAACCGGGGCATGACCGATACCCTGCGCGCATCGGTGGAGCTTTTCCGCCGGTTGGGCAATGCGGAAGCCGTAGCCCGTGAACGCGGATTGGCAGACGGCACGGTCTACGGTCATCTGGCGCAGGCTATAGGATTCCGCGAACTGACGCTGGATGAGATGACAAGGGGCATCCCCCCTGAACAGGTGGACGAAATGCGCGAAGCCATAGGCGCATGCAACGCCACGGGAGCGGGCATCCGGGGTGCCTTCGAATCCTTGCAGGGACGGTATACGTATGGATTATTGCGGTGCGTTGCCACAGACCTGCGGCTCTCTTCCGGAGAAAACGGCCCGCACGCAGAAACGGAAGACTGGTAGTCCTGCCTAGCCTACCTCAAAAGGCAACCTGCCGTGTTCCATGATGCGGAAAAGGCGATCCTGTGTGACGGGACGCGAGAAAAGATACCCCTGCGCAGCCTCGCACCCCAGTTCCGCTAGCACGGCGGCCTGTTCCTGCGTTTCCACCCCCTCCGCCACCACCTCTATGCCCAGCCCCCGTCCCAGGCTGACAATGGCCTGCACTATGCCGCGCGAAGCCCTGTCTTCCAGCACGGTGGAGGTGAAGGTGCGGTCAACCTTGATCATATTCACGGGGAACTGACGCAGATAGTTGAATGAAGAGAACCCGGTGCCGAAATCATCCAGCGCCACGCGCACGCCAAGCTCCTTGAGCTTCCACAGGCGCTCTCGCACAGCCTCTTCCCCCTTGAGCAGGGTGTTTTCCGTAATCTCAAGGCAGATGTCGGAAGGAACGCACCCGGAACGGCTGATAATGCGGGTGAACACGTCCAGCAAATCCCAGCGGCGGAAGCTCAGGGCAGAAACATTCAGGTTCAGCACCATGGGCCGGACAGCTTCGCCCCGCTCGCGCCATGACGCAATGACGGCACACCCGAATTCCAGCATCTGGCAATCCAGCCCGAACACAAGGCCCGCCTCTTCCGCCGCCTCCACAAACTCATCGGGCATGCGTAACGCACCGCCCGGCTGCCGCCAGCGTGCCAGCACCTCAGCGCCGCGCACCCTGCCGGACTGCAAGGTAACATATGGCTGAAACACAGGAATAAATTCCGAGAACTCCAGCCCGCGCCGGATGGCGTTTTCCAGCTGGAGCATATCCTTCATACGCTCATTCAGCTTGCGGTCAAAAACCTCATAGCGCCCAGGTCCCGCTTCTTTGGCGCGGTACATGGCGGCATCGGCATCGCGCAGAATATCTTCGGGCTTTTCATAGTCGCGCGCCTGAAACACCGCGCCTATGCTTGCTCCGCTATACACGTCCACGCCGTCCACACTGAAGGGCATCTTCAATTCGTTCAGTATGCGCTGCACCGCATGGGTGGCCTGAATGGCTTCGCCGATATCGTCCAGAAGAATAGCAAATTCATCACCGCCAAACCGGGCAAGGGTATCGCAGTCGCGAAGGCAGCACTTCACTCTCCGTGCAAACTGCATGAGCAGGGCATCGCCCGCCTTGTGCCCCATGCTGTCGTTCACCACCTTGAACCGGTCCATATCCATGAACAGCACGGCAAACCGGTAGTCCGGATACCTGCGGGCGCGTCGCACAGCCCCTGTGAGCCTGTCCATGAAAAGGCTGCGGTTGGGCAGCCCGGTGAGTGCATCATGAAACGCCATGTGCATAAGCCTGTCATCGGCCAGCTTGTGCTCGGTAATATCTTCCATGAGCACAACGGCAAAGGAAAACGTGCCGCGCAGATCAAGTACGGCGGTGAAGGTCTGCCTGCACCAGAATAGCGCGCCGGAAGCAAGGCGGCATTCGCAGGAGAGCGTAAAGGATTCCAGCCTGCCGGAACGCAGTTCGCCAAATTGTCTGAGGGCTTCGGAACGATCGTGCTGATCCACGATGCAGTCCGTAATGTCGGTGCCGGGCAAGGCATCGGTCCGCATCTCGAACATTTCTGCCATGCGCCCGTTGCTTTCCAGAACCGCGCCCTGCGGCCCGACCATGCACACGCCCAACCCGGAATGTTCAAATACCGCGCGAAAACGGGCCTCGCTGGCGCGCAATGCCTCGCGCTGCTGAAATGTTTCTATGGCCCCGCCCACATAGCCGGAGATGAGTTCCAGCAAATTCAGGTCGTCAGGGGTATAAACATCGTCGTCGGAATAACTGCGCACCGCAAGCACACCAACGCTGCGCCCCGCATGGGTACGCAGAGGCACTCCCAACCATACGGCGGGACGGGGAATGGCCGGGCAGACAATGCCCTTGCTTTCCAGTTCCTCAATTTCGCATCGCGTGATGAGAAAGGGACGCCCCCACACGAAAACAAACTCCGTGAGGCCGTTCCCGAAATCGCGCCCCGAAGGGGTGGTGCGGCGGGTGTCTGAAAAATAAGGGAAAGTAATCCGGGAACCGGGACCGTCCGTCAGGGCTATGGAGCAGTTTTCCGCCGGCATCAGTTTGCGCATGACGCGGTGAACCCCGCTCATGAGACCGCTCAGGGTGTGTTCGCCCAGAATGGTCTGCGTAAGCAGTTGCAGAGCGGCGTAAGCCTTTTCGCTTCTCGCGCCCCGTGGCTCCTCTGCCGCGCCGCCTGTCTCCGCTGGCAACAGGCGTAACAGCCGCAGAACATAGCGTGTATTGGTCTGCACATCGGTAAGGGGGAACAGGTCAACCTGTGCGGCAACATTGTTCCCGCCCCCCGAGCGGACGCAGGTACGCAGGCTTCCGGAATCCTGCCCGCCTGAGGCTACAGCCCTGAAGAGTGCCTGTTCGTCCGCAGGGCTGCCACCGGCAGGAGACGTCTCTGCAAAAAACCGGTGCCGGGAGTGGACGTTGCAGCCTGTAACCCGCTCCATTTCTGCATTCAAATATACCGGCTCACCTGCGCACGTATAGACGGCCACTCCCACGGAAGCGGCATCAAACAGCCTGAAAAGCGCACCGTCAAACGGGCGCGATCCGGTCTGCGCTAAAGTCTGTTGCTGCGGCATTCGGGTTCCTATGAATACAGAACGCCGGACTATACGTCCCGGCAAGGGCCAAGGCAACCACTAACCTGTTGCCACAGGCAGTAAAATGCGGCTGCAACATCCCTTAAAAAGGTCATTCTGGGCAAGAAAAGGGGCACGGCCAAGGTACGGAAGAGGTACGGAAGGGGTACGGAAAAGGCACGGAAGGGGGCAAATCTGGGGTGCTGAGAAGCGGTGCCAATGCGGCGCACAGCGTAATGAGAATCCGGCAGGATATCTGTGCAACCGCCTGCACGAGCAAGGAAAGGCAGTGGACCGTGATGCCTGTCACCGGCTGCCCAGCAGGTATTGTGGCAGCCGGTTGCCCCGGACAATCGCGTGTCCGGATCAGGAAAAATTAGCCTCCGCCCACCGCAGGGAAAAGACCCAGCCGGTCGCCGGATGAAAGAACAGCCTCCGGCTGCACATGTACGCCGTTTATGAAACGGATTTTCACCTCATCTGCCGGAATCTGCAGCAGGGCGATGACCTCTTCCACCCGCGTTCCCTCTTCCACGTCCAGCACGCCCTCTGCGGGAGCATAGTGGGCAAGGGTGGCAAAACATTTGATTTCTATACGCATATCATTCTTCCTTGAAAACGGCCTCAACGGACTGCGCCCGTGCCAGAATACCCATAGCCGCATCTGCCACAGCGGGGCAATACAACGTACCACGATGCACGCGCAATTCTTCCATAACCTCATCCACCGAACGGGCAGGACGATACGGCCTGTGCGAAAGCATGGCTTCCACAACGTCAGCCACGGCGACAATACGGGCCTCCGGCAAGATAGCCTCTCCCTGCAAGCCCTGCGGATACCCGGAACCGTTCATCCGTTCATGGTGCTGCAGAACAATATCTGCCACAGGCTGCTCAAAGGGAACCCGGCTGAGCACATCGTATGCCGAACGGGGATGCAGGTACACAAAAGCCCATTCCAGCTTGGACAGGGCACCAGGTTTGGACAGAAATTCCGAAGGAACATGCATCAACCCTATGTCGTGCAGCAGGCCGGCGGTTTCCACGCCTTCCACCCGCGCCGCCGTAAATCCCATATTATCGGCAAGGGTGCGCGCCAGAAGGGAAACCCGCTGCTGATGCATGCCCGTAAAGCTGCTCTGCATGTCCGTAACGCCGGAAAGCGAAGCCACAGTAGCCCGCATAAGCCTGCGCATCTTTCTGTATGAGGCCTCAAGGTCTGCAGTCCGCTCGGCCACCTTGCTTTCCAGACCTTGACGGTACGCCTCGTTTTCCCTGAGCAGCTGCGCCCGGGAGAGGCACCGCCCCATCACGTAATCCAAAATCTGCATGTCCACCAAGGGCTTGGTCACAAAATCCCATGCACCGCACCGCATGGCGTCTATGACATCCTGCATCACCCCTGTTCCGGAAACCACCACCACGGGCAGCAACGGGTTAGCACTGCACACCTTGCGGATGAACTCCATGCCGTCCACTTCCGGCATGCGCAGGTCCACGAGCACAATATCCGGCATGTCGGCACGCAACGCAGCCAGACCTGCACGGCCGTTTTCCGCCGTGGTAACCACGCTGCCGCAATCTTCCAGATACACCCGCATGTTATCGCGGATAGCAGGGTCGTCATCCACAGCGAGTACACGCACATTGACAAGAGACGCCAGTTTCACAGCCCCTTCCCCCCCTTTGGCTCCGCCGGTTTCTCAAGAGGCGAAAAAACGCAGCGCACCCGCGTGGCGGGAAACTGCTCGGGTATGGCACAGGCATGCACGGCAGCCCATGCCTGCTCCGCATCGGCGGCAACGGCAAGCCGCAGGGTTGTTCCCTCAGGCAGTTCGCCCGCACGGCTGCTCTCCAGCAATGACTGAAGGACCGGACGATCTTCCGGCACAACAAGCAGGTGCAGACCGAACCCGGCCATGTGATCATCGCCCGCAAGACCCAACGGTAGAGCGCCCCACGCCCCGGCGGCAACAGCCAGCCTGCGGGCGCAACTGTTTGCATACACCACCCCGCCGTCTCCGGCCACGTCAAATACCGCCACAGGCAGCGACTCCAGCGCCTCGCGGGGTTCACGTTCCCCCTGCCGGACAAGCCGGTACAGTTCAAAGCTCTCTATGGCATTGGCGCAGTGCTTGAGCACGATGGACAAAAGAGACAGAAGAATGCCGGAAAGATTCCGCTCCCCTTTTGGCATAAGTCCCACAAACATGCCCCGTGTGCGCGACGTGGTGGCAAGCACGTGCAACACCAGACGGTACCGGTTGTCGCGGGAGTAAACGGTAATGGGCCTGTTTTCACGCACCGCAAGGGAGAACACGCCGTTGTCGATGAGCTGCCGCACCTCTGCTTCCAGTTCGTCCGCAAAGTCAGAAGGTCTGCACAGGGAGAGAACAAAGTCCGAACTGGCTTCGTCCACAAGATAGAAGGCCGATACCGGAAAATGGACAAGCTCGCCTATGCGCAAAATGGTTTCTTCCAGCAGTGCCGTGGGCTCGTGCAGCTTGTTGATACTGGTCTGAAAATCACCAAGGGTGGACGCCATTTCCAGCACATCCAGCGTGAAGCGGGCCTGCTCCTCAAGGTGCCGGAGACGCTGCTCCAGGCTATGATTTCCCGACAGGGAAAAAGATGATGTGTCAGCCATCGACTTCCATTAAGCGTACAATTTCCGCGACCTGATAGTCCATCTGAACAGCCGTCTGCCACAGCAGGCTCACGGGCAGGCCCAATGCCTCCCATGCCGCAGGGTCCAGCACGGGCACAAGCCTCTCGCCGCTTGTTCCCATTTCCAGCGCATTGGCAAGCACATCCGCCACGCTCATCAACGCCGCCTCAAGCGTATTGTGCGCCATGCCGGGCAGGTGATGATACCGCACATTCTTCTCCAGCGAAACAGGGCACTTCCATGCCTTGAGCAACATGCCTGCCAGCCGGTCATGGGTGAACCCCACCACCTCTTTTTCGCACTGGTGCACAAGGCTTCCCCGTTGCTGCGCCACATACAGCAGATGGGAGGCGTGGTCCGGCAGCCTTTTGTAGATTACCAACCTTCCTATATCATGCAGAATGCCCGCCACAAAGAACCTTTCCGTATTGGGCGCACGATGATGGCTTGCCAGTATACGCGCAGCCACTCCGCAGGCAATGGAATGCTCCCAGAAATGGCGCATGCTTACCAGCGCATGGGGAACACCCTTGAACGAGGAAATGACGGAAACCCCCATGGCCAGAGAAACCAGCTGGTTGCTGCCGATAATGGCTGTAGCCCGCGAAATGGTGTCTATACGCGCCCGAAGGCCGTAGAACGGGCTGTTTACTATCCGCAGCAGTCGCGCGGCAAGGTCGGTATCGTTGGCTATTACCTCCGCCACATCGGTTGCGGAACTGCGGGAGTCGTTTACCACCTCCACCAGCTTGTGGAATACGGACGGCAGGGAGCCGAGCTTCATATCCTCCTGCATCAGCGCCTGCGCTTCCACCGGGGCAGGCTGCGGTATGCCGGGCTTGGGCACTACAGGCTCATCCAGAACCCCGAGCGGATTGTCTGCCCCTTCCGCCTGCCGCTCCGCCACGCGGCGGGCAAGGCGCATGGTGCACAGGCGCATCAGCTCCTGCACCACGGGCAACGCTTCGTCGTTATGGCGAAAACGCTCTGCCGTGCGATGCCGGGCCGCCTCGTACACTTCCGGCGAAATCTCGTCAGGCAATCCGGCTTCTTCCCCGTCCTGCCCGGCACCGTCCACCTGCGCCTCGGTCACGCCCCAAATCTTCATTACGCGCAGTGACTGTTCAGTCAGAAGCTCTCCGCCGGAAAGCAGTTTTCTTCCGTTCCTGTCCATCACATCGGCCGTGAGGCGCATACCCGCCTTAAGAGCTGCCAGAGAGAGAGTGCCCATCATCCTCCTGCGCTTCCGCGCATCATTCGTTCCTGTTCTGCCGCCGCATGCGACACTACACTCCTTACAAAGAATACCGCCCTGCGGCAACGCGTTTTGCCGGCACGACAGAATTTTATCGTCATGCGATACCCTCCCTGCTGCCGGAACGCGACACTTGCCGCCCTTCCCCTCGCCAAGGGATTCTGCTATCCAGTGTCTGCAATGCGGCACCACGGTGCCCACATCCGCAACAACCCATACCCATGCCGGATATCCGCATCATGAACGCGCTGGACATAACCTTCATCGTCATCACCGGCTTTTTTCTCATCCGGGGGCTCTTCAGGGGGCTTATCACAGAAATGGGCGCCATTGTCGGCGTTATCGGGGGCTTTCTGGCCGCCAATGCATACTACGCCCAAGCCGCACCCTATGTAAGCACCGTCATTGCAGACAGCGCATGGGCGGGCATTGCGGCCTACGCGGGCATTTTCATAGGCGTTATCATCGGCACGTCCCTTCTTGCGGCCATTCTGCACAAGCTCATAGGGGCTACACCGGCCGCCTGGCTGGACCATTTTTCGGGTCTGCTGCTGGGAGGCGTGAAAGGTGTGCTCATCTGCACCGTGCTGCTGGCCTGCATAACCTATTTTATGCCAAACGCCGACTTTGTGTACAATTCGCAAACCGCCCCCTACCTGCAGCAGACAACCGCCTTTCTGCGTCAATTCATGCCGGAGCGCCTGTACTGAACGCCGCCGAACCGGACGGCTGCCATACGCGACCCTCTTCTTTCCACATTCTTTCTACGGAAGCACACATGAACAAGACCACCCTGCCGGAAGCAGTAACAGCCCTGCAAAACGTCATCGAAAAACTCATCGGGCCGGATGGCTGCCCGTGGGACAAGGAACAGACACCGCAGTCGCTGTGCGACTACTTGCTGGAAGAAACCTTTGAACTGGTAGACGCCATCCGCGCCGGAAAAATTGTGGATGTGCGTGAGGAACTGGGCGATGTGATGTTTCTCATGCTGTTCATCAGCCGCCTGTATGAATGTCAGGGCTTCTCCCTTTCCGACTCCATAAACGAAAACGCGGCCAAAATGATCCGCCGCCACCCCCACGTATTTGATGACGCCAGCGTAAGCAGCGTGGCGGACGTATGGGCCAACTGGGAACGCATTAAGCGCTCGGAAAAAAAGGTGGGAGAGGAGAACGCCCCCCAGCGGCCCAAGGGCACCTTTGACAGCCTGCCCAAGGGCCTGCCGCCGCTTCTCAAAGCCTACAGGCTTAATTCCAAGGCTGCCCGCATCGGCTTCACATGGCCCGATGACGCGGGAGTGGAACGCCAGCTGGATGCCGAATGGCAGGAATTTCGCGATACCTGCGCAAGCGGCGATACGCAGGCGCAGGAAAGGGAATTCGGCGACATTCTCTTCACCATGGTGGAATTCGGCAGACGCAAGGGGCTTAAGGCCAATGCCGCGCTGAACATGACCAACCTGAAATTCCTTGAGCGGTTCGAACGCATGGAGGCGCTGGCGCGGGAAAGAGGGCTCCAGTTTGCAGACCTTTCCTTCGAGGCGATGGATGCCTTGTGGAACGAGGTAAAAATTGAATCGGCGGACCCCGCCCGCACATCCCCGCAGGGTCCGGCCAGCTAAGAGACAGGGAGCACGCACGTGCCGCGCAGCCGCTTGCCGCACACAACCGCCGTCAGGGGACACACCCTGCACAGTGCCACGCCGGGAAAGGCCGTGCCGAAACTCCACGGCGAAACGCGGGATACGGCAAGCACTGTTGCCGAAACCACTGGCCTTCCGGCTGCGGGAACAATCAGGCCGCATGTGCGGACGGTGCTGCACCTGCTGCTAGAATGGGCGCAGGCAGAGCGGACACCGGGTACGGACGGCCTGCGCTATGCACAGACATCTCTGGGCGGGGATGACCCGGATACGCTACGCGCCGTGCTGTGCCCGGACCACCCGGACCACGAAACCTTTGTTGAACTTCTGCTTTTTCCCGATACGGTGCTGCACGCAAAGCTGGACACCGTGCTCACGCCCGCCAGTTCACAAGAAGATTGTCAGGGAGACTCGCGGGGCGACTTCCGGGACGACTCACAGGCCGTTTCACGGCGCGATTCACAGGGCGGTTCACCAAGTGCATCGCAACACGCTTCAGGAACACCGGGAGACAGTTGCGGCCCCCTGCTGCCCCACGAAGCCCGGTACCTGACCACGGTGCTGGAGTCCCATCCGCGCACGGGCACGCTTCTGCTGGACAATGGCTCCAAGGTGCCGTTCGGGATTCCGGGCAACCTGTGGAAAACCATTGTCCCGCGCCTGCGCCTTTGCGCGGTCATTCCGCACGAAGTGCTGAACACCATCCACCGGGTACTGCCGCCGCCCGTTGCACGCCACGCCCGCATCCGCCTGCGGGCGGCGCGTTACGGTTGCCCTGCACTCCTGCTGCGCTTTCTGGAGCGGTATCCCGCTTCCGACCCGGCGTATACGGAAGTGCTGGATTTCTGGCTGCACATTCTTTCCACACTGCCCCAAGATGCAGACCCGCAGGCTGTTCTGCTCCGCCGGTATCGCAGACTGGAAAAGGCGCTCAGACAGACACGGGAGTTTGCCGAGCGGCTGCAGCGCTATTCCATGGAAATGCTCATGATGCAGGGGGCGCAGGCACCGTTTATCCATGAAGAACATGCACGCGCCACCATGCGCATAATGGAGCGCATAGGGCTTGCCATGTTCGACACCTCTCTGGCAGGCGAAGGGGGTATGCGTGAGGCGGACTTCGGCACTCTGCCCCTGCCCGCGTCCATGGCCGGGCCACAAACTGGCAAAAGGCCCGGTCCATGGCCGGGTGACGATTCGGGCGGGCGGCTCCATGGTCTGCCTCATGGTCTGCCAGACGATCTGTCCGCTGGCCTGACGGATGACCTGCCCTCTGGCCAACCGGATGACCGAAGTGGACCGCATGCTGGCAGACAGCACAGCGAGGACATCATGGACGCGGTACTGCGCACCATGCGTCTTCTGGACAGGTAAACGGCAAGGCAGCGCCGGGGGAAAGGCATATCCCAAGCAAAGCGGGCGGCAGCGCGTAATGCACCACCGCCCGACTCTCATTCGCTTACAGGGTCTTTTCCGCAACCGTTCGCACCTTCCGCCTTACGGCGGAATCACACCCCAGTACCGCCGCAGCGGCTAAAAAGGTGTTGAAAAACGTACCCTACGGCGATGCTGCGAAAATGAATGCTCACTAAAGTCCGCTAAACCATCACATCCAGATTTTCGCCCAGCCCCTGCACAGCCATAGGGGTTTCCGTTTTGGCACCGGCCTGCGGCTCGGGCCGGGCAAGCCTGTTCTGGTCCTGAACGCCGGTCTGATTCTCTGCCTGCGCCATGCGCTGCATTTCCATTACGTTAAAGGCACCTTCCGCGCCGCCCTTCATAGAACCTATATCCATTATACTTCTCCTGTGTCTCCTGTTTCCGGTCATCCCCGGCATACCCGCCGCAGCGGGGATACATATGGATGAACGCCGAAAAGCATGCGTAAAAAAGAATCACCTACCACACCATAACATTAGGCTTATCGGCCAACTTGACTTTCCCTTTAGGGGAAAAAGAAAAAAAACAGCCGTCGCCTGCATTTTCTCCCCCCGGGCACATGGCCACGCAAATCGGAAAAGGAGTGCAATCGGTTGCCGTTTACAGTAGGATATGTTGTAAAGGCACCCATTTAACACGCTGCTTTACAACCATGTTTCAACTCTGTCATGAGGAGGCGGAAATGTTGCTACCCGAAAAGGAGGCAAGGATGAAAATTTGCCCGTTTCTCAAGACATCGGACGACAAGATGAAATTCTGCATCGGGCAGGACTGCATGATGTGGCACTTTAAAAACCCGCAGCGAAACGATGAAAACGACCCCGGCTATTGCGGACTGGCGGGAAAACCCGCCGGAGCCATGTAGCCGTCATAAGGCCGATAATACCCCATGTCTGAACAACCGGAAAACACTGACCACTTCCCCGCAGAAGAAAACAAGACACCTTTGGAACAGTTACGGCGCAGCTTTTCGCGTCAGGGGCTGTACGGCTACTTCCTCATCGTACTGCTGCTGCTTGCCCTGTACCTTATGTACGGGCTCATACGGCCCTTCCTGCACACTGTTATCCTGTCCATCGTGGTTGCAGCCTGTTTTTCTCCGCTCTACACGCGCGTGCTGAACCGATTCGGCAACAGGGAAATTCCGGCCGCGGCAGCCGTCATGGGTGTGCTGGTTATCTGCTTTGCCCTGCCGGTAGCCGTTTTTCTCTCCGGCCTCATACCGCAGACGCTGGACAGCATCCGTGCCGTGAACCACTGGCTGGGCGTAACGGACTTTGATTCCCTGCTCCAGCAAACACACATAGAGCCTGCCATAGCGTGGCTGCAGGCCAAACTGCCGTTCGTGGACCCGGTGGAACTGGACCTTAAGCACAACATAACCCTGCTCTCCAAGACCGTGGGGCAAAACGTCATCTCCTTTGCCACCACAGCACTGGGAGATACGGTGACATTCTTCTTCCACTTCCTGCTCATGCTGCTGATCATCTTCTTCCTGCTCAAGGACGGCAAAAAGATGCTGGCGGCGGTAAAATACCTGTGCCCCATGCGAGAGGAACAGGAAGACCACATCATCAACACCCTGCGTCAGGTTTCGCGCTCCGTGCTGGTGGGGGGGCTGCTGGTGGCCGTGCTGCAAGGCATAGTGGGCGGCCTTGGCCTTGCCTTTGTGGGCATTCCGGCTCTTTTCTGGGGAACGGTGATGGGATTCTGCTCCCTTATTCCCGTCATCGGCACAGGGCTGGTGTGGATTCCCGCCTCACTCTACCTGCTCATCATGGGCGAGTGGCAGAACGCCCTGTTCCTCACCCTGTGGTGCGCCCTGCCCGTTGCCGCCATAGACAGTTTTCTGCGCCCCTACTTCATGCGCGACAGCGCAGGCGTTTCCGTTTTCTTCATCTTCATGTCCATTCTCGGCGGCATAAAGGCCTTCGGCATGCTGGGCATTCTCTACGGTCCGCTGATCCTGAGCTTCACCATGGTCATGCTCACCATCTACGGAGAAGAATTTTCGGACGTGCTGGGCGACAAGCCCGCCAGCGCCAAGTAGCTGCCCCCGGAACCACAGCAATCCATGCGTTAACACGTAAACAGGACACCACAGGCTGCCGCCACGGTGCCCCTTTCACCCATATTTGCCCACGCTAAAGGGGCCGGACAGCTTGTGCTGCCCGGCCCCGCAGATAGCTGATAAACCGTGTCTTTTCGAAAAGACAGATTTCTGTAAAGCCGGGCCTGAAATCAAAAAACGGATGTACCTCGCTTATGCGGGGTGCAGGGGCCGCTTGGTCCCTGCCCGCCGGAGGCGAAAAAACTCAAGAACTCCTTTCATCATGCTGAAGGGCCGGACAGCTTGCGCTGCCCGGCCCTGCTCATATCAGTCGCAAAGCGGTTCCGGAACTAATCGACCAGAGCACCCTGCAGTTCGTCGGTGGTGAAATCCCACACCACGTTGTGGGGTGCCAGCTTTTCCTTCATCATGAAGGCGGGAAGCTGGTCATGCTCCTTGGTAAAGCCTGCAGCGCGGTTGAAGGCAAGCTCATCCTTCAGGGTATTTATGCCCAGTGCGCCAAAGTCGTCGGGAGTGAAGTTAATGCCGTGACGGGCAGAAACCATGTCGCAGATTACCTGTGCGGCATCCGCCGTATCCAGCACTGCAAAGGCCACAAAGAGGCACAGACCAAGGCTGTCCACAGTGGCGGTGGCAATCTGCAGGGCCTTGGAGGTTTCCACCTGCCCAGCCTTGCCCAGCGGGTTCACATCGCCGCCCACCTTGAGCAGGTTCTGGCAGATGGCGTATCCTGCGGTATGGTCCGCACCCATGGTCGTGGTGGCGTAGGTTACGCCGATACCCTTTGCCGCACGGGGGTCGTAAGCGGGCATGGACTGTCCCTTCACGGTGGGCACGCGGTCCACGCCGAATGCCTGCGCCGCAAAGTCCACACCGCTGCCGACAATCTTGCCGAGGTAGTCCTTCTTGTCCAGCATGCGGTACACCAGCTTGTGGGCCGCTTCACCATCGCCCCACGGAATGACGCCGCCGTCCATGGCAATGGCCACGGTGTTGCCGGTTTCGATGGTGTCCACGCCAAGGTCATCGCAGGCACGGTCAAGAGCCGCAATCTGATCGATATCCTTGATCAGGGCGTTGCCGCCAAAGGCCCACACGGTTTCATACTCAAAACCGGAGGTAACGTATTCGCCCTTTTCGTCCACATAGTTCTGCGAGCACTGGATGATGCAGCCCGCATGGCAACCTTCCTTGGTCTTGCCGCCGCGCTTGGTGATAAACTCGGCGATTTTCTCGCCGGAGATATCAGAAGCGTGCGCACAGCGGCCATCACGGAAGTTCTTGGTGGGAAACGCTCCGGCTTCGTTGACAATGTTCACCAGCACGGCGGTGCCGAACGCAGGCAGGCCTTCGCCGGTGACGGGGTGGCTGCGCAGAATTTCTGCCCAGCGCTTGGAGGCAATCTTGAACTTTTCTTCATCGGCGTAGGCAAAACGCTCGCCATCCGTATCGTCCACCACAATGGCCTTCACCTTCTTGGAGCCCATCACGGCACCCAGACCGCCGCGACCGGCTGCTCGGGCGGGACGTCCCCACGGGTCGGAAAACTGGATGGATGCGGCCGTCAGGCAGGCTTCGCCAGCGGGTCCGATAAGCATGCCGCAGGCCTTTTTGCCGTACTTGTCCAGAATGTAGCCCATGGAGTCATACGTGCCCTTGCCGGTGATGGCGGCGGCATCTTCAAACTTCACGCCGTCTTTGGTGATAATGATATTGCAGAAGGGAGCATCATCGGCGGGCTTGTCTTCCAGCACCATGGCAAGAATATCCAGACGGGCCAGCTTCTGGCAAAAGGAACCACCGGAGTTGGATTCCTTGATGGTGCCTGTGAGCGGAGATTTGGCCCCTACGGAGATACGCCCCGAGTTTGCGGCGGCAGTGCCGGAAAGTGTGCCTATGGCAGCGACAAGCTTGTTGTCGCCACTCAGGGCGTGCACATCGGCAGGCACTTCGTTCAGGATAAGGCGCGAGGTCAGACCCCGGCCGCCCAGCCCTGCGTACTGACCCGGTTCTTCATAACGGAAGGTGCGATCCTTCGTATTCACTCTGAGAATCTTTGACATGGCGTATACCCTCTTGGCCTATGCGGCATTTACTGCGATGCACATTTGCACCACAGTCCGATTATGCAATTGCTCCCATGGAAAACATGGGATACATACGAAAGTGAGTGCAGAATATGCCATTTTTCTGCAATCATCCACAAATAATTCGACTTTTTCCTCTATCTGACTCGGTTATATATAGTTAGCCTGAAATCAGAGAAAGACAAATTCGAACCATAAACTACCAGGAATAACTTTTATGGACATCTCTATTCGAACGGATGCGGAAGGCATGAACCACTGGGCCGGCATCATGCAGCACGGTGTGGTGGTGGAATCTCCGGTGGGCGGCACGGTGCGGTATGTGCTGGAAACAGGGTTCGACTTTGCCCACGGCTACGTGGAAGACAGGATTAAGACCGTATTCATCGACGGGATGCCGGTGGACAACATAGACACCGCCGTGGTGCACGACGGGGCACGCATGGGGCTGGCTGCAGCCCTGCCCGGTGCCGCAGGCATTGCCATGCGCCGCAACAGCCCCTACGCCGCACTGCGCGGTGATATAACGCGCGGCGCAGAAGCTGAAGAAGAAATCGTGCCCGGACACATAACCCTGCTGCTCTTCAACCTCATCATGGTGGAGAAAGGCGCACAGTTTCTGTCGCAGGGCGTGCAAACGACCGGATACCGTTTCGGCAGAATGCTCGCGGAACACCCTGCCACCGCCGCCCTGCTTGCAGACGCGCCTTCCGTTGCCGCAGAAAACTGTAAACGGCAGGAGCTGCTCGACTGGGCACAAAAAAACCCGGAAGCGAGCATACGCCTCCGGGTTGCCATTGCGGAATAACAAGACAGCGAAAAACCGGACTCCCCGCGCGGGTTAGTCCTGTCCACGCTCATAGCCGGGAAGCACGATAGAGGAAGCATCCTTGTTCATGCCTGCACCCTTGGGGCAGTCCTTCTGCAAATAACAGATTTCGCAGGCTCCCTTGAAGGGAAAGTGGGTTATCACGGCAAAACGGCGGGAAAGAGCCGTGGCATCGGCATTGTACGGACAGCCCTCTTCCTCCAGAGCCTCCACAAGACCGTCCGTGGGCTTGGGCGCGGGAGCGCATCCGGCATCCTGCACCTCCGGCAGCACCTGGTTCACGGCGCACATCACCATAACCTGCGCTAGGCTACCCGCAAGAAACGCGCTGGAAGGCGAGGTATCCCACACTCCGTCCACATCGGCTTCCACAGATTCATCCAGCCACACGGCAAGGTACTGAATCTTGCCCACCTTGAGCTTGCGGACATGGAGGCGCGGTGCCCACGATTCCCAGAACTGCGTCATCATTTCCATGGTGTTGCCGTCCACACGGTTCTCCTGACTCACGCTCATGAGCAGTTCCATGTCCAGATACGGACGCACTTCCACCACTTCGCTCGTATATTCGCTCATACTCGTCCCCGGCTTGCTGTTAGCGGACCGTTAAAAAGGCACCCGCGGGAAAGGACCGTCCTGCATTCCGTGCGGTTTCACCACGCACCGGTCCGGACTTCTTCCTGCGGTTCAGTTGTGCCGTTTTCAAACGGCCTGCGAGAATGGAATCATCTACAGGCTGTACTCTCTGATTGGGGGTGACTTTGCGGTATTCCGGGGTCCGCGTCAAGTAATCACGGGCAATCGCGGCATTCCGCCGGAAGGAACAGACAGCACGTGCGCTTTACTTCCCCCCTCTCCTGCCGTAGTATCTGCCAAGGGAGAACGGCCTGTTATGGTCTGCCACAGACTGTGACGGTCAGCAGGCCGAACCCGCTCCCGGCGCGTCCGCATCGGACACCCCCATGCAGCAGAGGACCCCATGGCAGAATCTTCCATTATTCCGCAAAACAAGCAGCTGCCGGGCATGCTCACCATTGTTCCGCAGCGCCATGTGGGACTGGAGGACGTGCGCAGGCCCATGTTCAGCAGGCCTTACACCACGTTCCGGGATGATACGGAAATCATCATAGGCGACATGGTTTCCGATGCGCAGCGGCGGCACATGGCCGGATTTTCTTCCCGGCTCCGCGCAGGGCAGCTGCCCCAGCATGGCCCGCTGGCGATACAGACTCCGCTTGCCGCACCGGAAAGAGCCACCGGCAGCATTCTGGACACTTCCTCATAATCCATCGGCGGCAGCAGCCGCCTTCCACGCATAAAGGAGAAGACATGAGCAAGGGATACAAGCTCCCCGCGAGAATCCGCTACGAGTACGAAATTAAGCCTGACGCGGCTCTCGAATACGCTCACGGCGTGTGGGGTGGTGTGAACCCCCACGGCGAAGTGGAAATGAACTTTTACACAGAAAGTGACAAGCTGCCCTCCTTTTCAGAACGCATTATCTCCCCGGACGGCTCCATTGGGCATGAGATCATTCCTGCAGAGGGTGAACAGAAGGCGGTAACGCGCAACGTGCATTCACGCATTGTCATGAATTACAATACCGCCCGCGCCCTGTATGAGTGGCTGGATGAAAAACTCTCTGCGCTGGAAGCGGAATGGGAAGCGGCTGGCACGGGCCCCATGTTCGACGGCCCGGGCAGCGGAGGTCTGGAGCAGTAGCCATACCGCAGCCCGCTCCAGAAGAGCTTTTGACTGCGCGACTGAAATGAGCTTGGCAAAATTTTGCCACAACGCCTGATAGAGATTCCGGCAAATATTCGGACAGATGTTCCGGCAGATATTCCGGCAGAAAGCCTGACAGATCGCTCCACAGGGCATCCGGCATAACAAAAGGCCGGTGCCCTGTTTTATTGCCGTGTACGCTGTCCTTTCCTGCGGATAAGGCGCAGCAACGGGTCCAGCAGAGAAGGAGCCGCCACACGCGCCGCAACAGCATACGCAAGGCCGAACACGCCAAAGCTGGCCGCAAGCGACCAGAACGCTCCCCACAGCGGAGCCTGCGGCATAAACGCAGACACCATATCCGCCACACGCCACGCCCCTATGGCGGCAGGCAGGCAGCACAGCGCAGCAACGGCAAAAACACGCGCCACGCCTTCGTACGCCTGTGCTCCGTAGCGCATGCGCCACACTCCCGCCAGCATAATGCTGTACAACACCACAGAAACCGTTCCCGCAGCGGCCACCCCCAGTGCCCCCCAAAGCCCGGACAGCCACCAGTACAGGGGCAATGCCACAATCGTTGCCACCGTGCCCGTCACCGCCGGGGTAATGGTATCCTTGCGCGCGTAGAAGGCGCGCCCGGTAAGCTGCTGCACACCCCAGAAGGCCACCGCCACCAGCATGATACGCAGTAAGGGCACTGTTTGGGCGGTCTGCTCATGCCCGAATCCGCCCTGCTGGAAGATGAGCCGCAGGGTGGGTTCCGCTGCGGCAATCATCCACGCGCTGACAGGAATAATCACCAGCATGGTGTTACGCATGGCCGAATTCAGGGTCGTGTTCACGCCCTTCTCATCCCCTTTTGCCACCAAAGCTGCCAGAAAAGGAAAGGAAGCCACGCCCGCCGCCTGTGCAATCACGCCCACAGGCACCTGCATGATGCGCCGGGCGTAGTTCAGCAGGCTAACGGCTCCGTCCCCGGTCAGTGAGCCGAAAATGCGCGCGAACTGCTCATCCAGCACCACGATGGACTGCCCGATCATGAGCGGCAGCGCCAGCAGCAGAAAACGGCGCACTCCCGGATGGAAGAACCGCACACGCAGATGCATCCCCCCCCCGGCGCGCACCGCCAGCAGAGGCAGCAGAAAGCTCCCGGCACCTGCCCCCGCAAGAACCCCCCAGCAGAAACCTTCCATACCGCGGTCTATCATCAGCAGACCGCCGAGAATGATGCAGGCGTTATACACAAGCGGAGTAAGGGCGGGCACGGCAAACTGACGCCGCATGTACAGAACGCCGGAGAGGCAGGCTCCCAGCAGAAAGAACACCTGCGCGGGAAGAATGATGCGCAGGAAAAAAGCCAGACGGGCCATAGCCTCGCCACCAAAACCCGGCGCGGCAACAGCGGCAAGCCCCGGTGCCCCCGCCCAAGCCAGTGCGGTAAGCGCGCCCGCCACCAGAAATACCCAGCACAGAACGGCGGAAAGAAAATTCCACCCCTCCTCCTCGCCCTTTTCAAAATATTCGGCCAGAAGCGGAATGAGCGTGATGGAAAAATAGCCGCCCGCCAGCAGGTAGTTCAGGAAATCCGGAATGACAAAGGAGGCGAAATAAATGTCCGACTCCACGGTGGCACCGTGGTAATAGGATATAACCTTGTCGCGGATAAGTCCCATGAAGCGCGAAAGAAACACGCTTGCCGCCATGATGAGGGCGGCTACCCCCATGCGCTGCCGCCCGGTGACCATGTTACCGAAAAAATTCCCCATACGCCCGATGCCTCGTTGTGCGTGAATGCCCTGTTTTCGCGTACTGCCTATCCTATCATGCCCCGAAACGCCAGCGCGGGAAAAAGGAGCAGTACTCATCATATGACATTTTCGTGAACAACGCCCGAAAAGTAGTACTGAAAAGTACGACGCAATCCCCGCATACAGGACGGTAACATTCTGTTTTTCCTGCTATATGACAAATACCACATTTCCTTGTTGACACAGCGGAGCAAGATTCATATATCCACCCCTGTCACTACTCATGACGAGGACGCGAGGGAAAGGCCCTTTGACCGTCCGGCAACCTGCCCTGTGGGCAAGGTGCCAAAGCCGACCCGCGCGTTGCGCGGATCCATGAGGCGATGTCAGCAAACGCATCGACCTTTCGGCATGAGAGGTCTTTTTTTGTTGTCGGGTGCCGCATCCGGAGTTGGTACCGGGAACCATGGTCCCGGAACACGCCGGACGGTGACGTACTGTGCGGACAGGAGAATAACGATGATCAGCTTTCTGGAACGTTGCAAGGCCAGCCCTCAGGGCACCATACGCTTTCTGTACCACGACACGGGCAGCGATCCCATGCCTGCGGATGTCAGCGACCCTCTGGCACTGCTGGGAGACATACGGCTGCTGCAACTGACAGCTGCCCAGATGGAGACCTTGCGCTCGCTGGTGACGGAAGACCTGCACCGTGAAGGAGCGGAAGAAGTGTGGCGTACCCGCGCCTTCCGCAAGAACGTGATCCATTCTTTCGGCATGGTGGTATAACGCACTCAACCATCCGGAACAGCGTAAAAAAAAGCCGGGGCGTTCCCCGGCTTTTTTGCTTTCATCAGTGCATGGCTATTTGACTCTGGTCCTTACGCGGTTATCAGTCAAACCCCAGCAGGCGCAACGCCTGCGGCAGGTCTGCAAACCGGTGAATCGTCGTATAACGGTCACCACTCCGCACATCGGCGGAGCCAAGGTTCAACCACACGGCGCTCATTCCTGCATTCGTCGCGCCCCACACATCCCCCATAAAGTCGTCACCCACCATCACCACACGGCCCGGCGCAAGCCCAAGGTCGGCAAGCACATGCCGCCAGAATTCCGGCCAGGGCTTGGGCCGCCCGATGCTGCGATAGGTGTATATCCTGTCCAGCAGCAGCCCCACGCCCATGCACTCCAGCGATTTCCGTATCTCGCCTTCTTCAGATTCAGACGCATTGGACGCCAGCCCCATGAGCCATGAAGAACGCAGAAGCTGCAGGGTTTGCGCAGCGCCTTCCACGGGCGGCACCTGAGACCAGCCGCTGCCCGGCCCCAGATAGTAAGGCATGGATTCCATGAGCGTCCCACCCCAGTCGAACAAAATGGCCCTGTCTTTCATGTGCCGGTCACCCCATGTTCCGTGTGTGCGATGAACTGCCTGTGCAGGGGCAAGCGCAGCACATGCGTCCACCTGTCTGAATAGTTTCCGCATGTTGCATTCCGCCACGCCGCAACGTCAGTTATGCACATGCAGCACAAGCGGGCAAAACGTCAACCGGTCAATTGGAATGCTCGCGACGGTCATGCGTCTCTGCTGCACAGGCCGTGTGCAGCAGAGGACGCAGCCGCCCTTCAGGCGAGGAAGGAGGAAGGAAATCCTGCGCTCAGCGGTAGCGGGCGCGTTCGGAGGCGATAAGAGATTCCAGCCCGAATTTCTTTACGCGATACCCCATCTGGCGGGGGGTAAGACCCAGTTCATCTGCGGCTTTATACTGAATCCAGCCCACACGTTTCAGGGCGTTAATGACCTCTGTGCGCTCAATATCTCTGAGCGAATGATGGGGGCTTGCACCATCCGAAAAGCTGCCCGTATCGCCAGAAGAACCGTTGGACGCCAGCAGCGGCGTAAGCATGTGGGTTTCAATGCGCGAGGTTTCCGCCATAATGACCAGCCGCTCGATAAGGTTCTCCATCTCGCGCACGTTACCGGGCCAGTCGTAGCGGCGCAGCATGTCCAGCGCGTCGGCTTCAAAGGCAATCTGGCGGCCGTATTCGGTGGCAACCTTCCCGAGAAAGTGATTGAGAAGCCCCACCACGTCTTCCTTGCGTTCCCGCAGGGCAGGAATGAGGATGGGGAAAACACTCAGGCGATAGAACAAATCCTGCCGGAACAGGCTCTGTTCCACCAAATCCTCAAGGTCGCGGTTGGTGGCGGCAATAATGCGCACATCTACCCGCCGCGTGAGGTTGCTGCCCAGCCGTTCAAACTCGCGGTCCTGAATCACGCGCAGCAGCTTTGCCTGCAACGCAAGAGGCAGCTCGCCTATCTCGTCCAGAAAAATGGTTCCCTTGTTCGCCTCTTCAAACCGCCCGGCCTTGGAATTCACCGCGCCCGTAAACGCCCCACGCTCATAGCCGAACAGCTCAGATTCCAGAAGATTTTCGGGAATGGAGGCGCAGTTCACCTTAACAAATGGAAAATTTGCCCGGTCAGAAAGGTCATGAATAACGCGGGCGATAAGCGTTTTGCCCACGCCGGATTCCCCCAGCAGCAACACCGTGGCACGGGTGGGGGCAACGCGCTCCACCTGCCGTTCCACATCCAGCATGGCGGGACTGCGGGCAACAATGTATGGCCCCTTTATCTCCTTGGAGACGCGGTACCGAAGAGAAACATTTTCGCGCTTCAGCTCATCCACGCGCTCTTCCACCTGCTCGTTCAGGCTGATGAACTGCGCAATAAGCGTGGCAACAATGGTCAGAAAGCCCACATCTTCGTCAAAGGACACATCGTCATCAAACAGGCGGTCCACATTAAGCACACCTATGGGGGTGGCATGCAGCAGAATGGGCACTCCGAGAAAGGAAACCCTGTCACGCTCCACCTTCCGCGCACCTGTCTTGTCCAGAAAAAGCGGATCATTGTGCACATCGGGCACGATATAAGGGCGGGCAGTCTCAAAGATCATGCCGGTTACCCCTTCGCCCAGCCTGTACACCCCGCGCTTCTTCTCTTCAGGCGAAAGCCCGTGCGACGCCGTAATGACCAGCGCCCCGCTGGCGCGGTCCATAAGCGTTATGGTGGCGCGCTTCATGCTCAGGTTGTCAGATAGAATGGCCAGAATCTCGCCCATGGACTGTTCCAGGTCGAGCGCCTTGTTGATGACATTGCTGATGTCTGCAAGGACCTTAATCTTGAGGCTGGCAAGGGTATCGTTCATACACCGCATCAAGCAAAGCCGATGCCGAAACTGCACACTGCACCCTTTTTTCTTTTATCCGATATGGTATCAGCCACTTAGCAAACCTTCAAAAAAGTGGGGACGAGACCGTTCACCGGAAACAGGGATATTGAAAAACAAATTTGTCATTTCAAAATTTTCTATTTTTACAATTTTGGCATTAACAACATAAATCAGAGCGGCAATCCTCCTGTCGTCCCGTACTATCCGTTGCACATCCACGGCGATATCCCCCAAACGAGGGGTTCCGGCGATCTGAAACAGGCAAAATTGTAGGATGGGCAGTGCGGATTACGCTCCCCACCCCTTTCAACATCCATTTTTGTGTTTACAAAATTGTTATTTGACATCTCTGTAAAACGATGCGGCCCTGCGCACCCGTCTCCGGCATGTTGCCGCAGCTACGAATGCGGCAGGGCCGCTTGCATATGTTCCGCGCTAAAAAACGGATGGGAAAATGCTATCTTCCCTGCCCGCCCACTTCCTTCACGGTAGACATGGCCGTAGCAATAACGCCTGCCACGTCCGCCACGTTGCTCGGCATGAGCACCGTGTTGGTGGCCTTGGCAAGGTTGCCGAACTGCGTAATATACTGCTCCGCAAGGCGCATGTTCAGAGCTTCCAGCCCGCCGTCTCCCTTAACCGCTTCCGCCACATCGCGGATACCGCGCGCCGTAGCCGTTGCAACCAGTTCTATGCGCTTTGCGTCTGCTTCGGCCACCAGCGTAACCTGCGCCGCCTTACCCAGCGCTTCGTTGATCTGCTTCTGCTTTTCACCTTCAGACTGGTTGATCATGCTCTGGCGCACACCTTCGGATGTGGCGATACTCGCCCTCTTCTGGCGTTCGGCCGTCATCTGCGCTTCCATGGCTTCCTTGACGGAATGAGGAGGCGTTATATCCTTAATTTCGTAGCGCAGTACCTTCACACCCCACGACATGGCCGCCTGGTCAATGGCGTCAATGACTTCGGTGTTAATCTTTTCCCGCTCCTCAAAGGTCTTGTCGAGATCGATCTTACCAATGGCGGACCGCAGGGTGGTCTGTGCCAGCTGCGAGGCCGCGCGCAGGTAGTTGTCTATGCCGTAGGCAGCCTTGAAGGCATCCTGCACTTCCAGATAGATGATGCCGTCCACTTCCACGCTCACGTTGTCTTTGGTGATGCATATCTGGGCGGGAACATCCACCACATGTTCCTTCAGGCTGAACGAATAGGCGATGCGGTCCACAAAGGGCACCAGCACATGAAAGCCCGCTTCAAGGGTGCGGCTGTATTTGCCAAGCCGCTCCACTATGCCCGCACTTTTCTGGGGCACGATGACCGCCCCTTTGATAAGAACCACAACAAGCAGTACGGCCACTGCTATCAATGCTATTGTTGCCGGTGTTAACACAGGTATTCTCCTTTTGTAGGAAGGTCCGTTGGCCACCGGAGGCCGCGCCTCCGGAAGCATATCCATTTACGGTTCCACGCGGACACTCTCGGGCGGGCAAAAACACGTTTCACCCGGCACCGCATTCCGCCATCATTTGTCAGTTCTCGCCGCCACCCGCAGGCACTCGACGCAGCAGCAGGCACGAACGGTTGTTCCTGTCCACCCCTGTTATTTCGGCCTCTTCTCCGGCGGCTATGTCTTCCTGCGCCACGGCGGTCCACATGGTTCCCCTGAACCTTACCCTGCCGTGCCTGCCCGCCTGCAAAGGCACCTCAATCCGTACCCGCGCGCCCACCTGCACGTTGCCGGTATCCTCCTGCATGCCCCCTTCGCTGCGCCCCACAAAGACACGCACCGCCACTTTGCGCAGGGTGAGCAGGGAGAACAGTGTTACCACGATAAACACCCCCACCTGCACGGCAAAGGCGTCCGGTGCCACGGCTGCCACTATGGCCGCTGCCAGGCACCCTACGCCAAAGAACATAATAACGAACCCGGGGGCACCCAGTTCGGCAAGCATGATGAGCACTCCGGCCAGAAACCATATGAGCCAAGGGGAAAGAAAAGACGTCATTGTAACGGCTCCTTGCGATTGGTGCATCCGATGGGAGACAGATTTCTTGAGTGTTCGAACAGTGTTTATGCCGCCCCGCAAAGGGGCTGTATTCTTCTATAACGCATTTGTGCGCGACTGTCATGGAACATCCGCAACAATCAGATACTTCTTGGGTTGCGCTGCAAAAGGCATCTCCGGGCACAGTGCCATTTCCTGTTGTTGCAATGCACACACCACAGGAAGCTTTGCCCGTGCCGAGGTCTGCCCCGGATGCCCGCAATCCGCTAACCGGCAGAGGGTCCGAAACGATGTAATATAGATATTATAAATATATAAGAGATATATTCATCATCACAATCAATTTGTCCACGACGTTCCCTGCGGATATCGTCACCTGATCGTAACATCCGGCCAATGGCACGCGCCATTGCCCCCCTATTCCACACCAAGCAAGGAGAGACTCATGTCGCGCATCTTCCGTCCTGTTATGCTTGCTGTCTTTTGTTTGGCCCTTGCCGTTCCCATGGCATGGGCAGCCCCTCTTGATGCCTTTCAGGGCAAACAGGGCAGCATAAACATTGCCGGTGGCACCGCTCATATTTCAGTTATGAAAGAAGCCGCCAAGCGCATTATGACCGTAAACACCGACATCCGCATCAGCGTTGCCGGGGGCGGAAGCGGACTGGGCGTTCAGCAGGCGGGCGAGGGGCTTGTGGATATCGGCAATGCCGGACGCCCGCTCTCTCCCGAAGAAGTAGAAAAGTACGGGCTCGTCAGCTTTGCCTTTGCCATAGACGGCGTGGCGGTGGTGCTGCACCCGGAAAACCCTGTAACCGAGCTCACCTCCGAACAGGTTCGCGATATTTATGCAGGCAAGATAACCAACTGGAACGAAGTAGGTGGCGCAGACAGGGCCATCACCCTATACACCCGTGACGAAGCAAGCGGCACCCGCGAAGTGTTCGACGGCAAAATGCTTGCCAAGGGTCCCGTTGTCGTTTCCGCCAACGTGGTGCCCTCCAACGGTGCCATGAAGACCTCCGTGGCACAGGACCCCGGTGCCATCGGATATGTGGGCATAGGCCACATAGACACCACAGTGAAGGCCCCCACCGTGGACGGCATGACCCCCTCGCAGGAAAATGCTGCAGATGGCAGCTACACCATCACCCGCAAGCTGTACATGAACACCAAGGGCGAGCCGCAGGGGGTGGTGAAGGATTTCATCGACTACCTGTACACTGCCGAAGGTGAAGAAATCATCCGCGCCAGCGGCTACATACCGACCGGAAGATAATATGCCCGGCAACAAGGACCGCATTGCGGGCCTGCTGCTCGGTACAGCTGCCGCAACAGTGGCATGCGCCGTGGCAGCTGTGTTCGGTTTTCTGTTCCTCTTTGCCCTGCCCGTCTTCACAGGCGGGCAGGGTCTTGCCGTTCTGGGCGGCACATGGCAACCCGAAACCGGCCAATTCGGTATTCTGCCCATGCTGGCGGCGTCTGTGTGTCTTGCGCTTTCCGCTCTGGCACTGGGCTGGCCGCTGGCACTGGGACTGTGTTGCAGCATACGTGGTTTTGTTCCCGCGCCGCTTGCACGGTTGCTCCTTGCCCTGCTGCGCGGCATGACAGCCTTTCCCACTGTGGTCTACGGATTTGCCGCACTCTTTCTGCTGGTTCCCTTTATGCGGGAAGCAGCGGGTCGCGGCTCCGGCCTGTGCTGGGCAACGGCGGCACTGGTGCTGGCATTGGTGGCGCTGCCGACCATGGTGCTGGTTATGGATGCCGGAATACAGCAGATGGAAAGGCGCTTACACCTCACCGGGGCCGCTCTGGGGTTCAACCGCCGCCAAATCCTTGTCCATCTTGTGCTGCCTGCCTGCCGGGGTAACCTGTCTGCCGCCGCCGCTCTCGGATTCGGCCGCGCCATAGGCGATACGCTCATTCCGCTTATGCTGGCAGGCAACGCCCCGCAATGGCCCCACTCTGTCTTTGACAGCATCCGCAGCCTCACAGCTCACATCGGCCTTGTGCTCGCCACAGACACCCACAGCGCGGCCTACGGTTCGCTCTTTGTGGCTGGCTGCCTTCTGCTGCTTGTCAACGTGGCAGTGCAACTGGCTCTCAGGGCGCTGCCGACAAAGAACGGCTCTTCGGCCACCTACGGATACGGCGCATGAAGCACCCGCAGCTTTCCCTCATCACCGCATGGGCGTGGTTCTCTGCCCTTGTGGTTCCGGCGGCACTGACCGCTTTGACCGGAGTTTTGCTTGTACGCGGACACGGTGCACTGGGCAGCGAACTGTTTTTCGGCAACGTCCCGGCACTGGACGCCATGACCGGACGCATTCCCGTATGGGACGGCATCTGGCCCGCGTGTGTGGGCACCCTCTCCCTCCTTGGCCTGACCATGCTTTTCGCCCTTATTCCCGGCATTGGCTGCGGCGTATACCTTGCCGCATTCGCCCGCCCTGCAGTCCGGGCATGGCTGGGCTTGGCACTGGACCTGCTGGCCGGAATTCCCTCCATTGTCATGGGGTTGTTCGGTTTCACCCTGCTGCTCACCCTGCGACGCACCCTGCTGCCACAGACTGGCCCTTCCCTACTGCTGGCATCTGCCTGTCTTGCCCTGCTCGTACTGCCCGTGCTCGTCACCACCACCCGCGGCGCGCTGGAGGCGCTTCCACGCCAGTTATCCCTGAGCAGTGCCGCCATGGGGCTGGGGCAATGGGCCACCATGCGCCGCGTGCTGCTTCCGGCTGCGGGCCGGGGCATTCTGGGCGGCGTGCTGCTCGCCGCCGGACGCGCCGCAGAAGATACGGCTGTCATCATGCTGACAGGCGTGGTTGCCAATGCAGGGCTGCCAGCCGGTGTGACCGCCAGATTTGAAGCCCTGCCCTTTACCATCTTCTACCGCTCAGCAGAATACCGAGATGCCACGGAACTCCAGCAGGGCTTTGCCGCCGCCCTTGTGCTTCTGGCCCTTTCCCTGAGCCTGCTCGCCGGCGCCCGCATGCTGCAACTGGCGCTGGAACGCAGATGGGAAGGGACTGTTGTCCGCTAACCTTCTTCATAGCAAAGATCAGTTCACAGGAACCCCGCATGATTTCGCCAGACCACTTTCCTTCCATCGTTTCCAGTGCCGCGCGGCTGGCTGATGTCTCCGTCTTCTTCGGCAACGCAAAAGTGCTGCATGACATAACCCTCAATGTGCCTGCGCAGGGCGCTACGGTGCTGGTGGGAAGATCCGGTTCCGGCAAAACAACGCTGCTGCGTGTTTTCAACCGCCTGAATGAATGCCTGCCCGGCAGCCGCACAGCAGGCTGCGCCACTCTGCGGCTGGATGGCCGGGATATGGATATCTATGGTTCCGCCTTCAGCGATCCTTCACGCCTCCGTGTCCGCGTGGGCATGGTTTTCCAGTCGCCGGATGTGCTGCCCCTTTCCATACGCCGGAACATGGAACTGCCCCTGCGTCATGCGCTGGGCCTTTCGCAGGCATCCATCACTCCCCGCATGGAAGAGGCACTTAAAGAAGCCGCCCTGTGGGACGAAGTGGCCCACAGGCTGGATACGCCTGCCGAAACACTTTCCGGAGGCCAGCAACAGCGCCTGTGCCTCGCCCGTTGCCTTGCCATGCGCCCGGACCTGTTGCTGCTGGACGAACCCACAGCCTCTCTGGACAACGTTGCCTCGCGCACAATCGAATCGTTGCTCGTCACGCTGAAGCAACGCATACCGGTTATCATGGTATCGCACAGCCTTGGGCAGTCTCTCCGCTTGGCGGACAGGCTGGTACTCATGAGTGCAGGACGCATACGCCAATGCTGGGACAGAGCGCACGGCCTCCCGGATATCGCCCAACTGGAATCACTGCTCGAAGCCGCACAGGAGGAAGATGCATGCTGCAGATAACCATTCCCGGCGGGGCATCCCTTGCCCTTGAAACGCTTGTTCTGGATTACAACGGCACCGTGGCGCTGGATGGAGAGCTGCTGCCCGGCGTGGCAGAACGCCTTACCCGGCTGGCACCGGCCCTGCGTATTGTCGTGCTCACAGCCGATACACACGGCACGGTTACCCGCGCCATGCAGGGCTTACCGGCTGAGGTTATGGTCATAGGGCCTTCCGGCGGCAAGAATGGAAATGCCGCACCGCAGAAGCCGGAGTGCAGCTCTGTCCCCGCTTCCATCCCGCAGGACAGTGCCAAGCTGCAAGCCCTGCTGCGGCTGGATGCCACCCGATGCGTCGCCTTCGGCAACGGACGCAATGATGGACTGATGCTCAGACGGGCCGCCCTTGCCGTTGCCGTGATGGGGCGTGAGGGCGTTGCCGCCGAGGCACTGCTTGCCGCCCATGTGACCGTATACAGCATTGAGGATGGGCTTGATCTTCTGCTGCATCCCGACAGGCTGCGGGCGACCTTGCGCTGCTGATTGCATTCTCATTGCCGTCCGGTCCGTTTTGTGTATGCTGGCAGCAGGACTCTGCCGTTGCCGGCTTTCCTGTAGCACATAACGGACACACACTCATGAACAGTGCAGATGCAACCGATTCCCCTCCGGCATTCTCAATCATCCAGGCGCTTCCTTCATCCCCGGCTGCTACCGGAGGGGACACATGCCCTTTCCTGCTCCGGGTGCTGACCTTCAGCCTGCTGCTGGTCCTGCTCGCCACTGTCCCTGCACGTGTTGCCCACTCCGAAACCGTGCGCGTGGGCGTGTATGAAAACAACCCGCTGCTGTTCCTCTCACCGGAAGGAAAACCATCGGGCCTGTTCGGCGACATCCTGCAAGAAGCGGCCACAAGGCTCAGATGGGAGATTGTCATCGTCCCCGGCAGTTGGGACACCTTGTATGAGATGACTGCCAGAGGCTCGCTGGACCTTCTGCCTGCCGTGGCGTTGCGGGATGACAGGCTGGCGATTTTTGATTTTTCCGAAACAGCCCTGCTCACCAACTGGGGCGAAATCTTCGTTCCCCGCCATTCCGGCATACAGAGCTTTCCCGACCTCGGAGAAAAACGCATTGCCCTGCTCAAGGGCGACACCCATAACAAGGCACTTACCGAAATCATGCAGAGTTTCGGGCTGCCATTCACTGCCGTGGAGTTCTCCTCCTACGCAGATTGCTTCCTTGCGGTGGCGGCGGGCAATGCCGATGCGGCAGCCGCAAACCGCATGTTCGGATTACGGCACAAGGCGGCGCATGATCTCAAAGGCACCCCCATCATCTTCAATCCCATACAGATGCGCTTTGCCGTGCCCAAGGGGGACCCGCACTCTCTGCTGCCCCGTCTCAACGGTGTCATAGCGGACCTGATGCATACAAACGACTCCGCCTACACACGCGGCATGCGGCTGTGGATAACGGCAGAAAGCAACGGAGAAATGCCCAGTTGGCTTCTGTTTGCCATGGGCGGCCTCATAACCGCCGTCATCCTGTCCGTTGCCCTGAGTATTTTCCTGCGCATGCAGGTTCGTCTGCGCACTGCCCGGCTGACCGAACTGAACAGAACCCTGCAGGAAGAGGTGGCGGTACGCGCACAGGCAGAGCGCAACCTCGCCCGCAGCGAAGAGCGGCTCACTCTGGCACTGGACGCGGTGAACGCCGCCGTATGGGACTGGCGAACAGATACCAATCAGGTGTATTATAGCTCCCACTGGTACACCATGCTCGGCTACTCGCCCTATGAAATGCCCCAAGCTCTGGAAACATGGCGCAATCTGGTACACCCGGACGACTTGCCCGGCGTGGTCAAAATGATCGCGGAACACCTGCAATCCGGCGCAACCTTCGAAGCGGAGTTCCGTATGCTCGCCAAAGACGGAAACTGGCGGTGGATTCTTGCCAGAGGCAGGGCCATAGAACGGCGCGATGAAGAAACCCTGCGCATGATGGGCATCCATCTGGACATTACAGAACGGCGCATCTTCCAGAGCCAGATCATTCAGGCCAAAGAAGAAGCAGAGGCCGCAAACAAGGCCAAATCCGAGTTCCTCGCCAACATGAGTCATGAAATACGCACGCCGCTGAACGGCATAATGGGCATGCTCCAACTGTTGCAGGCCGATGCCCTCTCAGGCGAACAGCGGCAATATGCCAACACGGCCCTGCAATCGGCAAAGCGACTTTCGCAACTGCTCTCAGACATCCTCTACCTCTCCCGCATAGAGGCGGGCAAACTGCCCATTAACGATGCCCCCTTCTCCCTTGCCGCCCTGCTGCGGGAAACGCAGGATCTGTTTTTCCCCATTGCCAAGCAGACCGGAATTGCCCTGCATGTATACGCAGACCCCCGCATTCCGGAAACAGTAATGGGAGATTCTGCCCGGCTGCAACAGGTGCTCACCAACCTTGCAGGCAACGCCTTCAAGTTCACCCAGCGCGGCAGCGTGCACATAGAAGCCTACCCCATGCCCGCCGCCAGACCGGGAACAGTGCGGATACTTTTCTCCATCACCGACACCGGAGTAGGCATTCCCGATGACAAGATGCACATTCTTTTCGAGCCGTTTACGCAGGCGAGCGAAGGCTACACCCGGCAGTATCAGGGAGCCGGACTGGGCCTCTCCATCTGCAAACGGCTGGTACATCTCATGGGTGGCAACATGGCCATTTCCAGTGAAGAGGGCGCAGGCACCAGCGTCTACTTCTGCGTCACCTTCCGTCCCGCAGAAAAGCCGGAAACGCAGAAAACCGATAACACAGACGTGCTCGCCCCCATCTCCAGCCCGCTCCGCATCCTGCTGGCAGAAGACGAAGACGTAAACAGGCTGGCAACACGCCGCCAGCTTGAACTGCTGGGGCATTCCGTAACAACGGCGCGGAACGGGCAGGAGGCGCTTACCGCCCTGAAAGAAGACAGCTTTGACCTTGTGCTTATGGATATCCAGATGCCGGTCATGGACGGCGTGGAAGCCGTGCGCTGCATACGCACCGGACCGGAATTCACCGCCGTGGCGTCCATTCCCGTCATTGCCCTCACTGCCTACGCCATGGACGGCGACCGGGAAACCTTCCTGAACGCGGGCATGGACGGCTACCTTGCCAAGCCGGTGGAAACCGACTCCCTTGCCCGGACCATCGACAGCGTGCGCGGCAAAATACAAATACGCAGCATCGGGTAGCCGCCATACACAAAAGCTTGTTTCATTGACCACAGACAACGCCCCGCCACCGGAAGGTGTGACGGGGCGTTTCGCATAATTCGCTGAGAAGCGGAGTTTACAGGCCGCTATCTCCCAACGGGGGGCATAGGGTGGTGCGGCGACATTTCAGGAGTAAGTCCCGAATCCGGCCCGTGGCAGACCTGACAATTACCCTGCGCCCCTATAGCCGCATTAAGCTGCTGATACTGCAACGGCTGCACGGCATCCCTGTCCTTCCCGAAGGGGTTGTCCGAAGGATGCGTGGCGTGCGGACTGTTGTGGCAGGCTATGCACGGCACGGTGCCGGTCATATCCTTGCGCACCCTGTAGAGCACGCTGGCGTCGGCGGTCCAGGTATTAAACGCCACGGCGTCCCTGCCCGGACGCACATACGCCTCCGTATGGCAGGTAAGGCAGTCCGGCTGCTGCGCCCAGGGCGTTCTGGCGTTAATGGCCGCCACATCCGGCACGCTTCTGGGAGATACGGCCCGCATGAAGAGCCCTGCCCGTTCCTTGCCTATCTCTTGCTCCTTCTTGAGCAGCGACAGGGCGTGGTCTTCCAGATAGCCATGGCAGGGCACGCAGGTCATGCCCGCTGTTCCGTGGCTGTCACGCAGGCACCGCGTCAGGCCTATGGTGCTGTCCGGGTGGCAATAGGAGCAGGTTTCCGCCCCGCCTCCTTTCAAATAATTCACATGAAAACCGTGCAGGGCGGCGGGCAGATTCAGGCGCTCCGGGTCCCCCTTGGCGTTGAGAAGCGGGTCGGGGTGGCAACTCTGACAGAGCACGGGCTTGCCTGCCTCGGAACGGGCGAGCAGGTCGGTGCCGCTCCGTCTGTCATGCACGGTCAGAATGGAACGGGCCGTTTCCATGGAAACACCTGTGCCGTCTGCGGGGCGTCCCCACTCACCGCCATGGCAACGCCAGCAGCTCATTTCCGTTCCCACCGGCACCACCACAGACGTGCTTGCCAGCACTTTGCCGGAACCGGATTCCACCGCCTGCACGGCAAACAGCGGGTACGGGTTCACAGTACCGTCATCGTCATACGGCACCACGGGTATCCCCGCCGCCTCAAAGGTGGCGGATTGGGGATTCCATGCCATAGTCCCCTGCATCCCCTTTCCCGTTACCGATGTATCCGGCTCCAGCACCTTGCCCGATATGGACGCAGCAAACTCCCAGTACCGCACATGGCGGGAAGGATTGCGAAATCCTTCCGGTGCCGCGTAGCGCACCTCCACACCTTCGTTCACAAGCTGCGGTTTTGCCCCCCGGCGGATAAGCACAGCCCCCAGCGCATTGCCCGGAGGCAGGTAGGAATAGGCGGCATCACAGTCTGTAATGCATTTCATGCCCAGCGTGTTCCACGCCAGCAGCACATGCTCCGCCGAGTCGGCATCAAAGGGCGGCACAGGAGCAGGCAACTGCGGCAGGGGACGTGCTCCTTCGCCTGCCTCGCGCTTACCGTGCAGCCCTTCCATAACGTAGGCGGCAATGGCGTCGCGCTCTTCCCGGTTGCCGGTAAACACGGGCATATGGTCAAAGATAAGCCCCTGCCCTTCTATGTAGGAAGCCAGCCCCAGCCGGGTTAGGTGCGCCGTCAGCGGCATGATATCCAGACCGCCCTGTCCCGTGCTGTGGCAAGGGCCGCAATACGTGGCAAACAGGAGGCCGCCCTCAGCAATCTGTTCCGGACTGGCCGGTCCGGATACAGCAGACGCGCCCGATGCCACCCGCACGGACTGTAAGAAAAATACACAGAGCAGCAACCCGGTCATTCCGGCAGTAAGGAACAGGCGGGCACTCCGGGACCACAGCGCAACGTCCCTCCGGTGTGCAACAGCCACGGCCCGGTCATCGGCTTTAGAAAACAGGGAGACAACACAAAGCATAACAGCCTCCGGCGTTTGTATCTTCACAGCGCAACAGCACATCTGCCACAACAGGCACATCTGGCACATCTGGCACAACTGACAAAGCAGGCGCAACAGACAAAGCAGGCGCAAATCCCACCTCTTACCCTGATACAGACGCTATATCCGCCCGCAAATGATATTCTCAATACCTGACCGGCCAAGTCTGCTTTTGCAGAGCACAACAGAGTACGGGTATGCGTACATACCCGATGCCTGCCCGAAACACCCCCTGTTTCCGGCAGCACTTTGTTGTTAGCCTTACTGCAACTCGGCATATCGTATCCGGTAGATACAACCAAATACGATTAGACACGGTCTTATTCGGCCGCTTTCGGGTCGTATACATGGTTCTTCGGGCACAACCACCTTCCCCCCCGCCGGTATACTGCAGCACGTATCCGCAGGTCGCTCAGCAACAATGCACTGCACCGGATACGCCCTGCGTAACGCCGATTATCCGAAGCAGGCGCATACCGCCCCGCATGGCGCCAAGCGGTACAGCGCAACGGGCGTCCGGGCTTGTAAGCCCCGGTCGGGTCCGGCTTCACCTCACCACCTCAACCAAGGAGCAGGTTTGAAATTCTTCAATGAACGCCAGCAGGCACTGGCCAAACTGGCTGGCAGGACGGTTTCCCCCGATGACTGGCAGGACTGGAAATGGCACGTCCGCAAAGCCGTACGCACGGTAGACGCGTTCGAGAAAGCGCTGGGCATACGGTTCTGCGCATCGGAAAAGGCAGAATACGAGCGGACGCTGGAGACCTTCCCCATGTCCGTCACCCCCTACTACCTCTCCCTCATAGACGCCGACGACTACCGTAACGACCCGGTGTTTATGCAGTCGTTTCCTTCCCTCTCCGAACTGCACATAGAACGGCACGACATGTCGGACCCGCTGCACGAAGACGAAGACAGCCCCGTGCCCGGCATTACCCACCGCTACCCGGACCGGGTGCTCTTTCATGTGAGCAACGTCTGCTCCATGTACTGCCGCCACTGCACACGCAAACGCAAGGTGGGCGATGCAGACTCCATTCCCACACCCGACGATCTGGAGCAGGGGCTGGAATATATCCGCAACACTCCTCAGGTGCGGGACGTGCTTCTTTCCGGCGGCGATCCGCTCATGCTTGCCGATGAGCTTCTGGACTGGATCCTGACCCGCCTGCGGGAGATAGAGCATGTGGAGATAGTGCGCATAGGCACGCGCATGCCCGTGGTGCTGCCCTGCCGCATAACAGACGGCCTGGTGCGCACCCTCGCAAAACACCACCCTGTCTGGCTGAACACCCACTTCAACCACCCGCGTGAAATCACCGCTTCCTCACGCGCCGCACTGAAAAAACTCGCGGACGCAGGCATTCCCCTCGGCAACCAGAGCGTGCTGCTGGCAGGCGTGAACGACTGCCCCAAGCTGATCAAAAGGCTTAACCAGAAACTGGTGCAGAACAGGGTGCGGCCTTATTACCTGTATCAGTGCGACATGTCGGAAGGGCTTTCTCACTTCCGCACGCCCATCAGCAAGGGCATAGAAATCATGGAAAGCCTGCGCGGACACACCACCGGATTCTCCATTCCCACTTACGTGGTCGATGCCCCGGGAGGCGGCGGCAAAATTCCCGTAACCCCCAACTATGTGGTTTCGTGGGGGGTGAACAAGGTGGTGCTGCGTAATTACGAAGGGGTAATCACCACCTACAACGAACCGGATTCCTACGAAGCCAGCTACTGCGACAGGCAATGCAGCAGCTGCAACCTCCAGTTAAAGCAGGAAGATGCGGAAGAACGCGCCATCGGCATCGTAAAACTGCTCTCAGACTGGGACGACACCACCAGCCTTACCCCCCGTGACAATATCCGTATGGAGCGGCGCGATGAAACGCCGTAACGCAGTGCATCCTTCATCCGGCAGCACCGCAGGCTCACAAAACAGATACCGGGCAATACAGCCGCATCAGCGGGTGCCGCAAAAGCCCCGGCGACCGGACGTAATAGAGTATCTGGGCAATTCGCTGGTGCAGCATGGTCCCGCCAGCAACCGCGTCTACCTTATGAAACTGGACCGGGCAGACCTGCCTGACATTGTGGACAACATGGTCGCACTGGGCAGGAAACACGGTTACTCCAAACTCTTTGCCAAGGTTTCTGACGACACAGAGCAGGCATTCTCCCGGCGGGGGTTCGTCCGGGAGGCGCGCTCTCCGTTGCTGGTAAGGGGGCAGAACGCCGGATGCTTCATGGGGAAATATCTTTCTCCCGAACGCGGCGTGGCGGATGACAGGGCAACACTCTCCCGGACTCTTGCTCTGGCCCTCTCTGCGGCCAAAGGGGTCGAGACAGCCCCGGAGAAACCCACCCCGCCAAAGGTGCACAAGCTTACACCGGAACATGCGCATGAACTGGCGGCGCTGTATGAAAAGGTATTTTCCAGCTACCCCTTCCCCATCTTCGACCCCGCCTACCTGCGCGAAGCCATGGCGGAAGCTACCGTGTTCTTCGGCATCCGCGAAGGCGACCGGCTTGTGGCCGCAGCCTCTTCAGAAATGGATATGCACTGGCGGTGTGCAGAGATGACCGATTTTGCCACTCTGCCGGAATTCAGGGGAAGAGGTGCCGCAGCCACCCTGCTCGCAAGCATGGAAAAGACGGTTTCCCGGCTGGGCATTCTCACGGCGTATACCATTGCCCGTGGGGTAAGTCCCGGCATGAACATTGTCTTCGCCCGTGCGGGCTACAGGTATGACGGCACACTGACCAACAACACCCATATAGCCGGGGGACTGGAGAGTATGAATGTTTGGTCCAAGCCGCTGCCTGCGGGACAGGGCCTGCACTCCGCCATCCGGAACCAAGGCTGACCGGCAGAAGCGGACTGCGTACACCAGACAGAAATGCGATACTATTTGGGCAGCAGGATGGCTCCGTCCTGCTGCCCCGCCAGTTCTGCGGTGATAAGGCGGCACATTTTCTGGTATCGTGCATTCAGGCTGGCAAATTCCCGCACCTTGCGGGCAAAGGTCTCGCCGCGTTCCCGCACGCGCCTGTCAAAGAGGTCGCAGGCAAAACGGTACAGGACCAAATCGGCCGCGTTGCGCTCACGGGCAAGGGCCAGCGCATCCGCATCCGGGGTCATTCTGCTTTCCGGTGCAAGCACGTTGCGCTTTTCGTGGCACAGGGAACGCAACCCCAGATGCTCGGCCAGCAGCAGCAGGCTTTCGTCAAAACGCTCCTGAATCCCCACGAAATCGAACACATGCTCCAGATTGTGCATGGCAGCCCGCAGTGCCTGTTCCGGATACGACTGCACGTCAAAATCCTCGCCCGAAAAAAAGCGGGTCATAAAATTCTTGCCACGGTAGACCAGCCTTGGTTCCATGCTCTCCACATAGTCGCCAAACCCTATGTTGTTCTCGTTCAGGTAAGCATACATGTGGTTCTGCGGCCACGACTTAAGAAAGATATATTCGGAAACAAGGCGCTCCACCGGGTCGCGCAGAAAGGTGAATACCGACACATCACGGGAATAGATGCGCGGCGGGCGGTAATTTTCCAGAAAAAGGTGCCCCTGAATGACCCGCACCCCTTCCAGCGCCGCAGGGCGTATTTCACGGTGCCTGTGGTACTCTTCCGCGCTGTACACGCTGAAAATCTCGTGCGGGGCAAAATTGTCCCTGATGATGGCGTTCAGCGTTGTGCCCGCCGTGCGGGGCAGATGCAGGAAAAAATGAAGGCGTGTATCCATGGATGTTCCGTACCGCATACGGCACCGTTGTTGCAAGAATTTCAGCAGATGTCAGGAGTCCGGCGGGCTGTGCGCTCGCTGCACGCCCAGCCGCGCAGCACACTCTCTTGCAGATTCGTGCGTACCGTATGTTTTCCGGTTTATCGTAATACCGCCCTCTCCATGGCTATGGCAGGTGCCCAGGCGCGCGACCGCAATCAGCCCGGATGAGCAATCCGAACACATCAGATGGCTACGCAAACCACACGCTCCACGATACCCGCGTAGCCCGCGGGCAGGAAAAACTGACCATGCCGGAAACCACAACCCTGCTGAACATAGAATTCAACTCGTCCTGCAACCTGCGCTGCCGCTGGTGTTCGCTGGACCACAGCCGCCCGCGCAGGAGCATGTCTCCGGAAACGCTGGATGCATTGCTGCGGCAACTGGCACAGAACGCCCTGCCCGCCCTCCGGCACATAGACCTGCATAACGGCGGAGAAACCCTGCTGCACCCGGACATGTCTTCCATGCTGAACGTGCTGCGCCGCTGGAAGCCTTTTCTCCCCGGCAGCCCCCGCATACGCCTGCTCACAAACGGCATGGCGCTCTCAGAGCGCAAGGCGGTGCAGATTGCACAGAGCGGCGTTATTGACCGGATGCGGTTCAGCATAGACGGCGGATCACCCGGGCAATATGAATCCATACGCAGAGGCGCCCGCTGGCAGGCGCTTACAAGAAACGTGCTGCGTTTCATGACGCATAACAACCATGCCGCGCACCGGGCGGAGACGGAAGCCATCTGCCTGCTTCCCGCCGGACACGCGGAGCCCTTTGCCCCGGAGTTTGCCTCGCTTCTCTCGCACTTCGATACCGTGTCCCTGCGCCATCCGCACAACTGGGACGGCAGCGCAGAGCTTGGCGTGGACGATTCGGGCTACCGGGAAACCGCCTCCCGTATGCAGGGCAAGTGCTGCTTCCTGCTGCTGCATAATCTGGTCGTGCTGCCTGAGGGCGATGTAACGGCATGCTGCAATGACCTGAACGCACGCCTTGTACTCGGCAACATACATACTACCGACATCGGCGCCATAGCGCGCTCGGAAATCCGCACCGCCATGCGCCGCCTCATGGAGCAGGGGCGAAAGCACGAGATTCCGCTCTGCAGGCACTGCACGGGATTCTTTCAGCCAGACTGATACAGCGGCCCATACAGCCATACCCCTTCCCGGCATCTGCCAGAGGGGCAAACGGCCAATCGTTCAAGAACATGATATTACAGATAATTTATTAACAGACCTGCTCTGAGGATCTTCTTTTTTAAATTCATACCTTTTTTGTAGGAAAAATCTTGCCTAAAGCATACAAGATCGGTATGGTTTAGCCGGAGACAACGGGCAAGGGGTCGGCGGTAACCACGCGAAAGGGCGCAACACTGCACCACTTCACAGGAATACCGAATTTTCCGACACAGGGGATGCCAAACGGCCCGACCTGACGTATAGTATAGTCAAGGTCCGGACGGCCCCTCGGAAACGGAACGACACACCTGCTCGCACCGGCTTGTCCGACACAACAAACCCCTACCGGGTACATGTATAAAACACAGGTAGGGAAAGACGGTTCAACCGGGAAGTCCTGTATGTTCAATTCCTACCTGTGAGGTAGGAGATGGATACGGAACGGTTTGAGAACCTTTAGTGAAGGAGACTGGCTATGACAACGCGCAACCACATGACGCAGGACGAACAGCAGAAGCCCATGAACTGGGATATGTGGACCTGTTTCAACAAGAAGCGGTGGGAACAGCGTGCCAAGGAAAGGGCAGCTAAGCCCCGCGAAGCGCAGGAAGAGGCCGTGAACCGTCCCATGGACTGGGATATGTGGAAGCCCTTCCGTAAGCACTAGGGCAGTGCCGGAACATACCCATGCCACACGGCAGGGCGGTGCGGTTCCCCCACGTGCGCACACCTGTCCACACTCCTCTCCGCAACAGATTGCGGGGCAGGAAGAGGCATCGGTTAACCGGATTCACGGAAAAGCCTCCGGCGGCATGCGCCTTCCCGCATGACCGCACCGGGGACTGAAACCGGAAAAATTTCACCGGAACGGGCATGACCGTTCAGGGCACCGCCAACGGGCCGTGCCCCGGCGGCAAAGCCGGAGCAGACGTTCCGCATGCATATCAGCGTGTATAGGGCGATGAAACGGGGTGCATCCGCATCCTTCACAAGGCCACCCCGTTTCATCCTCTCTCCTTCCACCCAAACATACCGGCACAACACACCGGCACAATGTACCCACCAGGTACGTCCCGCATAATCCGGCGGGTTTCTTGACGCAAAGAGATGGCTCATGTAGGGGTATTGGGTAATACCGAGTTCAGTGTCACGCGAGGCACGCCAACCCATCAACCAGCGTACACAGCCTATGAAACTCTCCGCCCGCACACGGTATGCCACACGCCTCCTTCTTGACCTCGCCCAGCACAGCGATGCGGAAACCCCGGTGACCACCACCACTCTTTCTGAAGTTTCCGGCATCTCCGTCCAGTTTATCGAACAAATCCTCAAACCGCTGAAAAAGGCGGGACTGGTGACAAGCTTACGCGGTGCCTCCGGCGGACACATGCTTGCCCACAAACCCGAAGCAACAACCATAGGCGATGTCATCCGGATAATGGAAGGCGGCATCGACCTCACGCACTGTTGTCAGGAAGACATTGCCAAAGAATGCCCCCGCACGGGGCGATGTCTCACGCGGGTGGTCTGGCTGCGGGCATCCCGCGCCCTCGCCCGCGAACTGGATTCCATAACTCTTAAAGACCTTATAGAGGGCGGTATTACGCTGGATGACGAATAACGGCCCCGCACCGTAAAGCAATCCGCTGCGCACCGGCAACACCTGCCACCGCCCCGCCCCCCCCTTCCCGCCTTATCGCATCCCACCGGCTGCGCACATCCCTCTTTCCTTCTCAATAGGTTCCGATCAGCAGGTATGCCGACCAGCAAAAGAACACTTATGCTGGGGCGACAAACTTCATCGTCATTTTCCTGCAATCCGCTTCCGGTTTCTTTTATCCCCTGCCCCTCGCACTCCACGGCCATAAAAACGCCTCCCGCACTGCGGACAGTCAGCCTTGCCCCCTCCCGGGCAGCAGAAAAGACTGAGCGCACAACCATGCTTATTTTTTACATAAAAACAGCAACACATTGCAATAACAGACAATAAATCTTGAAGCGGGTCGCTTGACACATTTTTCACTTTGCTTTAATTCAGACGTAACGAATCCAGATAAATTTAATCGGAATTAAATCAATCCCAGATTAAGAAGTTCCGGTTAATCTTCTGGAGAACAGGGCGGAACGCCGACCAAAGCCATGTGGCAGACCAATCCGCGCCGCAGGCGGGCATAAGGCTCCGCACCGAAACGGAACACACCCGGGAGAACATGTATGAGAATATCCACCACCGCGCATTACGCATCCCGACTTCTCGCACAGCTTGCCATGCACGATTCCGACAAGCCCATCCCGGCAACAGTTCTTTCCGACAGCACGGGCATTTCCGTGAAGTTCATCGAAAAGATTATCCGCCCCCTCAAGACGGCGGGTTTTGTCCGCAGCGTACGCGGCGCATCCGGCGGTCATCTGCTGTGCATCCGCCCTGAGGAAGTAACCTTGGGTCAGGTGCTGCGTGTAATGGAAGGCGGCGTTCAGCCTCCCCAGTGCTGCCCGGACAATATGTGCGGCGACCATGACTGCAACGCCCGTTCCGCATGGAACAACGTTGCGCAGGCTCTGGAGCAAACCTTGGAATCCATAACGCTGGCAGACCTGATGAAGGACAACATCACGTCATACCCCTGCCAGTAGCAGCCGGACACGGCAATTTTCCCCGCACGGGCGGGCATGTTGCGGAAACAGTTCATCCTTTCACGGCCGGGCTGCTTTATCGCTCCTACAAATGATTGAATACCCCTTTCCCGTAAGGGGTTGGGTGCCGGTGTGCGCTGCAGCCGGAACAGCAAGAACACGCGCCCCTGCGACAGGGGACACTCAATAACGGTTTAGAGAATAGAATTCGATAAAGGAGACCTGGCATGAAAAAACTGCTCATTCTCGGTTCCGGTTCCGGCGGCACCATGGTTGCGGCCAAGATGCGGAAGCTGCTGGCGGAGTCCGAATGGGACATCACCATCATTGACCGCGACCCCGTGCACCACTACCAGCCCGGCTGGCTGTTTGTGCCCTTTGGCATATACACGCTGAAAGACTGTGTGAAGCCCAAGTCCGACTTCATCCCCCGCGGCGTCAACTTCGTTCTCGACACCATCGTGAACATAGACCCTGCTGCCAAGGTCGTCACCACCAAGCAGGGCAAGTACGAATACGACTACATGGTCATTTCCACCGGCTGCCGCATCATGCCCGAAGAAATTGAAGGCATGTCCGACGGCTGGCGCAAGAATATCTTCGATTTCTACACCCCCGACGGCGCGAAGGCACTGTGCCCCCAGATGCACAACTTCAAGAAGGGCCGCATGGTGTTCAACATTGCGGAAATGCCCATCAAATGCCCGGTTGCCCCCCTTGAGTTCGTGTACATGGCCGACTGGTTCTTCACCAAGATGGGCGTGCGAAAGAACATAGAGATCGAACTGGTCACCCCGCTCACCGGTGCCTTCACCAAGGCTGTTGCCGCCGAGGTACTGGGCAAGCTGTGCGACGACAAGAACATCAAGGTTGTTCCCAACTTCGTGCTCGACAGCGTGGACGCCGAGAACAAGGTCATTACCGATGTTACGGGTAATGAACTCGAATACGACATGCTGGTTTCCATTCCCCCGAACTTCGGCCAGCAGGTCATCGAAGATTCCGGTCTGGGCGATGCCATGATGTACATCCCCACAGACAACGCCACCCTCAAGGCCGAGCAGATGGATAATGTGTACGTGCTGGGTGATACCACCAACGTGCCCACTTCCAAGGCCGGTTCCGTGGCTCACTTCGAGTGCGACATCGTGTGCGCCAACCTGTACGCCGAAATCAACGGTCAGGAGCCCCACCACCACTTCGACGGCCATTCCAACTGCTTCATCGTCACCGGCTTCGACAAGGCCTCGCTCATCGACTTCAACTACACGGTGGAGCCGCTGCCCGGCAAGTTCCCCCTGCCCGGCGTGGGTCCCTTCGACCTGCTAGGCGAAAGCCGCATGAACTACTACGGCAAGCTGATGTTCCGCTGGATATACTTCAACCTCATGATGAAGGGGCACGAACTGCCGTTTGAACCGGACATGTACATGGCCGGCAAAATGGACGTCCGCAAGGCCAAGAAAGACTAGGGGCGGTACACATGACCAACGAAGAACGCATACTCGAACGCCTCGAATCCCTTGAGGAAAAGATCAGCATGATGCACAGCCGTGCGGAAACCATGCAGGATCTTCAGGAAACCATTACGCCCATCGTCCGCGATGTGATGAACAACGTAATGCTCAAGGGGTTCAGCGACGTGCAGGAACGCTGCGAGATGCAGGACCTTGGTGCCCTGTCCAAGCGTTTCCTCATGAGCGTCCGCGACCTTACGTGGATGCTGGAATCCATGGAAAACATCATCGAACTGTGGCGCACCTGCGAACCCATGATCAAGCCCACCTTCCTTGCCTCCATCGAAAAGTTCGATGAGCTGGAGCGTAATGGCGTGTTCGCCGCGTTGGGCGCACTGTCCGGTTCCATGGGCCAGATCACCCAGAAATACACCCCGGAAGAATTCGGCCGCATGGGCACCGCACTGGTGAACATGGCCGGACTGCTGGAACGCCTTGCCGATGCAGATATCCAGAATGCCAGAAGCGTAAGCCCCATCGGCATGGTGGGTCAGCTGCACAGCAAGGAATCCAAGCAGGCTCTGGGCATAATGGCAGAACTGCTTACTGCCCTCGGCAGACAAAAGAGCTAACACGTAACTACGGCCCGCAACGGTTTGTGCGCCCGCTCCGCATCGTAACGCTGCACGCTGCGGAACAGGCGCACAGAACCGGGGTCAAAGCCCGGAAACGGGAAGACGGGAGGGGCTTATGCCCAAGAAAATCCTCATCGTTGATGATGATCCGGCAATTGTCGCATTCCTCGAAGACCTGCTGCGCGATAACGACTATTCCACCTGCGCCGCTTACAGCTGTGCGGAAGGTCTTGAAAAAGTTCGTAAGGAAAAACCGGACCTCGTTCTGCTGGACATGGAAATGCCCGATAAGGGCGGCACCATGTTCTACGTGAACATGCGCAAGGAAGGAGAGATCAAGGATACGCCTGTTGTTGTCGTCAGCGGTGTGGGGCCCCGTCCCCCGGCGCTGCGCAAGGGTATTCCCACCATAGAAAAGCCCGTCAACGTGTCGCTGCTGCTCAGCACCGTTGCAGAGCGAATCGCCTAGGTCTGCTCAAATGCTTATGGCCGTGCGGCAGGAATACTGTCGCACGGCTCTTTTGCATCCGCCACCGGGTGAAGGATAACCACCATGCCGCACTCCATACCGCTCTTCCGCCATTCGTACGCATCTGACCCGGCGTGTGCGCCTTCCATGCCCACAGTGCTTGTCACCTTTGATGCGCCGGATATAGTAAGCCTGCTGCGCCGTGCGGGCTTCTCGGTTCTGGAAACTCCCCGCGGAATAGGTGGCCTGTGCGGCACTTCGGGCTTTGCCGTGGATCGCCAGAATCCCCCCACGGTCATCCTCGCCCGTCCCCATTCCGTGCCGGACATTCTGGATTCGGAAATCGTCATCCTTGCCTTTCCCGAAGAATTTGACGACGCCGCCACTCTGCTGGATGAAGGCGCATCCGCCATTGTGCCGGAGCCCTATGCCCCCGGCCTGCTGCTGGCCACCATTCGCAAGGCGTGGGACGATGCGCTGGCAAAGCACGAACTGTTGCAACTGCGCACCGATGCCAACGCCGTTGCCCGCAAACAGGCTGCAAACCTGCTGCATGATGAGCGCATAGCCGCCGCAAGCCAGATTGTGGAAGGCCTTTCCCGCGCCATGATCGAGGCAGTGGAGGACGCCAAATGCACGGAATACGTGGCCAAGCTCCCCACATACGTCTCTGTGCACGACCGGTGCGGCTCGGTTGTAGCCGCAAACGCCGCATTCCGCTCCCGCTTCTGCACCAACGATGCGCAGGGCATCACCTACCAGTCGGCTGACAACGAAAACTGGACCCACCCCGTGGAGGAAACCTTCACCTCCGGCCATGCCTGCAAGCGGTGCGAACCCATTTTCACGGCCACCGGCGAAGAACTTCCCGCGCTCATCTACACCTTTCCCGTGGGCGGACCGTCAAAGGATCAGGACCTTGTGCTGGAAATCGCGGTAGACGTTTCCGAGGTGGAAGAACAGCAGCAAAAACTCCTGCGCGCGCAGCGTCAGTACCGCAAACTTTTTGACGAAGCCCCCTGCTTCATCACCGTACAGGACAAAGACCTGCGCATTGTAGACGCCAACAGGCTGTTCAAGGAGCACTTCCCCTACTCCGAGGGCGGACATTGCTATGAAATTCTAAAGCACCGGTCCGAACCGTGCATGGATTGTCCCATTCTGAAAACATTCGAAGACGGGCAATCCCATCAGGCAGAGATGCAGGTCTCCACGCAAAAGGGAACCCCCTGCAACATTTTGGTGCAGACAGCGCCGGTGCATGACGAAGACGGAAACATCACCCATGTGATAGAGCTTTCCGCAGACATCACCATGATCCGCCAGTTGCAGGGGCACCTCGCCACGCTGGGCATCATGCTCGGGTCCATGTCCCACGGCATGAAGGGCCTGCTCATGGCCATAGACGGCGGTGCCTATAATGTAGAGGCGGGCCTGCGCAAAAACGACATGGAACGCATCGCCTCCGGGTGGGCGCAGGTACGGGGCAAGCTGGCCACACTGCGCAAGATGTCGATGGATATTCTGGACTTCGCCAAAGCCAGAGAACTGGAACTGGGCGTAACGGACCTGCGCAGCTTTGCCGAAAAGCAGGTGGATGCCGTGCGCCACAAGGCGCAATCCCACGGCATTCCTCTTTACGTGGACACGGAAAAGGCCAGCGGCACGCTGGAGGCGGACGCCGGAATCCTGACCTCAGCCATCACCAACATTCTGGATAATGCCGTGGATGCCTGCCTGTACGACAGAAGCAAGACAGACCACGCCGTGCATCTGCGGGCATGGCGCAACGAGGGGTACGCCCATTTCGAAATAGAGGACAACGGCGTGGGACTGGACCCGGAAACCCGCCAGAACATGTTCACCATGTTCTTTTCCTCCAAGGGCTCAGTGGGTACGGGCATAGGCCTGTTCTACGCCCATGAGGTCATCAGCCGCCATTGCGGCGAGATTGATGTCACCTCCGAAGTGGGCAAGGGAACGCGGTTCCACATCCGGCTCCCCCTGCGGCAGGAATCGTGTCCGTCACGCGCTTCCGGCTTCTGATAGCCCCCCTGCCTCATCACACTTCCCGCTGCCGCTGAACAGGAAAGGAAAGAACAGGACTAACGGGACGGACGGGACTTAACGGGGCAGACAAAACGAAATGGGCGAAATGGGCGCGACAGCAGATGCCTCCCCCAAAAACCTTACCCGTTCCCCATTCCGGCAAGCAGGGCCACGCGTATTTTTACCACCACCTTTTTCACGGGCTGCCCTGCCCGTACCGCCGCTGCTCCAGCCACGTCAGTAGCCACTCCGGCATCCGGTTCGTCAGCCGATTCGTCAGCCAATTCGTCAGCCGGTTCGCCAACCAGTCCGCCATGCCGTGCAATACCGGGGCAATGTCCGTCGTGCGGATACAGTGCGGCAAACATGCCTCCACCAAGGGGAACCCGCGCACTTTCCTGTGCGGGCACCTCGTACAGCGCGAAGTCCCGCTCGGCATTATACGGCTGGCGCAGCCGCAGCGTATCCAGCGGGGCGTTCAGCAGCCATTCCCGGCCTGCCAGAAGATACTGCAGGTCCATATATACCCGGTGCGCCTCATACGGCTTGGTACCGCCCGGAACAGGAACATACTCCGCCACTTCCGCAAAGATATCGTCTCCGGCAATGGCATACCGTCCGGCGGGGATATCCGGCGACACACCTTCCAGAAAGGCAAACGCCTTCTCCCACGCCGCTCCCAGAGGATACCGCCGCCAATGCTCCAAGGTGTCCGCTATCATGCCTTTTCTCCCGTTATACAAATAGGCAAAGAGGGGCCGCCTGTTGCTCCGGCCCGCACACGTCTTCTCGCATGTCCCTGCGTGAGTCAATCCTGAATATTCTCCGTATGCTGGCGTGCCCCAATCGCGCCCTTACGCCTGTTTGCGCCTCCTTCCGCCCGCCTCCGGAGCCTGCCGGCACGCTGTGAGCCGTCCGGCGTCTCCGCCTTGCGGGCACCTCAACCTGCGCCTTCTGGCTGTAACAAGTGTATCAATTTTATGCAGCCGCCGGATTGGCGTTGACTATCCACCCCGTTTTGACAATCATTTTCCGGTTATTGTCCAGACCAATTTCCACCCCCTTCTCTATCGGAGAATCAGAGTGACCACACCTTTCCCCCTAGCCTCCCTGCGCCGCCCATCGTTTTTTACTGCGGCAGCACTCCTGTTTGCCGTGCTCCTTGCTGCCGGTTGCGGAAACGGCGACAGCAAGCCTGCGCAACCCAAAGGAGTTCCGGCAGTTCCGGTCACCGTGGTCGAAGTTGCGCAGCAGGCAACGCCGCTGGTCGTAACCGCCGTGGGCAACGTGCAGCCGCAGGCTACCGTGCAGATCAAAACGCAGGTGGGCGGCATCATAGTGGAACAGCGCGTGCGCGACGGCCAGAGCGTGCGCGAGGGCGACCTGCTCTTCAGGCTGGACCCGCGTCCCTTTGAACTGGTTATCCGTGAGGCGCAGGCGCGGCTGGACCGCAACCGGGTGCAACTTGCCAAGGCCGCCAAGGATCTGGAACGTTACGCGCAGCTCAGCAAAATCAACGCCGTGGCGCAGGAGCAGTACGACAAAACTTACGCCGAGGCCAAATCGCTGGAAAGCGACATTCAGCTTAACCTCGCCACGCTGGAACGGGCGCGGCTCGACCTTGCCTACACGGTCATCAAGGCTCCCATCTCCGGCAACGTGGGCATGATTCAGGTAACGGAAGGTAACGTCATCAAGGCCAACGACGACCGCACCTTGTGCGTTATCAACCAATTGGACCCTGTTTCCGTATCGTTTGCCCTGCCGGAACGGTACCTGACCGAGGTACTGGATATGCAGCGTTCGGGGAGCGTGCCTGTGGAAGCCACTCCGGCATCATCCGATGCCGTGTCCTCCCAGTCCGGCCAGTCCGCACCGGCCCGCGAGCCGGTGCGCGGCTTCCTTTCCGCCATGGATAACGCCGTGGATACGACCACAGGCACCATCCGCCTGCGCGCACAGTTTGACAATGCAGAAAAACGCCTGTGGCCCGGCCAGTTTGTCCGTGTGGGCCTGGTGCTGCGGGATAAGCCGGATGCCCTGCTCATTCCCACCTCTGCGGTGCTGGACGGTATTCAGGGCTCTTACGTTTACGTGATCACCCCGGATAACAAGGCAGAGGCGCGCCAGATAACCGTAGACTTTCTCTCCGGAAAAAATACCGTTCTCGCCTCCGGGCTTGCCGTTGGCGAGCGGGTGGTGCTGGACGGGCAGGTGCGCCTTGCCCCCGGCATGACCGTGGAGGTGCGCCCGCAACCCGGTGCCGCCCCCCAGTCCCCGCAGTCCACTCAGACTCCGCAAGCCGGGCAGTCCCCGCAAGCCGCGCCGCAGCCGCTCCCTGCAGCGGGCAAGGGTGAATAGCCATGAATCCGTCCGCCATATTCGTCAACCGGCCGGTCATGACCACCCTGCTCATGCTCGGCATCCTCTTTTCCGGCATCATGGCCTATTCGCGCCTGCCGGTGAACGACCTGCCCAATGTGGATTTTCCCACCATTGAGGTCAGCGCCAGCCTTTCCGGCGCAAGCCCGGAAACCATGGCCTCCGCCGTTGCCACGCCGCTGGAAAAACAATTTTCCACCATTGCGGGACTGGATTCCATGACCTCGGTCAGTTCCATGGGCAGCACGCGCATAACCATGCAGTTTTCGCTGGAAAAGAACATAGACGCCGCAGCGCTGGACGTGCAGTCGGCCATCACCGCCGCCTCGCGCAACCTCCCGGAAGACATGGATTCCCCGCCCACCTTCCGCAAGGTGAACCCGGCGGACTTTCCCATTCTGTACCTTGCCATCTCCTCGCCCACCATGCGGCTTTCCGATGTGAACGAATACGCGGAAGGCATGATGGCGCAGCGCCTCTCCATGGTAAACGGCGTGGCACAGGTGCAGGTCTACGGCTCCAAGAAATACGCCGTGCGCATCCAGTTGAATCCGGAGGCGCTGGCATCGCGCGAAATCGGCGTGGATGAGGTGGCAAACGCCATCCGCACCAGCAACGTGAACCTGCCCGTGGGCACCATTACCGGCGATGCACGAGAATACACGGTGCGCTCATCGGGCCAGCTGCTCAACGCCGATGCCTACCGTCCGCTCATCGTGGCATGGCGCAACGGTTCGCCCGTGCGGCTTGGCGAGGTGGCGCTGGTGCAGGACAGCGTGGAAAACGTGCGCCGTCTCAACTGGCACAGCGGCACGCCGGGCATGGTGCTTGCCGTGCAGCGGCAGCCCGGCACCAACACCGTGGAGGTGGTAGACGCCATCCGTGCACTGCTGCCGCAATTCCGCGAAATGCTGCCCGCCGCAGCCAGCCTTGATGTGCTGTACGACCGTTCCCAATCCATCAAGGAATCTGTGGATGACGTAAAGTTCACGCTGGTGCTGACCATCTGTCTGGTCATCATGGTCATCTTCATGTTCCTGCGCAAAGTTTCTGCCACCATCATTCCGGGGCTTGCGCTGCCCATGTCCATCGTGGGCACCTTCGGCGTCATGTATTACATGGGCTTCAGCCTGAACAACATCTCACTCATGGCACTCACGCTCTCCGTGGGGTTTGTGGTGGACGACGCCATCGTCATGCTGGAAAACATCGTCCGGCATCAGGAGATGGGCAAAACCATCCGCGCCGCCGTCATGGACGGCTCACGCGAGATAGCCTTCACCATCGTTTCCATGACCATTTCCCTCGCCGCCGTGTTTATTCCCGTGCTGTTCATGGGGGGCGTGGTGGGCAGGCTGTTCCATGAATTCGCGGTCACCATCTCTGCCGCCATTCTCATCTCCGGCGTGGTTTCGCTCACGCTCACCCCCATGCTGTGCAACCTCATCCTGCGGCAGCGTAAGGAAAAAGAAACCCACGGCAGGTTCTACAACGCCATGGAAGCCATGTTCAACGCATGGCACCGGCTCTATGAGGTTACGCTCAACTGGTGCGTGCGCCACCATGCGCTGACCATGGGTTTTTCCATCCTTCTGGTGGGGGTTACCGCATGGATGTTCGTGGTCATTCCCAAGGGATTCCTGCCCAAGGAAGATACGGGGCGCCTGCAGGCATCGCTTGTGTATGAAGAGGGCATCGCCTTCGACACACTGGTCCGCCGCCAGAAGGAACTGATGGCTGTTCTGGATAAGGACAAAGCCGTGGCGGGCTACATGTCCGTGGCAGGAGCAGGCGGGCCCAACGCCGCCAGCAACGCGGGACGGCTGATGATAAACCTCAAGCCCCACGCGGAACGCAAGGAAACGGCTGAACAGGTGCTGCAACGGCTGCGCAGAAGCCTTTCGCAGGTGCCCGGCGTGCAGGTTTATCTGCAAAACCCGCCCGCCATCAACATCGGCGGACGCTCCAGCAAGGGGCAGTACCAGTTCACCCTGCAAAGTCCCAACACGGAAGAACTGTACCGCTCCGCAGCCCTGTTGGAAGCACGTCTGGCTGTCATGCCCGACCTGCAGGACGTAAGCTCCGACATGGAACTCACCAACCCGGAACTGCAACTCCTCATCCACCGCGACAAGGCGGCTGCGCTGGGCGTAAGCGCCTATCAGATAGAGGATGCCCTTGCCACCTCCTTCGGCAACCGGCGCGTCTCCAGCATCTACGCGGCCAATGATACCTACCGCGTTCTCATGGAACTTGCCCCTGAATATCAGGCCAACCCGGACGCCCTCTCCTTCCTGCATGTGCGGTCAGGCGACGGCAAACTCATTCCCATGGACACGCTCGTGGAACGCCGGATGGGCGTTGGCCCTCTTTCCATCAACCATTCCGGGCAGTTGCCTTCCGCCACTATCTCCTTCAACCTGCGGCCCGATGTTTCACTGGGGTCTGCGGTTGCGCAGGTGGAAGCCGTGGCCGCAGAGGTGGTTCCCGCCAGCATCTCCACCACCTTTCAGGGAGAGGCACAGGCGTTTCAGGATTCCATGAAGGGCCTCGCCATGCTGCTGGGCGTATCCGTTCTGGTCATCTATCTGGTGCTGGGCATTCTGTACGAGAGCTTCATCCACCCCCTCACCATCCTTTCCGGGCTTCCCTCGGCAGGGGTGGGTGCCCTGCTCACGCTCATGCTCTTTAATGTGGACCTGAACCTGTACGGTTTCGTGGGCATAATCATGCTCATAGGCATAGTGAAAAAGAACGCCATCATGATGATAGACTTCGCTCTGGAAGCGCAGCGCACCCGCAACCTTGACGCGCGCCGGGCCATTTGCGAAGGCGCGCTCATACGCTTCCGTCCCATCATGATGACCACCATGGCCGCGCTTATGGGCACGCTGCCCATCGCCCTCGGCATCGGCGCGGGGGCAGATGCCCGCAGACCTCTGGGCCTTGCCGTTGTGGGCGGTCTGCTGCTCTCGCAGTTGCTCACACTCTACTTCACGCCCGTGTACTACATGTATCTGGATGCCGCCCAGCGCAGGTTGCGCGCCCTGTTCGGCAAGGCAGACCCGCTGCCTGCCCACCCCGGCAACGCCTGACCCACTCCGCCCCAAAAAACATAAGGGCTGCGAAGCACACCGCTCCGCAGCCCTTTCTCTTTCAAAATGGCGCAGGCTATTCCACCAGCGCACCGTCCGCCATACGCACAACCCGGTCCGCCCTGCGGGCGTAGGACTCATCATGCGTAACCATGACGATGGACAGGCCGTCCCTCTTCAGGTCTGCCAGCAGTTCCATGATGGATTCCCCGGTGGTCTTGTCCAGATTCCCCGTAGGTTCGTCGGCAAAAAGCACGGTAGATTCCTTGACCAGCGCGCGGGCAATGGCCACACGCTGCTGCTCGCCGCCGGAAAGATGTCCGGGCAGCTTGCTGCCTTTGTCGCCCAGCCCCACCCGCCGCAGGCATTCTTCCGCCCGTTCGCGGGCAGCGGTGCTCACCGCGCGCAACCCGCTCATAAAAGGCAGCAGCACATTTTCCCGCGCCGTAAGATACGGCAGCAGGTAGTGGAACTGAAAAACAACGGCAAAGTCGCGGTTGCGCAGACTGTTCAACCGCGCCGGAGAAAAGGTGGTGACATCCTCCCCGCGGTACAGAATCTGCCCGCTGTCCGGTGCCAGCAGCGTGGCAAGCACGTTCAAAAAGGTCGTCTTGCCGGACCCGGAACGCCCCACAATGCTCACAAACTCTCCGGCAGCAAGCGAAAGGTTCACCCCGCGCAGGGCGGAAGTGACAACCCCTTCCGATTGAAAACTCTTGGAAATATTCAAGGCTTCAAGCATGGAGTCCTCACAGGGAAATGAGCGCGGTGGAAGGTTCTATAGAGGCCGCCTTCCACGAAGGGAAAAAGGCCGCCAGCACGGAAACACCCACCACAAGCAGGCAGGTCAGGGCCAGATGACCGGGATGCATGCTCAGCGCCGTTTCCCCTGCCATATCCATCAATGCCAGCACCTTAAGGCTCAAGGCAAAGCCGCCCAGATACCCCAGCACCCCCGCCGCCATGCCTATGAACACAGCTTCAAAGCAGAAGATGCCGAACACGCCCCGGCGGGAGAACCCGAGCGAGCGCAAAAGGCCTATCTCCCGCACGCGCTCGTTTACCGAGGCGAGCATGGTCGCCCCCACCATGCAGCAGGCAATGAACAGAATGACAAGGCTCACCGTGAGGATGAGATGCTCCACAAAATGCATGGCATACATGCGCTGCTTCACTATGGATTGCAGGGCCTGCACCTCTGTCTCCGGCAGGGCTTCCACCAGCTGGACGACAATATCCTCTATGGGGCACCCCGCGCACAGGGCCGCTATCTCCACAAAACTTACCTCGCCGGGGCGGGAGAAAACATGCTGCACAAATCCAAGGTCCGCAAACAGCACCGAATCGTCATCCCCGCCGGTCGGCGCAATGACACCTGAAACGTGGGCGCTGTACCCGCCTATATCAATGGTATCTCCCACGCCTATATCCAGCTTCCGGGCCGCCTTTGCGCCCACAAGAACGCCGTCCGCCCTTTCGGGAAATCCGCCCTCAATGGCCCAGTAGCCCTTGAGCACCTCTTCCCGCGCAAAACGCACCCCTATCACGCCCACGGCAACATCACGCACACGGGTCATGGCCACCAGCTTGGGAGCCACAACGCTTATGCGGTCGCTATACCCGATGGAAAGAACCCGCTCCTCCACGTCCTGTTCGCGCAGGTCGGTCACGCCCATCACCATGTCGCCCATGGAAAAACCGCCGTAGCTCACGGTCAGCTTTTCACTCTTGGGGGTGACAAGAATATTGGCTCCAAAGGCGGTAAGTTTCTTTTCCAGCGACTCGCCCACCACCATGGAAACATAGTTGAGCGAGACAATGGACACAACGCTCAGGCCAAACACCACAAAGACAAGAAGCGTCTTCAGCCACTTCTTGCGCATGGTCCGCAGCGGAATGGTCAGAATGTTCATCAGAAGAACCTCTGCCCGGTCATCAGGTCTTCCACGCTCATGACCACGCTGCCATCCTTAATGCTGCGCGGCAGGGGGGCAGGGTTGCAGCCGCCCTCCACATCGCCGATGCGCGATGAGTGGAAGCGCATGCCGCAGTTGTTGCAGATCATGAAATCCTTATCCTGCGTGTATCCTTTCTTGGAATGAAAGCACACATCGCAGGCGTCAAAGGCGGCGCGCACAACCCCGTCCGGGGTTTTAAGCAGAAAAAACTTCACTTCCTTGCCGCCGTGAACAAACCGGTAGTGCTGCGCCTTGCCTTCGGCAATATCCGCAAGCGGTATGGCAACAAGACCGTTATCCGCCTTCACCTCGGCATATTTGGAAAACATACCGAAAAAAGCGTGCGCCGGAGATACGGCAAGCAGGGCAAGCATGATCAGCAGGGCTGTCCGGATACGTCGCATTCTTCCTCCCTCAGATGGAGTATGGTTGAGCATGAAGGATAAGGTAAGCAGACACAGCAGCCCTGGCAAGGGCACCCGACCGTTTGAATGATCAATTTTACTTATGAGTCACATGAAAATTTCTCGTTTGCGCATTCCGCAAACTGGCGTATGTTCTCTTCACGCCGCAACGCCACAGAGCAATATGCAGTGCCGTTGCAACTCTTCGCCCGATACCCTGTACTTGGTTATCGGCACGGTATCGTGAACAGGAAAAGCATTTCACAAGTTGTGTGAAATACCCCTTCCTCACGATAGATAGCCCGCATCTCCGCAGCCCTGCGTCACCGGAAAGCACCCCGGATATATCCGGCAAGTGCATACAGACGCGACAGCGCATGCAGACTAACAACACAAGAGCTTTTTTTCACAATCCGACTGCGGCACACGTGCCCCATGATCAACCGTAACTCCGGTTGCATGGAGCCGCCCGCACCGGAAAGGGTAACAACCGGAACGTATCCGGTCTGTAACGCCCCAGTCTTTGCAACAACACCGTTGCCTGCGCTCTGTGGCACTACGCCATGCGCAGACAACAGAAAACAATACACCCTATCAGGAGTCTTACCATGTCTTTTGCACTCATGTCCCTGCTCATGCTCGTTATGTTCACCATTCAGGATCTCATCGTGGGCAGCTATGATGCAGGTCAGCGTGTTGTCTTTGCCGCCATTGTGCTTGCAACCGCAGTAGCCGGATGCACCGTGCTGTACCTCCAGTTCAGGAGCGAAAGTGCCGAGAAGCGCGAACGCGGCTTCATCCGCTACTTCCTGAAGAACTAACGGATTCGGAATACGCCGGACCACGGGACAGGCGGCGCAACCTGCCGGTCCCGAGCGGACGCCGTTACGGTTCACGCCGTAACGGCGTTCCTGTTTTGCACGCCTGCCGCGCATCCATTCAGGAAATTCATCAAATCTTGCCAGAGTAATGACTCCGGCTTATACTTCACACTCCCATATTCTTTTCATCCGCCCGGAGGCAGTATGAATCTTCGCCAGTTGGAGCTGTTCATCTCCCTTGCGAAAAACCCGAACATTTCACAGGTCGCCAAAGAACACTACCTCACCCAGTCTGCCGTTTCCGTTGCCCTTAAAGGGCTGGAGCAGGATCTGGGCGTACAGCTCTTCGACCGTCTGAACAGGCGGCTCGCCCTTAATCCGCACGGACGCACCTTCCTGCGTCAGCTGGAACCCGCCATGCACAACCTGGGGCAGGTTCTGCGCACCTTTGAGGGTGACAACATGACCGGCGTGCTGGTGGTGGGGGCATCGTCCACCATTGCCGACTACATTCTGCCACAGATACTCTTTGAATTCGAAGACCGTTACCCCCACGCCACAGTGGAAACGGTGTTCACCAATCCGCACGACATAGCGGACGGTCTGGAGGATGGCACCATAGACATAGGGCTGGTGGAGACTGAAATCGACAACCCGGTGCTGGAAGCCACCCGCCTTTGTCAGGACGAACTGTTCGTGGTTTCCAGTGACGAGATTTTCGCCAAAAAAGGCCCGTATGATATAGAAGAACTCCTGCAGAAAAAATGGATTCTGCGCGAACCGGGAGCAGGCTCCCGTGACACCTTCGATGCCTACCTCGGCAGCTACATGGACAGAATGCGTATAACGCTGCAGATGCACCATACGGTTTCCATCAAACGCGTCCTGCAAAACTCAGATACCATAAGCTGCCTTTCCCCCTTCGCCATCCAGCGCGAACTGGAATACGGCGAGCTGTTCCGGGTGCACCTTAAAAACATCCGCCTTATCCGCCACTTCCATGCCGTGGTGCACAAGGACAAATACCGTTCAAAACTGCTGAACACCTTCTTCCACGGTGTGGAGGCGTATCTGGGCACGGACAGGCAGATTTTCCACGAGGAATAGCGTTACGGCAAACTTTGCGGGCAAACGGGCACAATTTCGTTGCTAATCGTCACAGACTTGTGAATACTGTGTAATACCAGCGCACCTCACTCCCCCTGCGAAAGAGGAGCGCCCCCGGCGGGAAGCCCCGCCGTTGTCCGAAGCCCTTTCCGTAAGAACTCGTCTTAGAGGAGAAACGCATGTCTTCCATATCCAAACGTAACCTCATCATCCTTGCAGCACTGTTTCTGGCTGTTCTGCTCTTTGTGACAACCTGCAGCGACAGCGGAAACAAGGTGCAGACCAAGGACAAGCGCACCCCGGAACTTTCGCTCAAGCTGCTCAAGGAAGGCAATGAACGCTTTGCCAAAGGCGATGCGGAGCACCCCCGCACAGATGCCAAACGCCTTGAACAGGCAGGCAAGGAAAGTCAGGGCGACCACGCCTTTGCCACCGTGCTTTCCTGTTCTGACTCCCGCGTACCTGTAGAACGCATTTTTGATGCAGGGGTCATGGATATCTTTGTGGTCCGCGTGGCGGGCAACGTGGTGCAGGGCAACGAGGCAGGCTCCATAGAATACGGACTTTCCCACGTAAACACCCCGCTGCTGGTGGTTCTCGGCCATACGCAGTGCGGTGCCGTGACCGCCGTGACCGAAGCCGTGGAAGGACACGGGCACGAGCTGGAGCGCAACATCCCCGGCCTTGTTGCCTCCATCGTCCCCGCTGTGGAGCGTACCAAAAAGCACACCGGCCTTTCAGGCAAAGCGCTGGTGCCGCAGGCTACGGAACAGAACGTATGGCAGTCCATCACCGATCTGTTCATGCGCAGCCCCAGCACCCGCGAACTGGTCAGGAGCGGCAAGGTTAAGGTTGTGGGTGCCATGTACGAGGTGGAAACCGGTCGCGTGCAGTGGCTTAAGGAAGACAGGCCCCTCGCCATCCTCAAGGAAGTTGAGGAAAACCCCGCACGCGCCATAGAAGCCATGGCAGGACACTCTGATGAAGACCACGCCGCCCACGGCCATGCGCAGGAAGCGGGACACAAGCACGATATGACCGAAGGTAAGGCAGAAGGCGATCATGCGGCAGATGCCGCAGCCCCCGCTGGAGAAGAAGCTGCCAAGGAAGAAGCCGCTACGGCAGCGGGCCATGAGGCCGCAGAAGCCCCGCTTACCGTGGAACAGTTGCAGGAGCTTGCAGCCAAGGCTGCAGAGGCCGCCAAGGTCGCAGCAGATGCAGCGGAAACCGCCACACGTGCAGCAGAAGAAGCTGCCCGCGCAACCGGTGCCGCGCAGTAGCCATTTCCCCGGATTTGTCATACAGGGGCCGTCTCCAATGCGGGGCGGCCCTTTTCCGTTCCGGGATACGTGCCTGCGGGCACGCTTGCGGCACGGGCTTGTACTGGCTTGTGCGGGCTTGCACGGGCTTGCACAGAAACGCCATCCCCGTTAGGGTGCGCTGGCGCACGGGGCACCATGCCTTCACGTTTCCGCAGGCATGTCCCCCGGCAGGGTAATCTGCCACGCTGTTAAAAAAGTCATCCTCCCGCAACCGCATCCCCGGCTGTCCCGCAACACATTGCAGCCATGCCGGGAGCTGTTCATAAAAAGGTTTAGTCCATGACATTCACGGAATTCAGACTGCTTATCGGAAGCGACTGGGGGCTTATGCTCCTCTCGTGCATCCTGCTGTATATGTTCATCCTGCGCCTGCGCCGTGTGGGCGGAATTTTGGGGCTTACGGGCACCATCGCCACCTCTGTGCTCATTCTCATGCTGTGCTGGATGCAGTGGAACAAATATACCGTAGGGCAGGAAATATTGCGCATAGCGGAAGCGGAAGGAACGGGCTACCAGCTCATGACAGCCGAAAAAAAGCCGCTGGTCGCGCCGCGCGTGCTCAACGTATCCGGTGCGCGGTACATAATAGACATGGCGGAACAGCACCAGCAGCGGCATCTGCCGTGGACACTCATCGCCCTGCCCAAATAAAAAAAGCGCGCCCGCCATTGCTGCGGACCGCCTTTCACGTCCCCGTCATGCCCCAGTATGTCTGAGAGAATGCCCCCATACAGGGCAACATGCCTGTGCAGTCGTCAGCGGCAGACCGTAGGGTCCACGATAATGACCATATAGTCATTCACTACGCCGCCGCTGGCGGCATTGGCGTAGGCGGTCACCTGCGTCCGCCCGGCCTCCATGGGCTGAAAATCAAGCCATGCATCCACCCGGAACCGGCGGGCGTTTTCCCACTTCCCCCACACCATCTGGCGGGGTTCACCGGGTTTTCCCGGCTTCATCCAGTGTCCGTTGCCGCACCGGGCATGGTAGAGCACAAGGTTGTTTTCAATTTCATCTATGGAGAGCAGCACCACATTCTGCATACTGCTGTAGCGTTGCGCCCGCACCTCTTCAATGGGCGCTGTTATGCACGCCGTCAGAACAGGCACCAGCAAAAGCATGATCAGGCACCCTGCCCCGGCAATGCGGGAATACCCGCCGGATGATGCCGGAAGCACGGGGGGCACAACAATCCTGCCTGTCCCCCTGATTTCGCAACCTCGCCCCTCCACGGTATTCATGGTATTCATGATGCTGATGGTACAACAGGATTGCGCATAAAGCCATAGCGCACAGCATGAACGACGCGCACCATCATTCACCAGAATCCGGCACGGAACGGCAAGGCGGCACCGCGCACTGGGCATGTCCGCGCACCGCTTCGTCATCGACTATTCGCTGGCAGCACAGATTGCCTATCATCCTGTCCAGCAAAGCCAGCGTGGCTGCCCGCTCCTCTTCAGAAAATCCCTGCGCCAGCTCCTCCGTAAGCCTGTGCAGCGGAGCAAAAAATTCCTCTCGCCTGCTCCGCATGGACTCCGCAAGATAAACCAGTTTCTGCCGCCTGTTCGCCGGGTTCTGTCTGCGCAGCACAAGCCCCGCCTCCTCCAGCCGGGCAAGAGTGCGCGCTGTTACCCCTTTGTCTATGTGCAGCCGCGCGGCCAGCATTTCCTGCGTCTGCCCCTCTTCGTGGAACAACTCCGCAAGAAAAGGCACCTGCCCCTGCTCTATGCCCAGCGGAGCCAGATTACGGCGGATATGCTGCGCCGCAAGCCTGTGCAACTGTCCTATCCTGTAACCGAACGAAACCCTTCGTTCATGCATGAAACCTCCTGCCGCCCTGCCGTTTCCGTGGCCGGGTGCTCAGCACCTATCCCGCCCCATGCCATGCGTCAACCCAGCGGCGAAGAAACGAAATCCGTTGTTATTCTTCCGGCATCGGGTGTATCCTTCAGATCACTATTCCTCCCCGAATCCGGAAACAGGCCATTCGGGAAGAACGATACACGGAGCCACAACGGTTTAACAACGTCACATTCCCCCGTGCAAAAGCTGAACGTCCCTCAGCGCCGCAGCGGGGTATTCCTGCGTACACGTTGTCACAGCACCCCAAACCACGGAGAAACGACCATGAATTTCTCAGACATCCTTGCACGGCGGCGCGCCGTCAACTTTTTCGATACGGAACGCGATGTCCCGCCCGCTCTGCTGGAGCAGATGGTGCACATGGCGGCCAATGCCCCTTCAGGTTTCAACCTGCAACCATGGAACCTGATTGTCCTGCGCGGGCAGGAAGAGAAAATGCGGCTCCGCAAAGTCGCCATGAACCAGCCCAAAGTAAGCGAGGCACCCGTGGTGTTCATTGTTCTGGCGGATACCAAGGGCTGGGAAAAGGGCCACCCCACTCTGGAGCGCAACTTCTCAGAAATGCTCGCCGCAGGCTCCATGAAGGAGGAGCAGCGGGAGTGGTTCTACGGTGCCTGCCGTAAACTCTACGGCACAAGCCGTGATACGGAACTGGCCTTCGGTGTGAAAAACACCGCCTTCTTCGCCATGTCCCTCATGTACGCCGCAAGCAGTCTCGGTCTGGACACCCATCCCATGGACGGCTTCAACCATGAAGGCGTCATGCGCGAATTCGGCATCCCTGCGGAGAGATACTGGATACCGCTGCTCATGGCCGTGGGCTATTTCCGTCCGGGAGAAACCCGCCCCGAACCCAAATGGCGCAAGGCATACGAAGATATCGTGGTGCGTTTCGACACGCCGTCACAGGGCTGACCGCCGCACAAAAACGCGCCCCTGTTACAGCAGTTTCCGCAGTTGCAGCAGTTACCGCATGGCACAGGGGCGCGTTCTCACAAACAGCAAGCGCACAATCAAAGACAATGCCCATACAATAACGCCCGGCATCAGCCAGCCGTGCGCCTTCCGGAACAGACCTGCTACAGGCCCGCGCGCTCCGCAATCTCAAGGCACATGTCGGCCTTGTTCAGCGTGTACAGATGAATGCCGGGGGCACCGCCGTCCACAAGACGTCGAATCTGCTGTACCGCAAATTCCAGCCCCGCTTCCTTCACGGCTTCATCGCCGCCCTTTTCGTTGGCTTCTTCCAGCGCAAGATACAGCTTGCCGGGAATATTTGCCCCGCACAGCGTAAGAATGCGGCGTATGGAGCCAAGGCTCTGAATGGGCAGAATGCCGGGCAGCACGGGCTTGTTCACACCTGCGGCACGCAGCTGGGCCACAAAATTAAAATACTCCCGCACGTCAAAGAACAGCTGGGTAACCACAAAATCACTGCCTGCATCCAGCTTGACCTTGGTGTACGCCAGATCATCGCTGAACGTGAGCGACTCAGGATGCGCAGCGGGATACCCGGCCACGCTTATGCCAAAATCCGGGCAGCAGTCGCGCACAAAGGTCACCAGGTCGGACGCGTAGCGAAACGCCTGCGTATTCCAGTCAATCTCCACCCCACGGGGGGCATCCCCGCGCAGCGCAAGCACGTTGTGCACCCCGGCGGCACGGAGCTTGTCCAGAAAATCCGTGATCTTCTCCCCGTCCGCGCCCACGCAGGTAAGGTGCGCCATGGGTTCTATGCCTATGGCGTTCTTAATATGCGCCGTAATCTCCAGCGTATTGTCCTGCGTGGAGCCTCCCGCACCATACGTTACGGAGGCAAACAGCGGATCAAGAGCCTTCAGCCTTTCCACGGTCCGGAAAAAGCCCGGCCAGTTTTCGCGTTCCTTGGGCGGAAAAAATTCCAGAGAATAAAAAGGGCTGGTACGGGCAGCCATAAGGTCGATTATCTTCAAGGGAGGCTCCTTGTCTGTTTGCTATCTGTCATCCCGTTTCGCCGCCCTGCGGGCGGCTGGCGTCTGCAAAAGACGCCACGGATGCTCTATATATCAAGAAAACTTGATACGTCAATATCCGGTTACATTGATTTTTGCAAGGGATTTTCCCCCCTGCTGGACTTTAGCCCCCCGGAGATGTACCTCCTCAGGGAGATAACGGCGTCAACGCGGCCTTGCATCCGCATGCGCGGCGTAGGTACCGCATGGTACGGTTCATACACTACAGCATCGAGAATGACATGTTTTTCTGGCAAATACTGCTTCTGGTGGTTGTCGCCTGCATCGCGGCTACAGCCCTTTCCCGTCCGTATAATGACAAACTGGCCCTGCGGCTTCGCAAACTCATGATATGGGTGGTTCCCTACGTGTTCATCACCGTGGGGCTGTGCGCCCTGCTCCTGCAGTCCGGCATGGTGGCCATGGTGTTTCTGTTCTCTGCGGCTGCGTGTTTCTTTCTCTTTCTCAAACGGGACATCGGCTGAAAGATGCCCGGTACGAACAGGCATGGCAAACGCGCGTAATGGCCGTGTAACCAACCCTCCAACCCTTCCGGCGCAACAGCGGGACGGACTATCCCAAGCGTACTGCATACCATGAAAAGCCTTCTGCGCACCATATCCGCAAGCCTGCTTGCAGCTGGCATGCTCTGCATGCTGCTCCTGCCGCCTGCGGAAAAGGCTCATGCAGCGGGGCTCTGGCAGAGCTTGGATGACGGGCTGGACATAGCAACCTTCGCCATTTTCACTCCCCCGTCCGCCAATGCCTCCATGGTCATTGCAGACACCCCCGCCGGCAGGCCCTACGAACACACTGCCGGCCAAACGCCCGACACAACGTCCGACACAACTTCACCCCGCTCCTCCGCCCATACCCCCTCTCAGATCACGGGGCTGGACAACCCGCTGGTCATACTGCGCATCGACCCGCGCCACTACGAGTTTCTCCTGCTGTCGCACTCGGAGCAGGGGCATTCGCTCTCGCCTTTCCAGTGGGCTTCGCAGCATGGGCTTTCCGCCGTCATAAACGCCTCCATGTACCTGCCGGATGCAAAAACCAGCACCGGCTACATGCGCAACGGCGACCATGTGAACAACGACTTCATCCACAAACGCTTCGGATCCTTCTTTGTCGCCTCGCCGTTTCCGGACGGCCGGGTTTTCTTTCGCGAAAAGGAGCAGCCTGCCGACGAGGACACCGGAGAATCTTCTCCGCTTCCTGAAGGTCAGACCGGATCTTTCGAAGGCGAAATGCCTTCCGCCACCCTGCTGGACAGGCAGACGGACGACTGGAACCCCCTGATAGACCGCTATGCCGTTGTGGTGCAGAACTTCCGCATGTTCAACGCCGCGCGGATGCCCTTATGGCCGGAGGACGGCAACGCCTTTTCCATAGCCGCCGTGGCTTTGGACGCGCAGGGAAACCTGCTGTTCATCCACTGCCGCACCCCGCTCAGCGTATACAACCTTACCCGCATGCTTCTGGACCTGCCGTTGCGTATCCAAAAGGCCATGTATGTGGAAGGCGGCCCGCAGGCAAGCCTGCATATTCAGGCGGGTAACATCCGCCGCACATGGACAGGCAGATACGCCAGCGACTTCTGGGGCGGCGTGCAGACAGAACGGCCGCTGCCCAACGTCATAGGCGCGCGCAAGCGGAAATAAGGCCCGGCGGAAACGCCGCACACAGCACCGCCTGCCCGTGCGGGCCCATTCCCGCACCCGGCGCAGCGCATGTACGCCCCCCGTAAGGGCAATCTCCCCGGTTGCCATGCCGCAAGGGAATGGTTATCTCCCTCACATCAAAACCATACGCAAGGAGCTTCCATGCCGTTATACGATTTTGAATGCCGCGTCTGCGGCGGACAGTTTGAAGAACTGGCACATCCCGACTCCACCGGCGGCGAAACCTGCCCCGCCTGCGGCAGCACGGATACGGAACGCCGCCTCAGCGCACACAGCCCCCTTCCCGGCAGCGGAACCAACAGGGTCCCCGGCAGCCTGCTGCGCGGCGGCGGAGCAAAGATGGAAAATGTTCCCATGCCCAAACTTAAAAAGCCCATTCCCAAACGCCCTGTCATCCGCCCCGGCGGATGCGGGTCTCCGGGCGGATGCGGCGGATGCAGCGGCGCCAAGTAACGCGTTATGAAAATAAAAAAGGCCGGGACTGTTCCCGGCCTTTTATTGTATGCTATCGTGCTCCCACCACCCTCGGCTTTGCGTCGGTGGTCCGGCAAAGCGGCGAACAGTTCGGCATACCCCCCTACGCCAGATTGCAGCTTCCCTTCTCAAGGGAACGGAGCAGGCGCGATGCCTCGGTAAGGCCGGGGTTCAGTTCCAGCGCCTTATGCAGGTACTTGCAGGAGTTTTCGGCATCGCCCACCTCGCACAGGCAACGCGCCATGTTGAACATAAGGTGGTCGTCCGCACCGCACAACTGCTGTGCGCGGGCGTAAAACTTCAATGCCTGCGGATACATGCCGTTCTTGCGCAGCTGTATGCCAAAGGTGTTGAACATATGCTTGTGCTCTTCTTCAAAGGCGGCACGCATCTTCACCAGCTTCTGGAACACCTTGTCCGCCTTTTCCGTCTGCTGCCGCGCAAGATAAGCCAGCCCGAGCCCGAATGTGGCACGCACATGGTCCTCATCCAGCTTCAGGGCTGCCAGAAATTCCATTTCGGCACTGTACGGCTCACCGTTGGTCAGGTGCCGCTCACCACGCGCCACCATCTTTGCAATCTCGCGCATGGCGGGAAAAACCTTCTCGTGATACATGCCCGGTTCCGGGTTGTACCGCTCCAGAATCTCCTCCAGCGTCAGATACTCCGCATCGCCTGTGGGCAGATGCTTGTCGTTGACAAGGCGCACGGAAAAACGCCCGTCATCCTCTTCCAGCGCGTAAAAATACTGCACGGAAACCGTGGTGCGTTTTGTGGTGCCGTGCCCTATAACGGCTGCCTGCTCCAGGGAAAAAACCCCCCGCATGGGTTTTTCCGTAAACGCGCAGGCCATTGCAGAAACATCTGCCTTGCATGCCGAACTCATGGTTCCCCCAGGAGTCATAAAAAGTCCCCATGTCCGGGAAAAAAAGAGTGCCTCACCGCAGGCCGCAGAAGCCCGGCCTGTTTTTCAAAGATGAACACATTCGCACCGCGTGGCAACTGAAAATTGTGTGTCATTCTCCCGGCCGCCCCCAAGCGCATGAAAAGGCTCAATTTTCCGGGGTCAATTTTTTCTTCAAAAATTTCAAAAGCTTCTGCGCGGCTTCCAGTTTGGGATTCAAATCCAGCGCCTTATGCATGTACTTCACGGCAGCCTCGCTGTCTCCGGATTCGTGCAGCGACCGGGCAATGTTGTACATGAGGTGGTCATCGTGCGAGGCAAGCTGCACAGCCCGGGCATAAAACCGCAATGCCTGCGTATACATGCCATTTTTGCGCAGCTTTATGCCAAACTCGTTGAACATATGTTTATGCGGTGCCTGAAACGCCGCCTCCAGCTCAACCAGCCGCTCAAAAACGCGTCCGGCCTTTTCCGCCTCCCGCCTGTCCAGATACACCAGTCCCAGCCCAAAGGTGGCGCGCACGTTGGTTTCATCCACCTGCAACGCATTCTGGAACTCAAACTCCGCGCTGTACAGCTCTCCGTTCTGCCTGTGCCGTTCTCCGCGCGCTATGTTTCCGTTCAGCCTGCGCATGGCGGGCAGCACCCGCAACTGATACGCCGCCGGATCAGGCAGATACGCATTCAGCAACTCTTCCATGCTTATGCGGAACCGCTCGCCGGACGGCACATCCTGATCATTGATGGTCTGCCCCCACAGCCGTATGGTCTTTTTGCGTCCCTGCTCTGCAGAAGCATCCTTCGGACCGGGCATGTCCATAAAATTAGGCAGATCAGGCAGGTCAGGCAGATCAGGCAATTCAGGCAGGTCAGACAACTCAGACGACCCCGGCTCGTTGCCGCTTCCGCCCGTCTCCGCGGGTCCGCTCTCCGCCTCTTCCGTTACCGGCAGGGGTTCAGGCGCGCCGTCCGGCTCCTGCTCAACATAGACCAGCACATTCTGCATAACGGTACGGCGGGTTGCCCCGAACCCGATCTTCATCTCCTTGTCCGTGGAAAACACCCCCCGGACAGGATACATAAGCTCATACTCACCGTATGCCACGGACTCCTCCTCCAGCCTCCCTTCCAGACGGCCCGCCAAAAGACTGCGCCCCCGCAAGGCCCCTCAGCAAAGAACCATCAGGACCGGACCACGGCCACGCACACGCCTGGGCCTGACCATTTCACGTCAACGCGGCAGTCAACCATTTTCAAATGACCTTCCTGCCCATAGGCATCCGCCCTGTTGCATGCTATGACTATCCATATTGCTCCCCGTATGTGACAAGACGAAGAAACGGCACCAACCGTTACCCGACCACCGCAGGAGGAACCCCATGCCCCGCCATCTCTGTATCCACGGCCACCTGTACCAGCCGCCGCGCGAAGACCCGTGGCTGGGAGACATCCTCCCCGAAGACAGTGCCGCCCCCGCCGAAAACTGGAACCAGCGCATCACGCGGGAAAGCTACGCCCCGCTCGCATGGGCCCGGCGTCTGGACAGTGAAGGGCGCATTGCCGACATCATGAACTGCTACGAGTGGATGAGCTTTAACGTAGGCCCCACGCTGCTTTCATGGCTGGAGCAGGCCGCCCCCTCCACCTACGCCCGCATGCTGCAAGGCGACAAGATAAGCCTTGCCCGTTGGGGTCACGGCAACGCAATGGCACAAGTATTTCATCATATCATCATGCCTCTGGCTTCCGCGCAAGACAAGAATTTAGAAATTGCATGGGCCCGTGCCGACTTCAAAAAACGATTCGGCCGCGAGCCGGAAGGCATGTGGCTGGCAGAATGCGCGGCAGATATCCCCACGCTGGAAGAACTGGCGCGGCAAGGCATCCGTTTCACCATTCTGGCTCCACGTCAGGCCGCCTTTGTAGCAGACATAGACTCACAGGAATGGCACCCCGTGCATGACGGGCATGTGGACATCTCCGTCCCCTATGCCGTGGACCTGCCCTCCGGTGCGAGCATGGCGGTATTCTTCTACAACGGCCCCCTCTCGCAGGCCGCGGCCTTTGAACGGCTGCTGCAGGACGGCGAAACGTTCTGGAACCGGCTGAGCGGTGCCGCTGGCAACGGTCTGCTCACCGTCTGCACAGACGGAGAAACCTACGGGCACCACTTCACCTTCGGCGAAATGGCGCTTGCCCACGTGCTCGGGCAAGCCATAAGCGGCAGAGACGACACGCGCCTCACAAACTACGCCGCCTATCTGGAAGCCCACCCGCCCACCCGCAAGGTCCGCATCCACGAACCCAGTTCATGGAGCTGCGCCCACGGTGTGGAACGCTGGAAAAGCGACTGCGGTTGCACAGACGGCGGCCACCCCCTGTGGAACCAGCGCTGGCGCGGCCCGCTGCGCGATGCCCTTACCCTGATGAAAAAGGCGGCAGACACCCATTTTCAGGCCACCGCCCCCGCGCTGTTCATTCATCCGGCCAAAGCTCTCACCGCCTACGGCGAAACCCTGTGCGACCGCGATGCCCGCGAACAGTTCGCCGCCGCGCACCTTTTGCCCACCCTCACGGATGAGCACCGGCGCACCGCATGGCAGCTGCTCGCCATGCAGGAGCAATCTCTGGCCGCCTTCGCCAGTTGCGCATGGTTTTTTGACGAGATATCCCGCATAGAACCCGTAAACGGCATGACCTTCGCCCTGCGCGCCATGGAGCTGCTCAAAGCCACAGGCGGGCCGGACATGGAGCAGCCCTTTGCGCAGGCCCTTTCCCTCGCCCGCTCCAACAAACCGGAAGAAGGCACGGGAGAAGACATATTCCGCAACCATGTTCTCCCGCGCAGAGAAGGCGCGGCCAGCATCATCCTGCAGGCCATGCTGCGCCTGTGGGCAGAAAAACGCCTGCCCTGCCCCGGCATCCGCAGCACCGTGCAGTGGCGTAACGTGTCTGTGGTCATCCTGCCCACAGATGCCGTGGGCGGCAGTCTTTCAGGCGAGGCCCGCATCCGGTGGTTCCCGGAACCGGAAGGCGCACCCGTGCAATGGGAATGGACACCTCCCAAAGCGGGCGGCATCCGCCAGACCTCCATCACCCTTTCCGGCCCGGGGGGCAACGTCACCCACACCTTTGAGCAACTGCCGCGCAACAAGCGGCAGGCCATTGCCATGCGCGCCATGGAGATGGCAAACATCCAGCGTCTTGCCGCCTTTGAGGAAGACGCCGCCAATGCCGCCGCCCTGTTCGAACCGTGGACAGAGGCCCAGCACGACCAGCCCATGGGCCACCACTGGAAGGCCATCGCCCCCGCCCTGGCCATCGCCTACATGAAGCACCCCTCGCTCACAGAGCCCCAGCGCAGACAGATAGCCCGCTACCTCACGGAATCGGGCCTGCTCGCGGCAGGCGGCAGAGAACTCATAACCGCATGGCTCACCCAGCGGCTGCTGCGGTTTTTGGAAGGACCGGAAGACAAGCTGGAACGGGCGGCGTCCTTTGTAACGCGCGCGCACACCCTGCTTTCGCACCCGGACCTCTGGGCCGTGCAGAACAGGGCGTGGGAAAAGGGGCTTAAGGGAGACGCCATGCGCGCCTTTGCCGCCGCCATCGGCTTCCGCGTCTGACATAGCGTATAAGGCCACGCATTCAGCCCACAAAAAAAGCCACGCCGCATGCGGAATCCGTATGCGGCGTGGAGAAAATCTGCGTTTATGAAGGGTCTTTCTACACGGCTCCGCGCAGCATGGGCTGAGCCTGCGATGCCCGAAAAGCTTCATCCGCGCGCGCATAGGCGGCCATGCCCACCTTGCGCGTCCATGCTCCTGCCTCCTGCCCTGCCAGCCCGTTCAGGTCGTCCTGCCCATTCATGCCGGAAAGCAGTTGCAGGGGCACGCCTGCTGCCTGCCGCAGCCCCGGAATATCAGCATTCCGCACCGCTTCATCCTGCAAAGACGCCCCGCCGGAATCTCCCATGGCGGAGCGGGCGCGCCCAAGCGTTTCTTCGGAAGAAGCACCCTCTTCCGTCTCATAGCGCACCCCAAACTTGCCAATGCGAAATCCCATGCGGGTGGAGGTACGCACGTCACGAGCCGCCGCCGCGGCTTCCAGCCGCTCGGTTGCCGCAGCACGTGCGTAGGCAGAAAACCCGCGCACGGCGCTACTTGTGACGTCAATCTCCATATACTCTCCTAACCATTGTCAGCGGATTCTGTGCAGTCTTTGCACTCAGCAGGTAACAGCCTTACCAAGGTTAAGGATACGCCTTCTCAGACGCAGAAGCAAGTGCCGCCCGCAGGTTCTACCGCAGCACAGCGTATCCTCCGCTTCCGCAGCACGACATCTGCTTGTCCGTGCGCAGACACACGCCCGTAACATGCCCACCCTATTCTTGGGCATCGGCAGCAGCAGAGTATGCCCCCTGCGCCTGCCGCGACCATACCGTCACAGAGGTACGCATGCCGCACCCCCGCCACCGGGTCGCTTTCTGGGCTTCCCCGGTCCTTCCCCGCCGCTCTGCGCGGAGCAATCGACACGCACAGGCTTTTTACAGTATCATCACATCGCAATCCCCCGGCACGGGGCACATGCCCCTGCGGGGTACACCGCACCAGCCACCTCAACCAAAGGGGTCTTCATGGGCAGGAAAAACTATGTCCTCGATACCAACGTGCTTATCGAAAATCCGGACTGCATCCACAACCTGCGCAACGGTGAAGAGAACAACATCTTCATCCCCTATCACGTCCTCATCGAACTCAATTCCCTGAAGACGAACCCACGCCTGAGACACATCATCTCGCGCGTGGTGGACACCCTGCTCGCCAACAAAGAGGTCATTCAGTTCATCCGCAACGATTCCAGCATCTCCCGGTTCACCGAGGAGGTAGTGGATAACTTCATCCTGCGCGAAATAACCGCCGCGCACATAGATACCCCCATCCTCGTCACCAACGACAAGATCCTGCGCCTCCAAGCCGGGCTTTCCGGCATTGAAAGCGAAGAACTGCGCGATTCCCGCCCCTTTGAATCCGAATCACAACGCTACACCGGATTCGTAGACCCGTCCGAGCCCAAAGTGCCCAACTCCTTTTCATGGCATGAGGGCAAGCCCATGTTTCATGGTACAGAAGGTGATGTCCTCATCACCTACCAGATGAACGTGTGGAACGTAAAACCTCGCAACATCTACCAAAACCTTGCTCTCATGCTCATGCAGCGCGAAGATCTGGACCTCGTCTCCGTGCAGTCAGAGGCAGGCTACGGCAAAACCTACCTCGCCCTTGCCACAGCCCTTTATCTGGCACTGGAACGCAAGCTCTATGAAAAGATATACGTGGTGAAGCCACTCATCGAACTCGGCACCAAAATGGGCTACCTGCCCGGCGATGTACGCGAAAAAATGGAGCCATACGTCAAATACATCCAAGACCTGCTGGTCAAGCTCCACACGTTGCGCCCCGCCAACCGTATCTTCGCCAACCCCGGCGAAGACACCCTGCGCTATAACCCCAAACGGTTCGAAATCCTCCCCCTTGCCTACATCCGGGGCATGAATATCGAAAACGCGGTGGTCATTGTAGATGAGTCGCAAAACCTCTCCCGTGTGGAAATGCGCGCCCTGCTCACCCGCATGGGCGAAAACGTAAAATGCTTCTGCCTTGGCGACACCCGGCAGGTAGACAACCCCTATCTCAATGATGCCAACAACGGCCTGAACTGGGTGGTCCGCAAACTCAAGGGGTTCCCCAACTACGCTCACATGGTGCTCAAGGGCGAACGCTCGCGCGGTCCCATCACAGACATGGTCCTCAAGTCCAAACTCTGATACCCGCAGGCGAAAAAAGACTCCGGCTGCCCGATACCGTCCCCGCCGTGTGCCATACAAAGCCACGGCGGGGGCTTTATTTTTGCGGCATCAGGCACACCACCTCTCTCTGTCACACAAACGTGACAAAGCCGTCACGTCATCTTCGCCCACATGCTCCATGTAGACGCAGTCCATACCCGCCGCACGGCGGGGCGGGCATACACATTTCCGTAACACATGAGACACTCCCTCCCCGCTGCCCGGGGTTCCCGCAACTTCAAGGTGCACACCGCCATGTTCAACACCCTCTCCTTCCGCAACAAACTCATAGTCGGTTCGCTGGTCATGGTGCTTACGGCCATGGTCAGCATGCTGGCCACCAGCTTCGTGGATACCAAGCGGGGCTACATCCGGCAGGGGCGCGAGGCGCTGCGCAACGTATCCCAAATCCTCATGGAATCCGCCCAGTTTCAAGATACCCTCAACCGCAACAAGATAGGCTCAGACCTCAAGCTCATGCAGTTGCAGTTCGGGTTGTCCGGCTTCCCCATCCCGGAAATATTCATGGAAGTGGAAGCGGAAATCGTGCACGAATCGACCGGAGAACGGGAAAAGACCGTGCTGCCGGGATTCAAGCTCGGGGCTGTCTACCTGAACGAAAACACAGACCTTGTAGACCGCATCCACGATCTCGCGGGGGTGGGGGCCTCCGTGCTGCAACTGCATCAGGGCAAGCTGATCCGTGTTGCTACCAGCGTCCGCAATGCTTCCGGTGCAACCGACCAGTGGACCTATCTGCCGCAGACGCATCAGGCCGTAGCAGCAACCAATGCGGGAACCAGCGTCACCGGCATCTATAAAATAGCCGGGGAATGGCAGCTTGCCATGTACGCTCCCATCAAGGGCATGGAGGGCGCAGAGATACTGGGTGCCATGGAAGTGGCGCGTCCCCTGCTTTCACCGGAATTTGCCGCCGCCGTGGTGCGGCACAACGTGGACGGCAAGGGCTATTCCTTTGCCTACGATGCACAGGGCGTCATTCTCATCCATCCGGACAAACACCTGCTCGGCACAAACATCCATGAGCAGCCTTGGGCAACGGCCCTGCAACAGGCAGGCACATCACCGGAAAAGGCAGCCCGTAGCCTCACCTATGTCCATGATGATGCGGAATACGAAGCCTATGCCGATGTCTATGCTCCGTGGGGCATCACCTTCGTTACCACCGTGCAGAGAGAAGACCTCATGGCCGGAGTGGACAAACGCCTCTGGACAAGCGCAGCTGTTGCCGCCGCCGTCACCCTTCCTCTGGTGGCACTGGTCATCTGGCTTATGGTGCGCCAGCTCATGCTTCCCATGCGCCGCCTCTCCATGCTGGCGCAGGAAGTGGCACAGGGCAACTTCGACTACACCTTCGACTACGTGCCCAACGACACCATAGGCACCACCGTGCGCGCGGTAAAAACCATGGTGGGCGAACTCAAAAGGCGGCTCGGCTTCAGTCAGGGCGTGCTGGACGGCATCGTGGTACCCTGCGCCGTGGTGAACCTCAAAAATGAGATAACCCATGTCAACGCCGAAGCACTCTCGGTGCTTCGCCGCAGCGGCGCCCCGTGGGACTACACGGGCAAACCCCTCGGAGAACTGCTGTACGGCGCGGCAAACGGCTCCGGCGCAGACCGCAGAACCTTCACCCGTCGCAGCATGGAACAGCACGCCCGCGTGGCGGAAGACGCCGTGTTCGACCCGCAGGGCGACGGACGCGAAGTCGTGCTGCACATCGTTTCCACCCCCATTTACGACATGGACGGCGAACTTCTGGGAGCCATCTCCCTGTGGATAGACCTCACGCACGAACGCGCGCAGCATGCGCGGCTGGATGCGCAGAACGCGGTCATCGCCGCCACCGCGCGCGAGGCGGACGAGATAGCCCGCCGCGTCGCCTCCTCGGCACAGGAGCTTTCCCTGCAGGTCAGCCACGCCAGCGAAGGCGCGGCGCGGCAGCTTGAGCACGTGCGCGAAGTCACCTCAGCCATGGACCACATGGACTCCTCGGTCACGGAAATAGGCCGCAAGGCAGGCAGCGCGGTGGAACTGGCCAAAGGCTCCGTACAGGTAGCCGAAGCAGGGCGCAAAGTGGTGCAGTCCTCTATGGAGGTCATGCACCGCGTGCACGGGCAGGTGGCCCACATGCAGAACACCGTGGAAGAACTGGGCATACAGGCAGAGGGCATTGGCCAGATCATGGGCGTTATTTCAGATATTGCGGACCAGACCAACCTGCTGGCACTGAACGCCGCCATAGAAGCCGCACGCGCGGGCGACGCGGGCCGTGGTTTCGCCGTGGTCGCGGACGAGGTGCGCAAGCTTGCGGAAAAAACCATGAGCGCCACCGGACAGGTGGGGCAGCGCATCCGGTCCATACAAGAATCCACGCGCGGCTTCATAGAAAGCACAGCCTCCGTTGCCCGTGCCGTACAGGAAAGCGACCACCTCGCCACCCGTTCAGGCGGCGCGCTGGATGATATCCTCAGCCGTATCCAGCAGTCGGAAAGCGAAATCTGCGTCATTGCAAACATGGCACAGGAGCAGACCCTCGGCGTAAAGAGCGTGTCCGCCGCTGTAACAGACGTGGACGGCATCGCCCGCGAAACCGCGCAGGCCATGGCGGAATCGGCAGATGCGGTAAACATACTCTCACGCCTCGCCCATGAACTGCAGCGCGCAATGGACGGAATGTCTCTGGAAAATCAAGATGATACACAGCACAACATGCAGACGGACGCTCTTTCCGAAAGCCGCAGGGCCGGGAACGCTGATCGGCGTGCAGAGATATAATTACCGACACGGTATTGTAACGAACGCTACAACGAGTCGTAACGCACACGGCATAGAAAGGTTCTGCGCGTTACAACGCACTTCACGTAAATAACTCTACAGACTTTGGAGGTCTCTGATGAAAGGCTTTTCGAAAATCGCATTGGCGCTGGCGCTGACCCTGTCGCTTGCCGGATTCGCCCATGCACGTGACCAGATCCGCATCGTCGGCTCCAGCACCGTCTATCCCTTCTCCAGCGCGGTGGCAGAAGAATTCGGCGCCATCAACGCCCAGTTCAAGTCCCCGGTTGTCGAATCCACCGGTTCCGGCGGCGGGCACAAGCTGTTCATGGCCGGTGTGGGTCCCGAAACGCCGGACATCACCAACTCTTCCCGCCGCATGAAGAAAAGCGAACTGGAAACCAACATCAAGAACGGCGTGACCGAAGTCACCGAAGCCAAGATCGGTTTTGACGGCATCGTCATCGCCCAGAACATCGGCAACGCCGACCTCGACCTTTCCCTGAAGGAACTCGCCCTTGCCGTGCTGGAAGAAGTTCCTGCAGATGGCAAGCTCGTGCCCAACCCCTACAAGACCTGGAAAGACATCAATCCCAACCTGCCCGACCGCAAGATCGTAATCTACGGCCCCCCCGCCACCTCCGGCACCCGTGACGCCTTTGTGGAAATGGTCGTGGAAGTGTTCACCGCCAAGGACGAAACCTTCAACGCTGTGCTCGGCAAGGATGCCAGCAAGTACAAGAAGATCCGTCAGGACGGCCCCTACGTGCCCGCCGGTGAAAACGACAACCTCATCGTCCAGAAGCTGACCAAGGACACTGAAGCCGTGGGCATCTTCGGCTACAGCTTCCTCTCCGAGAACAAGGACCAGATCAAGGGCTGCCCCGTGGGCGGCGTTGCCCCCACCTTCGATAACATCTCCGGCGGCAAATACCCCATTTCCCGTAGCCTCTTCTTCTACATCAAGAACGCTCACATCGGCAAAATCCCCGGCCTCAAGGAATACGTGGAACTGTTCATGTCTGAGAACATGATCGGCGAAAACGGCTACCTGAAGACCATCGGCCTCATTCCCCTGCCTGCCGCAGAGCGCGAGCAGGTGCGTAAAGACGTCACCGGCTTCAAGAAGCTTGCCCTTGAAGATCTGAAGTAGAAATAACCCGCTCCCATCGGTCGGCGGAGGCACACCAAGCCTCCGCCGGCCTTCACACTTTCCGGAAGGGGCACCTTCCGCAAACCGGGAACACTCATGACGTTAGGAAGCGCCCTGCAGTTGGCCTTCATGCTTATCGTGCCGCTAGCGGTACTGGGCTTCGCCCTTGCCAACCGGCAGACACAGGCAGACAACGCCCGGGGAACAGAACACCACTCACCACGCGCCTACTACGCGTGGTATTCCGTCTGTTGGGTGGCACTGCCTGCCATACTCATCTTTTTCTTCGCCTCGCTGCTGCATCTGCTGCATCTGGTTACCATTCCAAGCACAATCCTTCTGGTAGGTGCGGTGGGCTTGGGCATCTTCGGCCTGTATTTCTCTCAAAAAACCATTTCCAAGGAATTCAGAGCCATCCACCGGGTGGAAAAGGTGGTGCGGGTAACCCTCATTGCCGCATCCTCCATCTCCATTCTCATCACCATCGGCACCGTAGTGTCCGTGGTGTTCGAAGCCATGCACTTCTTCAAGCTGGTGGGCCTCTGGAACTTCCTCACCGGAACCAAATGGAGTCCGGAAACAGCCTTCCTCTTCTCCACAGGCCGTGCAGACAGCAGCGTGGCTCCGCCGGAATTCGGCTCCGTTCCGCTGTTTGCGGGCACCTTTTACATCACGGCCATCGCCATGCTGGTTGCCGGTCCCATGGGGCTGTTCGCCGCCATCTACATGGCGGAATACGCCACCCCCGCCGTGCGCAAGATAGCCAAACCCGCGCTGGAAATTCTGGCGGGCATCCCCACAGTGGTATACGGCTTCTTCGCCGCCATCACCGTCAGCCCCTTCATTGTGCAGGTGGCCACTTCTCTGGGCCTGCAGGCGGACTTCACCAACGCCCTCGCCCCGGGTCTGGTCATGGGTGTTATGATCATTCCGCTGGTGTCCTCTCTTTCGGACGACGTCATCAACGCTGTGCCCCAGGCCATGCGCGAAGGTTCCTACGCGCTGGGCGCCACCCAGTCGGAAACCATCACCAAGGTCATTCTCCCTGCGGCCCTTCCCGGCGTGGTCTCCGCCCTGCTGCTGGCCATATCCCGCGCCGTGGGCGAAACCATGATCGTGGTCATGGCGGCGGGCCTCATGCCCAACCTCACTTGGAATCCGCTCAAGAGCATGACCACGGTCACAGTCAGCATAGTAGACTCCCTGACCGGCGATCAGGCTTTCGACAGCCCGCAAACCCTCTCAGCCTTCGGCCTCGGCCTTGTGCTGCTGGTGGTTACGCTCTGCCTGAACGTGGTCTCACTGGTGGTCATCCGCAAATTCCGTGAACAGTACGAGTAACAGGATACGAAGAATGGCATCTACCTTCGGATTTGACGAAAAAGCCATGCGCGCCAGGCGGCACGCACGGGAACGGCGCTTTAGGGCTTACGCTATCACCGCCATTGCGCTTGCGGGACTCTTTCTGGTGTTCTTCATGGTGGATATCTCCATAAAGGGTGCTTCCGCCTTCCGGCAGGGTGAACTGCTTATCACGGTAAACTACTCACCGGAAATTTACGCCAACCCCAACATGGCGCTGGACCCGGAAGTAGCCCAGATTGTCTCCCGCAGCTTCATCCGCCTCATTCCCTCTATGATGGACGAGGACAGCACCCTTTCCGGCACCACGCGCGAACTCTGGGTGCTCGCCAGCGCGGATACGGACCAGTACATGAAGGAGCGCCCCAACCGGCTTAAACCCCGCCAGCAAAAGCTCGTGGACTCCATGATGCAGCAGGGCACGGCCAAGCTCGCCTTCAATACCGGGTTCTTCACGTCGGGCGATTCCAAGCTGCCTGAACTTGCGGGCATATTCTCCGCCGCAGTAGGCTCCTTTTATGTGCTGCTGCTCACCCTGCTGTTCAGCTTCCCGGTGGCGGTCATGTGCGCCATCTATCTGGAAGAATTCGCTCCGGATAACCGCCTGACCCAAATCATAGAAGTAAACATCAACAACCTTGCGGCCATTCCCTCCATCATCTACGGGCTGCTGGGTCTGGCCATCTTCATCAACTTCATGGGCGTCACCCGTTCTTCCGTACTGGTGGGCGGCCTCACGCTCTCGCTCATGACCATGCCTTCCATCATCATCAGCACGCGCGCGGCCATACGCTCCATCCCGCCTTCCATACGCGAAGCCGCGCTGGCACTGGGCGCAACGCCCCTGCAGGTGGTGTGGCACCACGTGCTGCCACTGTCGCTGCCGGGCATTCTCACGGGTACCATCATCGGCCTTTCCCGCGCCATGGGCGAAACCGCGCCCCTGCTCATCGTGGGTATGATGGCCTATATCCCGGACGTCGCCACCAGCTTCTCCAGTGCCTCCACCGTACTCCCCGCGCAGATATACACATGGGCCTCAGACTCTCAGCGCGCCTTTGCAGAACGCACCGCCGCAGGCATCATGGTCCTGCTCGTCCTGCTGCTGAGCATGAACGCCACGGCCATATGGCTGCGCAACAAGTACGAGCGCAAATGGTAGCCCCGTCGCATCTTTCCGGCTAATGCCGGAAACGGTAGCACATACCTCAGTACCAACCGCAAACGGCCTGCCGGAGTCTCCGCTTCAGCAGGCCGTTCTTTCGCTCCCCGCCCCTCCCCGGCAATCCCGCATGACGCCAAGCCCGCACTTGCCCCGGCGCCGCACTCCCTGCTATACTTACCCACTCGTCACAACCTGATCCCGGAGGCAGCATGTCGGACAAGCAGCACAGATACCGCATCGGCACCGCAGACTTTTCCGCAATACGCAACCGCAACGAAACCCGTGTCCTGCGCATGATGGAAAAAGTCATGAGCGAACCGCCCGGATACCAGCCGGACGAGCTTTCGCTGCACGATATTTACGCCCTTGCCCTCAATGCCCTGCCCCCGCGGTACACCCAGACGGGAACCATTGTCCTGCGCGACCCCGTGAAAGACGAAGAAATACTCGCCGCCGTGCGCAACGCCTTTGCCGTGGTGGTACAAAATCCCAAATATTGAGGCTCCTCCGCAATCATGATCACCGTAGACACACACATCCACACCCACTTCTCCCACGGAAAGGCCTCCGTGCAGGAAATGTTTGATGCGGCACTGGCTAAGGGCATGAAGGTGTTCGGCTTTTCCGAGCACTCCCCGCGCCCGGACGGATTCGACTACCCCACCGACTACAAGCAGAAACTCACCGCCGCATGGCCGGACTACCTCCGGCAGGTTTCCGCCCTTAAGGAAAACCCGCAAGGCGTTCAGGTGCTGTTGGGCATAGAGATGGACTGGACCGTCGGGCAGGAGGACTATATCCGCCAAAAGCTCGCCGCAGACCCCTTCGATTACGTCATCGCGGGCATCCACTTTCTGGATACGTGGGGATTCGACTTCGCCCCGCAGGACTGGGCATACTGGTCGGACGATGAAAAATTCGCCCGCTACGAGGCCTTTTTCGAAACCATGACCCACATGGCGCAGACAGGTCTTTTTGATATCGTCGCCCACCCGGACATCATCAAGATTTTCTCCGTGGACGCCTTCACCCGCTGGATGCAGACCGCCTCCGCAAAAGATGCCGTCCGCAGCGCCCTTTGCGCCGTCCAAAAGGCAGGCATGGCCATGGAGGTCTCCTCCGCAGGCCTGCGCAAACTGTGCGCCGAAATCTACCCCTGCCCCTTCTTCATGGAAACCGCCCGCGACCTGCACCTGCCCATAAGCTTCGGCTCAGACGCGCATTCCACGGCCTCCGTGGGCTACGCCTTCACTGTTCTGGAAACCTACGCCCGCACATACGGCTATTCCCAAAGCGTCTTCTTTGAAAAACGCACCATGCAGGTCAGAGCGTTCTGACCGGTCCCCCACGCCCGTTACCGCACCAGCAACCGACACAATCACTATGAACGCTCCTCTTCTCATCCTCGACCGGGTGCACGTCTCCTTTCTTCCCTCCGCGCAGGCCCTCCGCATCATCGCGCTGGACTCCCTCTCGTGGACCCTGCACAAAGGGCAGCACTGGGCAATCATCGGCCCCAACGGCGCGGGCAAATCCACCCTGCTGCGCGTCATCCGTGGTGAGCAGCGGCCCGACCAGATTCCGCCTCAGACGCAACCGCTCCAGTCGCCGGAACATACAGGCCAAACAGACCACACTGGCTACACTGGCCACGCAGGCTCCGTCACGTGGCTTCTGGACGGCACGCCGGAAACCACCCCCCTTGCCGTGCGCCGCCGCATCGCCTGCGTGACTTCCGGCATACAGGAACACTACGTGCGCCAGCAGTGGCGGCTCTCCGGCGAAGATTTGCTGCTGACCGGCTGGTTCGATTCCCCCCTGCTGTACGAAACACCCACGCAGCCCCAGCGCTATGCCGCGCAGGACCTGGCCCGTGCGCTGGACGTACAGCACCTGCTGGATATGCACCTGCCCGCCATGTCACAGGGCCAGTTGCGCAAAATGCTTGTTGCCCGTGCCCTCATCGGCTCGCCGGACATTCTGGTGCTGGACGAAATGTGCGAAGGGCTGGACCCCGCCTCCCGCGCGGGCGTTCTGGAAACAACAGACCGCGCCGCCGCACTGGGCACCACGGTCCTCTTCGCCACCCACCGGCTGGAAGAACTCCCCGCCTGCATCACCCACGGCATGCTCCTTACCTGCGGCCGCATCGCCGTGCAGGGCAGCGTGGCAGATGTCACTCAGGCCATGGAACAGAAGCACCGCGAATCTCTCTGCCCCCGGTCGCCGCAGGCGGCTCCTTCATCCGTCCTCCCGCCGCCCTTTCCCGACAGCAGCTCAGCCTCATCCGATCGTACTTGTCGCACCGGCCACACCGATCGCACAGGCCACATTGGCCGCATCAGCCGCACCACCCCGGCAGAACCGCTCATCGACATCGCAGACGCCACCGTGTTCATCAACCGCGTCCCCGTCCTGCACAACATCACATGGTCCATCCTCCCCGGACAGAACTGGGCCGTCTGCGGTCCCAACGGCGCGGGCAAATCCACACTGCTGCGCCTGCTGCTGGGCGATACCCGTCAGGCATGGGGCGGCACCGTGCGCTGGTTCGGGCAGGAAACGCCGGAAATGCACAGCCTCCGCCGCCGCATCGGCTACGTCTCCGACAGGCTGCAGGCAACCTACGGGCACGATGCCTACCACGGCACCCTGCTCGACCTCACCGGCGAAGAACTCGTCTGGTCCGGCTTTTCCGCCAGCGTGGGGCTGTGGGAATGGCAGCACATCACTCCTGAGCAGAAACAGGCCGCCGCCGCGTGGATGCACCACATGGGCCTTGCAGACCACGCCGCACAGCGCATCCGCGACATGTCCTACGGCAGACTCCGGCGCTTCATGCTCTGCCGCGCCGTTGCCCCCTCCCCCGACCTGCTGGTGCTGGACGAACCCTGCTCCGGCCTGGACCCCGCCGCACGCGACCACTTTCTCGCCACCCTGCGCGGCCTTGTGCAGTCGGGCATGCAGGTGGTGTACGTCTCGCATTACACATCGGAACTCATCCCGGAAATCTCACACATCCTGCGGCTGGAATCTGGCCATGTCACCTTCTGCGGTCCGCGCGGGCACGACCTCCCCGGCGGCAGCGATGCAGGCAGCTCCGCAACCGCACAGGGCAATGCACACCTGTCCGTTACCGATATCAGCACTGGCACATCCTCCGGCACATGCTCTGGCGCGGAATCGGAACCGGCACCGCTGCTCACTCCCGGCACGCCCTTTCGCGGCCTCATCCAGATAGCAGGCATCCACGACATGGACGAGGCAACCATGCTCATCCGCTCCGGCGTTCATGCACTGGGCTACCCCCTGCGGCTGCCCGTCAACACACCCGACTGCACGGAACAGGCTGCGGCAGACATGGCCCGCGCCCTTTCAGGTAATAACGGCAGCACCACCGCCATCCCCGTGTGCATCTGCTATCTGAACACGGCAGACGCCATAGCGGCCTTCTGCCGGCAACTGCACATGTCCCGCGTCCAGCTGCACGGCCCGGTCAGCCCGGATGAGCTGGAACGCCTGCGCCACATGGCTCCCCACCTGTTCATCATCAAAAGCCTTGTCCTCCACCCGGACGGCGGCAACCTGCCGGAACTGGAACGCACCCTCGCCCAGGCCGCCCCCCATGTGGACGCCTTCATCACCGATACCCGCAATCCCGCCACAGGCGCAGACGGCGCAACGGGCATGGTGCACAACTGGCAAGCCTCGGCCCGTCTGGTCCGCCTTTCCCCGCGCCCCGTCATTCTGGCGGGCGGCCTCACGCCGGACAATGTGGCACAGGCCATCCGCACTGTCCGCCCCGCAGGAGTAGACGCGCATACCGGCGTGGAAGGCCCGGACGGCAGAAAGGCCCCCCGGCTTGTGCAACGATTCGTTTCTCAAGCAAAAAAGGCTTTTACAGAAATTCACGCATCAACATTGTGAAAATGCACGGGAAAGACTTGTGCCCCATGCCGTTTTACAGTACATCTACCCCATCGGGCTTGAGAATTTTTTAACAAGTTGACAGCCTACCCAGGAGTTGGAGACATGGACTTCATCGTATTTTTTGTGGGTATCGCCGCCGTTCTCGGTGCGCTGTACTACATCAAAAAGACCAGCTAGCTTCGCGGGCCCCTTTTTCCCCCGGCGGCAGCCCGGCATATTGCCATCCCGGCATATTGTCATGGTCGCACCGCTGCGGAAATTCGGGCAGACCGGCATTTCCGGTCTCAAGGACATGTGCTCGGGCAAGCCATGTCCTTTTTCTTTTCCCGCCAACTGTCTGCAAGCCGACAGACCCCGCCCCCCGCTCCGCGCTATCCTGCCTCCATATCACGCCCCGCAGCGGGCCACACCGCAGCTTCTGGATACTTCCATGCCCGAACAATCCTGCACCCCGTATACACCAGCGCCATCCTCACAGCCGGAGATACCCAACATATCGGGAAATTCCGAAACCTCCGGCATATCCGAAATACCCGGCATACCCGGCACTCCGTCCGCCCTGCCGCAACGCCCCCACCTGTCTCCTTCCGCCATACGAATGGCGGTTCAGGGGGCTTTCACGCTGTTCTGCCTCTACGCGGGCTACCGTTTCCACAGCTACTTCCTGTGGATGACAGACAAAACAGACACGTTCACACCCAAGCCGCCCTCCGTGGAAGCATTCCTGCCCATCAGCGCCCTCATGGCAGCCAAACGCTTTTTCATGACCGGTCAGTGGGATACCGTCCACCCGGCGGGGCTCACCATCTTCTTTGCCATCCTGCTCACGGCCCTGCTCTTCCGCAAAGGATTCTGCGGCTATATCTGCCCGGTGGGTTTCCTCTCCGCCCTGCTGGAACGTCTCGGCCAGCGCACAGGTCTCACCCGGACCATGCCCAACCTGCCACATCCGGCTGCAGTGCTGCTCCGGGGCCCAAAATACCTGCTCTTGGCCGCATTTCTCTATTTCATCCTCATCGGCATGCCCCTGCGGGAGATCGAAGCCTTCCTCGCCTCACCCTACAATCTGGTGGCAGATGCGAAAATGCTCGCCTTCTTCACATCTCCGTCCCGCACCTCCCTTATTGTGCTGGCAGCCCTCGCCGCGTTCTCTCTGGTCCTGCGCAACGCATGGTGCCGCTTCCTGTGTCCATACGGCGCACTCCTCGGCCTGCTGGCGCTGGCAAGTCCCGTGGCCGTATCGCGCGATGCGGGCCGCTGCATTTCCTGCCGCCGCTGCACCCGCGCCTGCCCCTCCGGCATCAGCGTAGACTCACGCCGACGCATGGATACGCCGGAATGCATCGGCTGCGCCGCCTGCGCAGAAGCCTGTCCGGTCCCGGACTGCCTGTCCCTGCGCGCCTTCGGCCTGCGTCTCCCCGTCTGGTCGGTTGCACTGGGCAGCGCGGGCGTTCTGTTCGCCCTGTACCTGTGGGCGGTCAGCACCGGGCATTGGGTGTCAGATATCCCGCCCGCCATGCTCCGCAGGCTGCACATAATGCAGTTCGGCGGCTGACCGCAACAGATTGTACCTGACCACACCAGATCGCGCCTGACCCCGCCCGACTACGCCTGTCCGAGCCAGATCACGAAGGAACACGCCAGATCACGGCGGAACATGACGGAAAGGGCAACCTGCGCCATTCCGCACACAACACCACACCATTACGTGCAATTCCGCCTCTCCGCCCCTTGCCAAACACCCGCAAGGCATTACACATAGAGTCGGGCAACCCGGCACGGGTAAACCGCCCTGCGCCCGCCGGAAAGGCAAGGCGCGGAACAATCGCGAACCAACGGTCGGCCTCCCGGCGCGACCGCCCATCACAGCACCCTTTGGACCTTGCAAGGAGTAATCCGACAATGACCAGCAACCTCAAGACCGCTCTGCTTCTCGCCCTGCTTTCGGGCATCATCATCTTTCTGGGTGGTGCCATGGGCGGTAAAACCGGCCTTGTCTTTGCCTTCGGTTTCGCCCTGCTCATGAACGTGGGCAGCTACTGGTATTCAGACAAAATCGTGCTGCGCATGTACGGCGCACAGGAACTGAGCCCGGCAGACGCCCCCGCCCTGCACGCCATGGTGGATGAGCTTTCGCGCAACGCAGGCATCCCCAAACCCCGCGTGTGCATCATCAATGAAGACGCCCCCAACGCCTTCGCCACCGGGCGCAACCCGGAACACGGTGTGGTGGCCGTCACACGGGGCCTTATGACCCTGCTCACCCCGGAAGAACTTAAAGGCGTCATCGCGCACGAGATAGGCCACATAGCCAACCGCGACATTCTGGTGCAGTCCGTTGCCGGAGTACTGGCATCCGCCATTGTCATGATCGCCAACATGATGCAGTGGGCCGCCATCTTCGGTCTGGGCAGAAGCAGCGATGAAGAAGGCGGAGGCGGCGGAAACATGTTCACCGCGCTGCTCATGGCCTTTCTCGCCCCTGTTGCGGCAAGCCTCATCCAGTTCGCCATTTCCCGCTCGCGCGAATATCTCGCGGACGACACGGGTGCGCGCCTGTGCAACAACCCCATGTCTCTTGCCTCCGCGCTGGAAAAGCTGAACGCCTATTCCCAGCGCGTGCCCATGCACTCCGGCAACGAGGCCACCGCACACATGTTCATCGTTAACCCCTTTGCGGGGGCCAATATGGCCCGCCTGTTCAGCACACATCCCCCCATTGAGGAGCGGGTACAGCGCCTGCGCGGCATGGCCCGCCGGTAACGATCCGCTCCCGCAGAACCTGCATCCGTGCAGGCATTCCTCCCGGCACACACGTATGCGGCCCGGCCCGGATTCTTCCGGACCGGGCCTTTTCGTGTGGTCAGTCTGCCGCTATGCGTTCTCGTGTATCCAGCGCTCCAGCATCTGCTTCAGGTCCGCAGGGGCGGGGCCGCCATAAGGCTTGCCGTGTCTGCCCTGTGCTTTCGGGGGCATTCCTGCATTCCCGCCAGCATGGCCGGGGCCGTCACCCATGGCCTCCGGTGCAGGGGCATGCATCCCGGGCCCCTTCTGCATGGCTCCGCGTTCCGGTTCCCCCCCGGGCTGCATGCGGGCCTTGAACCGTGCGCGCACGTCGTCCACCCGGGCGCGCTGCGCATCCGTGAGCACGCTGCGAAAAGACGCCACAAACCGAACCCCCTGCAGCATCCGCTCCTCACGTTCCGCGCCTTCCTCGCGCATCAGGGCGCGCACCGTCTCCACATCGCCTTTCTCCGCCGCCTCACGCAATGCTTCCATACGCTTGAACCGCGCCTCCGCCCCCTGCTCGGCCTTATCCATGTCCGCAATGCGTGCCTTGAACAACTCCGTCATCTTCCCTTTCTGCGTGGCAGAAAGGTCCAGCCAGTCCAACGCCGCCACCAGACTGCTTTCCATCATCCCCGGCCCGCCCGCAGGCATTCCGGGTGTCATCCCGTGAACAGGTCCATTGGGGTATGCATTCCCCGCACTCACCACCAGCAATAAGATCGCTGCAAACAGTAACTTCTTCATAACAAAACTCCTTGCGTGTATCATAAATTGCATTTTGCGCACAAAAGTCGCGCCTACACACAAAGACGCATCATTCTACACATGTGTTACATAAAAAAAGCGGCTCTGCATGGGGAGAATGCAGAGCCGCAATATACTATGGCCAAAAAACACATTACCCGTGAGAGGAGAGACATATGCGCACAGCGCACACCGGGCATGTGTTCTTCGGCCTTGCAACCAAGACGCGCACAAAACCACGGCGGTTACACAAAAAACTCAGCCTGCTCTTCAGGCACCATCGCCCCTGCCGTACCCACCTCACGTGCCGCACCCACCTCACGCCCCGCACCCACCTCACGTGCCGTAGCTACTTGGCAGGCGGAGGCAGCTCAAACATCGGCGGTGGCGGTCCGTCATGCCTGTTGCGCCGCTCCTCCATGCGCCTGTCAAACTCTTCCAGCAACACCAGCTGTTCCGGCGTAAGATGCACGCGCACCCGCTCCATGGCTTGCGCAAACAAAGCCTTCATCTGCGGTTCCACAGTGCGGCGTATGGCATCACCCTGCTCCCAAGCTTCCTCAAAGTCAGGGCGGATAAGGACCACCTGCTCCGGAGTCAGTTTCAGTTCCCGCTCAAAATGCTCCCATATGCGCACCTTAAAGTCGCCGGGGGGAGGAAATCCCGGTCCCTGAGCCCGCTGCCACACATGCATGCCAAAAGCACCCACCACAATGCCGGAAATCAGCAGGGCAAGTGCGGCACAATAGTGCCTGAGAGGGGTAGAATGAGATAAACGCATGTCATGCCTCGTTAAAATTCAAGATAATACAGGGCAAAAAGTCCGGCAGGGTCTTCCAGCAGACCGGAAAGAGCACGCTCTATGAGCACGCCGTGCCCCATGGTGCCGGAAACAAGAAAGAGCACCAGGGCAGCCATGCACGCCACCGCAGAAAAAGAATACGCCCTGCGGGCAAAGCCCATCCAGCCGTCGTCCAGAGAAAGGAAAAAGACATCGTCCATAACGGACGCCACAAGCCCCGTGCCCGAAGCATATTCCAACCGTACCGCCGCATCCGTCCGCCCGTGGGCGTGGACATGCCGCAGAAACATCATGAACCGTTCCAGACGATCAGTCATAGTCCACCTCCGTAATTCCGGCCCTTCCGAGTATATCCTTGAGTTTCCTGCGCGCCCTCAGTGCCCGGACCTTCACGTTCACCTGCGTCCAGCCGAGCAGGTCAGCCGCTTCTGCCACGCTTTTCTCCTCAAGGGCGGTAAGGGTTACTACCATCCTGTCTTCCGGCGAAAGCTGCCCCATGGCCCACCGCAGCACCTCCTGTGCCTCGGCCTTTCCGGCTTCCGACTGATAGGTGCGCATGGCAGTATCCGCCATCACGCGGTCCATCAGTTCCACCGAATCCATGGACAGGTTCCCCGCCCCCACCTCGCGGGAACGATACTGTTCCCGCCAGAAGTCATAGCAGCACCGCACCGCTATCCGGGCAAGCCAACCGGCAAACCTGTCTCCGCCCTTGTAGGAAGCCAGCCCGCGATACGCGTTCACAAAGGCATCGTGAGCCACTTCTTCCGCCCGGTCATAAGGAACATGCCCGGCCACAATACGGGCCACATGCCGCCTGTGCCGGGTCACAAGCGATTCAAAAGCGTTCACGTCACCGCGCAACACATTCTGCACAATAATATCATCTGGCAAAGACAACGCAGTACCTCTGTTTCGGACAATCAGTCATGGGCAATCCGGTGACTACCCCTTAGACGATACCCGCCCGGCAGAGGTTACACGGCACAGGGCAAAAAGACCATGGTGCACAGCACCCGCACCGCACCTTCCTCAGGCCGCTCCTGCAAAAAACCCCGCACGGGCAACCATGCGGGGCGTCTGTAGTATACTGCGCGCACCAAGTACATCAGGCATAGTAAAGGCATAAGGCGCACCGCGGCCACCGGGCGCATCAGCTGCCCCCGGCATCAGCTTATTCGAGCATAGAACGCAGGGTGGCGGCAATGCCGCACTTGTCTATGCCGAGCATGGCGCGCAACTCCTTCTGCAGACCGTGTTCCACAAAGGCATCCGGCACACCCAGCCTGCGCACGGTCAGCCCGTTCAGAGCATCATTGTCCGCCAAAAATTCCAGTACACCCGATGAAAAACCGCCTATCAGGGCATTTTCCTCAATAAGCAGCAGTTTCTCATGGCTGCGGGCTATTTCCAGCAACTGCTGTTCCGGCAGAGGCTTCACGCAGCGTGCGTTGAACACCGTGACCTGAACCCCCGTCTGGGCAGCCACCTCACGGGATGCCTCCAGCGCGGGATGCACACGCGACCCCACCACAACAACCGCCACCTTGCTCCCCTGCTCCAGCACCTCGCCTGTGCCGATGGGGAATATGAGCGGCATGGCCCGCAACGGCACGCCGTATCCGGCTCCACGGGGATACCGTATAGCCACGGGACCGTTGTGCGCAAGCGCCGTCGCCATGCAGTCCGCCAGTTCGGATTCGTTGCCCGGCACCAGCACCACCAGATTGGGAATATGCCGCAGGTAGCTCAGGTCGAACACGCCGTGGTGGGTGGGTCCGTCTTCGCCCACAAGCCCGCAACGGTCCAGACAGAACACCACAGGCAGGTTCTGCAGACACACGTCGTGCACTATCTGGTCATAGGAGCGCTGCAGAAAGGTGGAATATATGGCCACAAAGGGCCTCAGTCCCTGCGTGGCAAGTCCGGCGGCAAAGGTCACGGCGTGCTGCTCGCATATGCCCACATCCACAAACCGTTCGGGAAACTGCTCCGCAAAGCAGGCTGTTCCCGTTCCTTCCGGCATGGCGGCTGTAATGGCGATAATGCGCTTGTCCGCGCGCGCCATGCGGCACAGGGCAGAGCCGAACACATCGGTATAGCTGGGCAGATTGCTCAGCGCGGCAAATTTTTTGGCCTGCCCCGTTTCCGGCTCAAACTGGCCCACTCCGTGAAAATATGTGGGGTTGGACTCCGCAGGCGGATACCCCTTGCCCTTCTGGGTCATCACATGGAGCAGCACCGGCTCATCAAGCTCCTTGCACAGCTCAAATGCCCGCTGCAAATCCTTTATGCTGTGCCCGTTCACCGGCCCCATGTAGTTGAAATGAAAGGCTTCAAACAGCATTCCGGGGGTGAAGAAGCTCTTCAGGCTGTGCTCACTGCGCTTGGCATAATTAAGCATTTCCTCGCCTATACCGGGCACGGACCCCAGCACCGTCTCCACATCCTTCTTGAACCGGCGCACCCAGCGCGAGGAAAGATTGCGCGACAGAAAATGAGACAGGGCACCCACGTTGCGGGAAATGGACATCTCGTTGTCATTAAGAATGACCAGCAGCTTGCGGTCCATATGGCCCGCCTGATTCAAGCCCTCAAACGCCAGCCCCGCCGTCATGGAACCGTCGCCGATAACCGCCATCACCTCGTGCTTTGCGCAGGCAAGGTCGCGTGCCATAGCCATGCCCAGCGCGGCGGAAATGGATGTGGAAGAATGCCCCACGCCAAAATGGTCATACGGGCTTTCAGACATCTTGGGAAAACCGCTCACGCCGCCCTTGGTGCGCAGGGTGTGAAAACAGTCGCTGCGTCCGGTAAGCAGTTTCCACGCATACGCCTGGTGCCCCACGTCCCAGACAACCTTGTCTTCCTCAAAATTAAAGCAGGAGAGCATGGCAACGGTAAGCTCCACAACGCCCAGCGAAGGGGCAAGGTGGCCGCCGTTATGCGACACGGCCTGTATAATGGCCTGTCGCAACTCCGCTGCCAGTTGTTCAAGCTGCACCGCATCAAACGACTGAACATCCCGGGGCGACCGTATGGTTCCCAGCAGCCCTTTCGGCATTCCCGATCCTGTCATGCACACATCCCGCACAATAGCTATCTTCCTGATTTCCTGTACTCAACTCTTCAGCAAACAGCTGCGCCAAACCGCATTGCACGGGTCAGCAGCCACGACAATCTGCTACGCACAGAGCAACTTACGCGCTTACGATACCCTGTCAACAATGTATTGCGCCAGCGAACGCAGGAAGTCCGCATCACCGCCCGAATAGGGCCGCAGATGCTCCACCGCCCTGTCAACATGCTCCTGCGCTATCTCCCGGCTCCGGGCAATGCCCAAAAGACTGGGGTAGGTTGTCTTGCCCTGCGCGGCATCGCTGCCCACGGGCTTGCCCAGTTGCGCCTCATCGCCCACTTCATCCAGAATATCGTCCACAATCTGAAACGCCGCGCCAATAGATTCGCCGTACACACGCAGCCGCCGCACATCGTCCCCGTCCGCCCCGGCAAGCATCGCCCCGCTCACGCAGGCGGCGCGGATAAGCGCCCCGGTCTTCATGGCGTGCATGCCGCGCAATTCGTCGTAAGAAACACCGCTCCGGGCCGTATAGTCCATATCCAGATGCTGGCCGCCCACCATGCCGCCGGAACCTGCCGCCACGGCCATTTCCGTCATGGCCCGCACAACCCTGTCCGCCGGAACGGTTTCGGCAACTGTTCCCATCAGCGCAAACGCCTCGGTCAGCAGTCCGTCCCCTGCAAGTATGGCTGTGGCTTCCCCAAACATCTTGTGGTTGGAAGGCTTGCCCCGCCGCAGGTCATCGTCATCCATGGCGGGCAGGTCATCGTGGATGAGCGAATAGGTGTGAATGCACTCTATGCCCGCCGCAAACGGCAGCACCGTGCGTCCGTCCAACCCCATCACCCCGGCGGCAGTCATGCACAAGACAGGACGTAGCCGCTTGCCACCCGCCAGCAGGCTGTACTCCATGGCCTCCAGCAGCCCCTGCGGAATGCCGCGCCCGTGCAGGCAGCGGGCCAGATACGCCTCCACCGTGCGGGCGCATGCACTCAGCCGTTCCTTAATCTCCTGCGGGGTCATCCTCGGCATCCTCACTTACACCAAAGGGTTGCAACGCCCCCTCCGAAAAAAGGGCAATCTCGTTCCGCGCTTTCTCCAGCTGATCACGGCAGGCCTTGGCCAGCGCAATACCTTCCTTATACAGGGCCACACCCTTTTCCAAAGGCTGGTCGCCGCGTTCCAGCTGCTCCACCACGCTCTGCAAACGCTTGAGCTGGTCTTCAAAATTTTCTTTCTTCGCTGCCATGTTTTTCTCCTCGCCGTGCGCCGCATGCCTGCGTCCGCCCGCCGTCACATGCCGCACCAGCGGCTGCTGTTCTGTCCGGCGCCGCCTACTCTGCGGCAAGCAGGGGCAGCGGGTCAACCAATTCTCCCTGAACGGAAAGCCCGAAATGCAGATGCGGCCCCGTCACCCTGCCCGTGCTGCCCACCATGCCCACCACCTCGCCGCGCCGCACCCTGTCACCGGGAGCCACGCCTATGGCGGACAGATGAAAATACATGCTCACCACACCCTGACCATGATCTATGTAAACGGACTTTCCTGCAAAAAAATGATCCTCCGCCAGCACCACTTCACCGTCTGCGCAGGCGCGAATGGCTGTCCCCTCCGCGCCGCGCAGGTCCACTCCCATATGGGGCTTGCGCGGCTTGCCGTTAAAATAGCGCGTCAGCCCGTAAGCGCTGGAAACCTGTCCCGGCACCGGACGCAGCATGGGCAGCTCCCACTGCCGCAGCACCTCCATACGGGAAAGCGCCGCCACTACCCGCGCACGCTCAGCGGCATGGCGGTCCAGATCGTCCTGCGCCACTTCCACATACTTGCGGTCCACGTTCAGGTGCTGCTCCGGATACTGTCTGGAAAGCAGAGACAATTCCCGTTCCACCGTCTCCCGTCCTGCGGCTGTCCGCACAACGGCACGCAGGGTGCGCGGCTCCTGCTCACTGCCATGCGGCACCCCCAGCAGCACTGCACCGCGCCACGCGCCTTCATGCGCATCCATCTGCACGGGCACCGTCTTCCCATTCCACAGAACGGAAACTTCCGGCGGCTGCCCGTGTTCTCCAGTTGCCGCACCGTCATCCCCGGACGATGTCCCGTCTGCCGGATACGGCAAAAGGGGCTGCCCTTTAGTTGCCCATCCGGCAACCACAACCTCCGCCACAAACGGCTGTCCGGGAAACACCTCCTGCGGCACCGCCAGACTCACCCGTTCCGGACTCTGCGCCCCGGCCCACACAGGAGAAAGAGAAAACAGGCACAGTGCCAGCCCTATCAAAACTCCCCGGCACCCCCGACTCCACCGACAGCACCGGCACCACCGGAACATCCCTTCCTTCCGCACGCCTACTCCTTCCCTTTTTCCCTACGGGCAAGGCCCGTCACATCCGCCTGCACCACACCGTCACGCACGGCAATGGTAACCCCATCACCCGGCAGCACCTCTTCCACGCTGCGCAAAAAGGTTCCGTCGCGCTTGCGCACCAGACTGTACCCCCGCTCAAGCGGACGCATGGGGTCCAGCGCGGCAAGCTGCACGGCAAGCCGCTCAAACACCTGCTCGCCTTTAAAAATCTTCATGGCGGCTGCCCTGTGCAGGCGTTCACCCAGCGCATCCACGCGCGCCTGCCCCTGCTCAGCCACCTGCGGTCCGAACGCCGCCTTCAGCCTTGCGGCAACCGCCTGTACACGCCCGTCAGCCCGGACAAAAACTCCCTGCACTCCGCGTTCCAGCCTACCCGTAAATTCCGCCAGCCGCTCATCCAGCCGCCGCAGCCGTTCGGCAGGAGAAAGCCACGCAAGCCCCCTTCCCAGTGCCGCCACCGTGGCCTCGCGCTCGCGCATGGTACTTTCCCACCGCCGTACAAGACGCATCTGCAACTCATCCACCGACTGCGCCAGCACCGCCCGCTCCGGCCACAGCATCTGCGCCGCATGGGTCGGTGTGGCGGCCCGCACATCGGCCACAAGGTCCGCTATGGTCACGTCCACCTCATGCCCGACCCCGGAAATAACCGGCACCCGTGAAGAGAATATGGCGCTGGCCACACGCTCGTCGTTAAACGTCCACAAATCTTCCAGTGAGCCTCCGCCGCGTATCAGCGCGATAACATCCGCCCAGCCGTGTTCATTGACCTGCTGAATGGCCCGCGCAACTTGCTCCGGTGCGGCATCGCCCTGCACCAGTGCCGGATACACCCGGATGGAAGCCCCCCAGCCCCGCTCCCCCGCAATACGCAGAAAATCGCGTATGGCAGCCCCCGTAGGAGCCGTTACCACCGCCACTCTGGCAGGATGGTAGGGCAGCGGCCGCTTGCGCTGTGCGTCAAAATATCCCTTTTCCGCCAGCGACCGTTTAAGCGCCTCAAACTCCAGAAACAACCGCCCCAGTCCGGCCTCCTGCGCCACCTCCACCACAAGCTGGTAGCTGCCGCGCGGGGGGTACACGTTCAGCCTGCCCGCGCACATCATCTCCATGCCTTCGCGCATGGTCTGGGCAAGGCCGGGGCGCGGCCCCTCCTCATACACTTCGCCCGTCAGGGGATCAAAGCTCTCTTCCCCCCGCTGGTTGCCGCGAAACCACACGCACCCGAGCAGTGCATCCGCATCGCGCAGGGAAAAATACATATGCCCTGACCCGGCACGGGTAAGGTTGGTCACCTGCCCCCGCACCCACACGAACGGATACGTGCCCTCAAGCGTCCGCTTGACGGATTCCGTGAGTTCCCTGACCGTGTAGATGCGGCTCATGTCCCTGTTCCCGCCGGTTGTCCGTTCATGAAAAACGCTCCCGCCACCCCTTGGGCGGCAGGAGCGCGCAAACTCTGCAATGGCCGGATATCCGGGCGCAACGCCTTATGCGGCCCTGCTCCCGGCGTGCCCCTAATCGGTAATGCCCCATCCTGCGTACACGGCCTTTTTCCAGCCTGCAAACGCTTCGGCGAATCCCTGCACGGGCAGTTCGGCCTTTTCTCCGGTGCGACGGTCCTTAACCTCCACCACGCCTCTGGCAAGCCCCTTGCCGCCCACCACAATCTGCATGGGAATGCCGATCAAATCCGCATCCTTGAACTTCACGCCGGGACGCTCTTCACGGTCGTCCACCAGCACGTCCATGCCCTGTGCGGCAAGCAGCGTCTCTATCTCGTCCACCTTGGCGCACACGTCTTCGGTGCGGATGTCCAGATTCAGCACCAGTGCCTCAAAGGGAGCAATGGGCGGCGGAAACTTAATGCCGTCCGCGTCGTGGTTCTGTTCTATGCACGAGGCCACAACCCGCGAAACGCCTATGCCATAGCAGCCCATAAGCATGGTCTGCTCCCTGCCCTGCTCGTCCACATACTTGCAGTTCATGGCCTCGGAATACTTGGTGCCCAGCTTGAACACATGGCCCACTTCTATCCCCTTGGTCAGGGAAATGGCCCCGCCGCACTTGGGGCAGGCATCGCCTTCCGTAATGAGGCGCAGGTCCGCAAAACCGGCAAGCTTCACATCACGCTTAAGCGACACGTGCTTCAGATGCGTGTCCGCCTTGTTAGCACCGGTAATCCAGTCCGTGGCAAGACGCAGTTCATTGTCCGCCACTATACGCGATACCTGAATGCCCACAGGACCGGCATACCCCACCGGAGCGTTGGTCCACTTCTGCACCTGCTCGGGGGTGGCCATTTCCAGCGTATCGGCATGGAGCAGATTCTTCAGCTTAATATCATTAAGCTCGCGGTCGCCGCGCACAAGCGCCACCACGGGTTCACCGTCCGCAACGTAGATAAGGGTCTTGATAATGGCGGCGGGAGTCACATCAAGAAACGCCGCCACCTCTTCCACCGTGCACTTGCCGGGGGTAGCGGTTTCCTCAAAGGGAATATCCAGCCTGTCGCACTCGTCCCCCGTGCAGAAGACTTCGGCGCGTTCGATGTTGGCAGCGTAGGAGCATTCCTTGCACACCACCACCGTATCCTCGCCGGTATCGGCCAGCACCATGAATTCATGGGAAAAACTGCCGCCAATGGAGCCGCTGTCCGCCTCCACAGGGCGGAAGCTCAGGGCCATGCGGGAGAATATGGACATATAGGCATCGTACATAGCTTGGTAGCTGACATCCAGCCCCTGCTGGTCCCTGTCAAAGGAGTACGCATCCTTCATGATGAATTCACGCCCGCGCATCAGGCCGAACCGGGGGCGAATCTCATCCCGGAACTTGGTCTGTATCTGGTACAGATTCATGGGCAGCTGGCGGTAGGAACGCACTTCGCCGCGCACTATGTCGGTTATCACTTCCTCATGCGTGGGACCAAGGCAGCAGTCGCGCTGGTGCCTGTCCTTAAAGCGCAGAAGCTCCGGCCCGTAAAAATCCCAGCGGCCAGATTCCTGCCACAGGTCCGCAGGCTGCACCATGGGCATGCTCACCTCGTTGGCTCCTGCCTTGTCCATTTCCTGCCGCACAATGCTGGCAGCCTTGGATATAGACCGCAACCCCAGCGGCATGTAGGTGTACACGCCGGAAGTAAGCTTGCGTATCATGCCCGCGCGGGTGAGCAGCTTGTGGCTTACCACTTCTGCGTCGCTGGGGGCTTCCTTGAGGGTGGGGATATAAAAACGGCTCCAACGCATTATCTGTCCTTTCTCCGTTCTTCAAGAAACGAGTCGAGTTCTTCCATGAAGGCTTCGAGCAATCTGGCCCCGCCCTTTACTGTCTTCACAATTTCTCCCTTGCGGAAGATGATGCCCTTGTCCCTGCCGCCCGCAACGCCTATATCGGCCTCGCGCGCCTCTCCGGGACCGTTGACCACGCACCCCATAACCGCCACCTTAAAGGAGTCCGTCACGCCTTCCAGACGCCGCTCCACTTCCTCGGCAAGGTTGATGAGGCCTATCTCGGTTCTGCCGCAGGTGGGGCAGGAGATGATTTCCGGCCCGCGGTAGCGCAGCCCGAGCGCGCGCAGCAGCTCCCACGCCACGGCCATTTCCTTTACGGGATCATCCGTCAGGGAGATGCGCAAGGTATCACCAATGCCCTGCCAGAGCAATATGCCAAGCCCCACAGACGACTTTACGGCCCCGCGCAGCAGGGTACCTGCCTCGGTTACGCCTATGTGCAGCGGATAGTCGCACCGCCCTGCAAGAAGCCGGTACGCGTCTATGGTGTGCAGCACGGAAGAGGACTTAAGAGAAATCTTAATGTCGTGGAACCCGCGTTCCTCAAGCATGCGCACATGCCCCAGCGCACTCTCCACCATAGCCTCGGGAGTGGGGCCGCAGTACTTTTCCAGCAGTGCCTTTTCCACAGAACCGCTGTTCACCCCCACCCGTATGGACGCACCACGCGCGCGGGCGGCATCCACCACCGCATCCACGTTCTTCTTCCCGCCTATATTGCCAGGATTTATACGCAGGCCGTCCGCTCCCGCTTCCAGCGCCATTATGGCGAGGCGATGATCAAAATGAATATCCGCAATAAGCGGCATGCCCGTCTGATTTCTGATGGGTCCTATGGCCCACGCGGCCCCTTCGTTCAGCACGGCCACGCGCACAATTTCGCACCCGGCTTCGGCCAGTTGCCGTATCTGCTCCACCGTGGCTTCCACATCCCGGGTATCCGTGTTGGTCATGCTCTGCACCACCACCGGATTGTCCCCCCCTATGCGGACGCTCCCCACCCTGATCTCACGCGTTTTTCTGCGTTCTGTAACCATTTGGCGTATCCTGTCTGTTTGTGGATTCCCCCCCGCCGGGGGTGCGCGAACTCACTGGCCATAACGGAATCTTTGCAAGCCCTGCCCGGACCGGAAAAAACCGGACAGAACCGAGCAGAACCGGGCAGAACCGGGCAGAACCGGGCAAACCCGCATGCCCCCCGGCTCCCGCAAGAGCGGTCAGCCGCCGCGCGCCCAACCCATACGCCATTTCACACGGCAAGCCAAGCATGGGTAACTGCGGCAGTTCAGAATCCTGTTGACTCCCGGTGTCCTCCCGCGCATATACTATGCAACTCTGTTGCATCAACACGCCAACCCACTTTCCGGAGGATATTATGCCCCGCCCGCATCTCCCCGCATGGTCCGCCCTGCGCCTCAGCCATGTACTGCTGCCTGCCGCCTTTGTGCTGCTCGCTCTGTGCGCCCTGCCCGCGCAGGCAGACAAAATCCCTGTTTTTGTCAGCATTGCTCCGCAAAAGTTCTTTGTAGAACGCATCGGCGGCGATGCCGTGGATGTTTCCGTCATGGTGCAGCCCGGTGCCAGCCCGCATACCTACGAACCCCGCCCCCGGCAGATGACGGCCCTTGCGGACACCCGGCTCTATTTTTCCATCGGGGTCAGCTTTGAAGAAGCGTGGCTGCCGCGCATCCGGTCCGCCAGCCCGAAGATGCGCATTGTCGCCATGGATGCGGGCATCACCAAGCTCATGATGGAAGAACACAGCCACGATGAAGATGCGCACGGGCATGATCATGACAAGGATCACGGGCACGCCGCAGCAGCATCACACGGACACGCCGCCGAAACCCCCGGCAAGCACGATGAAGATGCCCACGGACATGACCATGGTCACGAACACGCAGCAGTCCCGCATGGACACGACCATGACCACGACCATGAAAACGCGCACGACCATGACCACACAGGACCGGACCCGCACGTATGGCTTTCCCCCCTGCTGGCAAAGCAGATGGCACACACCATAGCCGACACGCTGTCGGAAGCCGCGCCGGAGCGGGCAGATTTTTTCCGCGCCAATCTGGCCGCCTTTGAACAGGAACTGGATGCCCTGCATAACGAACTGCTCGCCCTGTTCACTCCCATCCCTCCAGAAAAGCGCATCTTCATGGTCTTCCATCCCTCGTGGGGCTACTTTGCCCATACCTACGGCCTGACCCAGATTTCCATAGAGTATGAGGGCAGGGAGCCTACCCCCCGCATCATGGCACATCTTATGGAAGAGTCCGCCCGGCACGGCATACGCACCGTTTTCATCCAGCCGCAATTCTCCCGCAAAAGCGCAGAAACCATTGCAAGCCACATTAAGGGCCATCTGGTGGTAGCAGACCCGTTGGATGAAAACTGGATGGAAAACATGCGTGCTGTAGGCAAGCTGCTGGCGCAATCCTTCACCCAAGAGTAGCCCATGACCGTACAATCCGAAGAAGTTCTCTCCATCACCGGCCTGCACTTCGCCTATAACGGCGGCGACCCGGTGCTGGACAATGTGAACCTGACCGCCCGCCGGGGGGACTATATCGCCATTCTGGGTCCCAACGGCGGCGGCAAAACCACGCTCATAAAGTGCCTGCTGGGCATGCTCACGCCGCAACGCGGCAGCGTGCGCGTATTCGGCAAGCCGCCCAAAGAAGCTCTGGGCCGTATAGGCTACGTGCCGCAATACGCCACCGCGCGCGAGGCGTTTCCCATCACCGTGCTGGATGTGGTGCTCATGGGTGCCATGAACGGTTCCAGCACCATCTTCACCTCCGGGTGGAAGCGCGGCAAAGGCAATGCGGAAAAAGCCCTGCACGCCCTGCAGCTGGTGGGCATGGAGGGACGTGAAAAATTAACCCTGCGCCAGCTTTCCGGCGGGCAGAGGCAACGGGTCATAGTGGCCCGTGCGCTTATGGGCGACCCGGACCTGCTTCTGCTGGATGAACCCACAGCCAACATAGACCCGCAGGGCAAGTTCTGCTTCTACGAGTTCCTCGCTTCGCTGCCGGGCCACATAACCACCATCGTCGTCAGCCACGACCTGTCCATAACCGCGTCCGCTTTCACGGGCATAGCCATTGTAAACCGCACCCTGCTCTACAACCGTGGCAACACCCTCACCGAAGGGCAGCTTGCCATGCTCTACGGAACCCACGAACCTTCGTGCCCCATGGGCACCTTCATCAGCACGGTTTCCAGCATGTTTCCCACCATGACCAATCTCCAGCCGTATAAACCCCATGCGGGGCAACAGCCACAGCAACCTGCACCCGGACCGGAGGATAACGCCTGATGCTGCACATGCTCAGCTTCGACTTCATGCAGCACGCCCTTCTGGCAAGTCTGCTGGCCTCGGTGGCCTGCGGCGTGGTGGGCAGTCTGGTGGTGGTGAACCGGCTCGTCTTCCTTGCCGGAGGCGTGGCCCACGCGGCCTATGGCGGCGTGGGTCTGGCCTTTTTCCTCGGCCTGCCGGTACTTCCCTGCACGGTGGGCTTCTCTCTGGGCGCGTCCCTGCTCATGGCGGGTGTTTCCCTGCGCTACCGTGACAAGGCAGATACAGCCATAGGCGTTCTCTGGGCCGCGGGAATGGCCTTCGGCATCATCCTGCTGGACCTCACTCCCGGATACAACGTGGACCTGATGAGCTTTCTCTTCGGCTCCATCCTTGCCGTGCCCGTGGAAGACTTGTGGCTCATGGCCGGCCTGAATGCGGTGGTGCTGCTGCTCACGGCCTACCATTACCCCGGCCTGCTGCTGCTTTCCTTCGACAGCGAATTTGCCCGCGCAAGAGGGCTTGCCGTGCCCATGCTGCACTGCCTCATGGTGGGCATGGCGGCTCTGTGTGTGGTCATGATCATCCGCGTAGTGGGCCTTATCCTCGTTATCGCCCTGCTCACCATCCCGCCGTTCATGGCACAGCGGCACGCCCGCTCCCTTGCGGGCATGATGCTCGCCGCCACGGGCTGGAGCATCCTGTTCTGCCTTGGCGGGCTGGCCCTTTCCTACCGGTTCGATCTCACATCAGGAGCTTCCATCATCGCCGTGGCCGCCGTCTGCTTCTTTGCCGCACTGGGCGCGGACGGCCTGAAACACGCATGGCAGGGACGCAGGAGAACAGCATGACCGGCACATCCGGCCACAAAGAGCGCGTTTGCGTGCAACCGGAGTATCCTGCCGCGCTGCTGCACGCCGCGGGACTGGAAGATACGCAGGCGCGCAGACGCATTCTTGCCGCACTGCATGCGCCTCACGGCACCACTCCCGTTGCCGTGAGCGCGCAGGACCTGCTTGCCGTGCTGCGCAAAGACGGCCCTTTCGACAAGGTCACCCTGTACCGCACTCTGGACCTGTTCACAGAACGCGGCATCATCCAGCGGCACAGCGCGGGCGACAGGTCTTTCCGCTACTGCATGGCCGGTCCGCCCCATACCGGCCAACAGACAACCTGCCATTCTGACGAAAAGACAAACCATCGTTCTGACGAAAAGACAGACCACCTTTCTGGCGAACTGACAGCCCCCCGTTCTGACGAACAGGCAGCCCGCCATACTGACGACCAGCAGGCTGTCAGCCAGCCCTTCCGCCAGACCCTCTGTCAGACCATTCACGGCCACTTCTACTGTACACGCTGCGGCACCATGTCCTGTCTGGAAATGCCCCAACCGGACATGCTGCGCCTTCTCACACCGTCTGTCAGCATCCCAACGCAGGAAGGCTCTCTGCCTGCGTCCTGCTGCGGCACAGCACTCACCCAACCACCTTTGCATGCGGACGCAGAGACAGCACCGCTCCCCTCCGCACCGCCGCAACGCGACCCTGCAGCCCAATCCCCTGCCTTTCTATCCACTTTGCCCACTTTGCCCACTTTACCCACTTTGCCCGGCCGGGTGGAAGCTGTGGAGATACGGCTGGACGGCATATGTGCCCGATGTCTCGGGGCGCCGCGCTGACGGTTTTCCGTCACCCGCGGTGCCGCCAATCCATCCTGAATAAAAAAACCCTATAAAAACAACACACTGCAATCATGGCGCAAACCTTGCTTGAGCAAAACCATACGGGAAACAACTTCCCGGCGGCGATTCACCTCAGGTATACAAGGAAATTCCATGAAAGCAGATACTTCCGCACCGGGTTTGGTGGAACAGTTTGAAATGCTGGAACGCATGCGCAGGGAACTGGGCGAATCGCGCATGCAAAGCGTCACGGACATGAACCTGCGCAAGGCCATGATAACCGAATACCGCCTTCTGGCCGGAACCTCGCTGCAACTGCTGAACATGCTGGAGCAGTACAAGTTCATCTACTCGCTCACGGAAGAAGATCTGGACCGGTATCAGGCCGTGATGCTGCAACTGGCGCAGTCTGCCATGCGGTGTCAGGAATTTGTGGAACAGTCGGAATCGCTTGATCAGGAGGCCCTGCTCGCCTCCATGCCCGCCGCTGCTTCGCGCGCCAACTGAGACACGAAACACCGGTGCAGCAGCCCCGCCCGTTTTCGCGCAGAACGGGGCATCATCCCCTGTATAGAGGAAAAGGCAAAACTGACGGAGCAGTGTTTCACCCCATCTGCGGTCCGCCCGGTGGGATCACTGCGCCCCGCGTGCCCGATATGCCCGGTCTGCCCGTTTGAACGGCGCAATCAGGCACCCGTCCAACGAAACGAGGCCCGACAGACCTTTCCGCGCGTGCCTGCGTCCTGTTGATGAAAAACGCCCCCTCACAGCCCCTGCGGCATCTGCATGCCCAGCACTTCCGCAAGAAAGGCGGCTGCCCTCAGGTCCGACCAGTAGTAGCCGTCCTCGCGGGACCGCACAAAACCCACATGCCCTCCTGTCCGGGGCATCTCCAGAAACAGCGATGCGGACTGTTCCGCCGCATGCACGGGGTAGCATGACGGGCTGAGAAAAGGGTCATTGGCGGCGTTCACCAGCAGGGAAGGCACACGCACACGCCGCAGAAACTGCCCGCAGCCGCAGCGTTCCCAGTAATCGAGCGCATCGCGGAAGCCATGCAGGGGCGCGGTGAAGCGATTGTCAAACTCGCGGAAGGTGCGCATGCTCTCCAGCCCCTCAATGCTCGGCATATCGGGAAAAACCGCCTTCTTCTGCACCATCTTCTGCCGCAGCGAGTGCATGAAATACCGCATATAAATGACGTTGGAAGGCCGGTCCAGCACCTGCGCCGCCCCCACCAGGTCGCACGGCACAGAAAAGGTCACGCTCGCCGCCACGGCGGGATGCACCGCTTCCGGCTTTTCACCAAGATACTTGAGAATCTGGTTGCCGCCCATGCTGAACCCCACCAGCGCGATGGCAGCATAGCCAAGCCCCGCGCAGTAGGTGACAACGCTGTGCAGGTCATCCGTCACACCGCTGTGGTACATGCGCACAGTACGGTTGGGTTCGCCGCTGCACCCCCGGAAATTCCACGCGCACACGTCCCATCCATGGGCGTTCAGGCAACGTGCCATACCCCGCACATACTTGCGGCGCGAATGCCCTTCCAGACCGTGCGATACCACGGCAAGCGGCGCGCCGTATGCCCCGCAGGGCAAAAAATCCATATCCAGAAAATCCCCGTCCGCCGTGTCCAGACGCTCCCGGCGGGCAGGCGCGTCCGGAACTGCACGGAAAAGCGGCGGATACAGGGTCTGCACATGGCCGTTGGTAAACGGAAAGGGCATGGTATACGACGAGGCAGAAAGCAAAGGCATGGCGAAACGGCTCCTTAATGAATCATAAACGCCACAGGGCGGCATACGGCATGGACAAACCGGAGTATTCACGGTACGCCGCCACGGGCGGATACCGCACTATCCCATTTTATGACAAAAGGACAGCATGAAGACCTTCGACGCCATCATCCTCGGCGCGGGCGCATCCGGCATGTGGTGCGCCAAAACAGCCGCCGCACGCGGACTCTCGGTCTGCCTTGTGGACCACGCCCGAAAACCGGGCAAGAAAATCCGCATCGCCGGGGGCGGCAAATGCAACTTCACCAACCTGCATGTCCATCCCGGCGACTACACCGGAGCCAACCCCCATTTCTGCAAATCCGCGTTGGCCCGCTTTTCTCCGTGGCACATGGTGGAATACCTCTCCGTCCATAACATCGCGTGGGAAGAGCGCGACCACGGGCAACTTTTCTGCACCGGAAGCGCGGACGAGCTTGCCTGTGCTCTGGAAGCCGAATGCACCCGGCACGGTGTCTGCTGGATGCTGCGGAACACGGTCCAGAACATCGCCGCAACAGCCACGGGATACACGGTGCGCGTCTCCGGTGCTGAAGGGGTGGAAGAACTGACATCCTCCAGCCTTGTGATTGCGCTGGGCGGCCCCGCATGGCCGCAGGCGGGAGCTACGGACATGGGCCACCGCGTGGCCCGGCAGTTCCGGCACCCTGTCGTACCCGCACGCCCTGCGCTCGTCCCCTTCGCCATGCCCGGCGACTGGCCCCTGCACGGGCTTTCGGGCATTGCCGTCCCCGCCGCCATAACCTGTGCGGGCAGACGGTTTGAAGAAAACCTGCTCTTCACCCACACGGGCATAAGCGGTCCCGCCGTTCTGCACGCCTCGTGCCTCTGGCAACCCGGCATGCCGCTGGAAATGGATTTTCTGCCCGCACTGTCCGTAGAGAACGCCCTGCGGGAGGCCGGAGGCAAACCGCTGGTGCGCACGGTTCTCGGCAGGCTCCTGCCGGAACGGCTGGCACTGGCGCTTGTGCCTGAAAAACTGGGCGGTATGCAGGTGGCCCAACTCTCGCGGCAGGATACAGACACCCTGCGCCAGCGGGTGCACGCTCTTACCGCCACGCCCGCCCGTACAGAGGGCATGCGCCGGGCAGAGGTCACCGCAGGCGGCGTGGACACCGGGCACATCTCTTCCAAAACCATGGAAAGCACATTGCAACCGGGTCTGTATTTCATCGGAGAAGTGCTGGATGTAACAGGCCAGTTGGGCGGATTCAACCTGCACTGGGCATGGGCTTCCGGTCAGGCGGCAGGGCTGGCCCTGCGCCCCGCTTCAAAAGAGTAACGATACCGCGCCCCACATGACGGCGCATCCCAGCAGAACTGCCACGCGGACATGCCGCAAAAGGGCCCGAACAGAAACGGCATCCCACCCCGGAGCCTGCGCTTCTGGCTGCACTTCTGGCTGCGCTTCATCCCCACGCCCCTCACGGGGTCCCAGCACGGGTTTGTCCTTGGTCTGCCCGAAGTAGGCCGTAGGCCCTCCCATGCGTCTGCCATGCAGCCATGCGGCTGCAGCCATGGGCCATCCCGCGTTGGGACTTTCCATGGTCCGGGCGTCTGCCGCAATGAGGCCGATCAAACAAAATACTCCCTTCAGGCGGGATAAAAGGCCGGAACAGCACCACACATCCGGCGCCCCCTTTGCCCTGCCGCCCGCATCTGCAGCACGAACGCCCGCAAGCGGTGCCGCAAGCAACAAAAACAGGGCGGCAAGCCGCGCGGGTACAAAGGCAAGGCAGTCGTCCAGCCGCGCCCCTGCCCAACCCAGCGCACGCCACTGCTCCGTGCGGTAGCCCCACATGGAATCCATTGTGGAAACCGCCTTGTAGAGCCAGAGCCACAGAGGGCCGCCCAGCACGAGCCAGAAGAAGGGCGCGATCACACCGTCATTAAAATTTTCGGCAAGGGTTTCCGCCAGCGCGCGGTGCAGATCGTCCCTGCCCGCCTGCGAAACATCGCGGCTTACCAGCATGCTCACGGCATGCCGACCAACGGCAATATCTTCATGGGCAACCGCCTCAAGCGCCCTGCCGCACTCACGCAGCAGGCTCCCGGCCGCAAGGCCGGCCCACGCCAGATAGCAGGCCGCAAGAGCGCCCGCCACGGGCAGAGCCAGAATCCCCTGCACGCACGCAGCAACCGCGATAAGCAGCAGGCACAGGCAGCAGACTCCCGCCAGCCGGGTGGGCGGATGCACGCGGGCGCGCACCACCGCCTCCATGCGGTCAAGCAGCCACCCCACGGCCTGCACAGGATGCGGCAGTCTGCGCGGGTCAGCCAGCACAAGGTCCAGAGCCAGCGCAAAAGGCGGCAGCCACAGGCTCCAGCCCGCTGCCCCCGGCAATCCACTCCACGGTATTGCCCAAGGCATGTCCCATGCCACCTACCGTCCCTCCAGCGTGCCCAGCGCAGCGTAGGCCTGATACAGCACTATACCCGTAGCGGTGGAAAGGTTGAGGCTTCGCACCTCTCCCCATATGGGAATACGCACATGGTCCGCGTAGCGTTCCGTGAGCCACTCAGGCAGGCCGCGCGTTTCCGGCCCGAAGACAAGGGCATCCCGCTCCGTAAAGGCAAACCGATGCACAGCCTCCCCCTGCCGCGCACTGGTCATGACATGCCGTCTTCCCGCCCCGCCCTCTGCGGCGTAGGTTTCCCAGTCCGGCCACACTCGCACGTTCACATGGGACCAGTAGTCCAGCCCGGCCCGCTTGAGATAGCGGTCGTCCAGACTGAACCCAAGCGGCTCAATGAGGTGCAGCGGGGTCTGTGTCGCGGCACACAGGCGCGCCACGTTGCCCGTGTTGGGCGGTATCTCCGGTTGGAACAAAACTATCTGCATAATCGCCGTCCTGTCGTAAAAAGGGCCGGTTCAGGAATGCACCCGAACCGGCCCCGTGGCAAGCGTAAAACAGAAACTTAGAACTTGTAGCCCAGCGTCACGCCGTAGATGTCCGTGCGGGCATTCATGGAATGGGAGTTGGGGTTCACCCCGGTTACCGTGCGGGTATTGGCGTAGTCGCGGCCCTTCATCCACAGGTAGGTGTAGGAAAGGTCCAGCGTCCACGCATCGTAGTTGAATCCCACGCCCACGCTGTACAGCTGGCGGTCATTGCCGGGAATAAGGTAGTCCAGCTGGCTGTCGTTAAGGGGCGATTCGTCATAGGTGTAGCCCACGCGCAGCTTCATCCAGTCGGTGGCGGCATACTCCACGCCCACATTGTAGCGCCACACGTCCTCCCAGTCCTTGGGGGTATCGCTATGGAACGAGCCGCCCACAGGCTTGGAGAATTCAAAGCGCAGACGGTTGTAGGTGGACCAGCGGGTATACACACCGCCCACTTCAATGCTCAGGTCTTCCCACGGATAGTAGACAAGGCCCACATTGATCATTTCCGGCAGAATAACCGTGCCGGTCACGTGGTTGTTGGGGAAGAGTCCGCCCACTGCAGCAGGTACGTCGTGGAAACGCTGGTCGCCGCTGGCCCCTATTTCGGCCTGGCTATGGTAGCCCACGCCCAGACGCCACTGGTCATTGAACTTGTACAGCATGCCAAGGGTAAGTGCCGTGCCGTAGCCTTCCGCCTTGGTCTTGCTGAGCACGCCTCCTGCTAAGGCAAAGGGGGCCAGCGAGATGGTCTTGTCAATCTCCATCATAACATGGATATATTCCACGCCCACGGCCAGCGAAAGATTATCGTTCACCTGATAGGCCACGTTGGGATTGATGGAATAAGACTGCACCACCGCGTGGGTCACGTTGGCCTTGCCCGCCCAGTCGGCATCATACTCGGTGCCAAGCCCGAAACGGGTGTACATGCCCACGCCGAACGACCATTTGTCGTTATACTTGTGCGTCATGTACAGGTGCGGCGGCAGCCAGACATTGTTCTGCCCGTGAACCTTATCGCCGTTCACCTTCACGTCCATGTTGGGCAGAATGGCGGAAACACCGGTGGCCACCTGCGTGCCTTCAAGCTGCGTCAGGCCTGCGGGGTTAAAGGCAATGGTGGAAGGATCATCCGCGCGGGCGATAACGGCACCACCCAGTGCATTGCCGCGCGCGCTGTATTCATACAGGGCGAATCCGGCAGCGGAAGCGGAGACGGTAAAGGCGAACAGACAGACAAGACAGACGGTAACGGATACGAGACGTCGCTTCATGATAACCCCTTTGATTCACGTCCGGCAACGCATGGCATCCCGTGAACGCACCCGTGCCCGGATGCATCCGTCACCCGCCGCGCCGTCAGGAAAATCCCCCGCCCCAAAGCAAGGCCATTTTCCGCACAACACGGCAGACCGCCAGCCGTTCCCCTGCAGCCACCGGACAACACTCAGACACCGCGGCGTCCCGTCCCTCGCTTGCTGGCAGTGCAGCGGACACGCGCGGTTCTCCTCTTCCAATCAAAAAACTTGTGGGGTTATAATAGGAACACTCTCACTTAGGCAACCGCCTGAACGCGGTTTTGCGCAAAAAAGTGGAGTGAAAGCGTAAAAAAAGTGAGAGTTACACCTTTTTTGGAGCAAGTGCCCGCTCAACCACGGCCACCAGATGAGCAAAATCCACAGGCTTGGATATGTATTCATCCATACCTGCTTCAATAAAGCGTTCCCGGTCGCCCTTCATGGCATGGGCAGTCATGGCAATAATGGGGATGTCCCGGCGGATTTCCGGGCTTGCGGATTGCCGTATGGCACGGGTGGCCTGCACCCCGTCCATGTCCGGCATCTGAATATCCATGAGGATGAGGTCAAACGTCTCCTTGACCATGGCTTCCAGCACGGCCACGCCGTTGCCCACGCACACCACCTCATGGCCCTGATTCTCAAAGAAGTAGACGGCAAGCTTGCGGTTGATGATGTCGTCTTCCGCCAGCAGAATGCGCAAAGGACGGCTTATCCCGCGAATAACGGGCATCCCTTCCGCCTCCTCCTCGTCTTCCTTTCCCTTGGCGTTGCGGAAACAGGCTGTAAAGGTAAAGGTGCTGCCCCTTCCCGGTTCCGTCTCAAGGTGGATATCCCCATCCATCTTGCGTGCTATCTCGCGTGAAATGGCCAGCCCCAGCCCTGCTCCGCCATACTTTTTGGTCATAAAGCTTTCCGCAAGCGAGAACGGTTCAAACACCTCCTCCACCTTTTCCTGCGGAATGCCCACCCCTGTGTCCTGCACCACAAAGGCAAGGCACACATCCTTCTTACGCTGGCGGTGCAGCCGCACATGCACGGTCACGCCGCCCCGCTGCGTATACTTAATGGCATTGACCACAAGGTTGCTGATAACCTGCTTGAGCCTGCCCGAATCCCCGCAGACCGATTCCGGCACATTGTCGTCCACCATGTGGTCCAGATGCAGATTCTTCCACCGGGCCTGCACATCCAGCACCTTGAGCACGTCAGCCAGACACCCGCGCACGGAAAACACAGATTCCCGCAGCACCATCTTGCCAGCCTCAATGCTGGACATATCCAGAAGATTGTTGACTATGGCCAGCAGTTCGCGCCCTGCCTGACGGACCATCTGCATATACTCTGCCTGCTCGGGCGTTGTTTCGCCTCCCAGCAGCAGATCCGTAAGCCCGATGATGCCGTTCAGCGGCGTGCGCAATTCGTGGCTCATATTGGCCAGAAACTGCGTCTTGGCCTTGCTGGCAGATTCCGCCTCATCCCGCGCCTGCTCCAGTTCGGTCGCACGCTGGGCCACCTCGGCCTCCAGCCGCTCATGATAGCTGCGCTTCTCCCGCCGGATACGTGCCAGCTCAAGAGCCTTCTGCACCACGCATTCAAGGAAGGTGAGATCGTGAATGGGCTTGGTGATGTAGTCCCACGCGCCCCGTCGCAGGGCTTCTATGACATCTTTGATGGCACCGGTTCCGGATACCACCACAAGCGGCGTTTCCGGTGCAAGAGAAGAGAGGTTGTCCAGCAGTTCCAGCCCGTCCATACCGGGCATGCGCAGGTCAAGGAGCACAAGGTCGGGGGCGTTTTCAGTGAATTCCCGCAGACCGTCTTTTCCGTTGGCGGCCTGAAGCACCTCAAACCCGCTGTCCTCAAGAAAGGCGGCAAGGCTCTCCCGGACCAGAATCTCATCGTCAATGGCCAGAATCCTTGCCTTGAACGAACGTGCCATACGGCTTACCTTTCCAGCTTGAGAATGCGGAAAATGCCTTCCACCAGATCATCCATATTCTGCAACGGCTTAATGTACACATCGTCACGCGAAATGCCGATATTCATAAGCTCCAGGGGCAGTTTGTAGTTGGTGGACCCGGTATGGATAAGATATTTAAGCCCGGGCCGCCGCTCATGCGCCTTCACGATAAAATCGTTGCCGCTCATGCCTGGCAGCCGCATGTCGATGATTCCCGCATGCGGGCTCACCCCGGCAAGCACTTCAAGCCCTTCTTCGCCGCTCCCTGCCGTGTGAACCACGAAACCCTCGTCCTCAAGATAGGCCTCAAGGTTTTCGCGCACCATCTCTTCGTCATCCACGACCAGGATTACTATCGGTTCGTTTGACATCGGCACTCCCGGGGCTTGTCCGTTGGTCTCTGCCTCCCGACAGCCGCATACATCGCCCCGCCTCCGGCTACCCGGATTCACGGGGCTGTCATGCAAAAGCTGCGGCAAAGGGATGCATGCCCGGCGCAGGCATGCCTACCCTGTATACACTTACCATACCGTTACCTTGAAAAGTGTGCAATGCCGAACAGCAACTCCCGCTCACTTTGCCCGTTTTCGGATAATAACCCCTTCCCTGCGCAAGCGGCACCACAAAGGACGCGGCTCATCCGTCAGCAAAGGACGCCCCTTGGGCGTGGCAATATTGCAGCGGCGTTTGTCGGTCTGAAAGAAAAACGGACAGTCATCGCATGCACACACGCTGCCCGGCGCAGCACCAGGCGCACAGGCTCCTTCATCAGATTCCCGAACCTGTATGCTCCCCGCCTCCAGCGGACACCAATCCGGACGCCCCGCTGCGGCTTCCTTGGGGCCAAACCCGGGCCGCTTTGCCGCAGGCGCGGCACAGAACCCGTGTTCACCCACATCGCCCGCGCCGTGCCCATCCGTCCAATACATAGGGCACTCCGCGCATGTTCCTGCAACCCATATCATATTCCTGCTCCTTCCCGCACGCCAATATCCGGCTTCCGATGCGGTTCTTCCGTTATGCGGAAACCCCGCCCCTACAACATATTCACAGGGTCAATATCCAGCCCCAGCCGCAACTGCCCGCCCCGCGGCGCAGCAGCGCGCATTTCGTGAAACACCGCCCGTATGCCCGGCCATTCCGGCCCCTTGAGAGCCCACTGAAACCGCTTGCGTCCCCGGAGCAAGGCAAGGGGCGACGGGGTATGCCCCAGCACCATCACACCATGCGCCCGCCCGCGCTCCCGCGCCAGGGCGGTAAGCTGCTCCACATACGCCATGCCCTTGTCCCAGTCTGCGGGAAAACTGGCCCGTACCAGCGCAAGTTTGACAAAAGGCGGATACCGCCGTCGTTCACGGCGACGTATCTCTTCATCGAAAAAACCCTCGTAATCTGCGGCGCGCACAAACTGCCAGCAGTAATGGGCCGGATCCCGCGTCTGAATGAACACGCGTCCCGGCTTCTCACCCCGCCCCGCGCGACCCGATGCCTGCACCAGCAGTTGAAACGTCCGTTCGGCCGCACGGTAGTCGGGCAGATTCAATCCCAGATCACCGTCCGCCACAATGGCCAGCGTAACTTCCGGAAAATGGTGCCCCTTAGAGAGCATCTGCGTGCCCACCAGCACCTGCGCCTCGCCCCGGGCAAAGCTGTCCAGAATGGCTTCCATGCGGCCCGGGCGGCGGGTGGAATCCCTGTCCAGACGCAGCACCCGGCTGCCCGGAGGCAACAGATGGGCAAGGCTCTCCTCCAGCTTCTCGGTTCCCTCTCCCATGGGCAGAAAATGCAGCCCCCGACACGCCTCGCACGGGGCCGGGTAGGGGACGGAATGTCCGCAATAGTGGCACACAAGCCGTTCACGCCCCTTGTGGTAGGTCAGGCCTATCTCGCACTGTGGGCAACGCGCCACGGCACCGCAGTCCAGACAATACATCAGGGGAGCATACCCGCGGCGGTTCAGCAGAATAACGGCCTGCTCCCCGCGTTCCACCACCTCTCTGAGGGCCTGCAGGCTTTGGGGCGCAAGCAGGCTCTCTGCGGTGGAAAGCCCCTTGATGTCCACCAGCTCCACATCAGGCAGCGTGCCGCCTCCCACCCGGTCAGACAGGCGGGCCACGGGAATATGCCCGGACCGTGCGGCATGAAAGGTCTTCACATCGGGCGTGGCGGAACCGAGCACAAGCAGGCCCCGCACCTGCTGCATCCGGAAATGCGCCACCTCTTTGGCCTGATAGACCATGCCCTCATCCTGCTTGAACGAGGCATCATGCTCCTCGTCCAGCACAATGGTCCCAAGAGCAGGCACGGGCAAAAACAGCGCCGAACGCGTTCCCACCACAAGGCACGGCTCAGTGCGCGCGGCAATGGCTCTGAATGTCCGCTCCCGTTCACCGGGGGATTGGTAGCCATGGAACAGAAAAATATCCTGCCCGCCGCAAACGGTGCGGGCGGCCCGGTGCAGCTTGCAGGCCAGTGCCACCTCCGGCGCAAGCAGCATGACGGAACGCCCCTGCCGCAGAGTGTGCGCGGCAAGCTCCAGATACACGGCAGTCTTGCCGCTTCCGGTAATGCCGTAAAGAAGACGGGTCTCCGGGTGCGGTGCATCCAGTGCCGCCGCAAACTCATCCGCCGCTCCGCGCTGCGCGGGCGTAAGCACATACCCGCCACCATGGCCGTTACCGTCCGCAAGCTCCGCCACGCACGCAGGGCCGCTTTCTCCGCCCGCTCCTGCGTCATCGTCCTCCGGCGCACATGCGCATACGGCCTGCGGCGGCCCCACAGCCACAAGGCCCCGCTCCGCCAGCGTGCCCAGCACCGCTGCACAGGAAGCACCAAAGGCCCCCGTAACCACGCTGCGCGGCACCGCCCCCTTTTCCCAAAGATATTCCAGCAACTCAATCTGCCGCTTGGCAGAGGGACGCACAGGCCACGGCGGGTCCTTGGTCACCACACACACCTCGCTGGCATCGGCGTCAAAAGCGGCATCCAGCATTTCCAGCTGTCCCCCTGTCCACGCCTCGCCAAGCACACGCCGTTCCGCCTCGCCCATCCTGCCCACGTCCTTAAGCTGCAAGGTGCGCGGCTTTCCCTCGCCGAACAGACGCAGCCGCACGCGCGAGGTACGCAGCCCGGCAGGAAGCAGGCTGCCCAGCACATCGCCCGGAGAGGCAAGATGCCGCACGGCCAGTTGCCGCACCATCTCCAGATAATCCGGCGTCAGCAACGGCATGCGCTCAAGCGGCCACAGCGCCTCTTTCACCTCCACCCCCTCCGGCGCGGCAGGCGCATCGGCATCCAGCACCACGCCCACCCGCAAGCCACCGGCCTTGCCCAGCGGCACGGCCACACGCATACCCGGCTGCCACGCAAAGACGGGCAGCCACGAGGGCGCGGCATAGTGCAACGTAACATACGGCGGGCTGAGAAGGGCAACGGAAAGCATGGGCGGAGTCCTTACAGGCATGGTGCGTCCTGTCTGCACATTCGACAAAAAAATCCGGGCGGTCCGTGCAGACCGCCCAGTCATTTCACTCGTTGCCGATCCTGCCGGCCTGCGGACCGCATCCGGTCCGGAACAGACGATACCGCAGGCGCGGAACCGCACGGCGCATCAGCACTTCCACGGAAGCAACGGCTTGAGGTGCTTGACAAGGTCGTCCCGAATTTCCTCGTCCTGCAACGCAAAGTAAATGTTGGCAGTGAGATACTCCACCCAGTCACCCACGTCGAACCGCATACCGCGCATCTTCACCGCCAGCAGTCCGCGTCCGGAGGCAAGGGTGGAAAGCGCATCGGTAAGCTGAATCTCCCCGCCCGCTCCCGGAGCCGTTTTCTCCAGCGCAGGAAAGATGTCCTGCGTAAGCACGTAGCGTCCCACAATGGCAAGACGGGAAGGTGCCTTGTTGGCGGCAGGCTTTTCCACCAGACTGGTCACACGGTATGTGCCGGGAGAAATCTCGTCGCCCGCCACAATACCATAGCGGCTCACCTTGTCCGGCTCCACCTCCATAACGCCCACAACAGGCAGTCTCTCGGCTACAGCCACGTCCATAAGCTGCCGCAGGCCCGGCTCCATGCCGAACATAAGGTCATCACCCACCATAACCCCGAACGCTTCCTCGCTGACCACATGCTTGGCGCACAGCACCGCATGCCCCAGTCCGAGCTGCTGCTTCTGGCGAATGGAGATTATGTTGACCATGTTCGCCACTTCGCGGATGACATCCAGCATGGGCTTTTTGCCCGCGCGTTCCAGAATCGACTCAAGCTGCAGGTTGTGGTCGAAGTGGTCCTCTATGATCTTCTTATCGCGGTTGGTCACAAACACTACATCGCTCATGCCGGAGCGCATGGCTTCTTCCACCACGTACTGCACGGCCGGCTTGTTGTAGACCGGCAGCATTTCCTTGGGAATATTCTTTGTCGCAGGCAGGGACCGGGTACCCCACCCTGCAACGGGAATCACGACCTTACGGATGTTCATGCCCAGTGCTCCTTTGCGGTTGTAGTGCTGAAACTCCCGTCTACTTCAGATGCGTCTGAACAGCCTCGGCAAGATATTCTGTGAGCCGGCGAACCTGCTCCTCGTCCTCGCCCTCCACCATCACGCGGCACACAGCCTCCGTGCCGGAATAGCGCAGCAACACGCGCCCCCGCGTGCCCAGCTCGTTCTCCACCTTCCTTCTTGCTTCCACCACTTCGGGGCAGTCGTCAAAAGGAATCTTCCGGCGCACATGCACATTCACAAGCTGCTGCGGGAAGGGCTGGAGCAAGCCCGCCAGTTCGGAAAGCGGCCTGTCTTTCTGTTTCATGATACGTAAAAGTTGCAGGGCCGCAAGCAGACCGTCTCCGGTTGTGCCGTATTGCGAAAAAATAAGATGCCCGGACTGTTCCCCGCCCATGGTCGCGCCTTCCCTGCGCATGGCTTCCACCACGTGCCGGTCGCCCACGGGGGTGCGCACAAGACGCCCGCCGCGCTCGTTCATGAACACTTCCAGCGCCATGTTGCTCATCACCGTTGCCACCAGCGTGTTCCCCGGCAGCACACCGCGCTCCATCATATCCTGCGCGCAGATGGCCATAATCTGGTCACCGTCCAGCACGTGCCCCTTCTCGTCCACAACGATAAGGCGGTCCGCATCGCCGTCCAGCGCAAGACCTATATCAGCACCATGGGCAAGCACCCGCTCCGCCGCAACGCCCGGATACAGCGACCCGCACTGCTGGTTGATATTCAGCCCGTCCGGGGAAACGCCTATCTTCACCACATCAGCCCCCAGCTCTTCCAGAGCCAGCGGTGCCACGCGGTAGTTGGCTCCGTGGGCGCAGTCCAGCACAACACGCAGGCCGTCCAGCGTCAGGTCGGTGGGGAAGCTGTTCTTCAGATAAACAATGTACCGGCCGGGAGCGTCCTCTATGCGGTAGGCCCTGCCCACGTTCTCCGGGGCAGGATAGTTCCAAGCATATTCGGGGTTCAGCACCATCTCGGTTATGGCGTCCTCTGCCTCATCCGCCAGCTTAAAGCCCGCGCTGTCAAAGAACTTTATGCCGTTGTCCATAAACGGATTGTGCGAGGCAGAAATAACCACCCCAAGGTCCGCGCGCATATTGCGGGTAAGAAAGGCAATGGCAGGAGTAGGCAGCGGCCCCACAAGAAACACGTCCATGCCCGAGGCGCACAACCCGGACGTAAGGGCCGTTTCAAAAATATAACCGGAAAGGCGCGTGTCCTTGCCTATAACCACCCTGTGGCGGCGCTTGCCGTTCCGAAAAAAAGTCCCCGCTGCCAGCCCCAGACGCAGGGCCACATCGGGAACCATAGGATATATATTCACCTGCCCGCGCAGGCCGTCGGTACCGAAGAGTCGTTTTCCCATCAGTCATCCTCATGCACATTGGAATAGCCGGGCGGAACCTGCTCCGCCACGGCGCGGAAGCAATACGCTATCTCTCCCGGATTGTCACGGACAGGGTGCTCGGCGTTGCAGACCGCATCCACACGCCCTCCGGCAGATGCACACGGTAGGGAAGGGAATGCGTCCCCGGTTCCAGATTCTCCGGCACCTCAAGTGCCGCCTGCACGGATTCCAAAAGTTCGGCATCAGTGCTTCTGGATTCAGGAAGCTCAAGCTGCAACGTCACCCTGCGGGTTTTGGCCTTTACCTCCAAAGATTCAGGGGCCGTAATCTCCACCGTGCGCACCACTTCACGGCGCACGGTCTTCAAACTGAGAACAAAGGCCACCTGCACCCTCGGCGGAATCGCCTCCAGCCCTTCAGGCACGTTCACAATACCGGGCACCTCCACCACGCCGGGCTCAGTCACGTCCGGCACGGTTGCCACAACCTCAACCCCCTCCACCTGCAAAAGCAGTGAAGAAGGCCCCCGCACAGAAACCGCCCCCGGAGCGGCAGTGGTTCCTGTCACCTTCATGTCTGTTGCGGGCGAACCGACAACCTGCACGCTCACAGGCACATCACGGCTTTCTATGCTGTCCACGTTCAGCGTCAGGCGCGAGGGACGAACCTCCACCACCTCATAGGCACTGCCCAGAGGCACTCTTTCCGGCTGAACGGGAATAATGTTCACTCCCGGCGTAAGGGCAGAAAGGTCCAGCGAATAGGCAAGCTGCCTGTCCGTTATGCCCCGCAGCAACCCCTTGGGCGCGCGGACGCGCACGTCCACAGTGGGTTCCAGCCCCTGCATGACGATCAGGTTGGGCGGCATGCCCTTCATTTCAATACGCATCTTGGCCCACGCCTCCACCTCTTCACGGCCCGAAACCATGAACCAGAGGGTGCATGCCATAAGCAGCGCGAGAAGAAAAAATTGCCAATTCGCGCGCATAGCTATCGCTCCAGTGCATTGCGCAGAACGCGCTTGAGCCGGGTGGCGTCAAGCGCCGTGGTCAGCCTTCCGGCTATGGAAACCGTCACAGCTCCCCGCTCCTCGGAAACCACAATGGCCACCGCATCGGTTTCTTCCGTAATACCCATGGCCGCCCTGTGCCGTGTGCCGTATTCCGGCCTGTCCTGCGGCGCAACGGCCAGAGGCAGAATACAGCCTGCCGCACTCAGCCTGCCGCCACGCAGCACCACCGCGCCGTCATGCAGCGGGGTGGAGGTCTGGAACACGGATATGAGAAGCTCCTTCGTCACCTTGGCATCCAGCGGAACGCCGCGCTCCACGGTATCCCCCAGGGGCACGTTGCGTTCCAGCACTATAAGCGCCCCTACGCGCCGCTGGGCAAGGCTGAGCACAGCTCCCACCACTTCGTTGAGCAAATCGTCCTCCACCACCTGCTTACGCCAGAACCCCCTCGCCCCCATTTCCGTCAGGGCGCGGCGTATATCGCGGTTGAAGAGGATGATGATAACCAGAAAGATGGAGCCAAGAAAATTACCGAGCAGCCAGTGCAGGGTATACAGCCCCACCTCCTCGGCCACAAAATAGACAACCAGCACAAGCAGCAGGCCGTAGATGGAAGCCACGGCGCGCGTGCCCTTCACCATGAGTATGATGCGGTAGAAAAGCAGCGTGACCAGCGCGACATCCACCATGTCGCGCCATCCGACGCTTATATTGCCGATTTGCAGCATGCCCGTGGGTGCTCCATACGTTCCGGGCCGGACGGCCGCAGCCTTCCCGCCCCTGTTCCTGCACACTGCCTTTGCCGCAAACGCATACGCCTGCGGCCGAAGCCTCCGCTTCCCTTCACTCCATGGCGGTTACGCAACCCGTGGCGCCAGCGCCTCCGCCACCCGCAGGGTCTGCACCGTCAGGGCCACATCGTGTACCCGGTGCGCAAACACCCCGCGAGATGCCAGAATGGCCGTGGCCGCCTGCGTGGCATTCTGCCGTTGCCCGGGCGGGGCATCACACAGCGCGCCGAACATGGATTTATTGGAAACCGCCGCCATAAGGGGCAGCCCCAACTGCGCAAACCTGTCCATACTGCGCAAAATTGCGAGATTATGTTCCAGCGTCTTGCCGAACCCTATACCGGGGTCCAGCAGTATGCGCGCCTCCGGCATTCCCGCTGAGGTCAATTCTTTCAGCTTTTTCTCGAAAAAGTCCAGAATTTCCTCCACCACATCCTCATATTCCGGAGCCTTCTGCATATCCTCCGGCCTGCCCTTGCTGTGCATGAGCACATAGCCGGGCCTGTACTGCCCAAGCACATCCAGCAGTTGCGGGTCAAAAGCGCAGGCGGAAACATCATTTATGATATCCGCTCCGGCATCCAGTGCGGCAGCCGCCGTGCGCGCCTTATAGGTATCCACGGAAACAGCCCACGGCATGCCGTTGCCGCATCGCAGCCCGTTCAACCCGCGTACGACGGGAATCACCCGCTCCAGCTCCTCTTCCGGCGGCACAGGCTCGGCAAAGGGCCGGGTGGATTCACCCCCCACGTCCAGCACGTGCGCCCCCTCCCCCGCAAGCACTGCGGCATGGGCAAGGGCGGCATCCGTGTTTGCATACTGGCCACCGTCATGAAAGGAATCCGGCGTCACATTCAAAATACCGAATATAAGAAAGGGGGCAGGGCCCAAAGACCTGCCCCCCCGGATTTCCCAGTGTACCGGAGCAAGCATCAGCACTGCTCTCCGCCTTCGGGTTTCTTCGTTTCGTTGTCTGAGTCATCGGAACGACCCTCGCCGTCCTTTGCCTCACCCGGCTCTTCTTCCAGCGTAAACTCTCCCCCGCCCGCAGCGGGCGACTGCTCGCGCGGCGCGGCGGCAGGCCGGGCAAAAGGCCGGGCAGAAGTCTGCTGATCCCTGTATGCGGCTGCCGCACGGGCGCGGTTGTCACGCTCCTCGGCTTCCGCAGGATCATTCAGAATCTCGGCAGGCGGCAGCTCCTGACCGTCCAGCAGAATCTTAATATCGGCTCCGCTTATGGTTTCGCGCTCAAGCAGGGCATCCGCAATCTTGTGCAGGTGCTCGATGTTGTCCTCAAGAAGCTGGCGGGCACGATGACGCGCCTCTTCCATAATGCGCTTCACTTCCGCATCCACAAGGCGGGCGGTTTCCTCACTGTAATTACGCGAATGCGCCCATTCGCGTCCGATGAAGACCTCTTCACCCTGTTCACCAATATTCATGGGGCCAATAGTGTCAGACATGCCCCATTCGCAGACCATCTTCCGGGCCATCTTGGTGGCCCGCTCAATGTCATTGCCCGCGCCGGTGGTCATTTCGTTAAAAATGAGCTCCTCGGCCACACGTCCGCCCAAAAACACCACAAGGTTGTTTTCAAGGAAGGTGCGCGTATATCCGTGGCGGTCACCGTCAGGCAACTGCATGGTCACGCCCAGGGCGCGTCCGCGCGGAATAATGGACACCTTATGCACGGGGTCCGTCTCAGGAAGCAACATGGCCGTAAGGGCATGACCGGCCTCATGATAGGCGGTAACACGCTTCTCGTGGTCGCTCATGACAAGGCTGCGGCGCTCCTTGCCCATCAGAAGCTTATCCTTGGCCATCTCAAAATCGTACATGTTGACCTGATCCTTGTTATTCTTGGCAGCCTGCAGGGCCGCCTCGTTCACAAGGTTCTCAAGGTCTGCACCGGAGAAACCGGGAGTGCCCTTGGCAAGCACTTCCATGTTCACATCCTTGGCAAGGGGCGTGCGCTTGGCGTGCACTTCCAGAATGTGCTTGCGGCCCTTAAGGTCGGGGGTGGGCACCACCACCTGCCGGTCAAAACGGCCGGGACGCAGCAGCGCGGGGTCCAGCACGTCGGGCCGGTTGGTTGCCGCAATAAGGATGACGCCCTCATTGGACTCAAAACCGTCCATTTCCACCAGCAACTGGTTCAGGGTCTGTTCGCGTTCGTCATGACCGCCGCCCAGACCCGCACCGCGCTGACGGCCCACGGCGTCAATTTCATCTATAAAGATAAGGCAGGGAGCGTTTTTCTTGCCCTGAACAAACAGGTCGCGCACGCGCGAGGCACCCACGCCCACAAACATTTCCACAAAGTCGGAACCGGAAATGGAAAAGAACGGAACGCCCGCTTCGCCTGCCACCGCACGCGCAAGCAGCGTCTTGCCGGTACCGGGAGGCCCCACGAGCAGCACGCCCTTGGGAATGCGCCCGCCAAGGCGGGTAAACTTCTTGGGGTTGGACAGAAAATCGACCACTTCGGTCAATTCTTCCTTGGCTTCGTCCACGCCCGCCACATCGTCAAAGGTAACGCGGGTCTGCTCCTGCGAAATGAGCCGGGCACGGGAACGGCCAAACGACATGGCCTTGCCGCCGCCCCCCTGCATCTGCCGCATGAAGAAGACCCACACGCCTATGAGCAGCAGCATGGGGAACCACGATACAAGCAAGGTCATGTACCACGGAGAATCTTCGGGCGGCAGGGCGTTCACCCGCACTCCCTGTCCCAGCAGGCGCTGGACAAGCTGCGGGTCATCCGGTGCAAAGGTGACAACAGCACTGCCATCCTGCTGGCGCGCAGTGAGCCGCTGGCCCTGAATGTCCACCTGCATCACCTGCCCGCCTTCCACCAGCTGCAAAAACTCGGTGTAGCTTACCTTGTTCTGCGCGGATTGAGGTTGGCTGAAAAGATTGAACAATACTACCATGAGAACGGAAATAACCGCCCACAGGACGAGATTTCGTGAAAACTGATTCAAGCGTCTATGCCTCCGAGGTTGTGTCGGATTACTCTTGCAGGGTCCGAATTGTTATTACTAAGACGTACCGCCGCATTTGACAATGACAAGCTTTGCTGATTTCCCAATTTTTCACGAACAATCAGAACATTTGACCGAATGAATCCATCTGCTTGCCCGCCATTGCAAAACCTGCTAGGAAATGCCGACTCAAATTGAGCTTTTCCATGGAACCTCACGGAGACCTGAGCAATCGTGAGCAACAGTGAGCACCAGCAAGCTATGGCGGGCAACGGCAAACCCCGCGCTCACCATCGGAAGCACCACATCAGTTTGAGCTTTCCCGTGGAAGCGTTTCGTCACCGGTGTGGCGCCCGGTCTTCAAAACCGGTGGGGTGGCAGAGATGTCCCCGGTAGGTTCGACTCCTATACGCTTCCGCCAGCACACACGCCCAGCCCTGCTGGGCTTTTTTTTGCCATCCGGCACACAGATCGCGCAGCGCCTTGTCCCTTGTCACCCAAGTCCACCTTCAACACACGCAGGCCCGCCACGAGACGAGGCGTATGATGGAAAAACCGCAAAGGCGCACCCCTTGCATCCCTGCAACGAAAAAGCCCCCGCAGGGCGGGGGCTTCGTGATTCGCTTTCGATCGTTCGCTTAGTAGCGGGGACGGCTCGGACGGCTCTCACGGGGCTGAGCTTCGTTAACCTTCAGGTCGCGGCCACCGATGCTCTTGCCATTCAGTGCCTGAATGGCCTGCGCAGCGCCGGCATCGTCCATTTCCACGAAACCGAAACCACGGGAGCGGCCGGTTTCACGGTCTTCAATGACGCGAGCGGAAATAACATCGCCATAATCAGCGAAGAGGTTGCGCAGATCCGCATCAGTGGTAGACCAAGCCAAGTTGCCAACGTAAATGTTCTTAGACAAGACAATATCTCCGAAAATAAAAAGGAAAGGGATGTACCGCAAAATCCTAAACCAACTCAGGAAATGACAGCACTGCTATCGCTGACATAATGGGTTTCACTCATCCATGTCAAGTGAAGTTCATGATATTTTTTTCTTTGTCCCCATTTTATTTTTTCCGCACAACAAGCCGTAATCCATACAATTCCGCTACACATTTCCCGCACGGTCTTTCTCCCCTGCTTCGTTCGTCTCCTCGGGCACGGGTCAGAATTCCGCCATTCCCGCATTCCCAGCCGCTCCGCAACAACGCTTCCCGCGCTTCTTCCATATTTCGTCCATACTTCGCCTGTGCCATGTCCACGCATCACCCCGCTCCCCCACGTTCTTCCGGCACTCTCCCCCGCTTCCCGCTCTCCCGCCTGTCCCGCCTGTCCCGCGGTCCCCCATTGACAAAACACGCCGCTCACGGAATTATCTTTCGCCATAACGGCACGGCACTCCCCTGCAACCACCTGGCCGGAAAGCCGAAACTGCAGGATATCCCTGATTCGCAACCGCCGGAACCGGAAGGGGCATCTCGCCAATCCGCACGTCATTCATGAACCGAAGGGAAGGACAATGGAAATTTCGCTTAACCTGCTGCCCGAATCGGAAAGGCGGCACTCCGTTCTTAAAGGCATGGACAGCCTGCCCTTTGGCAAGCTGCGCTGCGACCACATGTTCCTGATGGACTACGCCGACAAGACATGGTCCAACCCGCGCATAGTGCCCTACGGCAACTTCAGCATTCCCCCCGGCGCCATCGCGCTGCATTACGGGCAGGCCATTTTCGAAGGAGCCAAGGCCTTCCGCCACGAAGACGGAGAGATTTACACCTTCCGTTTCGAAAAAAACGCCGAGCGTCTCAACCGCTCCGCAGCCATTATGTGCATGCCCTCCGTTCCGGAGGAAATGCAGATTGCCGGTCTCATGCGTCTGCTGGACATAGAGCGGGAATGGTGCCCCACCATACCGGAATCATCGCTGTACATCCGCCCCTTCCTGTTCGCAACGGAAGACGCTCTGGGCGTAAAGCCCAGTGAGAAGTACACATTCTGTATCATGCTTTCCCCCAGCGGCCCCTACTATGCCGGTGGCTTCAACAAGACCGTCACCCTGCTGATCACGGAACAGTTCCACCGCGCAACCCCCGGCGGCACCGGCGCGGCTAAGGCAGCAGGCAACTACGCCGCCTCGTTGCGGGCACAGCTTTTCGCTCAGTCCAAGGGAGCCGCACAGGTGCTGTATCTGGATGCCAGCAACACCTATCTGGAAGAAGTGGGTGCCATGAACCACTTCCATGTGCTGAAAGACGGCTCGCTGATCATTCCGGAATTCACAGACACCATCCTGCGCTCCATAACCTCCGAATCCGTTCTGGAGCTGCTGCCCAACGCACGGCAGGAGAAGGTGAAGCTTTCCGATTTCGTTTCCATGGTTAAATCCGGCGATATCGTGGAGGCCGGCGGCTTCGGCACGGCGGCTGTCATTACCCCCGTTGGCAAATATATCACCGATGCCGGTGATTCCTTCGCCGTGGGCAACGGCTCCATCGGTCCCATCACCCAGGAGCTGTATGATACCTATACCGGCATCCAGAAGGGAATCATCCCGGACACCAAGGGCTGGCTGGCCAAGGTGCCTCACTTCTAACCCACGCCCTCTGCCGCTCTGCAGAACGCACATCGCCCCGCCTCCCATGGCGGGGCGTTTTATAATGCCCGACCGCTTCCAAAAAAATCCCGCCGAAAGGCGGGATATCTGTGCGCGCGGGTAGACGTCTCTAGTAGCGGGGACGGCGTTCGCGGGGCTGTGCCTCGTTCACGCGCAGATCGCGTCCCTGAAAGTTCTGCCCGTTCAGGGCTTCAATCGCCTGCAAAGCATCGGCGGCTTCCATCTCCACAAACCCGAAACCGCGCGAACGCCCGGTCTCGCGGTCTTCTACCACCTTGGCGGAAAGCACGGTACCATAGGAAGAAAAAAGGGTACGCAAATCTTCATCCTTCGCGGACCAGGCCAGATTTCCAACATAAATGTTCTTCGACATGACCAACAACTCCGATAAAAAAGATTCAAAAAGTGCCGCATCCTGCTCATGGCCTTAAAAACACACCTACCCCTGCGGGAAATCATACAGGATGCACCAGCACGACCGGCAACAGCCCCGCTCCACACAGCGGGAGAGGGCCAATCCGCTCTTCCACGTAAACCCCGAGTAGCTGAATCATACAAATCATGTCAACACGTTTATAGCTTGATGCGTACGCTTCCATTCAGTCATTCCGCGCGCATAATTGCAGCCCCTGCAAACAACGATTGCCCCGCCGGAGCGGGGCAATCGTAACCATTCAATATAGAAGCGATCTCTCTCACAACAAGAGCGACTGCAACCCGGCCTACTCCAGCCAGTCCGCAAGCTCAGCAATCTGCGCCCGGACAGAATCCGGCCCGGTGCCGCCCTGCGTTCTGCGACGGGCAACAGCCGCATCATATGCCAGAACCGCGTACACATCGTCATCAATACACTCGGAGATGGTGCGGAATTCATCCATGGTAAGGTCTTCCAGCGGTTTGCCCCGGTCTTCTGCCAGCGCAACCGCCGCACCGGTAAGATGGTGCGCCTCGCGGAAGGGAATGCCCTTGCCCACAAGATAGTCCGCAAGCTCCGTGGCATTCAGAAAACCGGAACGCAGAACGCTCGCCATACGCCCCGTGTTGAACCGCAGTTCCGAGAGCATACCCGCCATGAGCGACAGGGATGCGGATACGGTTCTGTCCGTATCCATGAACGGTTCCTTGTCTTCCTGAAGGTCGCGGTTGTAGGTCATGGGCAGCCCTTTGACCGTGGTCAGCAGGGTCATGAGCGCACCGTAAACACGCCCCACCTTGCCGCGCATAATCTCCGCCACGTCCGGATTCTTCTTCTGCGGCATTATGCTGGAACCGGTGGCATAGGCATCCGGCAGGTAAATATAGCCGAAGTTCGGGTTCGCCCAAATGATCATCTCCTCACAGAAGCGGGAAAGATGTGCCATGATCAGCGAGGCACAGAACAGGGCTTCCAAGGCGAAATCCCTGTCCGATACGGCATCCATGGAATTGCGGAAAGTGCCGTGCATGCCCAGTTCCTCCGCCACGGACGCAGGGTCCAGCGGATACGTGGTGCCCGCAAGGGCGGCTGCACCAAGGGGGCACACGCGCGTGCGCCTGTCGCAATCCGCAAGACGGTCATAGTCGCGGCGCAACATCCATGCATAGGCAAGCAGATGATGCCCCAGGCTCACAGGCTGTGCGGGTTGCATATGGGTGCAGCCGGGCAGCAGCGTATCCACGTGCTGTTCCGCCTGCTTCACCAGTTCCGCAATCACCCCGCGCACCAGTTCCTGCCATTCTCGCACGGCGTCTGAAACGTAGAGCCGGAAATCCAGCGCCACCTGATCGTTGCGCGATCGGCCGGTATGCAGGCGCTTGCCCGCATCGCCCACCAGTTCGGAAAGGCGGCTCTCAATATTCATGTGCACGTCTTCCAGTTCCGCACGCCACACAAACTGGCCGGATTCAATCTCCTGCCGGATGCGCTCAAGCCCGTCCACAATCTGTTCCGCGTCCTGCGCGGAGATAACGCCCTGCCGCGCCAGCATGCGGGCATGCGCCATGGACCCGGCAATATCCTGCCGATACATAAGCCTGTCGTATGAAACGGACTGGGTGTATTCCTCCACCCTTGCGGCGGTCTTCTGGCGGAACCGCCCGCCCCACATCTTCTTTTCTGCCATGATGTTTCCGTGCAAAGAGGATTGTCGCTACTTCTTGTAGCCGAGCAGCCGCAGCCCCTGCAGGCGGATGAAACCCGCCGCGTCCGCCTGATTGTACACCTCGTCCTCCTCAAAGGTGGCAAGGTCCATGCGGTAGAGGGAATAGGGAGACTTGCGCCCCACCGGAACGGCATGCCCCTTGTAGAGCTTCATACGCACGGTGCCGGTAACGTTACGCTGCGTTTCGTCTATGAGCTTCTGCAACGCCTCGCGCTCCGGCGCGAACCAGAACCCGTTGTACACGCATTCGGAATACCGGGTGATGAGCGAGTCGCGCAGGTGCATGGATTCACGGTCAAGGCAGATGCCTTCCAGATCACGGTGGGCGTTGTACAGAATAGTGCCGCCGGGCGTTTCGTACACCCCGCGCGACTTAATGCCCACAAAGCGGTTCTCCACCATGTCCAGACGGCCAATGCCGTGCTTGCCGCCCAGCGTGTTCAGCGCCTTTATCATGGCAGCGGGAGAAAGCTGTTCGCCGTTCAGGGCCACTGCATCGCCGTTCAGATACTCCAGTTCGATGTATTCCGGAGTGTCCGGGGCCTTTTCCATGGGAACAGCCATAAGGTACGAGCCTTCCAGCGGTTCGCTCCACGGGTCTTCCAGTTCGCCGCCCTCAAAGGAGCAGTGGAGCATGTTGCGGTCCATGCTGTACTGCTTGCGCGATGCGGCCACCGGCAGCGGAATGCCGTGCTCCTGAGCAAAATTGGTAAGGTCGGTGCGGGAACGGAAGTTCCACTCGCGCCACGGGGCAATAACCTTCAGTCTGGGGTCCAGCGCCATGGCCGCAAGTTCAAAGCGAACCTGATCGTTCCCCTTGCCCGTGGCGCCGTGCGCCACGGCCTGTGCGCCTTCCTGATGCGCTATTTCCACCAGACGCTTGGCAATAAGCGGTCGTGCAATGGAGGTACCCAGCAGATAGCGCCCTTCGTACACGGCGTTGGCGCGCATCATCGGATAGATGAAGTCGCGGGCAAACTCCTCGCGCAGGTCTTCCACATACGCACGGGAAGCACCGGTGGCCAAAGCCTTGGCATCCACGCCGTCAAGGTCTTCTTCCTGTCCCAGATCGGCGGTAAGGGTTACCACCTCGCAGTTGTAGGTAAGGGCGATCCACTTGAGGATCACAGACGTATCAAGCCCGCCGGAATAGGCGAGCACAACCTTCTTTATATCCTTGCTCATTCTCTTTCCTTATCGTCTCGCATACAATGAAGCGCGTTCTGCAGTCTGCCGCGCGTTCCGGCCCGGACTGCAAAGTTATTTTTCAGGCAATCAGGAGAAAATCCACTCCAGAATGGCCTTTTGCATATGCAGGCGGTTCTCCGCCTGATCAAAAACAATGGAAGCAGGGCTTTCAAACACGCCCTCGCTCACCTCTTCGCCCCGGTGCGCGGGCAGGCAATGCATGAACTTGGCATCGGCCGCCGCATACTTCATCAGCTGCTCATCCACCATAAAGCCCGCAAAGGCCTTTTCGCGGCGTTTCTGCTCCGCTTCCTGCCCCATAGAGGCCCACACGTCCGTATTCACGTAGTGTGCACCGTCAATGGCCATCTGCGGATCATTGGTGCAGAATATCTTGGCCCCGGCCTGCAACGCCAGTGTGAGCAGGCTCTTGTCCGGCTCGTATCCCTGCGGGAAGGCCATGAACAGTTCAAACCGGAAATAGATGGCGGCTTCAATCCACGAATTGGCCATGTTGTTGCCGTCGCCAATCCATGCCACGCGCACCTTGCTGAGGTCCGGTGTGCGCTCATATATGGTGAGCAGGTCGCTCATCACCTGGCAGGGATGCCCCTGATCGGTCAGCGCGTTCACCACAGGAATGGTGCCATAACGCACCAGCTCGTCAATCTTTTCCTGCCCGAAGGTCCGCACGATCATGCAGTCATTATAGCGGGAAAGAACCCGCGCGGTATCCTTCAGCGGTTCGCTGCGGCCGAGCTGGCTTTCGGCGGGCGTCATGAAAATTGTCTTGGCTCCCAGATGGAACAGAGCGGTCTCAAAGGACACGCGGGTCCGGGTAGAGGCTTTCTCGAACAGCAGAATGGCGGTTTTGCCCTGCATAAGATCGCTGCGGAAATCCGTGTCCTTCATTTCCTTGGCGCGGACCAAAAGCCGATGCGCGCTCTCACAGCCCAAGTCCCGTATTTTCGTGAAGTGTCTGGTCATTCGGGAAAACCTCTCAGTATGTCGTTCATTCCGCACTCGTTGCGAAAAGAGTGTTTTTAGGCCCAAAAGTCCATATTTGTAAACCCGCAGTTAGGCGCATGCGCCGCAGATTTTTTGCCTGCCCCGGGAATGTTTGCATCCTGCCCGCCTCATCTGCTACACACGCCTGCATAGGCTGTTGCACATTGCCAACCAGCTGCGCCGCAACGGGCATTCAGCCCGGAGCACGCACGCATCGCTGTAATTACCGGGATATGCACCGGGCAGCCCCGCAACGCGACAGGCCAGCGAACTTGTTCTCAAACCGCCGTCCGGCCCGCGACAGACCCACGCGCCCGGCAGGCGGCACACACCCTTTCACCCGGTATGCCCATGCAGGAATCTCCACGCCCTCCGGTTGCCCTGTTCGTAAAAACCTTCTCCCGCTACGGCGGGGTGGAGCAGTTTTGCTACAGGTTCACGGAATACCTCAAGCAGCGGGGGTATCCCGTAACCGTGTTCTGCGGCGAAGATATGTCCGACGAGGCACAGGCAGGCCATCCGCGCCCGGAAGTAACCACCGTGGGCATGTGGCGCCCCGGTCGCTTTCTCAAGCATTTCAGCCTATATCAAAAGATGGGACGACGCCTCGCCCACCTGCCCCCGGAAACGGTATCCTTCTGCTTCGGCAACTTTGCCGGGTGCAGCATCTACCGCTCCGGCGGCCCCCATGTAGACTTCATGCGGCGCAGCCTGCGGGCACAGCGGTCTCCCCTGCGCAGACTGGGCAAGGCTCTCAGCCGAGCGTTTTCACCGGTTAACTGGCTTCTGCCCATGCTGGATGTTTCCATATACTCCCACCCGCGCACCCGCTGCATCCTCGCTATTTCCGAAAAAGTGCGCGAGGCGGCGGAAACAGCCTTTCCCGGCACGCGGGGCAAGGTGGTCGTCATCCCCAACGGCGTGGACACATCGCGCTTCAATCCCGCCCGTCTGGAAGAACTGCGGGAACAGGCACGCATATGGTATTCGCTGCGCGAGGGGCAAAAAGCCGTGGGGTTCTGTTCCACAAATTTCGAACTCAAGGGACTGGACAGGCTCATCAAGGCGCTCCCCCTGCTGCCGCAGGAATACGTCGTCATTGCCGCAGGCGGACGAAACCACGCCAAATACATCGAATACGCCAGAAAGCTGAAGGTGCATGAGCGCATCTTTTTCCCGGGCAAGGTAGAAGATATGCCCAAATTCTACGCCGCGCTGGACGTGTTCTGCCACCCCTCGTTCTACGACACCTTTGGCAGCGTGGTGGCAGAGGCGCTTGCCATGGGCGTGCCCGCCGTCACCACGCGCGATGTGGGTGCCTGCGACCTCATCACCAACGGCGTAAACGGCGTTGTAGTGCCGGTTCCGGAACCGGAGGCGCTTGCAAACGCCATTCTGGACCTGCAAGGAATCACCGCCGGACAGAATTTCGGCAGCGTTCAGGACGATACCGAAGTATTTTCGCGTTACGTGGAACTCATAGAGCGCGTGGCGCGCGTGCGCTGACCACCCAAACCCCTGTAGCACCACCCGCCCATGCAGAATACGGACACAGACGTCTCGCTCCTCATCCCCGCCTACAAGCCGGAATGGTTTGAACAGTGCCTGCGCAGTTGCCTTGCCCAGACCCTGCCCGCACGGGAGATCATCATTTCGGACGACTGTCCCACAGACGACATCCGGCGCATTGTGGAGCCGCACCTTGCAGACCCGCGCCTGCGTTACGTGCGCAACACGCCGTCGCTGGGACTGGCGGCCAACTACCTGCAGCTTGCCCGCCTCGCCTCCTGCCGCTGGCTGAAATTTTTTGATGATGACGACATCCTGCACCCTGAAGGGCTGGAGCGGCTCATGCGCCGCACCGATGCCAGTGTCAGCCTCGTGCTCGGCGGCTGCCGTATGCTCAAGGAAAACGGCGCGGTCATGGAAAAACGGGAGCCGCTGCCCCCGCGCACGCAGGGCATGGACTATTTTCTGCGAACCTATGCCAAGGTGCCGCTCACGCTGTTCTCGCGCATGCTCATCCGAGCCGATGTGGCAAAGGCCCTGCTCGCGGAAGACATCCCGCCCCGGATGATCAGCCTTGACGAACTGATGGGGCTGCGTGCCGCTCTGGCGGGTGACGTGGCATGGGAACCCGCCATCATATGCGACCACAGAGATTTTTCCGGCGGCTATTCGCGCAACAGGGAACCGCAGGTGCTCATGGACGACCTCGCCTTCGTGACAAACCCGCATGACCATGCCCTGAAGGCGCAACTGGCCCCGCCCGCCGCCCTGCGCCGCTGGCGGTCGACCATGGTGCGCAAGTACGCGCGCGGTGCCATAAGCAAATTCATCAAACACAAAGACAGGCAGGGGTTGCGCACGTTTCTCCGGCACCTGTACGCCCGCTTCGGGCTGCTTGCCGTGCGCTGTGCGCTGTCGCCCCGCCTGCTTGTCAAATACGGCAAAAGCCTTTTACCATACCAGTGACGGCCCCCGCCGGCAGCGGCATACCGCAGCCACATGCCCTGCCGTCAGCCAAACCGCAAACAGGCCCGTCACATCATTCACAGGATACGGAATGCGCAAACCAGTTCTCTTCCGGGTTACAAACAATCTCAATATCGGCGGTGTGCAGCGGCGCATCCGCTCCGTGCTGCCCCTGCTGACCGATACGTTTGACGTGCACGTGGTCACCTACAAAGACAAGGGAATCTTCTGGGAAGAACTCCCCCACCACGGCGTGCAGACGCATTTTGTCCCCCTGAACGGCAAGTGGGACATGGGCGGCATCCGGCGCATGGCAGCACTCTTCCGCCAGTGCGGGACCGATATCGTGCACACCCACTCTCTGGGCGGCAACATTTCAGGCATTCTGGCCGCCGCACTGGCAAAAGTGCCCGTCCGCATCGGGCAGGTGCACCACCGCGGCGTGCACTGGTACGCCCGCAGCCCCCTGCACCGCTGGAAGCAGAAGGCAGAAGAAACCCTTATCCACCGCCTGTTCACGGACAAGGTACTGCACGTTTCGCAGGAATCGCTGGACTATTTCGCACAGCAGACCGGGCTGCCCTCCGGCAAGCTCGCCGTGCTGCACAACGGTGTGGACTTCAATGCCATGCTGCCCGACACAGACCCGGCCGCCCTGCGCGCCTCGCTGAGCATTGCCCGCCACAAAACCATCATAGGCTTCGTGGGCAGGCTGGTAGAAGGCAAGGGCGTGGAGTTCTGCATGGAATTCGCAAAACAGTGCCTTGCCGCTTCAGACCGCTACGCCTTTGTTATCGTGGGCGGAGCACCGGAAGAAAAGCTCCGCTCACTGCGCAAGGCCGCCTCAGGCTGGGGCGACGGGGCAAGCGTGGTCTTCACGGGTGAGCGCAAAGACGTGGCCAACTTCTACAACCTGTTCGACCTCTATTTCTTCCCGTCCGATGCGGAATGGGAAGGCATGCCCGGCGTCGTGCTGGAAGCATGCTCCTTCGGTCTGCCGGTGCTGGCGCGCGAGACCGCCCCCGTGCGCGAGATATCCGCCTACTATCCCCGCATCCTGTTCATGGATGACAATACGGCCCCGCCTGCCGCCCTGGAAGCCGCCCTGCGCCTGCCCGCCGCAGACCAGCTGGCCTTCCGCGACCGCTTCAGCATAGAGGCCATGGCGGAACGCACTCGGGCGCTCTACCTTGCCCTGCTCCACAACCGCGCGCAGGAACATCCTGCCCGCTAGGGTTGTCAACCGGAGCACGCAGCAGTATAGCCCCCGCATGAACAACAACGTATTCCTCAGCCCCTTGCGGCACTACAGGCAGCAATACACCCGGCACGCAGGCGAGCACGCGTTTCAGGTGGTCGTGGAAGAAACGGACCTGCACGTAACCGCAAGCGCAGACCTTGCCGCAGACATGGGCCGCTACGTCTCCGCCTTACGCGGGCAGCTCAAGGCATACATGCTGCTGCATCCGGAATTCCTCACAAGCCGTGTGCCCGTAGAGGTTCCCGCCTCTGCGGCCCCCATAATCCGCCGCATGGCCCATGCCGCCGCCATCGCCGGAGTCGGCCCCATGGCCGCTGTGGCAGGAACCATTTCCCAGATGGTATGCGAAGAGTTTGCCGCACAAAGCCCGGAACTCATCGTGGAAAACGGCGGCGATGTGTACATGCTCTCCACCCGCGACCGCGTTGCGGGTCTGCTGCCCGACCCGCACAGCGATGCCACCATCGGCATTGTCGTACACGCGCACGAATTTCCCGTGAGCATATGCGCCTCTTCGGCCACCATCGGCCACTCGCTGAGTCTGGGCAAAGGCGACCTTGTGGCCGTGCGTTCCCGCTGCGGCAGCCTTGCGGACGCCTGTGCCACCGCCCTGTGCAACCTGCTCACCGCGCCGGATGCCATAACGCTGGTCACAGAACGCGCCGCCGCCCTCGAAGCACAGGGCATCGAGGGCGTGTTCGCACAATGCGGCGGGCGTGTCGCCATTTGGGGGAAGATGGAACTGGCGGTGGTGTAGACCTCCCCGCCCGCCAGTTCCGCATAAGCTCTGCCGTGTGTCGGAACAAACTCAGCAAGCCCGGCAGCCCACACTTACGCCGGTGAACTGCTAACCTGCAAACCTGCTAGCCCTGCGCCTTCGCGGTCTTACGCTACCGCTCCAGCCCTTCCTTCACATTCTTGAAGAGCATAAGAACAAATTTATCAGGCACCTGCTCGCCGTCCACGTGCATGCTGCGCAGTTCCGTCACCGCGTTTTTGCTGGGGGTTATCGTGTGCACCACCTCCAGCCGGTACTCGTGGCCCTTGCCTGCATCGTCCTGCGAAAGAATGCGCAGCTGCCACACGCCTTCGGCATGCTGCCAGTCCATTCCCTGCACCTTCTGGGTGCCCGCGTTGCGGCGGATAAGACCTATAAGCTCATGCAGCGAAAACGGCTTGCCCTTGCCCGCCACACCAAGATACTCCCCTCCGGAGCGGACCACCAGCGGCTGCTCCATAAGCGCGCGCTCAGGCATGACCGTAGCGCCTCCATGCCCGCCAGACACAGAGGAAGCAGCACGTCCGCTTCCCGTCGCCGCATAGTAATCGTCCAGAAACTGGCCCACCATATCCGCGCGCTCGCGCCGGAACCGCTCAAGCTCCGCATCCAGTTCCGCAAGCCGTTCTTCATAACCGCGCACTAGGTCCGCCCGCTCCTGACGCAGATGCGCCACCTCGCCGCGCAATGCCGCCACCTCTGCCCGCAGGTGCGATTGCACCTCAAGAACGGAAGACATGGTGTCCAGTATGCCGGAAAGCTCCTGCACAAGCGTATGCTGACCGGGGCGCACGCTGCTGTGAAAGCCCTGCCTGTCCGCTGCTGCGCCTGCGGCGGAAGAGGAACCGAACGCCGCCGTGCCGGAAGGAGAAGAAACCCCGCCGGAACCCCGCTGCCCCGCAGAGCGGTCAGCCTGAAAGACGGACCCGGCCTGCCCGGCTTGACCATGCGGACCGATCAAACCATGCGAACCTATCAAGCCGTGCGAACCGACAGAGTTGGCAGAACTTGCAGAGCTGGCAGGATCACCCGCAGCAGCCTCCACATCCCCGGAAACGCCCTGACACATGGCAAAAAGCCGTTCCTCGACCTCTTCAGCCGACCAGTTTCTGGTGAACATTTCCCGTATCTCCCTGAATAGAACCACTGCCTCGGCAGTATACCGCACGCGCCGCCCCCTACCGCCCGCAACGGGGATAAACCGGACAAACCTGTCCTTGTAGTACGAGATGGTGGAGGGCGGAATATCAAGCTGCCGCCCAATCTCTCTCAGGCTGTACGATTCTCTCATGGCTGCCGAATAGTTGTCCTACTGTTGGATTTTGAACACCATACTTGATCAATAAGTATTGTCAACATCTATTTCAAAAAGTTAAGCCCTCATCGCCTGCCTAATAAAACAACAAATAACCAATGATTAACCAACTAAAAACCCACACGACACCCTCCCGCCACCCTACCGGCAGCAATTCACTGCCCCGCTCTCCGTTTGAACCGGCAAGGAAAAAGCATCCCACCCGCCACCACTACAAACATATCCGGCCCCGCCAAACCAGACCGCACGAAACGCTTGACGCCTCCCGCCCTTAAAGCTATAAGGCCCTTCTCATTTCGCCAGATCCTGCCAGTATAGCTCAGTCGGTAGAGCAACTGATTCGTAATCAGTAGGTCGTCAGTTCAATTCTGACTACTGGCTCCAGGAAAAGTAAGGCCTGACGCGGGGTTTAACCGCATCAGGCCTTTTCTTGTACTGGTCAAAAATGGTCAATACTGGTCAGTTTTTTACGCACCAATGCGTAAAGTTTGCGTAAAGACTTTTTTACGCAAAAGCCTCACCATCACCCCAAGCCTCTACAATCTGATTGTGCAATTCCAAGTTCATCCTTGCATGATCCTTTCAACCCGCGCCAACCATAGCCACTCTCGTTTTTTATACCCAACAATCGCGCAGAAGAAATTACATGCAGCACGGTGCGCTCGCATTTTGAAAAAAAGCCTGCAGACCGCATTCTCTGTCGCTATACAGAATCCCGCCCCCTCTCCGCCCCTGTTCACGGTTTGCAATTTTTTGCACAGTCCTGCACATCGTGCAATTGAGGCATCGTGGTAAATAGCCATACGCCGCGCGCTCTGCTTCCCCCATTGCGCCCCTATTCGTATTGCACAAAAACGCCCCATAAACCGCGAAGGCGGGGGGCTGCAGAGTTCGATTTTTCCCGCCTGCGGCGTTTTTTTTGCGTAAAGCGCCCTGCATAAGAGAAGCCCCACCATCCGGCGGGGCTTCTTCATTTCCTGTTTCATCCAGCAACAGCCACAGGCATCAATGCTCTGCTGGCCGATCACGCTCACCGCTGTCTGCATGGGGCTGCATGCTGGCGGCATGGTCATCAACCCAGGCGGCGCAGCGCTCCATATCTTCCGATAGCAAACGCATCATTTCAGCCAAAGGGTCTTCTGCTGCGTCCATCATCTCGGCCATGCGGTTCATGGCGCGGGCCACGCCGTACATTCTGTTTACCGGGTTGGGGGCTAGGGGGCTTTCCACGTTCAGGGTGGTGTTGGCATTGTGGGTCATTCCGGGCCTCCTGTAGATTTGAGTTTGAGAGAAAACCAATAAAAGAGCGACCAAGTGCTCTCAGGTTCTACAGGAACCCCCGGGACCTCACGGCGATCCGGACACTTGGCCGCTCGTTATACCACATAGTGACGGCTATGCGGCAAAAGCAGACAAACTGGGGATGCACCCCTCCCGTCTGTTCACTGGGAAAAGCGCATAAAAAATCCCCGACTGGACGCACGAAGGCGTAGGACTCGGGGGAGCCCTGTAGATTTGAGGAGATCAGGATTACAGAGAGGGGTGGGGGGTGTCAAGGGGTGGGAAGGGACGAATGAAGGAAGAGGAGACCTGAGCATAAAACAAAAGCACTTGTGATGCGCGGCGCGAAAACGCGGCCGCTCGGTGCGATATAACGATGTAGTCCATTTGGTTCCATAATGCGGAACAAAATTCAAGCGCCCGGTTGTCAGCCGGGCGCTTGTAGTTTGGTTTAGGGGGCTTTGTCTGCTGTCGCTATCCCGGCAGCACGTACACAGGGTCAATGGCTGCAATAGCCCCGGCATCATCACCGGCGGCGGCCAGCTGGTCCTCGTATCGCTGTTGCTGGCCCAGCACTGCGGCGGATACGGCCTCATACGTGGCCACGTTGGCCAGTACGCGGGTTACCAGATCGGCCAGCGGAATACCGCGCGTTGCGGCAATGCCGGTGAGCAGCGGTGCGGCAGCGTCCGGGTCTGCTGACAGCGCGCGGGCCTCCGCCTCCTGTTTGCTCCACGACAGTTTCTCATGTTCGGAATAGTTTGCGGTCAGCGTTGCCATGAACGCATCAGCGCGAGCAACTATCTCCCGCCGTTTTGCGGAGCGGGCGGCATCCACATCAACCAGCCACGCATCGCCGCCCCAGACTGCATACGGGCTATCCGGCGGCTCCTGCGGTGTATAGCTAGGCGGTACGTCCGCGCCTGCGGAAACGTACATCCGTTCCCGCGTGGACGTGGACCACACGGGCGTCTTGGCCACCGGGTTGGGGTAGCTGATCACCAGCACGCCATCCTCGTTCGTTTCCAGCGGGTCGCCGAAATCGTACCGATTAATGTCCACGTCGGGCGGGCTCACCCGCACCGGCACCACGCCTATGGCCGCGAGCCGGTCTGCCCATGCCTGCTCCACCTCGCCAGTGCACCGGGCCAGACTGGATCGGGGATACACATGCCCGCCGTGGACCACATCTCGCGCAGCAGCTATGGAGCCGTCTTTGTATTTATATTGCATGGTTGCTCCTACAATATGGTGTGTTGAATAACAGAGCCATTCCCGCCATCGCCGC